>NZ_JBIBIJ010000003.1:146859-400809 GCF_042957465.1 Kitasatospora sp. NPDC008050
CGGCCCCCGGCCTACCCCGGTCGGCGCGCCGCGCGCCTCCCGGCCCCGCCCCCCCCCCCCCCCCCCCCCCGCTGCTCATCTGCGCCAGGGAGCAACTCGCTTACGGGACACGGTCAAAGACATCCGGTTGCCACCCTTGTGCGGCGGTGGTCCAGTCCTTACCCTTTCGAAGCGCACCGAGGAACACGAACCGTCGCTGATCAGCGCCACCGGTCCCGTCATCACCGCAAGAAGCGGCCAGCGGCCGCCAGTTCAGGTGCAACCCGCCCTCGCCGTGCCACCCGTGCCGCCAGTCGCACCACTGCCCCTGTGATGTCCCCTGTGGTGTTCCCTGTGGCGACTTCGCCACGCCCGGATGGCAACGCGAACCCACATCCGTCGGAGGTACCCGCGTGACGATCCACCGACTCCGCGCGCTCGCCGCTGTGGCCGCGCTCACCCCCGCACTGCTCACGGCCGCAGCATCCACCGGCACCCCGGCCGCAGCCGCAGCAGCGGGCGCGGGCGCGGGCGCCACAAGAGCCTTCCCGCACCACAGCCACTACCTGCACGACGACCAGACATGGGGCGGTTACGCCGTCACGGGCGGCACCTACACCTCGGCCAGCAGCAGTTGGACCGTCCCGGCACTCGACTGCGCGGCCACCCCGGACAGCTCGGTATCACCATGGATCGGGATCGACGGCTTCAACTCCCAGACCGTCGAGCAGATCGGCTTCGACCAGGACTGCACCAATGGCGTCGCCGGCTACTACCCGTGGGTCGAGATGTACCCGGCGGACTCGATCTACTTCACCAAGACCGTCAAGGCCGGGGACCAGATCACCGCCGCCGTCTCGGTGAGCGGCACCTCGTTCACACTCACCGAGTCCGACGCGACGCAGCACTGGACCAAGACCTACCACGAGTCCGGCTCGTACCAGCTCTCCTCCGCCGAGGCGATAGTCGAGGACCTCGGCGACGGCATCGGCCCCGTCGCCGACTTCGGATCCATCTCGTTCACCGACGTGGCCTTCAACGGCTCCCCGCTGGAGAGCGCCGGTACCCTCAACTCCACCGACCTGTCCCGGGGAAACACCCAGTTGACCGACAACTCCCGGCCCAGTGGCGGTGGTTACACCATCAACTGGCTGCAGTCCTGACCGCGGGCCGCCCCGGCCGAGCGCGTGCCGAAGCCGCGGGCGGACCGTCTGCCGACTGATCCGAGTCGAGCCACCCACCTGCCACACCACGGGAATCAGACTGGTCCAGCGGACTCCAGGAGTGGGAGAATCTCCCCATGACTGAGCGAAAGCCCACAGGGCTTGATTTCGAGTCTTGGATCGACCGGCAGATCCGCGAGGCGGAGACGCGCGGCGAGTTCGCCGAGCTGCCCGGCCTGGGCAGGCCGCTGGCCGGCCTGAACGTGCCCTACGACGAGGCGTGGTGGATCAAGCAGAAGGTGGTCCACGAGGGCCACGGGGCGATCCTCGATCCAACGCTCGCACTTCGCAAGGAGATCGAGGACACCCTGGCCGAGGCGGCCAACGCCCCGGATGAGTGGCGCGTGCGCGAACTCCTGGAGCCGCTGAACGAGAGGATCGCCGCCAATCTGCGCATGCCACCACCGGGCCCGCCGCTCGGTCGCTCGCTGATCGACATCGACGAGGTCGTGTCCCAGTGGCGGCAGGCCCACGGCAGGGACGGCAACCGGTCGCCGGGCACCGCAGGGGCGGGCTCCCGGACCGGAGACGGTGAGGACGCTGCCACGCCCCGTACCACCGCGCCCCCGTCGGGTGGCAGCCGGTGGCGCCTGCGGATCCCCCGTCTGCGGCGCCACGACTGACGCGCCAAGGACCGGGATCGGCTCCCCGCGACCCTCCCCCGCCCACGGCAGCGCTGGTGGGTGCGGGCCTCAGGACGCGGCGCTCTCCCGGAACCGGTGGAGGAGCTCGCGCGCCGGAGCACTCGCGGGATCGAACGTCTGGCGGGCCAGGTTCGCAGTGACGGCCTGGCCGTAGAACCACGCCGCGTGGCACTGGAAGCAGAAAGCGATCTCGAACAGTATCTGCCCGGAGAAGACCTGGCCCGGCCCGGTGTGGGCGCGGATCGCGAAGCCCGGCGAGAAGCACCGCATCTTGCTGCTCACGGGAAGGCCCGTGACGAGCGCGAGAACCTCCTGCGCATCATCCCAGAGCCCGACCGTCTCGCCGGGGACGGTGTCCGTCCACTGGTACCAGCCGTGTGGATCGGTGATGCGGACGGCTTCGACGAGCTCGACCAGGTCGGCGGTGGTGGGAAGCAGCATCCCACCAGTCTTTCGCAACCGGCCGCGTGACGACCAACCGGCCACGGAATCCGCAGGGCCCGTCGCCGGACAGCGATCAGCTCGCCTGGTGACGCGCTACGCCGCTTCACGCCGTGCGTCAGGCCTCGTCCACCCCGGACAGCGCCTCGGTGATCAAACGGGTGGCGAAGTCGTGGTCGCCGCCGGTGATCCGGTTGATGTGCTCCGCGAGCAGGACGGTCGTGGCCTCCAGCGGATTCATCTCGGCCTCGGTCCAGCGTCCGTACTGCGCGCGCCACAGATTGGGGCTCAGGCCGGTACCGGCGGCGACGAGCAGGCCGACCATGGTGGGGATGACCTCGGGACGGAAGGTTTTGGGCATCATGCGCATCGTGGCCACCAGGGTGGGCACCACGTGGTCGATGACGTCCTCTTCATGGTCCTCGCAGGCCCTGCGCAGCCAGCTCATGAACATGAAGATGAGCGTGCACGCACCGTCCAGCAGATCATCGAACCCCGCAGGGCCCATGGACGCGGCGAACTGATCGATCATCCGCCGGTGTTCCGGGTCCGTCTCGGCCTTGCCGTTGTAGAGGGCCTTGAGGCGGGAGTCGATCACCAGGAGCGCCGCGTCCACGTCACCGACGGGAGCGAATTCGGGGTCACAAGGCGATGGCGATGACACAGGGCTCCTCCTCACACGGCCACAGCGGGTAGCGCGACCTGTTCGTAGCGTAGACCGCCAATCGGGCGAGATCCGGCGAATCATGAAGAAGCACCCCTGTGCACCGAGCACACCCGTCAAGCCCTCCCCCACGCCGCCGAATCGGCCCGCACGGGCGAAGCGACAGGCAGGAGGCCCTGCTCCTGAGAACGCCGACCACGGCTCCGCACGGCAGCGCACCGTCCAGAAACGCGAGCCGCCGCCCGGCGACCCGCCACCGGAGAGAAGCCAGGCAGCAGCCTCACAACCCGCATTGCGCCCCTACGCCCCCACGCGCGAACTGTCAGACACGGCCTGGCCCGCGGGATCAGTCCGCCGGATCCACCAGTCGGTACCCGTCCGTCAGCAGACCGGCCCGTTTGACGGTGCGGATGACCGGGGCGAGCTCGGCCTGCTGGATGGCGGGCAGCGAACCGAGCCGGCCGGTGAGGAACTCGTAGAGCTCCTCGGTGTCGCGGCAGAGCACCACGGCCACCAGGTTCGCCGAACCGGTCACCGCGGCGGCGAACGGGACTCCCGGATGGGCGGCGAGCGCGGCGCCTGCGGCGGCCAGGTCGGCGGGGGCCACGGTGGCCCACAGGGTGGCCTGGGTGGGGTAGCCGAGCAGCGCCGGGTCGATCTCGATGTCGAAGAAGAGCGCGCCGACGTCCTGCAGGTGCTCCGTGCGGCGACGGGCGGTGGACTCGGACAGGCCGGTGGCGCGGGCCAGCTCGGGGCAGCCCGTCCGGCCGTCGCGGGCCAGCTCGGCGAGGAGCACGAGGTCCGCCTCGTCCAGCTGGACCGGTTCGGTGCCCGGGTGCACCGGGCGTTCCAGCGCGGCCACCTGCTCGGCGGTCAGCCGGTTCACCCCCAGCCGGCGTGACGGGCCGCCGAAGACCTTCAGCACGGTGTGCGCGGTCACCCCGGTGACCCGCTGGGTGCCCGGCAGCTTGTGCAGCAGCAGCGAGTCGCGGTCCTCCCGGCTGCGCGCCCGGGTCACGCAGTTGACCTCGGTGCCATCGGAGTTGACGGTGACCCGGGAGATGTCGGGACAGCGGGCCAGCGCGTCGGCGACCGCCACGGCGGCGTCCGGTGTGCACTGCACCCGCAGCCAGGACTCCAGCAGCCCGAGCCGGCGGCCGTCCAGCAGCCCGACCACCCGCAGCAGCCCGGCGGTACGCAGCCTGCGGTAGCGGCGGATCGCCGTCTGGTCCGAGACGCCCAGGACGGCCGCGATCTTGCTGAAGGCGGCCCGCCCGTCGAGCAGCAGGGCCTGGATCACCTGGTGGTCGAGGTCGTCGAGCATCAGGCTCTGGGTGGTTTCCATCATCACCCTGTCAGTCTATGTTGGAATCCGGCACGAAGGTAGGCGTGGTTGGAAGTATCGCCCGCTGTGGTGCGACCGTCAGAGCGACACGAATGCGAAACCGAACGGAGAACTCCGATGCGCAAATGGCTGCCGCTGACCGCGGTGTGCCTGGGCACGTTCATGCTGCTGGTGGACGTCACCATCGTGACCGTCGCCCTGCCGGACATGGCCAGGAGCCTGCACACCTCCTTCGCCGACCTGCAGTGGGTGATGGACATCTACGCCCTGGCCCTGGCGGCCCTGCTGCTGAGCGCCGGTTCACTGGCCGACCTGGCCGGGCGGCGCAGGATCTACCTGGCGGGCCTGATGCTCTTCGCCGCGGCCTCGCTGGCCTGCGGCCTGGCGACCGGTCCGGCCGTGCTGATCGCCTTCCGCGGTCTGCAGGGCGTCGGCGGCGCCGCGATGTCCGCCACCACGATGGCGCTGCTGAGCAGCTCGTACCAGGGCAAGGACCGAGGCATCGCGTTCGGCGTCTGGGGCGCGGTGAGCGGCGCCGCGGCCGCGGCCGGCCCGGTGCTGGGCGGGCTGCTCACCCAGCACCTGGACTGGCACTGGATCTTCTACGTCAACCTGCCGGTCAGCGCGCTGGCGGTGCTGATGACCCGGCGCTTCGTCAGCGAGTCCCGCAACCCGCACGCCAAGGGCGTCGACCTGCCGGGCATGGCCACCTTCACGCTGGCGGCCGGCGCCGTCACCTACGCGCTGATCCGGGTGGGCGACAACGGCTGGACCTCCACCACCACACTGGGGCTCTTCGCGCTCGGCGCGCTCGCGCTGGCGGCGTTCGTGGCGGTCGAGCGGCGCAGCAGCCGTCCGATGCTGGACCTGGCGCTCTTTGGGCGCGCGTCCTTCGTCGGGATCATGCTCGGCGGCCTGCTGCTCTCCGGGGCGGCCTTCTCCTACGTGGTCTACGCCTCGCTCTGGCTGCAGTCGGTGCGCGGCATGGGCCCGGTGGCGGCCGGTCTCGCCTTCCTGCCGATGAGCATCGCGGCGTTCCTGGTCTCCGCCGCGGCCGGCCGATGGCTCTTCGGGGCCTCGCCCCGGTGGGCCATCGGGATCGGCATGCTGGTGACCAGTGCGGGTGCCATGCTGCAGGCCATGGTCGGCGCGGGCTCGACCTGGACGGCCCTGCTGCCCGGCCTGGCGCTGACCGGCGTCGGGGCGGGCCTGGCGGGGCCGTTGCTGGCGACCACCGCGATGGCCTCGGTGCCGGCGGAGCGCAGCGGGATGGCGGCCGGCGCCGCCAACACCTCGCGCCAGTTGGGCAACGCGCTGGGGATCGCGGTGCTGGGCGCCGTCTTCCAGGACAAGGTGCTGTCGGCGCTGCGGGCCTCGGCCGGCGCGGTGAGCGACCCCAGGGCCACCGCGGACGCGCTCATCGGCGGCCGGGCGGCCACGGTGATCGCCCGGACGGCTCCCGAGCACCGGGTGGCGGTGTCGCAGCTGGTGCACGAGGTGTTCGCCGCCGGGCTGCGGCAGACCTTCCTGGTGGCCGGGGCGATGGGTCTGGTGGGCGGCGCGATCGTGCTGCTGCTGGTCCGCCGGCCGCCGGCCCCGGCTCGGGCCGGCGGCGCGGGGAAGGGTGCACCCCAGGAGGCCCGCCCTTCGGTCGAGCCGGTGACTCAGGAGGCCACGAGCGGATAGTGCACCTCGTGGCGGAAGTCGGGGTTGCCCTGCAGGGCGGCCACACTCCACCTCACCGGGGCACCCGGTGCTCGACCGCGTCATCGCCGGTGTCGAGGAGGTCGGTGACGAGCCGGCGCGCGTAGGCCGCGTCGAGGCCGGTCGGGCGGAAGAGGATGCGGTACATCAGGGGGGCGACGACGCGGTCCATGGTCGTCTCGACGTCGGGGATGTACTCCTCGCGGTCGCGGGCTCGGGCTCGGGCTCGGGCTCGGGCGAGGACAAGGTCGATCTGTCCGGCCGCGTAGGCCGAGCACTGGCCGGCGTTGCCGCCGTCCGGGTCGCCGAGCAGGGCGTCGCGGATGTAGGCGCGGCCGGAGGGAGAGGCCATCTCGTCGAGGAACTGTTCGGCCCAGGCGGTCAGGTCGGACCGCAGATCGCCGTGGTCCTCCGGCTCCGTATCGGGCCGCAGACGCTCCACCGCGACGTCGGACAGCAGTTCCTGCAGGTCGCCCCAACGGCGGTAGATCGTCGAGGGGGTGACTCCGGCGCGCTGGGCGACCAACGGCACCGTCAGCGTGTCGCGTCCCACCTCGGCCAGGAGTTCACGGACAGCCGCCTGCACCGATGTCTGGACCCGGGCGCTGCGCCCGCCGGGGCGCACCATCTGCTTGCGACTCATACCAACCACCTTAAAGCACAATCCTTGCGTTTAAGGAGTGTCCGGAGCGTTCGTCCAGGAGTCGGACACGAGCCGAACAGCGCGTGGGCCGGACCGGCGGGCTGACCACCCCGGCCCACGCACCACGCTCACACCACCGGCGCGAGCACTCGGGCGGGCTGCGTCTGTTCGTAGGCGTGACCGACCCGCAGGAGCGCGCGCTCGCCGAGCGGTCGGCCGAGCAGCTGCAGGCCGATCGGCATGCCCGCCGTGTCGTGGCCGACCGGGACGGACAGGGCGGGCACCCCGACGATGTTGGCGGGGGCGCAGAGGCGCACGAGAGCGTCGGAGACGGTTTCGACCGTGCCGTCGGACCAGGTGACCGTCTCCTGGTCGGCCGCTGCCGCCGTCATCGGGACGGTCGGGGCGGCGATCACGTCGACCGTGTCCAGGACGCGCGCCCACTGCTCCCGCATCAGGGTCCGTGCGCGCTGGGCGCGCACGTGGTCCACGGCACTCATCAGCTCGCCGGCCTCCAGCAGGACGCGGACGTCCGCCTGGTACAGCTCGGGCACCGTGCGCAGGGTGCGCTCGTGGTAGGCGGTGGCCTCCGGGACCAGCAGTCCCCACAGGGTGGGCAGGACGTAGCGGGCCATCGGGATGTCGACCTCGACGAGCCGTGCGCCGAGGGCCTCCAGCTGCCCGATGGCGTGCCGGACGGCGGCCTCGACTTCCGCGTCGAGGTGGTCGACGTAGTAGTTCCGCGGCACGCCGATCCGCAGTCCCGTCAGGTCCGTGCCCGGGCCCGGCCGGTAGTCCACGGCGGGAGTCGTCAGCGAGGCGGGGTCGCGCGGGTCGTGTCCGGCGAGGGCGGTGAGCACCAGCGCCGCGTCCTCGACGGTCCGGGTGATCGGGCCGACATGGTCCAGCGCCCAGGACAGCGATGTGACGCCGTGGCGTGGGACGAGACCGTAGGTCGGCTTGAGGCCGACGACCCCGTTGAGCGCGGCGGGCACGCGGATCGATCCGCCGGTGTCGGTGCCCAGGGAGAAGGTCGCCGTGCCCGAGGCGACGGCGACGGCGGATCCGCCGCTCGAACCGCCGGCGACCCGGCCGCGGTCCCAGGCGTTCCTGGTCTGCGGGGTCGTCAGGCCGTAGGCGAACTCGTGGGTGTGGGTCTTGCCGAGCAGGATCGCGCCGGCGGCCGTCAGGCGCGCGGCGACCGTGCTGTCCTCCTGCGCGCGGTGGTCGGTACGCACGCGGGAGCTGGCCGTGGTGGCCCAGCCGGCGACGTCGATCAGGTCCTTGAGTCCCATCGGGATGCCGTGCAGGGGCCCCTGGTAACGACCGTGTGCCACGTCGTGCTCGGCTGCGAGCGCCGCCCGGCGTGCCTGCTCCGCGTCGATGGCGACGTAGGCATCGAGGCGCGGCTCCACCTGCTCGATGCGCGCGAGGACCGAGTCCACCAGCTCGACGGGCGACAGTTGCCGGCTCCGGATCGCGTCCGCGGCGGCGGCGAGGGAGAGCTCATACGGCTGCATCGCGCGTCTCCCCTCCGGCGCGGTAGGCGCTGGCAGGCGGGGTTTCGCCGAAGTCCAGCTCCCGCAGGATCGTGACGATCGCGTGGATGTGGTTGGCGGTGGCCGCGACCGCGGCATGCCGGTCGGCGGGCAGCGGCAGCCCGGCGCGGGCGGCCCAGCGGGCGGCCTCCGGTGGCGTGAGTTCGGCGTCGGAGATGGGCGCCGACACGGAGGTTGACACGGCTGTTGACACGGACGTTGACACGGCTGTTGACGGGGACGTTGACATGGACGCCCTTCCCGATCGCGGTGGGAGCAGCGGAGCACTCCCACACCAAAAGCTAACGGTTTGCTTTAGCCGACAGTAGGCCCTGCGGCACTTTTAAAGCAAACACATTGCGTTTACCGCGAAGGAACGACCTCGCCGCCCTCCTCAGCCGGGCCCGCGAATGACCGCAGAGACAGGTCTCAGCCGTCCAGCAGGGCGCAGACGAAGTCCTCCTCGACGGCGCGCAGGTGCTCCAGCAGGTTCGGGTTGACCTTCTGGTTCACCTGTGAGGTGACGGAGAGGGTGAGGCTGCGGCGGCCGTCCGGGGTGCCGGCGCCGAGCTGGGTGTAGCCCGCGGTGTTGCCCGTGTGCCCGTAGACCACGCCGCACCGGGTGGTGTACTCGAAGATCGCCAGCCCGGCGCGGTTGGCTCCCGGGCCGGCCGGCTCGGAGGCGCCCGCGACGAAGGCCCGCTGCTGCTGCCGGGTCGCCTCGCTGATCAGCGGGCCGCCCGCGTACCCGGCCGCGAACGTGCTGAAGTCCTTGGGCGTGGACACCAGCCCGCCCGATGCCCAGGCGCCCGACGCGCCGAACAGCGTGCTGACGTCCTGCGGCGGTTCGTTCGCTCGGACGGCGTAGCCGTGCAGGTAGGGGTCGGGCAGCTGGTAGCCGGAGGGGAGGCTGGTCCCGGTGAGCCCCAGCGGCTGGTAGACCTGAGTGGCCAGCAGGTCCTCGTAGCGCTGACCGGTCGCGGCCTCGGCCATCAGGGCGACGGCGATGTTGTCGGAGTTGGAGTAGTGGTACCGGGAGCCGGGGGTGAACTCCAGGCCCTCGTCGGCGACGTAGTCGAGCAGGTGCCGGGAGTCGAACAACCGGTGCGGGTCGGCGAGGATCTCCTCGACGAACTCGGGTGACGCGCTGTAGTCCGGCAGCCCACTGGTGTGGTTGAGCAGCTGGCGCAGCGTCACCGCGCCCCAAGCGGCCGGCAGCGAGGGCAGGCGGCCGGCGATGGTGTCGTCCAGCCCGAGCAGCCCGCAGTCGACCAGCCGGAGCGCAACCGCACCGCTGAACGCCTTGGCGGCGCTGGCGAGGCGCATGTGGTCGGTGGGCCGGGGCGGATCATCGGTGCCGACCTCGGCCACCCCGGCCCGGTACACCCGTACACGGTCGCCGTCACGGAGCACCGCGATGGCTCCGGGCGGGCCGTCCGGTCGGTCGACCAGCTCCTGCAGCCGCGCCCGCAGCGCCGCGTCGCCGTCCTCACCGTGCCCCGCCGCAGCGGGGGCCGCGGCCACCAGCACCAGCGAGGCGGTGAGCAGGGCGGTGACCGCCCGCCCGTGGCGGCGGGGCAGCGGGGAACGACGGGAGCGAACGGACACGGCGGGGCCTCCGAGGCGCGACTCGGCGACGGGGACGGCCGCCGCTCTGGCCGCAAGGAATCACCCGTCGGCGCCCCTGGGAAACATCCGGACACCCACCGTGACCCGGCTAGCGCAGCACGGTGCCCTCGTTTCACCTTCCCTGCCCGGGGCCGACTCGCCTCGGACCACCACTGGCATCAGCTGGGGCGAGGTGCGCCGGCCGTGCCACGTGGACCTTCGCGCCCTCGCGGCGGGCCGGTCGCTGTCTCCTTCCCAACTGCCTTGCGTGGCAAGTGATCACCGGGCGCGTCGGCTGCGTTCCACCGGGGCACGACAGGGCGGCTCCTTGGCCCAACAGCTCGATTAAGTTCAGCTAATATGCTGGCTGTCGCCCGGTCGGCACGCTGTGTCGGTCAACGTTCATCCCGAGGGCTGGGGAGGGGTTCTTCATGGTCAGGACACTCCAGGAGCGGCTGAACGCGCTGTTCGAAACAGTCCACCCGCCCGGCCGCGGCCCGTACAGCAACCACGAAGTGGCCGACATGCTGCGCGAACGCGGGGGCGTCTCCCCCTCCCACGTCTATCTGTGGCAGCTGCGCACCGGGCGGCGGGACAACCCCACCAGGCGGCACCTCGAAGCGCTCGCGGGGTTCTTCGGCGTCCCGGTGGCCTACTTCTTCGACGACAGCACGGCCGACAGGGTCACGGCCGAGCTGGCTTTCGTCAGCGAGTTGCGCACCAGCGGAGTGCAGCGTGTCGCCATGCGGGTGGCGGGGCTGTCGCCGCAGAGCATGGAGCAGGTACTCGCCACGGTCGAGCAACTGCGGGTACAGGAAGGGCTCCCGGTCGGCTCAGCCGACGAAGGAACGGACCGGAACCCGTGAGGGGCAGCCTCCAGAGCAACTGCCGACGCTTCGTGCGAGGCCTGGACCTGCCGCCGGTCAGCAGCGTGAGAGAGCTCTTCCCGGTCGTCGAAACCCTGTCCGGGTACCCGATCCAGGTCCTCCCCATTGCCGAGGACATCGCACAGGGCTTGTGCGGCCTCTGGATCCGGTCGAAGAGCAACGACTACATCTTCGTCCACCCGGACACCAGCCGCGCCCACCAGGACCACATCATCGCGCACGAGCTCGGGCATATTCTCCGCAATCACCAGGGCCTGCCCATCCTCCCCGCGGCCCAGCCGGTCGCCGACCGGCTGGTCCCCGACCTCGACCCGAGGGTGGTCAAGATGATGCTGGGCCGCACGAGTTACGAACACGACGACGAGGAGGAGGCGGAGTTGATCGGCACCTACCTGCAGCGCCACGCACACCGCCCGGGCCCGCGCCTTCAGGGCGACGACCCCGTGGCGGAAACGCTGCTGCGCGGAAGGCGGTGACACGGATCCCCATGCAGCAGCTCCTGCACCCGATCTGTCTGACCCTGGCCGTCGTCGGCTTCCTCATCCTGGTCTCGCCACCGCGACAGCTGGGCCAGGACAGGGCTCTGGCCGCCCTTGCCGGCGTGTACGGCCTCTCCGCCCTCTCCTTTCTCGTCTCCCTCGATCCGGTCTGGAGACTTCTGGGCGAGGCGACCGGCAACCCGGCCGTCGGAATCCTGGCCTCCTTCGGCATTGTCACGGCTCTGATGACCTTGCAGCTTGTCGTCCTGGCCAACTGGGTCCTGCCACAGGAAAGGGCCCGCAGGACGGTCCGGCTCTGCCTCACGGCCGGGGCAGCGGTCATCGCCGCGCTGGTGACGCTGTTCTTCCTGCTGCCCGTCACCGGCACGGTCGCCCCTCAGGCTTTCACGGCCAAGTACATCCACAGCGGCATCTACCAGGCGTTCCTGACCCTCTACATCGGTGCCTACGCCATCGCGGAGGGCGTCGTCGCGGTCGTCTGCCGGCGGAGAGCCGGCGGCACGGGCGAGCCATGGATCGCGCGTGGTCTGCGCGTCGTGGGAGCGGGGGCACTGCTGACCTTCGGCTACAGCGCGGTCCGGCTCGTGGACGTCTCGGCCGCGGTCTTCGGCCTCACCCACGCGTCGGCACAGGCGGAGAACCTCGCATGGCTCTGCGCCGACGGCGGCACCACGCTCCAACTCACGGGATTCTTCATTCCCACGCTGGCCGTGCATGCCGTCCCAAGGGCCCGAGCCTGGGTGAGCGCCTATCGCAACTACCAGCGCCTCGGGCCGTTGTGGCACGGAGTGCACGAGGCCCTGCCCACCATCGCGCTCCAGACCAACCGGAACGCCGCTGCGGGCCGCCCACCCCTCTGGGGTACCAGCTGGCACCTGTACCGACGCACCGTGGAGATCCGGGACGGCCAGTGGGCCCTGCGCCACCACCTGGACCAATCCGTGCGCAGCACGGCCGAGACGCGGTACACGACCGCCGGGCTCCAGGGCGCCGAGTTGGCCGCCGCGGTGACCGCCGACCAGCTCCGCGAGGCGCTGAGCGCCTACCACCGCGACGAATCACCACACGCCCCGACCGCCTACGCCGACGCGGGCACCCGCGACGATGTCCGCACGCCGGACGACGACGTCCGCGCGCTGCTGCGCATCGCCGCCCACTTCACGACCGTCTCTCCGCACGAGGATGCCGCACACGAGGATGCCGCTTCACGGACTTGATCCCGCCGCTCCACCTGCCGACAAGCCCGGCACCCTGGAGCAGGAGGGGTATCCAGCCGCGAACCGGCGACCACGCACCTGGACGGTCGAGGCGGCGGCCTGGGCGAACCACCAGAAGAACACCAGCGAAAAGAGCACTGACGCACCATGACCGCAGAACTCGACGTCACCACCGCGACCTACGGGCCCGACGCCAAGGCGATCGACATCTATCGCCCCACGCAGGCAGCCCCGGCACCCGTCGTGCTGCTCTGGCACGGCGTCGGTCCCGATGAGAGGGACGTGCTGGCCCCCCTGGCCGAGGCAGCGGCCCAGCGGGGTCTGCTCGTCTACGTTCCCGACTGGCGCCCCGACGCCGAGGACGGCGGCCGGGGCCAGCTCCTCGAATCCCTCCGGTTCGTCCGCGAGCACGCCGCTTCGCACGGCGGGGACACCGACCGGACGGTGCTGGCCGGCTGGTCGGCCGGGGCCTCGGCGGCGATCAGCCTCGCCCTGGCCTCCGAAGCCGTGGACGGTTGGCGCCCGAGCGCCGCTGTCGGCATCGCGGGCCGCTATGACCGGCCGTCCCGGATCACCGGCACCATCGCGACGTCCGCACTGTCCGGCCCCGCTCTCCCGCCCCGTCCCGTCTGGCTCGTGCACGGCATCTCGGACGCGATCGTGAGCAGCAGCTACTCAGTGGAATTCCACGACGCCCTGCGGGAGCACGGGTGGACGGCGCACCTCGAAACACCCGCCTCCGACCACGCGGGCGTGATCATGACCGAGTACGACCCGCAGCACAACCGCTGCCGCCCGGCCCAGGCAGAACACGCCCGCCGCGCGGGGCTGACCACCGCCGACATCCTCGCCACAGCCGCGTCGATCGCGATCCGCCAGTGACCACCGACAGGCATTGAGGCACCGCTGCCGCTACCTCCCGAGGCGCTGCCCACCGGCGTGCCGGTGGCCTGATGCCCGGGTCAGGAGTTACCTGACCCGGGCATCAGGCCGACCGCAGCCAGACGGCCGCGTCCGGGGGCAGGAGGTGATCCGTCAATTCGACGCTGCTGAGCAGTACTTGGCGATGCGCGGGCAGTGCCACGGGCTCCTTGCCCAGGTTCGCGACGCAGGCGAACCCGGGTGCCCGGGTGAAGGCGAGGACCTCGGGTCCGCTCGGCAGCCAGGCCATCGTGCCGTCGCCGAGGCCGGGTTCGCTGTGCCGCAGCCGCAGGGCTCTGCGGTAGAGGGTCAGCATCGAGGACGGGTCGGCGGCCTGCTGCTCGACGGTCAGCTCCGACCACGAGTTGGGCTGCGGCAGCCACGGCTCGGCGACGACGGTACCAGCCGTACCGCCCACCGCGCCCTGGCTGTTCGCGCTGAAGCCGAACGGCGGCGCCGCGCCCGTCCAGGGCAGTGGCACCCGGCATCCGTCGCGGCCCGGATCGGCGCCGCCGGTGCGGTGGAACATCGGGTCCTCGATCACGGCGGCGGGCAGGTCCTCGACCTCCGGCAGGCCCAACTCCTCGCCCTGGTAGAGGTAGACGGATCCGGGCAGCGCCAGGCTGAGCAGCGCCGCCGCCCGCGCGCGGCGTCGTCCCAGCTCCAGGTCGGTGGGAATGCCGCGCGCCTTGGCGGCGAAGTCGAAGCCGGTCTCCGCCCGTCCGTAGCGGGTCACGGTCCGGGTGACGTCGTGGTTGGCCAGGACCCAGGTGGCGGGCGCGCCGACGGGGGCGTGTGCGGCCAGCGTCGTGGCGATCGCCTCGCGCAGCCGCCCTGCGTCCCAGGGGCAGGTCAGGAAGCCGAAGTTGAAGGCGGTGTGCAGCTCGTCCGGGCGCAGGTAGCGGGCGAACCGCGCGGGGTCGGGCAGCCAGACCTCGCCGATCAGCGCGCGCGGCCGGGCGTACGACTCGGCGACCTTGCGCCAGTCCCGGTAGACGTCGTGGATCTCGTCCCGATCGAAGTAGGGGTGCGGCTGCCGGCCCTCCATCAGGTCGGGCAACGCGGGATCCTTCATCACCTCGGCGGCGGAGTCGACCCGCACCCCGGCCGCGCCGCGGTCGAACCAGAAGCGCAGGACGTCCTCGTGCTCCCGACGCACCTCGGGGTGCTGCCAGTTGAGGTCGGGCTGTCCCGCCGCGAAGCGGTGCAGGTACCACTGGCCGTCGGGGATCCTGGTCCAGGCCGCGCCGCCGAACTGGGACTTCCAGTTGTTGGGCGGCAGTTCGCCGGCCGGGCCCCGCCCCGGGCGGAACCAGAAGCGCTCCCGCTCCGGCGAGCCGGGGCCGGCGTCGAGCGCCTGGCGAAACCACGGGTGCTGGTCGGAGACGTGGTTGGGAACGATGTCGACGATGGTGCGGATGCCGTGGGCCAGGGCCTCCGCGATCAGCTGTTCGGCCTCCTGGAGCCGGCCGAAGGCCGGGTGGATCGCGCGGTAGTCGGCCACGTCGTAGCCGCCGTCAGCCATCGGGGAGGCATACCAGGGGCTGAACCAGATGGCGTCGATTCCGAGTTCGACCAGGTACGGCAGCCGGGAGCGGACCCCCGCCAGATCGCCCACGCCGTCGCCGTTCGCGTCGGCGAAGCTGCGCACGTAGACCTGGTAGATCGCGGCGCCTCGCCACCACTCGTCGGGTCGGTGCACGGTAGGAGTCTCCTTCGGGTCACGAGTTCAATTCACGGGTCCGGTTCACGAGTTCGGTTCACGAGTTCGGGCCGGGCGCCCCTAGGGCCGAGCGCCCCTAGCCCTTGAGGCTGCCCGCGGTCAGGCCGGACATGACGGAGCGCTGGAAGACCAGGAAGAACAGCACGGTGGGGACCGCCGAGATGGCCGCGGCCGCGATCAGCACGTTCTCCGGAACGCCCAACGAGAGCGAGTAGATCCCGGCGTTGAGCGTCTGCTTCGTGGGGTCGGGCTCGACCAGCAGCGGCCAGAGGAAGTCCTTCCACACGTTGACGAGCGCGAAGATGGACACCACGCCGATGATCGGCCGCGACATCGGCAGCACGATGGCGATCAGCGTGCGCAGCGGTCCGGCGCCGTCGATGGCAGCCGAGTCGAGCAGCTCCTTCGGGACCGAGTCGAAGAAGCGCTTGAGCAGGTAGATGTTGAAGGCATTGGCCACTGAGGGGAGCCAGATCGCCCAGGGCGAGTTCAGCAGGTTCTGGTGCAGCAGCGGGAGGTCCAGCACGGTGAGGTACTGCGGGACGACCAGCACCATGGCCGGGATCATCAGGGTGGCCAGCATCAGGCCGAGGATCGCGTTGCCCAGCACCGGTCGCAGTTTGGAGAGCGAGTAGGCGGCCGCGACGTCCAGCACGATCTGGAAGGCGAGCGCCCCGAAGGCGTACCAGACTGTGTTGAGCAGCAGTTGGGCGATGTTGAGCCGGTCCCAGGCGTCGCGGTAGTTGCCGGCCACCACCTGGTGCGGGTAGAAGGTGGGCGGCGTCCGGATCGCCTCGGTGGTGCCCTTCAGTCCATCGGTCACCAGCAGGTAGATCGGCCCGATGAAGACCACGGTGAAGAGCAGCACCACCAGCAGGAGCACCACCCGGTAGCGGGTGCGGTTCAGCTGGGCGGTGTTGACGAGCGTGCGGGCCTCGCTCATGGCTCCAGCCTCCGGTTGAGTCGCACGTACACCGCCGAGAAGCCGGCCAGCACCAGCAGCAGGAGCAGTCCGAGGGCGCACGCGGCGCCGTAGTTGGAGAAGTTGAAGGCGTACTGGTAGATGAGGTAGACCACGGTGGTGGTCGAACCGTCCACGCCCTGGCCGCCGTTGGTGAGCACGAACGGCTCGACGAAGACCTGCATGGTGGCGACGATCTGCAGCATCAGCATCAGCGAGAGGATCGACCTGGTCTGCGGGACCGTCACGTGCCACACCCGGCGCAGCAGTCCGGCTCCGTCCAGCTCGGCCGCCTCGTACAGCTCGCCCGGGATGCTCTGCAGGGCGGCCAGGTAGATCAGCGTGGCGCTGCCCATGTTCATCCAGGTGGAGGCGAGGACCACCGCGAGCATCGCCACGTCCGGGGACTGCAGCCAGCCGGAGGTGGGCAGTTGCAGCAGTTCCAGCACCCGGTTGAAGAGCCCGTACTCGGGGTTGTACAGGTACTTGAAGAGCAGCAGCGCGGAGACCGGTGGCAGCATCACCGGCAGGTACACCAGAACCCTCAAGTAGCCGCGGGCATGCCGTAGTTCGTTCATCACCACGGCGACGACGAACGGCAGCGCGAAGCCGAGCAGCAGGGCCAGCCCGGTGAACTCGGCGGTGTTGCGCCAGGCCGGCCAGAAGCTGGGGTCATTCATCACCTGCTTCAGGTTGTGCAGGCCGACCCAACTGGTCCTGCCCGCCTTCGCCTTCTGGAAGCTCATGATCACTTCCCGGACCATGGGGTACCAGGAGAAGCAGGCGAAGCAGAGCGCCGCTGGGATCAGGAAGCCGTGCGCGGTCAGATTGCGCCGCACCGATCTGGCGAAGGCACCGGCTCCCCGCGCCGCCCGGATGGGCGGCGTGTCGGTGCCGGAGGACGCGCTCAGGGCCGCCATCTGGGAACTCCTAGGGTTGCGTCTCGGCTCACTGGGCGTTCGCGAGGACCTCGTCGACCTGGGCGGCGGCCGTGTCGAGCAGCTTGCGCGGGTCGGCCTTCGGATCGGTCAGCACGGAGGCCATGGCCGTGTCGAGGATCTTGTAGATGGCCTGGGCGTTGGCCGGCTCGGTGACACCGGGGACGTCGGCATCGACGAAGCGCGCGAAGGCCTGCACCGGCATGGTGGCGTCGGCCGCCTTGAGTTGGGCGTCCTTGGCTGCCGTCGCCCCCTGGAAGAGCTGCGGCTCCGGCAGGCCGACCGCCTGACCCGATGCCTTGGCGCGGGCGTAGTCGTACTGCTGGCCCTGGCCCTCGGTCAGCCAGAGGTAGCTGAGCAGTTGGATGCCGGCGGTGATCTGCGCGGGGGTGTCCTTACTGTTGAACATGTAGTCGTCGCCGCCTGCCAGGCTGCCCGCGCCGGGGCCGTTCCGGCCGGGGATCGGGCCCATCCCGAAGTCCTCGTAGTGCGCGCCCAGACTCTGCACCATGTAGGTGATGTCGTCGGGGGCGGCGATGTACATCCCCAGCTTGCCCGCCGCCATCTGCTTCTGCAGGTCCCCCCACTTGTAGAGCTGGGTGGTCCCCATGACGTTGTCGTCGAACCGCAGTTTGTGCAGGTTCTGCAGCACCGCGAGGCCCTGGGCGTCGGCGAAGGCCGCCTTCGTGCCGTCGGCGCTCAGCATCGTGCCGCCCTGTGCGTCCATCTCGGCGGTGAAGTGCCAGCCGCCGTTGTTGCCCGCGCTGTAGTCGCCGTAGCCGGCGATGCCGTTGCCCAGGGCGGCGATCCGCTTCGCGTCCGCCTCGACGTCGGCCCAGCTCTGCGGCGGCTGGTCGGGGTCGAGGCCGGCCTGCTGGAACAGCTTCCGGTTGATGATCATGCCCATGGTGTAGTTGGTGCGTGGCAGGGCGTACGTCTTCCCGTCGCTCTTCAGCGAGTCCCACACCGAGGGCAGGATGTCGTCCTTGACCGGCAGGTTCGCCGCGGTGACGTAGGAGGTGATGTCGGCTGCCCGGCCTGCGTCCAACACCTGCTGCTTGTCGGTGAAGTACGTGTAGAAGACGTTGGGTTCGGTGCCTCCCTTGAGCGCGGCGGTGAACAGCTCGGGCGTCTCGCAGGGGAAGGTGTCGATGCTCTTCACCGTGATGTTCGGGTGGAGCTTCTCGAAGGCGGCGATGTCGTCCGCCCACTGCTGACGTTGCGTCGGGCGGCTGGTCGGCGGCGCGCAGTCGATGGAGACGGTGACCTTCCCACCGACCGCGGCAGGGTTCGAGGACGAGGAGCTGGAGCACGCGGCCGCGGTCAGTGAGAGCGCGGTGGCGATCAGCAGCACTGCGGATCTACGCATGGGCAGCAGGCCCCCTTCGAGGCGGAGTCGGGTGGGCGGTGGCGGACCCACACTTAAGCACCGGCCGACAGGGCTGCACAAGATATCGATAGGAATCCGCAAGAACTCAACTGTGCATCGCCCCACCG
Source organism: Kitasatospora sp. NPDC008050 (assembly GCF_042957465.1). NCBI lineage: Bacteria > Bacillati > Actinomycetota > Actinomycetes > Kitasatosporales > Streptomycetaceae > Kitasatospora > Kitasatospora sp. NPDC008050. The sequence goes on from NZ_JBIBIJ010000003.1 coordinate 165,293, forward strand.
CGACTGCGACATGACACGAGGGCCGGACCCGTCCTGGGTCCGACCCTCGTGTCAGGCGCCCGCGCGCCCCGCGGTGCGGCTACGCCCTGGGCGCCGACCCGGTCGAGCCGCGCACCACCAGCTCGGGCTCGAAGAGCAGTTCGTCGTGCGTGACCCCGGCCCCGGCCAGCTCGCCGACCAGCAGCCCCACCGCCGCGCGCCCCATCGCCTCGATGGGCTGACGGATCGTGGTCAGCGGCGGATCGGTGCAGGTCATGAAGGAGGAGTCGTCGTAGCCGACGATCGACACGTCCTGCGGCACTGCCATACCGCGGCGGCGGGCGGCCCGCACCGCACCGAGGGCCAGCGGGTCGGAGGCGCAGACGATGCCGGTGACGCCGCGCCCCAGCAACCGTGCCGCAGCCGCCTGGCCGCCCTCCAGCGAGAAGAGAGCGTGCTCGACGTGCTCCTCCCCCAGCTCCAGGCCGGCGCGGGCGAGCACCTGCTCGGCCGCCGCCAGCTTGCGCCGGGAGGGCATGTGGTCGGGCGGTCCGAGCACCAGCCCGATCCGCCGGTGGCCCAGCGAGACCAGGTGGCCCACCGCCTGCTCGACCGCCACCGCGTCGTCGCAACTGACCTGCGGGAAGCCGAGCTCCGGGATCGCGGCGTTCATCAGCACGGTCGGCACACCGCGCTGGAAGAGCAGTTCGTAGTGCTCGTGCGGCGACTCGGCCTGCGCATAGAGCCCGCCGAAGAAGACCACGCCCGAGACCTGCTGCTGGAGCAGCAGCTCGACGTAGTCCGCCTCGGAGACACCGCCCGCGGTCTGTGTGCAGAGCACCGGGGTGAAGCCTCGCTGCGCCAGTGCGCCGCTGACCACCTCGGCGAAGGCGGGGAAGATCGGGTTCTGCAGCTCCGGCAGCACCAGCCCGACCAACCGTGAACGCTCACCGCGCAGTTGGGTCGGGCGCTCGTAGCCGAGCACGTCCAGGGCGGTGAGCACCGCGCCACGGGTCTGCTCGGAGACTCCGGGTTTCCCGTTGAGCACCCGGCTGACCGTCGCCTCGCTCACCCCCACCTTCTTGGCCACCTCGGCAAGTCGTCGTGTCATGGCCAACAGGGTAGAGCATCCACTGCAACTGGCTTGCTTGGATTTGCAAAAATCCGGCAGCGCTTGCCGCAACTGCGGAACGGCCGCCGAGCCACAGCCCCCGCGTGCGGCGACGGCGGGTCACGCTTCAGATCTTGCATGATTACGTAAGAATCAAACAGAGATGCATTTAGATATTGCATCACCGTATCGGAGCCGTTACGGTTCCCCTCGCGTCGGCACCCCGTCCGCCCCGCCCGACCGAGCCCGCGGACCACCCCGCCGCTCCGCCGCGCACGGATCCTGCGAGGCACTCCCCCGGCTCGCCCGTCGGCTCTCCACCACCCCGCCATCCCGCACCCGCCATCCCCGCACTCCGCCCCGACGGCGGCGCCGACCGTATGAACTGGCATGCCCATGTTGAAGGGAGCAAGAGGTGTACCAACCTGTCCGAGCCCTCAGACGAGCGCTCGCCCTGCCGGTCGTCACCACGCTGCTGGCCGCCGGCATCCTCACGCTGGCGAACCAGCCGGCCACCGCCGCCAGTGCTACCGCCACCGCCGCTACCGCCACCGCCGGTGCCGCCACTGCCACCGCCGCTGCGACCGCCACCGGCGGCACCGGCGCCGGTCTGCCGTACGTCGAGGTGCAGGCGGAGAACTCCGCCACCAACGGGACGGTCATCGGCCCGAGTTACACCCAAGGACAGCTGGCCGACGAGGCGTCGGGGCGCAAAGCCGTGACACTGCAAGGCACCGGACAGTACGTCACGTTCACCACGCCGGTGGCAACCAACTCGATCGACTTCCGGTACAGCATCCCGGACACCGCGAACGGGTCGGTCTACACCGCGCCGCTCTCGCTCTACGTCAACGGCACCAAGCAGAGCGACTTCACCCTGACCAACGCGTACAGCTGGTACTACGGCAGCTACCCGTTCACCAACACCCCCGGCAGCAACCCGCACCACTTCTTCGACGAGGCGCACCGCCTGCTGCCGACCAGCTATCCGGCCGGCACCACCTTCACGCTCCAGGTCGACTCCGAGGACACCTCCTCCTCGTACACGGTCGACTTCGCCGACTTCGAGCAGGTCGGCCCGGCCGCGTCGCAGCCGGCCGGCTCGGTCTCGGTGACCAGCGAGGGCGCGGACGCGACCGGCGTCAACGACGCGACCGGCGCGTTCAACGCCGCGATCAGCGCGGCCGGCCCCGGCGGCACGGTGTGGATCCCGCCGGGCACCTTCAACGTCCCCGGCCACATCGGCGTCAACAACGTGACCATCGCCGGCGCCGGCATGTGGTACTCGACCGTCACCGGCGCGGCCCCCGGCTTCTACGGCAACTCCGCGCCCTCGCCGAGCAGCAACGTGCACCTGCAGAACTTCGCCATCGTCGGCAACGTCCAGGAGCGCGACGACAGCGCCCAGGTCAACGGCATCGGCGGCGCGCTGAGCAACTCGACCGTGTCGGACATCTGGATCGAGCACGAGAAGGTCGGCGCCTGGATGGACGGCCCGATGGACAAGCTGACCTTCAGCGGCATGCGCATCCGCGACACCACCGCGGACGGCATCAACTTCCACGGCGGCGTCACCAACTCGACCGTCACCAACAGCGACATCCGCAACACCGGTGACGACGGCATCGCCACCTGGGCGGACTCCAGCCTCGGTGCCGACGCCAACGACACGATCTCCGACAACACGGTGCAGTTGCAGATGCTCGCCAACGGCATCGCGATCTACGGCGGCCACGACAACACCGTCACCGGCAACCTGGTCCAGGACACGGGCATCACCCAGGGCGGCGGGATCCAGGTCGGGCAGCGCTTCACCTCCACCCCGGTCGGCACCACCACCATCTCCGGCAACACCCTGATCCGGGACGGCAGCCTCGACCCGAACTGGCAGTTCGGCGTCGGCGCACTCTGGTTCGACGGCAGCCAAGGCGCGATCACCGGCCCGATCAACGTGAGCAACACGCTGATCGAGCAGAGCCCCTACGAGGCGGTGCAGTGGGTCGAGGGCACCGTCAGCGGCGTCTCGCTCAACAACGTGACCATCGCCGGCACCGGCACCTTCGCACTGCAGGAGCAGACCGGCGGCACGGCGAGCTTCAGCAATGTCACCGCGACCGGTGTCGGGGCGCCCACCCCCGTGTACAACTGCGAGGGCGGCAACTTCACGGTCACCGACGGCGGCGGCAACTCCGGGATCAGCGGCACCCCGCTCTGCGGGCCGTGGCCTGCCCCGGTCTACCCGCCCTACCCGCCCACCGGTGTGACGGCCACCCCGAGCGCGCTCAACTTCGGCTCGGCGGTGACCGGTTCGACCAGTGCCGCGCAAACCGTGACGGTCAGCAACCCGACCGGCTCAGCCGCCTCCGTCTCCTCGGTCTCCACCAGTGGCGACTTCGCCCAGAGCAACACCTGCGGCTCCAGCATCGCGGCCAACGGCTCCTGCACGGTGAGCGTGAGCTTCACACCGACCGCAACGGGAACCCGCAGCGGCAGCCTGACCGTTGACGCGGGCGGCGTCACCAACACGGTCAGCCTCTCCGGCACCGGCACCGCTCCCGGTCCGGTACTGAACGCGGCTCCGGCGAGCCTGTCCTTCGCCGGCACGGTGGTCGGCTCCGCGGCCGCCGCACAGACGGTGACGGTGACCAACTCGGGCACCGCCACGGCGACCGTCTCCAACATCTCGGTGGCCGGCGACTTCAGCCAGACCAACACCTGCGCAACCCTCGCGGTCGGCGCCTCCTGCACGGTGAGCGTCACCTTCGCGCCCACCGCGGGCGGCTCCCGCACCGGTAGCCTGACCATCGCCGGCAACGCCAACAACAGCCCGACCACCGTCGCGCTGAGCGGCACCGGCATCGACAGCACCACCGACATCGCGGCCGGTCGGCCGGCCTCCGCCAGCTCGGCCAACAGCCCCTACGTCGCCGCGAACCTCACCGACCCGGACCCGTCGACCTACTGGGAGAGCCAGAACGGATCGTTCCCGCAGTGGGCCCAGGTCGACCTCGGCCAGAACTACGGCATCGGCAAGGTCGTCCTGAAGCTGCCGCCGTCCACGGCCTGGGGGGCGCGCACCCAGAGCCTGTCGCTGCTGGGCTCGACGGACGGCTCGACCTTCTCGACCATCGTGGGCCCGGCCGGGTACACCTTCGACCCGAACGCGAACAACAACACGGTGACCCTCACCTTCAACGCCACCACCGCCCGGTACGTGCGGGTGAACATCACCGCGAACACCGGTTGGGCCGCCGGCCAGCTGTCGGACTTCGAGGTCTTCCCCAGCGGTGGCGGTGGGTCCGGCTCGGCGACCCTGACGGCCAACCCGAGCACGCTGACCTTCGGCGGCCAGACGCTCGGCACCACCAGCGGCGCCCAGACCGTCACCGTCACCAACACCGGTGGCGCGACCGCGGCCGTCTCCGGCGTCGCCACCACGGGCGACTTCACGCAGACCGACACCTGCGGGACCTCGATCGCGCCGGGCGCCTCCTGCACGGTCGGCGTGACCTTCGCCCCGACCGCCACCGGCACCCGCACGGGCAGCCTGACGGTCAGTGGCAGCGCCGGGAACAGCCCGCTCACCGTTGCCCTCACCGGCACCGGGAACCCGTCCTCGACCACCAACCTGGCGCTGGGTGCCACCATGACCGCCAGCGGATACACCCAGACCTACGTACCGTCCAACGCCAACGACGGGAACAGCAACAGCTACTGGGAGAGCACCGACAACGCCTTCCCGCAGTGGCTGCAGGCCGACCTGGGCACCGCCCAGCCCCTCGGCTCGATCACCCTGCAACTCCCGCCGTCCACCGCCTGGGCCACCCGCACCCAGACCCTGAGCGTGCAGGGCTCCACGGACGGCAGCACCTGGACCACCCTGGTCGGCTCCGCGGACCACACCTTCGACCCGGCCACCGGAAACACCGTCAGCATCCCCCTCCCCTCCGGAACCAACGACCGCTACCTGCGGCTGAACTTCACCGCGAACACCGGCTGGCCGGCCGGGCAGGTCTCCGAGTTCCAGATCTTCGACTGAGAGCCTGCGCCACCCGGACGCCGCACAGCTGACGGGCGGCGGGGCCCGGACGGCTGACGGGCCGGACGGCTGGTTGGCCGTCCAGCCGGCGGGGGCCGCCGCACCACGCGGCGGCCCCCGTCCGGTGTTCTCGTGTCCGCCGGTGGATGGTGATCACCTCCGCCGGCGGGGCGGTCAGCCGGCCTGACCGTTGACACCTGTGCCGGCGAACGCCTGCTGCAGGCGCGGGATCAGGTCGGCCAGATCCTGGTCCCAACACGTGGTGTCATGGCCGCCGTCACACCCTCCCCAGCCGGCGCCACCGCCGTAGTCCACGAAGTGCGGGGTCTGACCCGCGCTCGTCAGGGCGGCGGCGAAGTGCTGGGACGAGCTCTCCAGCCACCACTCCCTGACATCCCCTGACGGTCCGTTGCCGTTGCCGGTGTAGATGGAGACGCCCATACCCGCGAACGCCGAAGCATGCTCGGTGGGGTCAGCGGCGTTCCACAGGGAGTCGTTGAACGGCGGGGTGATCGACAAGGGGTACGGCGAGCCGAACAGCGCGTCGCTGCTGACCGCGGGCTGGTAGGGGTCGTTCGTCGGGTGGCAGGCGCTCCAGGCGGAGACACCGGGAAGGATGCCGCTCGACAGGACGGGAAGGGCCCCTTTCGCGTCGATGAGTGAGGCGACGACGACCTCGCGCAGAACCATCTCGTTCTCCGACAGGTCGTTGTCGCCCGACAGGCTCGCCACCTGACCGAACAGGTCAGGGTGGAGCTGCGCGAGGTGCAGGGCACCGAAACCGCCCATGGAGATGCCGGCGATGGCGCGGTGCTGCCGGTCCGCGACGGTGCGCAGGTTCGCGTCGACGAACGGGATCACCTGATCGATTTCGAAGTTCTCCCAGTTCTGGGCACCGGCCGCGGTGCTCTGGTCGCGCCAGTTGGAGTACCAGCCGCGGGCGCCCCCGTCAGGTATGACGGTGATCATCCCTGAGGTGTTCTTCAGCGCGTTGAACTGGGGAAAGGAGGAACTGTTGAAGTAGTCGCAGGGGTCACCCGGGGAGCCGTGCAGCAGATACAGCACCGGGTAGCGCTTGCCCGGGTTGCTGTAGTAGTCGGCGGGCAGGACGATCCGGACGTGGTGCCCGACGCTGCCGGGGTCGTTGGCCGCCTGGGGTGTGGTCACAGTGATCGTGAAGTCGGTAGCGGTGGCGGCGGGAATGTACGGGCTGTTCAGCGATGGATCGCTCGGGGTGACTTGGGTCAGCCCGAAGCCGTCCGAAAGCACGGGCGGAGTGCTGGGGTCGGCTGAGGCGGCACTGCCGGCGAAGGCCGCGAGCAGCAGGCTCGCCAGGGCGGGCAGCAGCAGGCGGCGGATCGAATGACGTGGCGTCACAGGCGCGTTCCCTCTCTCGATGAAGCCCGACTGAACCTGCGGATCTCGCCGGGCGGGGCGGGCTCGGTGAGCCCCGCAGCAGAGCAGAATATCGGTGCCGGGCCACCGGGTCGGTAGCGAGGAGATTAGCCGCGTACAGACAACTTGGCTAGGAGAATTCTGGACTCTTCGCTCTCCCCTGTGGACCTGGAGGGTGTTGTCAACTTTCCTGGCGGTGCGCTTGTCTGATGGCATGTCATGGAGTGCTGTTCGGGGCAGCGCCCGACGGCGGAGAGGTCGACCGGCGGTGCATCACGTGCTGGGGCTCGTCAGCGTCCTATGCTCGGGGGCATGACCGTTCAGCGGATGGACAACGTCGCCATCGTCGTCGAGGACCTGGATGCCGCCGTCGCGTTCTTCACCGAACTCGGCCTGGAGCTGGAGGGTACGGGCCAGGTCGAGGGCCTGTGGGTGGACCGCATCGTGGGGCTCGACGGTGTCCGGTCCGAACTCGCGATGATGCGGACCCCGGACGGCCACAGCAAGCTGGAGCTGACGAAGTACCACTCCCCCGCGGCGGTCGGCGCCGAGCCGCGGAACCCGCCGCCCAACACGCTGGGCCTGCACCGCGTCATGTTCGCGGTCGACGACATCGACGACACCTGCGCCCGCCTGCGCGCCCACGGCGGCGAACTCCTCGGCGAGGTGACGCAGTTCGAGAGCGCCTTCCGGCTCTGCTACCTGCGCGGCCCCGCAGGCGTCATCGTGGCGCTGGCCGAGCAGATCGGCTGACGCCGGCCTGCCGCAGGCGTCCCGGCGGGCGGGAGCGCTGCGCCGCCGACCGGCAACGCCTGCTCGCTACCGGCGGCTTCCGCCCGGACCGGATCCGCTCGGCCCCCGGCCCGATGTGCGTGCTCCAGGCGAGCTGGGAGCCGCGAGCGCGGCCCGAACCGACAGCCCGACCTGAGAGCCGGGCGGGGACGTTCGTCGTCCTCCGCAACCGAAGGGAGCCGACGGTGGGCAAGCCCGTCATCGTAGGCGTGGACTCGTCACAGGCCAGCAGGGACGCGCTCGACTGGGCGGCCCGGGAGGCTTCACTGCGCGGCGGACCGCTGAGCATCCGCCACATCTGGAGCGAGGAGACCGCGAGGTCGCTCGACGGCCGCGAATCACCGCCGAGCAGGGAAACGGGCGAGGAGCTGCTCAACGAGGTGCTCGCCCGGACCATGCGGCAGTACCCCGACATGGAGGTCGCGATCGAACTGTCGGACGGACGGCTGCGCGACGCGATGACCGAGGCGGCGCACAGCGCGGACCTGCTGGTGTTGGGGGCGCGCGGGTCGGGCGGGTTCCCCGGGCTGCTGGTGGGATCCACCAGTCTCTTCGTCACGGCACGCGCCACGTGTCCGGTGGTGGTGGTCCGGCCGGCCGGCACCGGGCCCGGCCGGGGCGGAGTGGTCGCGGGCATCCACGGCGACGACGGGGACGCGGACGTGCTGGCCTTCGCCTTCGACTTCGCCCAGCGGCACAACCTGCCACTGCTCGCCGTCCACGCCTGGTCCTACCCGCTGATCTCGATGCCCGGGCACGCCACCCCTCCGGTCTTCGAGGAGAGCCTCATCGCCGCGGAGCGGGACCGGCTGGTCACCGGGCTGCTGGCCGGCTGGCGCGAGCGGTTCCCGCAGGTCGATGTCACCGGGACAGCGGTGCGGGCCCACCCGGCCGGGGAGTTGGTCGCGCGCTCGCGCGAGCACCAGCTGGTCGTGGTGGGTCGCCACCACGAGCCGCACGGCCCGCTCGGCCGTCTGGGCTCGACAGGCCAGGCCACCATCCTCCACGCGACCTGCCCGGTCGCCGTCGTGCCCACCTGATCCGCGGCGTCCGGTGATCCGCGGCATCCGGTGATCCGCGGCGTCCGGCACCAGGCCGGTCCGTCTGTCGTCCCCCTGGCCGCAGGTGGTCCGCGGGGCGAGGGGCGGATCGTGCGCGAGCACGCCCGGCTGCGCTGACCGGACCGGCCGGCCGGCCGGTCGGCCCTCGTGTTCTCCAGGCCGGTCCGCACTGCTGTCCTCAGGGTGTCGTGGGGAGCAGGACGGTGACGGTCAGCCCGCCGCCGGAGCGGGCGGTCGCGGTGACGTGGCCGTGGTGGGCGTGGGTGACGGCGTCGACGATGGACAGGCCCAGGCCGGCTCCGTCAGGGGTGGGCGCCCTCGTGGCGAGACGGGTGTGGTCGCCACGGTGGAAGGGTTCCAAGAGCTGGTCCACGGTGGCGGGGTCGAGTGGTGCTCCGTCGTTGGTGACGGCCAGTTCGGCCCAGGTGCCGGGGTGCGGGGCGTGGGCGGGGTGGTGGACGGTGCGGGTGGTCACCTGGAGCAGACCGGCATCCTCGTTGTACTTGACCGCGTTCTCCAGCAGGTTGGTGACCGCGATGCCGAGCAGCGTGAGATTGCCGCGCAAGGGTGCGGGCTGCAGGTCGGTGACCAGGTGCAGGGCGCGGGCCCGGGCGGGCCCGGCGGTGTGGTCGAGGGCCTCGGCCGTGATGTCCGCGAGGTCGTCGTCCTCGGGGTCGGTGAGGCGCTGTTCGGAGCGGGCCAGGATGAGCAGGGCCTCGATGAGGTGCTGGGCGCGTTCGGTGGCCTGGGTGACGTCGCGCGCCATGGTGCGCCACTGCTCCTGGGTGGGGGCGGGTTTGGCGAGGGTGACCTCGGCGGCCGCACGGCTGACGCTCAGCGGGGTGCGCAGTTCGTGGCTGGCGTTGGCGACGAAGCGGCGCTGGGCCGCGAAGGCGGTGTCGAGGCGTTCCAGCATCGCGTCGAAGGTGTCGCCGAGTTCCTTGAGTTCGTCGCGCGGGCCGGCGAGGTTCAGCCGCTCGTGCAGGGTGGCCTGGCCGGCTCGGCGGGCCGCGGCGGTGATGGCGGCGATGGGGCGCAGCAGACGCCCGGCGACCCACCAGCCGAGGAAGGCGGAGACGGCGACCACGACGAGAAGCAGCAGGAACGCGTCGCGCAGCAGGTGGGAGGCGGCGGAGTCGCGGATCTGGTCGCTGAGGCCGATGAAGTGGTCGTGGTCGGGGTCGAGGCGCCCGGGGACCTGGTCGGCCGGCAGCGGGCGGAAGATCGCGTGGTAGAAGGCGAAGGTGAGGGCGAGCAGAAGTGCGGTGCCACCGACGGTGAACAGGGCGGCGTAGGTGAGGGTGAGGCGGGTACGGATGGTCAGCGGCGGCAGCCCGAGCCAGGCGGGGCGCGCGGGCAGGCGGCGGGTCACGGGGTGATCCGGTAGCCGGCGCCGACGACGGTCTCCACCAGCTCGGGCTGCCCGAGCTTGCGGCGCAGCCGGTTGACGGTGACGCGGACGGTGTTGGTGAACGGGTCGGCGTGCTCGTCCCAGGCCCGCTCCAGGAGTTGCTCCTGGCTGAGGACGGCTCCGTCGGCGGTGAGCAGCACCTGGAGGAGGGTGAACTCCTTGGTGGTCAGGGGGATGGGGTTCCCGGCGCGGTGGACGGTGCGGCGCAGGGTGTCCATGGTGAGGTCGCCGTGGGTGAGCAGGGCGGTGTGGGAGCGGCCGCGGCGGGCCAGGGCCCTGATGCGCAGGACGAGTTCGGCGAACGCGAAGGGCTTGCCGAGGTAGTCGTCGGCGCCCAGGCTGAGGCCGTCCACGCGGTCGCCGATGTCGGACAGGGCGGTGAGCATGAGGATCATCGGTGCGTCGGCGCGGCCGGACAGGCGCCGGCAGACCTCGTCGCCGTGGATGCCGGGCAGGTCACGGTCCAGGACGAGGACGTCGTAGGAGGCGTTGACGTCGATCTTGTACAGGGCGTCGTCGCCGTCGTGGCTGACGTCCACGGCCATGCCCTGGTCGCGCAGGCCTTCGGCGATGCGCGCGGCCAGGCGTTGTTCGTCCTCGACGATAAGGATCCGCATGGGGTCATCCTCTCGCGCAGGTGGGCGTGCGGGTGGCAGCCGCGGTGAGCAGGTCGGCCAGGCCGGGGGTGTGCCAGGTGGCGCCGCGCGGGTCGACGGTCAGTGCCTGGTACCCGGTGTCGTGGGCGAGGCCGGTCAGCCAGGCGTGGGCGGCGGCCGGGCCGCGCGGGCCGCTGGTCATGGCGAGGGCGGCGGTGGCGTAGCCGTCGGCGAGCGTGAGCTCGGGGCCGGTCACGGTGACCTGGGCGAGGCCGGTGGCGGGGCGTGCGGTGCGCGGGTCGAAGACGTGGGCGCCCCGTTCGGCGGTGCCGGAGGTGGCCACCGCGCCGTCGCGCAGGTGGAGCACGGTCAGGAGGGTGCCCGGGTGGTGCGGGTCGGTGATGCCGACCCGCCAGGGAGCGGGGTCGTGGCCACCGTGCAGGCGCACGTCGCCGCCGGCATTCAGGATGTGCCGTGGCAGGCCGTGTGCGAGGGCCAGCGCGGAGGCCCGCTCGGTGGCCCAGCCCTTCACCGCCCCGCACGGGTCGAAGTGCGGTGGGTCGCCGACCGCCCAGGCGTCGAACGCGCCGTCGCTCTCCAGCCTGAACCGCTCGCACAGGTCGAGCACTTCGCGGATCCGCTCGCCGTCGGGATGGCCGGCGAGGTCGGCCAGCGGCAGGTGTCCGTCGCGGATGCGGCTGATCGGGCTGTCCGGCCGGAACGGCGAGAAGACCTGGTCAACCTGGCGGAGATGGGCGAACACCGCCGTGGCCGCGGCCTGGAAGCGGGCGGGGTCGGTGGCGTCGGGGGCGGCGAGCGAGACGACGGTGCCCATGACGCGGTCGGTGGCGGAGCGCATCACGGTCACCCGTGGGCCGCGTCGAGGGCGGCTTGGAGCGACTGCGCGTATCCGTCGGAGGTGTAGGTCGCTCCCGAGACGACGTCGATGTCGGCGCTCTGCGCCGCCAGGGCTTCGGACTTCAGCTGGGGCAGGGCGTAGGAGTCGATCTGCGAGCTGTGTCCGCCGGTGGTCTGCTGCAGCACGGTGACGCCGGTGAGCCTGCCGGCGGTCAGGTCGGCCTGGACCTGGACGGGACCGTAGCGGGTGTCGACCACGCTGCCGGTGAAACGCCCGCTCGGCGAGGCCGCGGTGGAGCCCGGCGCCGGGCTGCTCGTGCCGCCGGACGACGGCGCGGCACCGGACGGCGCGGCACCGGTGGGCGCGCCGGGGTTCGCCGGGCCGGCCGCCGAGGACGGCACGCCCGGGTGGCGCGAGGTCGCGGCGAGCGCGCTGTGCGGGGCGCCGGCCGACTCGGCCTTGGCCCCGATGACCAGGGCGAGGCCGGCACAGGTGGCGAACAGCGCCGTCGTGGTCTTGGACATCGGTCCTCCGCTCCTGGGCACGGCCTAGAACTCGAACGCTTCGCTGTGGATCCGCCGCGCGGGAACTCCCAGGCGGCGCAGGTCCCGCCGGGCCGCCTGCGCCATCCCGGCCGGCCCGCACACGTAGACGTCCCGGTGGGAGACGTCGGGCACCGTCTCGCGCAGCCGTGCCGCGGACAGCGGGTCATCCTGGGGGCCGCCGCGCGGTCCGACCAGCGGGTGGAGCCCGAAGCCGCGCCGGCGGGCGATGTCCTCCAGCTCCCGGTAGAGGACGAGGTCCTGCGCGCGCGAGACGCGGTAGAGCAGGACGACGTCGGCGCCACTGCCGGGCAGGCTCTCGTAGAGTGCGCGGATCGGGGTGATTCCGGCGCCACCGGCGATCAGCAGCACCCTGCGGGCACGGTCGCGGCGCTGCTCGGTGAAGGCGCCGTAGGGGCCTTCGAACCAGACCCGGGTGCCGGGGCGCAGGCGGCCCAGGGCGGCGCTGGAGTCGCCGAGGTCCTTCACGGTGATCCGCCACCGGCCCCGCTCAGGGGCGGCGGACAGCGAGTAGGGGTGAGACTGCCACCACAAGCCTCGGGCCAGGAAGCGCCAGCGCAGGAACTGGCCGGCCTGGGCGCCCAGTTCGTCCAGGCCGCGTCCGGTGAGGTGGACCGACACGACGCCGGGCCCTTCGGTGACCACGTGGGCCACCCGCACCTGGTGGCGCAGGGAGCGGCGCAGCGGCAGCACGACCCGGAAGAGGAGCACGGCCGCGGCCACCGCGATGTGGGCGCCGGACCAGAGCAGCCGGTTGCGCGGGGAGGCGGAGAAGTCCGCGCCGACGGAGAACTCGTGGGCGAAGGCGAGTGCGATGGCCGCGTAGACGAGCAGGTGGACGTGGTACCAGGTCTCGTAGGGCAGTTTGCGGCGCACCGCGCGGGCCGAAACGACCCCCACCAGGACGAGGAGAGCCAGGGCGGCGGCGGCCAGCAGCACGTCCGGGTAGTCGAACACGACGGTGGCCGTCTCGGAGAGCGGGTTGGTGCCGGACTGCCAGGCGTAGCCGAGGACGATCAGCAGCGCGTGGGCGGACGCCAGGGCGACGCTGTACTCGCCCAGCGCCCGGTGGTAGCGCGACACCACGTCGGAGCCGACCCGGTTCTCCAGCCAGGGGATGCGCGCCATCAGCGCGACCAGGACCAGCAGCAGGTAGGCGGCCAGCAGGCCGGACAGCCGCCCGGCAGCGGTCACGTAGTCGGCGGGGCCGTGCAGCGAGCCGGGAATGGTGTTCTGCCACCAGAGCGCCAGGACGGCCGGCACACCGGCCCAGATGACCAGCAGCAGCGCCCGGGACCAGAAGTGGCCGGCGGGCGGCAGCAGTGCGGGCTGTTGCGGGGGCGGTCCGGCCCGGTGGCGGGCCTGCCGTGCGGAGTGCGCGCTCACGGTGGACACCGGCGGCTCCCATCGGTCTGCGGGATCTTGCAGCACCACTGTCGCGGGCACCGCATAACACGCCGGTAACAGCCGTGGGCACGCACGTGCCCACGGGCCGCGGCAGGCGGAGAGCCGACGGGACCGAGCGGGTGTCGATTCCGGCCGCGCGCCGGCCGCGCCCTGCGGGTGCACGCGCACAGTGATGGCCGGTCCCTCCGAGGGCTCCCCCTGCGCTCGGGTGGTGGGGAGCCCCCTTGGGGTCAGGACCCGTGAATCATGGTGCGGTGTCGGTCACGAGGCGTTGAGCGCGGTGTCGTCGATGACGAAGCCGGTCTGCAGGGACGCGTTCTCGGTGCCGGTGAACTTCAGGGTGACGGTCTGCCCGGCGTAGTCCGTGCAGGAGGCGTTCGGGTAGTAGTAGTACGTCACCACCGTCGGTGGAGTGGCTGAGTTCCACGTCGACCTCGCTGCCGGAGGTGACGCCCAGCCAGGAGACCACGTGGTGGTGGATGAGCAGGGTGGGGTTGCCGAAAGAGGCGGCGGTGCGGGGTGGTTGTCCCCGCACCGCCGGGCGGCTACTGCTGTTCCCCGCAGTCCCGCAGGGAGATGGACCACAGGCCGCGGCCGTGGGTGGCCGCGTAGAGGCGCCCGTCCGGGCCGAGTTCGAGCTGGTCCACCGCGACGGCCGGCAGTTCGCCGACGCGCTGCCAGGTGGTGCGGCCGGGGCCGCGGTAGAGCACGCCGAGGTCGGTGGCCAGGGCCAGGCCGCCGGCCTTGGTGACGACCAGGGAGTCAGCGGGGGCGTCCGGCAGGTTGGCGGAGATGTCGCTCCAGTGGGCTCCGGCGTCCTTGGACTCGAAGACGTGCCCGACACCCGCTCCTGGTCCTGACGTCCACTGGCGGGAGAAGCCGTTGACGGTGAGGTAGACGTGGTCGGCATCGGCCGGGTCGATGGCCAGGCCGGAGAGGTAGCGGTTGGGTACGGTCGCGTCGACCGGCAGGTTCAGCTGCTGCCAGCCGGTGCCGTCCGCGTTGCCGACGGCGATGCCGCGAGCGAAGCCCTGGCTGTCGCACGGTCCGCACCAGGCCGCGTAGACCTTGCCGCCGGAAGCGGCGACCGCGGTGGCGACGTGCCCGGCGCCGAGGTCGAAGGCGCTGGTCCAGGCGGTGGAGCTGCGGATGGCGTAGCCCTGGTTCTGGACCCAGACGTGTCGGCCGCCGGCGATCCAGAGACTACCGTTGTGCTGGTCGGCGGCGAGTGGGGCGACGAAGCGTGCGCCGGCGCCGGCGAGGGCGTTGTCGGGCGGGGCGACCGGGAAGGTGGTCGCCTTGCCCGGGTCGGTGAGGTAACTGCCGTCGTTGACCGCGCAGTTCTGGGTGACGTTGATCGCCAGGTAGACGTACTCCTGGGCGATGTCGCAGCCGTTGGCCGGGTCGGTCAGCGTGTCGCCGCCGTCACCGCCGAAGTTGGATCCCATGACCGTGTCGCGGCCGCGCAGCATCGACTGGCCGTTGTCCTGCAGGCCGCCGGTGACCGATACACCACCGTAGCCGAGGTCCTTTCCGACGCCGACCGAGTAGTACTGCAGGGTGTCGATGGTGCCGTCGTTGAGCGAAGCCCAGTCGGTGCCGTGGCCCGAGGCGTCCACCGAGCCGTTCAGCGGGCGGCGGTAGACGCCGCCGTCGTTGCCGGCGAAGAGGTAGGGCTTGCCGCGGTAGCTGCCGACCGCCAGCGCGTGCTGGTCGGGGTGCGTGGTCTGCGGGCAGCTGCCGCTCTGCTTGGTCGGATCGATGCTCCAGCAGGGGAAGTTGAAGTTCCAGTACGGTCCGACGGTGTTCCAGTTCGACCCGCCGTCGCTGGTCTCGAACACCTCCTCCAGGCCCGCGTAGACGTGCTCGGGGTTGGTCGGGTCGACCTGGAGCGACTGGTCGTACCAGGACTGCAGGCCCGGCAGGTCCCCGGGCGTGGTGAGCGCGGAGCCGGCCGCGGCGAGCTTCTTGTCGTCCGCGATCCTGGTCCAGGGCCCCGTCGGGGAACCGGACTTGGAGACGAAGATGCCGTCCAGCGAGCTGTCCGGGTTGTTCGCCTGGAGGGCGGGCGACTGGTCGATGGCGTAGTAGCGCGATCCGTCGGCCGAGCGGGCGAACGTCACCTCGCCGACGTCCGCGGCATCCGCGGGGAGGTCACCGAGAGAGTCGAGCCGCTGCCAACTGCCGTCCGCTGTCTTGCTGTAGAAGCCGTTGTAGGTGTCGCCGCTGCGCCAGCCCACGGCCAGGACCACCTTGGTGGGGTCCTGGGGGTCGATCGCGACGTCGTTGGTGATGTTCTTGTAAGGGGCGCTCGGGTCGTTGGCGAGCGCCCCGCCCGGCAGGTAGGCGGGGTTGGGGGCGTACTCCAGGGTCCACGGACCGTGCAGGTCCGTCGTGGAGTGGCTCCACACGCCCTTGCTGGTGGCGGCCCAGACCTTGTCACCACCGAAGCGCAGTTCGTGGATGGTGGTGCTGTCCAGTTCGCCGCCGCCGACCCGGCTGCGCGCACTGAAGCTGCCCTGTGCGGGGTGGTCGAGTACGTAGACACCGCTGCCGAGGTAGGCGTCCGAGCTGGTGGTCGCCTCACCGGTGCCGAGCCAGAGCCGGCCCCGGGCGTCCAGCGCCAGGGCGCCGGTGGCCTGGGTGGGCAGCTGGTCGCTGATCGGCTGCCACTGGCCACCGCCGACCGAGGAACGCCAGACTCCGCCGCCGGCACTGCCGGCGTAGACGTGGCCGGAGTCATCGGCTGTCACAGCCGCCATCCGGCCGGTGACATTGCCCATCCCCGCACTGGAGTTGGAGGAGACGTCACGGTAGCGGGGGTCGTCGGAGTTGTAGGGCAGGCCAGTGAGGTGCCTCCAGTCGCCACCGGTGTCCGGCAGTGCCTGCAGCGCGTTCCAGGCGGCCCCGAAGGCGCCGGGTGCGACGGTGCCGGGAGATGTGCGGGCCTCGGCACGCTGGTCCGCCCCCTCCTGGATCTCGTCGGCCTCACCGTCGTCGCCGCCCTTGCCACTGTCCAGTGGCCTGATGGTGGAGCCTGGTTGCGGATGCACCAGTGGGGGATGTAGCGGGGTGGCGCCGGCCGGTGAGCCGACCAGTCCCAGCGTGGCGGCGACGGCGCAGATCGTGAGCCATCGCCTGGTGCGCAGTGGTGCCGACAACAGAACCTCCCAGTCGTCATTGACCGTTCCCGGCACCGCGGCACAGGGGAGTTCCTGCCCGGCGGCACCGGCGAGGGCGACTCGATCACGGCGAGGGCGGGGTCGGCGACCGGTCGGCGAAACTTTGACCGATTCGTTGTTCAGGACCTGCCACAGCGGTCGGGCCGGGCCCGGGTGGTGGCGGTCATGGGTCCAGGGGGGTGGGGGTGCCGGCCTCGGACTGTTCGCGGGCGTAGAGGTGGACCAGCAGCGGGACCTCGTAGAGCGCGGTGTGGGCGCAGACCTCGCCGAGGGGGCAGCCGAGCACGCCCAGTTCGATCAGGGATTCCAGGACCCGCAGGGAGGCCTGTTCGCCGCAGCCGAGCGCGGACATCGCCTCGGCCAGGGTGAACAGCGGTACGGGCAGGCGTCCGAGGCGGCGCAGGGCGGCCCGGGCCGCTTCGGGCAGGCCGCTCCACCAGCCGGCCAGCCGGGCCCGGACGGCGAGGTCGCCGGCGGCCAGCTCGTCGAGCAGGGCGGGGCTGCCGTCGAGGCGGGCGGCGTACTCGGTCAGCGAGAGCTGGCGCAGCACGGCGAGCTTGCTGCCGCTGACCCGGATCGCGAGCGGGAGCAGGCCGAGCGAGGTGGCGATCCGTTCGGCGACGCCCCGGTCGGCTGCGACCCGGGCCGGGCCGGCGATCCGGCCGAGCAGTTCGACGGCCTCGCCGAGGGCGTACGGGCCCAGTTCGAGGCGGTGCACCGGGCCCAGGCCGACCAGCCGGGAGCGGCTGGTGACCAGGACCGCGCTCGCGCCGGCACCGGGCAGCAGGTGACGGATGCTGCCCTCGTCGGGAGCGTCGTCCAGCAGCAGGAGCAGTCGCCGGGAGGCCAGCCAGGAGCGCCAGAGCGCGGCGGCCTCCTCCTCGTCCTCGGGCACCGCGCCGGACAGGCCGGTGATCCGGCACAGTTCGGCCAGCACCGAGCACGGGTGGCGCGGTGCGCCGTCCTCGCGGGTCATCTTGACGATCAGTCGTCCGTCGGGGAACTCGTGCGGCAGGCGGTGCGCGACGTGGACGGCCAGGGTGGTCTTGCCGGCGCCGACCGTGCCGCTCAGCACGGCCGTGCGGGCCGGGCCGGTGAGCGCCGCGACCAGCTCCTGGGTCAGGTCACGGCGGCCGGTGAAGTCCGGCAGGTCGGCCGGCAGCACCGTGCGCGGGACGGCCGGGCGCGGGGCGGCGCCCTCGGGGGCGGGACGGCGCGGACCCGGGTCGGCGCGGCCGTCCAGCATCGAGCGGTACAGCGTCTCCAGCGCGGGGCCGACCTGGAGGCCCAACTGCCGGGCGAGCAGCTGTCGCAGGTCGTCGTAGACGCCGAGTGCCTCGCTCTGTCGCCCGGAGCGGTACAGCGCCGTCATCTGGGCCGCGCAGAGCCGCTCGCGCATCGGGTGGGCGGCGAGGACCTCGCTCAGGCCCTCGGCCACCGCCGGCGCCCGGCCGAGCTCCAACTCGGCCTCGGCCCAGTCCTCGTAGACGGCCAGTCGGCGGGCGGCCCGGCGGTGCGCCTCGGACCGGACCAGCTCGCAGTGGCCGAGGTCGGCCAGCAGCGGGCCGGTCCACAGGTCCAGCGCCTCGCGCAACAGCCGTGCGGCGTGGGCGCCGGCGCCGAGCCGGGCGGCCCGGCGGCCGGCCCGGGCCAACTCGTCGAAGCGCAGCAGGTCGGACTCGTGGGCGGTCGTCCGCAGCACGTACCCGGTGCCGTGGTGCACCAGCCGGTCGGGGCCCGCCGCCGCGCCGAGCAGCTTGCGCAGCGCGCTGACGTACGCCTGGAGGTTCTTGCGGGCCGAGCGCGGCGGCTCGTCGCCCCACACCGCCTCGGTCAACAGGTCGGTGGAGACGGTGGTGTTGGGGTGGCAGAGCAGCACGCCGAGCACCAGGCGCTGCTTGATCGGGCCGAGCGGGAGCGGCCGGCCTGCGACCTCCACCGACAGCTCGCCCAGGACGCGGAACCGGACGGCGGCGGGGTCCATCGCATGGCTGTGGGAAGGCAGCGTGTGCATCATCTCGGCGTGGTCCAGCATCACATCTCCCTTCGGGGGTCGGGTACGGCGGCGCGGCCGGCCCTGGGTCGGGGCCGGCGCGCGGGAGGAGAGGGAGTGCGGGAGGAGAGGGAGCGGAGGAGAGGGAGCAGGCGGGCGGGCCCGGATCAGGGCCAGCGCGGCTCGGGGTCGGGCCGGCCCGGGACGGGGGTCGCCGGGCGGTGGGGCGAGGGCGTCGGGGCGATGGGAGGGGCTTCGGCCAGCACCTGGCGGGCGCGGCGCAGGTGGACCCGGTGGCGCTGGTCCCGCAGCAGGCTGCCGGCGAGCGCGCCCAGGGCCAGGCCGGCGGTGGCGGTGGTCGCGAGCAGCAGCAGGTCGGACCGGGCGGGCTCCGGGCGGGACGGCCGCGGGCTCAGTGTCCCCATGCGGTGTCCAGTGGCTTGGGCGTGTGAGGAACGCCGCCGGTGCTGTCCGCGCCGGTGACGGCCCCGGTGGTGACGACTCTGCCGGCAGCGGCTCTGGTGGCGGTGGCCCCGCTGGCGGCCCCGGTGGCGGCCTCGGCCGCGGCGGGCAGGGCGAGGGTCAGGACACACGCGGTGATCACCACGGACAGGACGCGGGCTCGCTGCATTTGATTCTCCTTGGTTCCACAGCGCGGAATCGACCAGGTGAACCCTGGGATTTCCTCGGCTCTGGAAGCCTGCCGCCGGGCCCGGGGGCAGGCCAAGGGGCGGTGGCGTGCAGCAAGTTGCATGCAGCAAGGCACCCGCTGCTCAAACCGGACGAATCGTGGATATGTGCGGGCAGAGCCGCCACGGCCGCGGCCCACCGAGCCTCGGCAGCGGGCGGCGGGCGGCGGGCGGCGGGCGGCTGGCCCAGCGGGCGGCGGGGCTCACCGGGCGGAGGAGTCAGCGGGCCGCCGCCTCCACCGCGTCGGCGGCCACCGCCTCGCTCTTCGCCTGCCGCAGCCGCTCGCCGAGCACGCCGACCGACCGGTGCACCGCCGGTCCGTCGACCGCCGCCCGCAGCGCGTCCCAACCATCGTGCGGGTCAAGCTCGTTGGGTCCGCCGGCGGCCGGCAGCCGGACGGCCACCCCGGCCCGCAGGCAGGCTTCGGCGAGCACGTGCTGTTCGCCGCCGGCCGGCGCCACCACCAGCGGCCGGTCGCCGAGCAGGGCCGCCAGCACACCGGCTGAGGAAGCATTGCTCAGTACGCTCAAGGATCGCTGGACCAGCGGGGCCATCCAGGGCTTGCGGACCACCACGATGTCCGTGCCGGGCTCCTGCTGGGCCGCACCGGACCGGCCGAGTTCCACCACCGCCTGGTACGGACCCTGCCGGAAGATCGAGTTGAGTCGCGGCCAGAGGCTCCGGCCGCCGAAGCTGCGGCCCAGGTGGACGTAGACCACCGGCTTGCCGACCCGGTCGGTATGCGCGTCGAGCTGCGCCAACTCCTGCTCCGGAGGCGGTGGTTCCCACCAGCACGGGCCGATCTGCCGGATTCCCGAGGGCAGTTCGGCCCCCTCCTCCTCCAACAGCGGGTCACCGCGCAGGAGCAGCGCGGAGCCGGCCAGGGCCCGGTGGGCCGAGCGGTCGTCGAGCGGGGCCAGGCCGCAGGCCGCGCGGGCCTGTTGGTACTGCGCCACGGTCTCGCGCAGCCGCCACTCGCGCTGGACCACCGGCGCCTCCTCCTGCCGTCCCTCGCGCCGGTACGGCCAGAGGTGGGCGGCCAGGCCCAGCACGACCACCGGCAGGTCCAGCAACTCGGCAGCCAGCAGTGCGCCGTGGCAGAGCATCGAGGTGACCAGGACGTCCGGCCGGCTCTCCCGGGCGGCGTGGAGTACCGCCTGGCACTGCGGGTGGCTGTGCAGGAACCAGCGCCGCACCCGGAAGCTGCGCGGGTCGGCCAGGTCGGCCACGGCGAGCGGGTCGAGCTCGGCAGGGGTCGGGGTCTCCAGGTCGGGAGCCGCGTCGAGCATCCGCACGGTGTGGCCGCGGCGGCGCAGCTCCAGGCCGACGGCGATCGCGGGGTAGCGGAAGCCGGGGTCGGCGAGGGGACAGAGCAGGACGTTCACCTGCCCTCCCGTGGATCGGCGCCGTGGGCGGGCGGGAGGTCCCCGACGGCCTGCCGCGACGGCAGCGGCAGGCCGAGCTGCTCGCCGAGGAAGGCCAGCACGTCCGCGTAGAGCGCCGCCGCGCCGCCCACCCCCCGGGTGCCGTGGCCGACGCCGCGTTCGACCCGCAGCAGCACCGGCCGCGCCGCGCTGCTCGCGTGCTGGAGCGCGGCGCACATCTTGCGCGCGTGCAGCGGGTCGACCCGGGTGTCCCCGTCGGCGACGCCGAGCAGCACCGCCGGGTAGCGCACGCCCTCGCGGACGTGGTGGTAGGGCGAGTAACCGAGCAGCCATTCGAGTTCCTCGGGCTGCTCCGCGCTGCCGTACTCCTCGCGCCAGCTCGGGCCCATGCCGGAGCGCTCGTAGCGGACCATGTCGAGCAGCGGCGAGACGCAGGCCACCGCCGCGTACTTCTCGGGGCTGCGGGTGAGTGCCGCGCCGACCGTCAGCCCGCCGTTGGAGCTGCCGAGCAGGCCGAGCAGGGCGGGTTCGGTCCAGCCGTCGGCGAGCAGCCGGTCGGCGGCGGCTTCGAGGTCGTCGAAGGTGGTGGGCTTGTGCTCACGCCGGCCGGCCCGGTGCCACTCCTCGCCCTCCTCGCCACCGCCGCGCAGGCAGCTGAAGACGTAGACGCCACCGGCCTCGGCCCAGGCCAGCGCCTGTGGGGCGAAGCCGGGGACGATGGAGGCACCGAAGCCGCCGTAGCCGCTGAGGATGGTGGGGCGCGGCCGGTCGGGGCGGCCGGTGGGCGAGATGACGAACATCCGCACCGGCGTGCCGTCCTTGCCCTGGTAGACGACCTGGGTGGTCTTCACGCCGGAGTCGGGCAGCGCGGCGCGGCGGTCCCACGGCTCGGTGCGGCCGGTGCGCCCGTCGTAGTGCAGGATCCGCGACGGGGTGACGAAGTCGCCGTAGCGGAACCAGGCTTCGTGCCCGGGCCCGGGACGGACCTTGAGCGGTCCGACCGTGCCGGCGCCGGGCAGCGCGAGCTCGCCGAGCGGCTCGCCGGTGGCCAGGTCGTGCACGGTGATCTCGCTCAGCGCGTGCCGGGTGCGGGTCACCAGGGCGAGCGGGCGGGGCAGTTCGGGGCCGGTCAGGGCGGCGAAGTCCTCGACCACGGCCTGCGGGTCCTCGGCGATGAGCGGCACGCGCTCGGCGGGGCGGCCGGCCGTGGCCCGGTCGATCCGGCCGCGCGGCGCGCCGAGCCGGGTACGCAGGTGGAGCGCGTCGTGCGGGCCGGGGCCGGCCGGCAGGTGCGGCTCGGTGCGGGCGTCGGCCCCGACCTGCACGGGGCGCAGCAGCGGGCGCTCGGGCGGGCTCTCGGTGAGGTCGGCGAGCCAGACGTCGGTGTTGGTCGAGGTGCCGGGGCTGGCGCTGACGGTCAGCCAGCGGCCGTCGGGCGAGGTGGCCAGTGCGTAGTACTGGGTCGGCTCCCGGCCCTCGCCGAAGACCAGGACGTCCTCGGCCGGGTCGGTGCCGAGCCGGTGCAGGTAGACGCGCCGGTGGTAGCGCTCCTCGCCGGGCACCTGCTCGGGGGGCAGCCGGCGGACGTAGTAGAAGGCGTGCCCGCCGGGCAGCCAGGCGATCGACGAGCGGCGCAGCCGGTCCACCGGGCCGTCCAGCAGCGCGCCGGTGGCGACGTCCAGGACCCGCAGCTCGCTGTCCTCGGTGCCGCCGCTGGAGGTCTGCACGGCGACCGCCCCGCCCTCCCAGGAGGGGGTCCAGTCCTCCAGGACGGTGCTGCCGGTGGGGTCCAGCGCCAGCGGGTCGAACACGGTGAGCTCGGCGCCGTCCTGGTCCACCGTGAGCAGCACCGGAAGGTCGCGGCCCGGTGCGCGGCGGGTGCGCAGCTGTCGGCGGCCGTGCATCGCGGGGGCGGAGAGCGCGCCGGTGTCGAGCAGGTCCTCGATCCGGCGGCGCAGCGCGGGCAGGTCCGTCCAGCCGGCCCGGTGGCGGGCGAACAGGGCGTCCTGCGCGGCGGACCAGGCGGCACTGCGCGGGTCCTGCTCGTCCTCCAGCCAGCGGTAGGGGTCGGCGATCAGGTGGCCGTGCAGTTCCTCGACCAGGTCCGCGCGTGGGGCGGCGGGGTACTCGTTCGGTCCGGTCATGGCTTCGCCCTGTCGTGGCTCGGGGATGCGGCAGCGGTGGGTCGGTTCGCCGGACGCCCACGGTGCACGCCCACGGTGCACGGCCGGGGCGCCGGGCGAGGGCGGGGGCGCGGTGGTGGGGGCGCGGTGGTGGGAGCTTCAGGCCGTCGCGGGCGTGGCGTTGCTCTGCGGGGCGGCGGCGACGTCGGGCCGGGCATCGGGGTGGGCATCGGGCCGGGCGGTGGCGGCCGGCCCCGCGGCAGCCTCGGGCCCGGCATCCCCCGTGGTCCGGGGGGCCGGTGCGGCGGACGCGCCGGACGCACCGGACGGGCTGGGGGCGCTGGGGGCGTCGATCAGCCCGGTGTCCCGCAGCATCGGCAGCGCCGCCAGCAGCGTCGAGGCGGCGATCAGCACCGCGAGCAGCAGCCAGGTGCGCGAGACCCCGATGCCCTCCAGTGCGGCGCCGGTCAGGATCGGGCCGAGCGCGGCCAGCCCGGCGATCAGCAGGTTGGCGGCGGTGGTCACCCGGCCGAGCAGCTCGCGCGGCGAGCGGCTGAGCAGGGCCTGCCCGACCACGATGCCGGCGGGCGGGGTGAGCAGGATCAGCACCACCAGCACCGGCCCGAGCACGAAGGGCTGCCGGGTGGCGGCGAAGACGGCCAGGCCGCAGGACCAGACCGTGCCGATGGCCAGGAAGAGCTGGCCGGGCCGGAGCAGCTTGAGCACCTTGGGGGCGGCCAGCGAGCCGATCACCGCGCCGACGCCGGCGCAGGCCATCACCAGGCCGATCGAGGTTCCGCCGCTCCCGCCGCCGCGCAGGGTGACCACCATCGCCACCTCGGCGGCCGAGCCGACCAGGTTGAGCAGCGCGCCGAAGGCCAGCGCCCGCAGCAGCATCGGTTGCCGGGCCAGCCAGCGCATCCCGGCCGTCAGGCTGTTGTCGGCCGGCTTGCCGGTGCCGGGCTCCACCGGGCGGGTGGCCATCCGCAGCAGCAACGCGGCCGAGACCGCGTAGGAGAGCGCGTCGGCGCTGAACGGCAGGATCCGGTCGACGGTGAAGAGCCAGCCGCCGAGGAACGGGCCGACCAGCGAGGCGGCGGCCAGCGCGGCCTGGTCCTTGGCCAGCGCGTCGGAGAGCTGGTCCTCGGAGACCACGTCACGTACCGCGATGGTGCTGGCGGGGGTGAAGATCGAGGTGGCGAGGCCCTCGACCACCGCGACCACCAGCAGTTGGGGGTAGGCCAGGTGTCCCAGACCGGCGGTCAGCGGGATGCTGCCGACGGCGACCAGCCGGACCAGGTCGGCGCCGAGCATCAGCCGGCGCCGGTCCATCCGGTCGGCCAACTGCCCGGCGGGCAGCCGGAAGAGCATCCGGGTCACCAGCGAGCAGGAGGCGACCAGCCCGGCCTGGGCCGCGCCGCCGCCCAGCGAGAGGACCAGCAGCGGGAAGGCGATCAGCGACATCTGGGACCCCAGCGTCGAGAGCGCCGAGCCCACCCAGAACCGCCGGAAGTCCCGATTGCCGCGCAGTACTCCGGGATCAGCCATGGGCGCACACCTTCCGAGATGGGCCGGGCGTCAGAGGCGGCCGGCTGCGTTCAACTGGTCGAGCAGGACGGAGTCGACCTCGTCCTGGAAGGCGGCCAACGCCTGGGCGTTGGCGCCGTGCTGGTACTGGTCACTGCAGGCGATCCAGCGGTCCTCGGTCTGCTCGGCCGGCAGGTAGCCGTCGGCGACCGTGCCGACCACCCACTCCGGGCGGCCCGCGGTCTCCCAGCAACTGGACAGCACACCGTCGGCGTTGACCACCGCGCCGTACCTGCCGTCCTTGAAGTTGCAGGCCTGGCACCCGTTGTGGGCCCTCGGGCGGGAGACCGCGAAGCCCAGTTCCAGCGCGCGGGTGTTCCAGCGGATGAAGTCCGCGGCCAGCGTGCCGCCGTAGTCGAGATCGTTGCCGTAGCCGACGCCCACGTCGCCGACCAGCTCGAAGCCCAGGCCGCAGCGGGTCGGGTCGAGGTGTTCGGCGAGGCGTTCGACCAGGTCGTCCATGCCGTGCCGGTTGACGTGCGAGACGTTGACCCGCAGGTGCCAGCGCAGCGAGGTGGCCGCCATCGCCTTCGCCACATTGTTGATGATCACGTCGAAGGTGCCGCCGCCGGAGCGGCGCACCCGGATCGCGTCGTGGGTGTCCCGGTCGCCGTCGAAGGTGACCTGCACCGAGCGCAGACCGGCCGCGTTCAGCTCCTTGGCGATCAGCGGGGTGAGCAGCGTGCCGTTGGACACCATGCTCGCGTTCAGCTCGCCCAACTCGGCGGCGCGGTGCAGGAGTTCGCGGGCGCCGCGGGGGTTGAGCAGCGGCTCTCCGCCGAACAGCATCAACGCCAGCTTGTCCAGCCGGACTTCGGCCATCCGCCGGCGGGTGAAGTCGAGCACCGAGGTGATCGTCTCGGAGGTGAGCCGGGCATGCGAGATCCGCGGCGGCCGGCTGCCGCCCTTCGGGTCCTGCGCGGTGTTCTGGAAGCAGTAGCCACAGCCGAGGTTGCAGTCCGTGCTGGTCAGCACGGTCAGCGAGTACGAGCTGTACGGCTTGGCCGCGTACAGGCCGGCGTCGCGCAGGTAGCGCTCGGTGCCGGGCAGCAGCTCGCCCTGCGCGGAGACCTGGCCGGGGCGCAGCCGGGCGTACCCGCCGTCGCCGAGGAACCACCAGCCGTTCGCCGCCCTGAGCAGCCGGCTGTGCCCGGTGGCCGCGGCCGCGGCCGGAACATGCGTCGTTTCCACGGGAGGACCTCCTGGAGGGCGGGTGCGGGACGGACGGGCGACGGGCGACGCGGACGGACGCGCGACGTGCACGGGCCGGCGGGGCGCGGCCCGCAGACGGGGGCGCGGCCTGCCGGAACCCGGCAGGCCGCGCGGCAGAGCCCTTACGCCTCGTTGTGGATGTTGACGCCGCACCACGGGGTGTCCTCGCCGCTGTGGGCGACGACCTCGGGAGCGTCCTCCTCGACGACGTCCTCGGCCTCGTTGCGGGTGGGCTCGATGTTCTCAGCCATGGTGATCTCCAATCGGGGGTCGGGACTCGGAGGGAGGGGCTCCCTTGCCGACACCGAGAACGTTAGGAACCGCCGGCCCGGGAGCGGTTCGCCGTCGGTACAGGGATCGCCGGGGCGCAGGTCAGCGGGCCTTCGCACGGGCGGGGCGGGCGCGAGCGGGGCCCTCGGTGGGCCCGGCGGGCTGCGGGCGGGGGCTCCGACCTGCGGTTGTACCGGACTCGGGGCGGCTCTGAACCGGGCACCGACCCGGCCGGGCCAGGCTCTTCGCAGGCGATCGTCCGCGCGGCCGCCCCTCCGCACCGCTGTCGCGCGCCCCGCACCCCGCACCCCGCACCGCGTAGGAAGAGGAGGCCGAGTCGATGGAGCTGGCCGAGCTGGTCGCACTGCGCCCGGTCACGGGCGCCGGTCTGCTGGTCGCGCTCACCGAGCGCTGCCCGCTCAGCTGCGCGCACTGCTCGACCTCCGCGACACTGCGCGGCAGCGACCAGAACCACGCCGAACTGCTGCGCTTCGTCCGCTCGTTCCGTCCCGACGACCGCCCCGAGCTGATGCTGCTGACCGGCGGTGAGCCACTGCTGCTGCCCGAGGCGGTGCGCGCGCTGGCCGAGGCCGCCCGCGCCGCCGGCACCCGCACCGCGCTGCTGAGCGGCATGTTCTTCGCCCGCGAGGGCCGCATCCCCGACCGGATCCGCCGCGCGATCGGTGCCGTCGACCACTTCTCCGCCAGCATCGACGCCTTCCACGAGCGCGAGGTGGCCCGCGCCGACGTGCTGCGGGTGCTGCGCACGGTGCTGGACAGCGGCATCCCGGTCAGCCTGCACGTGACCGGCGCCGGACCGGACGACCCGTACCTGGCCGAGCTGACCCGCGAGGTCCGGCTGGCCTTCGACGACGCGGTGCCGATGCTGGTCAACGAGGTGCGCGCGGTCGGCCGGGCCGCCGCCTGGGCCGGCGCCCGCAACGCCTCCCCCGCCCGGCGCACCGAAGCCGACACCGACGCCGACGGCCGTGACGACGACGGCAGAGACAGCGGCAGAGACAGCGGCAGCGGCAGCGGCAGCGGCAGCAACGACGGCGGCCGGGCCGGCACCGACGGCCGCCCGCTGCCCTGTGCGATGGCCGCCTGGCCGGTGGTGGCGGCCGACGGCACGGTGCTCGCCTGCTGCAATCAGGAGACCGTGGACCGTCGGCCCGCCCCCGCCCACCTGCGCCTGGGCCACCTGGGCGCCGACGACTGGCCGACCGTGCACCGGCGCGCGCTGGAGTCGCCCGCGCTGCGGATGGTACGCGCGGTCGGGCCCGCCCACCTGTACGCCAGGTTCGGTGACCTGGCCGCCTGCACCGGCTACTGCGAGGGCTGCCGCGCGCTCGGCGACCACCCCGCCGTGCTGGCCGGCGCGCGGCGCACCGGCGCCGGACCGGTCGGCGAACTGCTGGACCTGCAGGCCGCCCGCAGCCAACGCGCGGCCGGCCCGGCCGCGCTGGTGCGCCGCTTCGGCAGCGCGCCCTACGCCGACCTGGTGGAACTGACACCACCAGCGGCCACCGGCCAGGCCGAGAGGGGACCACGATGACCGCCGGGACCGCCCGCAGTACCGCCCTGCGGCTCAAACTCGACCTGGCGGCGGGACCGTTGCGAGCCGCGATGGCCGACCTGTGGCGCCCCGAGGGCCTCACCACACGCTACGCCGGCTACCTGCGCACGATGCACGAGGTGATCCGGGCCTCCGTCCCGCTGATGGAACTGGCGGTCCGCCGCTGCGCCCGGCTCGCCCCGGCGGACCCGGTGGCCGGGCCGCTCGGCGCGTACCTGGCCGAGCACATCGAGGAGGAACGCGGCCACGACGACTGGCTGTTGGCCGACCTGGCGGCCGCCGGCCTGGACCCGCTCCCGCCGCGCGCCCAGCCGCCGGTCGCGGTGGCCCGGCTGGTCGGACCGCAGTACTACTGGATCGAGCACTACCACCCGGTCTCGCTGCTCGGCTACATCACCGTGCTGGAGAGCAACGCCCCGGCACCCTGGCTCGCCGAACGTCTGGCCGCCGACACCGGTCTGCCCGGTGCGGCCTTCCAGACCGTCAGCCACCACGCCGCGCTGGACACCGGACACTGCGCCGACCTGGAGCGGATCCTCGACCGGTTGCCGCTCGACGCGGCCCAGGAGAGCGCGGTGGCGGTCAGCGCGCTGCACACCGTCGACGCGGCGGCCGAGCTGTTCACCCGACTGGCCCGCCCGCCGCGCCAGGCGGGGCCCTGAGCCGCACGGCCCAAGGCCCCGCCGTGCCAGCCACATCCACATCCGCATCCGCATCCGCATCCGCGCACGACCTGCCAGGAGGATCCCGATGTCCACCTTCGACCCGCGCACCATCGAGGCGCTGGCCGCCGCCGGCTTCCCCGTCGACACCTTCACCGAGGAGCAGTTGGGCGTCTTCGGCGCCCTGAGCGAGGAGGAGCTGGCCCTGCTGGTCGACCTCAAGGCCCGGCTGGACGAGGTCGAGCCCGAGGTCCAGGCGCACGCCAACATCGCCGGCGGCGCGCTCTTCTAGCACCGGGCCGAGCCGAGCCCGCCAGGCCCGCACCGACCCGCCACTCGCCACGGGCCGCTCCCCCGGGAAAGGACACCACCACCCATGACCTGCTCCTCGTGCGCGGGAACGCTGCCACCGGCGGCCCGGTTCTGCCCGCAGTGCGGCACGCCCTGCGCACCGCCGGCCGATCCGCCCGCCGGGCCCGCGCCCTCCCGCGCCGAGGAGCGCAAGGTGGTCAGCGTGGTCTTCTGCGACCTGGTCGGCTCCACCGCGCTCTCCGGGCGACTCGACCCGGAGGCACTGCGGGCAGTGACGCTGCGCTACTTCGAAGTGATGAGCCGTCAGATCGAGCTTCACGGCGGGACGGTGGAGAAGTTCATCGGCGACGCCGTGATGGCGGTGTTCGGGATCCCGGTGATGCACGAGGACGACGCCCGCCGCGCGCTGGCCGCCACACTGGACATGCTGGCCGCCCTGGAGGAGCTCAACGCCGACCTGCTGGCCTCCCTCGGGGTGCGCCTCGATGTCCGGATCGGCGTCAACACCGGTGAGGCGGTGGCCAATACCGAGGCCGGCGCCCGACAGGCGCTGGTCTCCGGCGAGGTGGTCAACGTGGCCGCCCGGCTGGAGCAGAACGCTGCCGCCGGCCAGATCCTGATCGGCCCGGACACCCTGCGGGCGGCCGGCGCCGGAGCGGTGGTCGAGGAGGCCGGCCCGCTCGTGCTCAAGGGCAAGACCGAACCGGTGCCCGGCTACCGTCTGCTGGCGCTGCGTGCCGACGAACCCGAACTGCTGCGCCGCTTCGACACTCCCTTCGTCGGCCGCGAGCGCGAACTCGCCGCGCTGGAGGACTGCTTCACCCAGCTGACGAGCAAGTCCGGGGTCCGGCTGGCGACTCTGTACGGCGAGGCCGGGATGGGCAAGACCCGGCTGGTGCGGCGCTGGCTGGCCGCTCCGCGCACCGCCCTGGTCGGCAGCGCGCGCTGCCGACCGTACGGCGAGAGCGGCAGCCTGGCGCCGCTGGCGGACGCGCTGCGCCGGCTGCTGGCCGACCTGCGGCCGCACGACCTCACCCCACTGGCCGCACCGGCCGACGTCGGCGAGTCCCTCACGCTGCTGCGCGGCGGCCTGCTGCTGGACGGCACGCCCACCCCCTCGCTGGAGGACACCTGCGCCGCCGTGGTCCGGCTGCTGACCGCGCTGGCCGGCCGGGCGCCGGTGGTGCTGGTGCTGGACGACTTCCACTGGTCGGGCGACGTGCTGCGCGAGGTGCTGGAGCGGCTGGTCGTCGAACTCGCCGGCGTGGCAGTGCTGGTGGTCTGCGTGGCCCGGCTGGAGCTGCTGGAGAGCTGCCCGCGCTGGGGCACCGGCGGGCGCACCCGCACCCTGGTCCTGCCCGCCCTGACCACCCGGGAGTGCGCCCGCCTTGCCGCCGGGCTGGTCGAGGTGGCCGGCCATCTGGACACCGTGCCGGGCCAGTTGCTGGACCGGGCCGAGGGAAACCCGCTGCACCTGGAGCAGTTGCTGGCGATGGTGGCCGAGAACGGCAACCCGGACCAGCTGCCGGCGACCGTCCAGGCGCTGCTCGGCGCGCGGATCGATGCCCTGGTGGCCCCCGAGCGCACCGCGCTGTCGCTGGCCTCGGTGGTCGGGCGGGAGTTCGACACCGACGAGCTGGCCGGCCTGGCCGCCACCGGCCCCGAGGGCGCGCCGGGCGGCGAACTCCAGCCCGCCGCCGACGGGGTGGGCGCCGTCCCCGCCACTCTGCGCGGGCTCACCCGGCGCCGGCTGGTGGAGCCGGCCGAGCCCCCGCGCGGGGGCGCCGCGCAGTACCGGTTCAGCAGCGGGCTGGTGCAGGAGGTCTCGTACCAGAGCATGGCCAAGCGGATCCGCGCCGAGCGGCACGAGCGGGTGGCCGACCTGCTGGCCGGGCGCGGCGCGCCCGACAGCGTGGTCGGCGGGCACCTGGCCAAGGCCCACCGCTACCGCAGCGAGCTGGGCCTGATCGGCCCGCAGACCGAGCTGCTGCGCCTGCGGGCCGGCGAGCTGCTGGCGGCCGGCGGGGTGCACGCGCTCTCCCGGGCGGACCTGGCCTGGGCGGAGGACCTGCTGGGCGCGGCCGTGGAGCTCTGCCGGCCGGGCGAGCCGCCGTGGCCGGGAGCCGCCTGGCGGCTGGCCGAGGTCCACCTGGCCACCGGCCGCACCCAGCAGGGCCGAGCCCTGCTGGAGCAGGTGCTGGCCGCGACGGCGGAGCCACCCGAAGGCACCGCCGACGCGGCAGAGCCGGCCGGCTCTGAGGCCGACGCGGCGGAGGAGCTCACCAGCGCCGCTGCCCAGGTCGCCGCGCACGTCCGGCTCGGCCTGGCCGTACTCGACCCCGGCCCGGACCTGCGGCACGCCGCCGACACCGCGCGCGCCGTCCTGCCGCTCTTCGAGGCGGCCGGCGACCCGCTCGGCATCGCCCGCTGCTGCCTGCGGATCGCCCAGGAGCAGCAGCTGCTGGGCCGCCACGGTGCCGCCCAGCACCTGCTCGACCGGGCTCTGGAGCACGCCGTGCGGGCCGGGGCGGAACCCGAACGGGCCGCCGCCCTGGGGGCGATCGGCGTCTCGCTCTGGCTCGGCCCGACCCCGGTGCCGCGGGCCGTCGAGCGCTGCCGTGCCCTGCTGGCCGAGCACGGCCCGGGCCGGCGCGCGGTCGGCGTCACGCTCAACTGCCCGCTGGCGGTGGTGCACGCGCTCGGCGAGCAGTGGTCGCAGGCGCGCGCCTGCCTGGCCGAGGCGGGCCGGCTGGCGGACGAGCTCGGGTACGCCGAGGCGTCCGTCTTCCTGCCGGTCTTCGAGGCCGCGGTCGAGCAGCTGGCCGGGCGCCCCGCCCGGGCCGTCGAACTGCTGCGCCGGGCCGACCTGGCCTGTCGCGAGCTGGGCGCCACCGGCCTGCTCGGCGCGGTCGGCCGCGACCTGGCCCGCGCCCTGCTGGACGCCGGCGATGCCGCGCAGTGCGCCACCGTACTGGAGGCGACGATCGGCGCCGACGACCAGCACCCGCCGTGTTCGGACGCGGCGGACCTGCACGGCACCATGGCCCGGCTGGAGGCGACCCGCGGCGCCACCGACACCGCCGCGGCACTGGCCGAGCGGGCGCTGGCCGAGGCGGCCCGGACCGACTCGCCGGTGGTCCGGGCGAGCGCCGCGCTGGACGCGGCCCGCACCGAACTCGCCCTCGGCCGCCCGGATCGCGCGGCCGCCGCCGCCTCGCTGGCAGCCCGCCGGTTCGCCGCCAAGGGCCACCTGGTCGGCGTGCGACTGGCCGCAGCACTGGCGTCCGGCCGACCGGCGCCGCTCGTCCCCCCGACCACCGAAGAGGAACGGCCGCCACGATGAGTACCCCCGCCGCCCCCGCGCTCACCTGGAGCCTGCGCGGCCGCTCCCCCGACGACATCCCGGTCACCGCCGCCGGCCTGGAGGGCACCCCGCAGTGGGCCTGGGGCGGCTCGACCGGCCGGGGCGTGCGGGTCTGCGTGGTCGACAGCGGTGTCGAACGCGACCACCCGCTGGTCGGCCCGCTGGCCGGCTCGTACGTGGTGCTCAGGGACGCGGACGGCACGACCCGGGTCGAGCCGACCGAGTCCGGCGACACCTGCGGCCACGGCACGGCCTGCGCCGGCATCATCCGCCGCACCGCGCCGGACTGCGAGCTGTCCAGCGTGCGGGTACTCGGAGAGCGCTTCTCCGGCACCGGCGACGTGCTGCTGGCCGGCCTGCGCTGGGCGGTCGAGCAGCGCTTCGACGTGATCAACCTGAGCCTGTCCACCACCCGGCCGAAGTTCGCCGAGGCGCTGCGCTCGCTCGCTGACGACGCCGCCTTCGCCGGCAGCGCGATCGTCGCCTCCGCCCACAACACGCCGGTGGAGAGCTTCCCCTGGCGCTTCTCCTCGGTCATCTCGGTGGGCAGCCACCAGGAGGAGGACGCCGAGCTCTACCTCTACAACCCGAACCCGCCGGTGGAGTTCTTCGCCCCGGGCCAGAACGTCACCGTCCCCTGGCTCGGTGGCGCCACCATCCGCACCACCGGCAACAGCTTCGCGACCCCCTACATCGCCGGCCTCTGCGCCCGGGCACTCGCCAAGCACCCGTCGCTGACCACGTTCGGCCTCAAGACCGCGCTCTACCTGGCCGCCGCCAACGTCCATGTCACCAACCGAGGTGGAGAATGACCGAGAACAGCACCATCACGCAGGTCGACCCGGTGGCCCGGGAGTTGCTGCAGTCCGTGGTGGACACCGCGCGAGCGATCTTCGGGGCGCAGGCCAGCTCGATCTTCCTGTTGGACGAGGCCGCCGACGAGCTGGTGTTCCAGGCGGTCTCCGGGCAGGGTGAGGAGTCGCTGGTCGGGATGCGGTTCCCGGCCGGGCGGGGGATCGCCGGGTGGGTGGCCGGCTCGGGCGAGCCGATGGTGGTGGACGACCTGACCCGCAACGGGAGCTTCGCGCGGGACCTGGCGGAGTCCACCGAGTACGTGCCGGACTCGCTGATGGCGGCGCCGCTGCTGCACGCCTCCGGGGTGCTCGGGGTGTTGGAGGTGCTGGACCCGGCGCCGCAGGCCAGGTCCGACCTGGGCGAGCTGGACCTGCTGGCGCTCTTCGCCCGGCAGGCGGCCACCGCGCTGCGGGTGGTGCTGGACCGGGCCGAGCGGCCACGCCCGGCGGACCCGGCGGTGCTCGCCCTCACCGGGCTGGACGAGGCCGGTCGCGCGGCCGGGTTGCTGGTGGTCGACGCGGTGCGCGAGGCACTGCTCGCGGCCGGGCCCCGCTGATGACGGACCAGCCGGTCTCGCCGCTCGCCGGTGACTTCGTGGCGCGCCCCACCGAGGTGCTGGCCGGCTACCGGGAGAGCTGCCCGGTGGCGAAGGTGGTCGCGCCGAACGGCCGGGCGCGCTGGCTGATCACCCGTGAGGAGGACGTCCGGGCCGCCTTCCTGGACCCGCGGCTGTCCCTGCGCAGCGAGCCGCGCGACCCCGGACGTCCGCACCGGGCGCTGGACATGTCGCTGGTCAACTACGACCCGCCGGACCACACCCGGATCCGCCGGCTGGCCGCGCCGGCCTTCGCGCCGGGCCGGATCGCCGGCTACCGGGAGCGGGTGGCCGCGGCCGCCGGCGACCTGCTGGAGGCCCTGGGCGAGCCCGAACGGTTCGAGCTGATGGCCGAGTTCGCCGAGCCGTTCTCGTTCCACGTGCTCTGCGAGGTGCTGGCCGTGCCGGGCGGCGACCGCGCGGCGCTGCACGCGGCGGTGCGGGTCCTGGTGAACCAGCGCCGGCACGACGCGGCCGCCCTGGAGTCCGCGGTGGACCACCTGGACGCGTTCGTGCGCACCGAGATCGCGGCCCGGCTCGGTGGCGCCGGGCAGGACGTCTTCTCCACCGTGGTGCGGGCCTGGGAGGCGGCCGAGGGGAGCGTGACCGAGGCCGAACTGGTCGACCTGCTGGCGATGCTGCTGCTGGCCGGCTTCGACAGCACCGTGCAGATGCTCGGCATGTGCGTGCTGGCGCTGCTCGGCGAGGACGGGCCGACCGCCCGGCTTGCCGCCGAACCCGGGCTGCTGGCCCGGGCGTTGGACGAGCTGCTGCGCTGGGACACCCCGGGGCCGTTCAGCACCACCAGGGTCGCGCTGGAGGAGGTGCGGATCGGCGGGAGTGTCATCCCGGCAGGCGGGCGGGTGCTGCTGGCGGTGGCCGCGGCCAACCGGGACCCGCGCTGCCACCCGGACCCGGACCGGCTCGACCTGGAGCGACCGGACGCCGCGCGGCACCTGACCTTCGGTCTCGGACCGCACTACTGCCTGGGCGCGGCGCTGGCCAGACTGGAGCTGACCGAGGCGCTGGGCGCGCTGCTGACGCGCTGGCCCGGGCTGCAACTCGACGGCCCTGCGGACGGGTTGAGCTGGAGCGGCGGACACCAGCACCGCCGGCTGGATGCGCTGCCGCTGCGGCCAGGGCCACCGGGGGCCGGGCGGACGCGGAACGGGCGGACGGGCAACGGGCGGACGGTCGGGGTCAGCCGGTGAGCCGGGCCCGGGCCAGGTAGCCCGCCTGGAAGCGGCTGGTGGCACCGAGCGACTCCATGCTCTCGGCGATGTGCTTGCGGCAGGTCCGCAGCGACATGCCCAGCCGCCGGGCGATCATCTCGTCCTTCATCCCCTCGGCGAGCAGCCGGATGATGGCCTGTTTGATCTCGTCCAGCGCGGAATCGCCCTGGGCACTGGGCGCGTACGGGTCGGCCAGCGTCCAGGACTGGTCGAACACCGAGCACAGGTAGGCCACCGTGGACGGGTCACGGATCACCACCGCGCCGTCGTACTCCTCGTGGTGCGGGATGATCACGGTGCTCCGGTCGAACGCGATCATGCGCCCGAAGAGCGCGGTGAGGGTACGGACCTGGGCCCCCTCACCGGTGATCCGCTGCACGTACTCCTGAGTGGGCTGGTGGCGGCGCGAGGTGTGCTGGTAGAGCGTGCGCATCCGCACACCCCGGCGGATCATCGCCACGTCCCGCGCGAACGCCTGCTCCAGCAGGTGCGGCGCGCGCGGGCCGCCGGGCTGGCAGGTCAGCACCTCGGTCCGGCAGCTCTCGGTCAGCTTGCCGATCACGTCGATGACCGAGGCCAGTTCGCGCACCTCGTCCAGCGGCTGCCGCTCGCGCCGCCGGTCCCCGCTGTCGAAGAGCGGGGCGAGCCGGGCGAGTTCGGCGCGGACCCGTTCGGCCTGCGCCAGCTGCTTGCGCAGCTCGGCCTCGGCCGGTGCGACCACGCTCGCCGCCGCGTGCTCCGGCGAGACGGCGGCCAGTCGCAGCTGGCCGCTCTCCCCGAACGGCAGCGCGCGCAGCAGGTGCAGCCGGCTGAGCACCGCGACCGCGCGGTCGAGTCGGTCGGGCGTGATGCCCAGTTCCGCGGCGGCCTCCTCCGGGACCAGGTGGCCTCGCCGTGCGACCCACTGGAAGACGCGGGTGTCGACCTCCCCGGGTATCGGGAGGTCGCCCGCCGAGGTGTCTGCGAGCTGCTCGCCCACGAATGGCCCTCCCCCGGTGCATGACTGAACGACTGTCGAGTCCGATCGGCTCTGCTGGGGAGCCGATCGGTGTCGATCACGTGGAAGGAGATCCTAGGGCCGCTCTGTTCCCGATGAAAACATTCACATCCGGATGGACGCGATCCGGCCGTTCTCGCCCAACCGTTCGAGTCGCGCCAGCCACTCGCGCCCCCGGAGTTACCACTCTCGGGTGCAGTCGTCCCCCTGCGGGTCCGCCGGTGGGGACCAGGGCCCGTCCGGCAGGATCCGCCGGCCCTGCCCTGGAACGGTCCACCGATACCGGGGCCGGATGTCAGCCGGCGTCACGCATGCCGGCGAGCAGGACGTCCTGGGCCCTGCGGCGCTGTTCGAGGTCGGCGGCGGAATCGGCCATGCGCATGAAGGCGGCGATGTCCTCGACGCTCACGTCCGGTCGCAGTCGCCCGGCATCGCGGGCCCGGTCGGCGGCCGGGGCGATGAGATCGGCGGTGGCGCGGTGGCCGTGCCGGGCGGCTTGGGGGCTGGTGCGGCAGAGGATGTCGAACAGGCGCAGCTCGGTCTCCTCCAGGACGCAGCCGTGGGTGAAGACGGTGCGGAACGCTTCCCAGGGGTCGGGGATCCCGGCGGCCCGGGCGGCGACCTGGCGCGCGCCGTCGGTGAGTTCGTCCAGCAGCTGGTCGACCAGGGCGTCCTTGGTGGGGAAGTGCCGGTAGAAGGTGCTGGGGCTCACGCCCGCACGGCGGGCGATGGCATCGATCGCGAGGTCGGGCCCCTCCTCGGCGAACGCGGCGCGTGCGGCGTCGAGCAGGAGGCGGCGGTTGCGGAGCTGGTCCTTGCGCATCGGCCGCGGCGGGGTGGTCATGGATTTTCCCTCCGAGGAAGAAACGGTAGCGACACTACCGTTTCGCCTGCTAGCTTGAAACGAAAGCAACACTACCGTTTCAAGGAGTGACTTTCCCGTGCGCGCACTCATCCCCACCGGCCGGACCGGCCACCTCGTGGACATCGGCGAGGTCGAGTCCCCCCAGACCGCCCCCGACGAGGCCCTGGTCCGGATCACCCACTTCTCCCTCAACCGTCCCGACTTCCTGTACCTGAGCAATCCCGGGACGAGCTACCGTCCCGGCATCGATGCCGTGGGCGTGGTCGAGCGGGCCGCCACCGCCGGCGGCCCCACGCCGGGCAGCCGAGTCGCCCTCCACCTGCCCGCCGGCGGCGCGGCCGCCCAGTACGCCGCAGTCCCCGCCCGGCGCCTGGTCCCCGTCCCGGACACCGTGTCCTGCGAGCTCGCCGCCGCCCTGCCGCTGGCCGGACTGGTGGCCCGCCGACTGCTCGCCAGGGCCGGAGCGCTGGACGGCCGCACCATCCTGGCCACCGGCATGAGCGGCGGCGTCGGCCAGTTCGTCGTCCAACTCGCCGCCGCCGAAGGCGCCCGGATCACCGCCGTCGCCGCCACGAGCGAGCCGTGGCACCACCTGCCCGACCTGGGCGCCGCCGTCACCCACGACATCGAGACCCTGGCCGATGGGAGCTTCGACATCGTGCTGGACTCCGTGGCAGGCCCCCTCGGCTCCACCGCCGCGCGAAAGCTGGCCCCCGGCGGCCTGTTCCTGTGGTTCGGACAAGCCTCCAGCCGACCCCTGACCCTCGACTTCTTCACTCTGTTCGAAGGCGGCCAGGGTCTGACCCTGCACCACTTCGTCTACCTGGCGGCCGACGACCACCAGGATGCCGACGACCTCGCCGCCCTGCTCGAACTCGCCGCACAGGGCCGACTGCGCGCGGAGATCGGACACCGGGCGCACTGGAGCCACACCGCCGCCCTGCTGGAGGAGATGGCCCACGGCCGACTGCGCGGCAAGGCCGTCCTGACGGTCGACTGATCCCCCACCCACCCCTTGAGGAGAGACCACATGAAGGAAGACATCACCACTCTGACCCGGGGAGCAGACCTGCTGCTCGACAGGACCGAGAACCCGCTCCACCGACGGATCCTGGAGAACTACCGCCGCCATGCCCTGCTCGAAGTCACCGGCCGCTGGCGCGAGGTGGTCCACGACCCCGCCATGATCGTGGATCACCCCGTCTACCACTACATCGAAATCCCCTCCCACGACTTCATCAGCTACGAGGACGCCGTCGCCGCCCTGAGCCCGCTCATCCGCCCGCTGCCGGCCCGCCCCCGGCCCTGACCCTCTGACCCCTGACCACTGCCCCCTGGCCCGAACGCCTGCCGCACTGGCCAAGCCGGCCCACCGCGTGTTTATATTGAACAATGGTTCACTCAAAAATCCGGTGTCCCCGTGCCCCGCACTCCTGAGGCCTCGGCGGCGGTCCGCGAGGCGACCCGCGCCAGGATCCGGCGCGCCGCCGTCCTGCTGATGGCCGAGCAGGGCTACCGCGCCACCACACTGCGCCAGGTCGCCGCCCGGGCCGGCGTCGCCGACGGACTGCCCTCGCGCTACTTCGGCAGCAAGGACGGCCTGCTGATCGACATCGCCGACGGCTGGCGCGAGCGCACCCGCGCGGCGCTGGCCGCCCAGCCGGCCGACAACCCCACCGCCACCCTGCGGCTCCTGGTCCGCTCCGCCCTGCTGGGCCTGGACACCGCGCCCGAGGAGGTCGAGGAGAGCCGGGCGGTCTCCGCCCTGCTCGCCGATCCCGAGGCCCGCTCCGTCCTGGTGGCCGCGGGTGCCGACCTCGCCTCCGCCGACCTGCTGCGCGCCCTGGACGAGGCGCTGGCGGCCTGCCGCACCCCCGACCCCGAGGGTGCCCGCCTGCTCCTGCTGGCCGCCATCCGCGGCGGCCTCACCCTCGCCGCCGAGGACCCGGCCTTCCCGCTGCGCGCCCTTGAGGCAGCCCTGCTCGACCACGTCCTCCCGAACTGACCGACCGACCGCCTCCTTGCCCCACAGAGCGACGAAAGGCCCCGTCTTGACGACCGCAGCCACTGTCCGGCCCTACCGCGTCGCGATCCCGCAGCACCAGCTCGACGACCTGCGCGACCGCCTCGCCCGCACCCGCTGGCCCGACTCGCCGCCCGGCACCGACTGGGACTACGGCGTCCCGCTCGACTACCTCCAGGAGCTGGCCGAGTACTGGCGCACCGGCTACGACTGGCGCGAACACGAGGCCAGGCTCAACACCTTCGCACAGTTCACCACGTCCATAGACGGCACCAACGTGCACTTCCTGCACGTGCGTTCACCCGAACCCGAGGCCACCCCGCTGATCATCACGCACGGCTGGCCCGGTTCGGTGGTGGAGTTCCTGGACATCCTGGGCCCGCTGACGGACCCCCGCGCGCACGGCGGCGACCCGCGCGACGCGTTCCACGTGGTCGCACCCTCCATCCCGGGCTACGGCTTCTCCGGGCCGACCAGCCAACTCCACTGGGACTACCGGCGGGTGGCACGCGCCTGGGCCGAGCTGATGGACCGCCTCGGCTACCCGCGCTACGGCGCGCAGGGCGGCGACTGGGGCTCGGGCATCTCCCGCGAACTCGGCCTGGCCGCCCCCGCACGGGTGATCGGCGTCCACGTCAACACCTCCCCCACCTTCCCCATCGGCGACCCGGCCACTCTCGGCCCCCTCGACCGCGAACGGCTGGACAGCTGGGCCCGTCACCAGGCCGAGACCTCCGGCTACACCGCCGTCCAGGCGACCCGCCCGCAGACCCTCGGCTACGCCCTGACCGACTCGCCGGTTGGCCAACTCGCCTGGATCGTCGAGAAGTTCCGCGAGTGGACGGACTGCGACGGCACCCCCGAAAGCGCGGTGCGCCGGGATCACATCCTCAGCAACGTGATGCTGTACTGGCTCACCGCCACCGCCGGCTCCTCGGCGCGGCTGTACAAGGAGTCGGCCCGCAACGGCTGGGGCGAGGTCACACCCTCCACCGTCCCCACCGGCATGGCCGTCTTCCCCCACGACATCACCCTGCCGGTCCGCGCGTTCGCCGAACGCCTCGACAACATCGTGCACTGGTCGGAGTTCGACCGCGGCGGCCATTTCGCCGCCCTGGAACAACCGGATCTGCTGGTAGCCGATATCCGCGCCTTCTTCCGCTCGCTGAAAGAACGTCACTGACCGGCCCGTTCTTCCGAGGGCTCGGCGGGACGAGCCGGCTAACGCACCACGCGGTGGCGGAGGTAGACGACTCTCGAACTGAAGGTGCGGGTCTCGACGAGTTCGAGGTCCACCCGGCGCTCGCGCCGGGGAAAGAACGGAATGCCACCGCCAACCAGCACCGGGTGGACCATGGCCCGGTACTCGTCGATCAGATCCGACGCGGCCGCCTCGGCGGCGAGAGTCGCGCCGCCGATCGCGATGTCGCCCTCCCCCGGCTCGGCTCGCAACCGCTCGATCTCCTCCGCCAGGCCGCCGGAGGCCAGGCGGGCATGGCCCTGCACCGCCGACAGCGTGGTCGAGAACACCACCTTCGGGAGCGGCTTCCAGAGCGAGGCCCACTCGCGCATGGAGTCGTCGAGCGACGGATCCTGGTCGGCGGTCTCCCAGTACAGCATCGTCTCGTACAGCCGTCGTCCCAACAGGTGGACGCCGACCTCGCGAATCTCGTCGATCCAGAAGCGAAAGACCTCCTCGGGCGCCGTCCAGTCGAAGTCGCCGTCCGGCCCGACGATGTAGCCGTCAAGTGAGACGTTCATCGAATAGGTCACGCTGCGCATCACAAGTCCTCCTCGGTAGCGGGTTCGACTGTACGACCGCCGGACGCCGCAGACTCGTCGCGGCTCGCGGGGCCTCCCTGGACCGAGTCACCTCACGAGATCATTTCGTTGAGAAAACCTCACTGCCCTCCGCGGCAACTCGGGCCGATTTCAGGTTCGATGGTCAGTATTCGTACATACCTTTCAGTGGCGGGCGAGCGCGCGCCGACTCCACGCGACATCACCCGTTCGTGAAAGCCCTCGGCCGAGATGGTTCCCCTACGATTGAGGCCACATCAGCCCGAGGGGCAGGAGTTTGGTTCCGTGACCGATCGCACCACAGAGGATGATCAGTCGAAGCCGAGTATCGCCCGCGTGTACGACTATCTGCTCGGCGGTCAGGACAATTACGCCGTCGACCGCGAGATCGGTGACATCTTCATCAAGGATCTGCCCGGTTCGCCGGCGATCGCGCGGGCCAATCGTCAGGCCTTGATCCGCGCCGTGGGCGCCATGGCCAGTGACGGCATCTCCCAGTTCCTCGACATGGGCAGTGGCCTGCCCACCGCCGACAACGTGCATCAGGTCGCCCGGCGGCACACTGCCGAAGCGCGCGTCGTCTACGTCGACCACGATCCGAGCGCGGTTGCCCGCAGCCGTGCCCTGTTGGCCGACGACGAACGCACCACGGTGGTCCAGGCGGACCTGCGCGAGCCGGAAGGGATCCACAACGACCCCCGCGTGCAGAAGTTGATCGACTTCGACGAACCGGTGGGCGTCATCTTCAGCGGCGTCCTGCACCATCTCAACGATGCCGAGCGGCCCGCCGATCCCGTTCGCTGGTGGGCGGACCGGGTGCCCTCGGGCAGTCGGTTCTACATCTCCCACTTCCGGTCCGGCGAGAACGGCGAGACCCGGGTCGTGGAACAGAAACTGCAGAGCAGTCTCGGCCGCGGCCGCTGGCGCACCGACGAGGAGATCATCGCCCTCTTCGGTGACCTCGAACTGCTCGAACCGGGGCTGGTCCACTGCTCGTTGTGGCGGCCGGACCCCGCGCCGGGCGACCGCGGCAGCGGCAGCGGCAGCGGCAGCGGGGTGGACAGTGGCGTGGACAGGCGTGAGCTGACGGTGTGGGAGCAGCTGATTTCCTGCGCACTGGCCCGCAAGCCGTAACCCGGCCGTCACCTCGTACGCCGATCCCACGCCATCCCGCGCCGCGCGGCGGCGGCCGCCGCGTGATGCGGTCGAACAGCTCCGGCGGGGTCCGCCGGGTCGTCCTGCTCTCCTCACAGGGCTATGCCTGCCGCACACCGACCTTGCGGCCCATGATCCGGGTGACGGTCAGGCACATCCAGCTCTCCCCCGCCCCCGATTCCACCGCCATGCGGGTCCGCAGGTCAGGGGTCAGGTCCGCCTCGGCGAGGTCGGTGGTGGGGCCCGCCGCCAGGACGTTCCAGCAGTGCCGCAGGTCGGGGCTGGTCCCCTCGCTCTCCAGCACCGCCGAGGCACCCGCCGCCGCGGCGAGCGGGCCGGCCGGGGAGGCGCGGTAGACCAGGCGCCGCCCGTCGACCAGGTAGTCCATCGGCACCGCCCACGCGTCGAGGCGGTCCAGGTACCCGAGGTAGCCGACGTTGCGCGCCCCGAGGACCTCCCAGCACTCCTGCTCGGTCAAGCGGGTGATCATCAGCCGCGCGTCCGCGGGCGCTGCCTCCTCCACGCACCCGGGCTCCCCGCGCACGGACTCACCGCGCCCTGAATCCGCATGCCCTGACTCCGCGTGCCCTGAATCCGCGCGCCCGCTCATGAGTTGCTCGTAACTCATGTCGAGTACCGCCGCGATGCGACGCAACGCGGCCGGGTGGAAGTCGAGATCCAGTCGCTGGAGCAGGTGGGTGTACTCCAGCGACATGCCGGCACGGTGCGCGACCTCCTCGCGGCTCATTCCCAGTTCCTCGCGGCGACGTCTGATCCGCTCGACCACCTGATCGTGAGCGGACTCACCCGTGCTGGAACCTGCCGCTGCGTCGGCGTCGGTCACGTACCCCCCGTTCTGGGTCGACATGGGCTTTCGGGCAGGTCACACACGGTAGTTGACGCCGTGTTGCCGCGGGATCAGCGCCGGGAGGCGCCACGCGATCGGGCACCGTACTTCATCCGGCTGGCGCAGTCGGCCGTTCCGCAAGGGCCTCGCGCCGGGTCCGGGCGCGCGACCGCTGCCGCCCGCGGCCCGACCGTCCGGCCCCTGACCAGCGCCGCAGTGGTGAACCGGCTTCGGGTGCTGTCCCGTCATTCGGATTTGACTCCGTTGGTGATCATCACACATAGTGCCCGCATGGCTGGATATCTGGTGTCGCGCAGGCACATCGACCTGCGCCGCGTGACGGCAATGAGCTGTCACGGCGGCTGCTGACCCCATGTCCCGCGCCGTCCGCCGGCCCCGTTCCCGTTTCCGTCAGCTGACGGGCGTTCCCGTCAGCTGACGCCGGACGCCGGGCGCGGTCCGTTTCCCACCGTGGCCTGCCGCTGCTGAGCGGTTCCCCGTGGTTCTGCGGCTGTGCGCCGTTCCCCGCACGACCCGATCCGTTTCTCCGGTCCGTACCCGGCTGTCCGCCGCCGTCCGGCCCGTGGTCCGACGACCGCGGGCAGCCTCGGCGCGCGTCCGTCGGCCGGAACCCACCTCCCCAGGAGTCCCCATGCGTCCGCGCCTCGTCCTTGCCGCCACCGTCAGCACCGTCGCCGCCCTGCTCTCGCTCACCGCCTGCGGCAGCGGCTCCGGCAAGAGCTCCGCCGCCGACAACCCGTACCAGCTGGCCGTGCCCGGCACGATCCGGGTCGGCACGCTCTCCGACGCCCCGCCGAACGTGTTCCTCAAGGACGGCAAGTTCACGGGCTTCGACAACGACCTGTTCACCGCCGTCGCGGCCAAGGCCGGCCTCAAGGTGCAGTTCGCCGCGACCGACTTCTCCGCCCTGCTCGCCGAGGTGGCCAACCACAAGTTCGACGCGGGCAGTTCGTCCATCACGATCACCGACGCCCGCAAGAAGACGGTGGACTTCACCAACGGCTACGACTTCGGCTACTTCGGGCTCGACGTGCCGGCCGGCTCGTCGGTCACCAGCTTCGACCAGCTGTCCGGCAAGCGTGTCGTGGTGGTGCAAGGGACGGTCCAGGACGACTACGCGACCAAGAACGGGCTGAACCCGGTCCGCGTCCCCGACTACAACAGCGCGCTCAACCAGCTCAAGGCCGGGACCGTGCAGGGCTGGATCTCGCCCGCGGAGATCGGCGAGCAGAGCGCCAAGGACAGCGGCGGCAAGGTGGTGCTCGCCCAGACCAAGCTGAGCTCGGCGCCCACCGCCTTCGCCGTCGCACACGACCGGCCCAAGCTGCTCGCCGCGCTCAACAAGGGCCTCGACGAGGTGATCGCGGACGGCACCTGGACCCGGTTCGAGGAGCAGTACTACCCGGGCCGGTCCGTGCCGGGCGACTTCAAGCCCGGCAGCGGCACCGTCGACTACCCGAAGGTGACGGCGACGAGCACCTCGCCGTCGCCCGGTGCCTCGCCGTCGCCCGGTGCCTCGCCGTCGCCCAGCGCCTCGGCGACCTCCTGATCGCGCCGAACCGTCTTTCGCGACCGACCGAATGAGGAGAGTGCTGTGGACCAACTCGGCACACTGGCAGATACGTTCTTCGACTGGGGATCGATGCGTTCGGCGATCTCCGACCTGCTCACCACCGGCGTGCCCAACACGCTGATCCTCTCGGTGTCCTCGGCCGCCATCGGCACCCTGGTCGGGCTGCCGCTGGCGGTGGCGGGCACCGCCAGGACACGGTGGCTGCGCTGGCCGGCCCGGGTCTACACCGACCTGTTCCGCGGGCTGCCGTCCGCGGTCACCATCCTGCTGATCGGTGTGGGCCTGGCTCCCGAGGGACTCCAGATCTGGGGACCGAACCCCTACCCGCTCGGGATCCTCGCGCTCTCGCTGATCGCGGCCGCCTACTTCGGCGAGATCTTCCGTTCCGGCATCCAGAGTGTCGAGACCGGCCAGCTCGAAGCCGCGCGCGCACTCGGTTTCTCGCACGCGTCGGCGATGCGGCTGGTGATCATCCCGTTGGGGATCAGGCGGGTGCTGCCGGCCTGGGTCAACCAGCTCATCGGGCTGATCAAGGACTCCAGCCTGATCTACTTCCTCGGGCTGACCGCCGATCAGCGCGACCTGTTCCGGATCGGCCAGGACGCCGCGGCCACCTCCGGCAACGAGTCGGCGCTGGTCGTCGCCGGCCTCTTCTACCTGCTGCTGACCGTGCCACTGACCCACCTGGTCAACGTGATCGACCGGCGACTGCGGGACGGACGCCGCACCACCGGGCCAACGGACGCCGACGGCCCTGCCGA
Organism: Kitasatospora sp. NPDC008050; assembly: GCF_042957465.1. Classification (NCBI taxonomy): domain Bacteria; kingdom Bacillati; phylum Actinomycetota; class Actinomycetes; order Kitasatosporales; family Streptomycetaceae; genus Kitasatospora; species Kitasatospora sp. NPDC008050. The sequence goes on from NZ_JBIBIJ010000003.1 coordinate 209,586, forward strand.
CAGCGGCACCACCAGTGTCACCAACGGCCTCACCAACGGCGGCACCGACGGCGGCACCGACACCGCCGCCCGACCGGAACCCGTGTCCGACACCGCGCCCGAGGGAGCGTCGCATGCCTGACGAACCGATCGCCACCGGCTCCGGCGACTCGCGGTTCGCCGCCGTCAGCCTGGCCACCCGCGGTCTGCGGCTCTCCCTGGGCGGCACACCGGTCCTGCGCGGCGTGGACATCGACGTCCCACGCGGCCGGACGCTGTGCGTCATCGGCCCCTCCGGCTCGGGGAAGTCCACGCTGCTGCGGGCGATCAACCGGCTGGTGGAGCCCGAGGAGGGCGACGTGCTGCTCGACGGCGAGAGCGTCCGGCACCGCCACCCGGACCAGCTGCGCCGCCAAGTCGGCATGGTGTTCCAGCAGTTCAACCTCTTCCCGCACATGACCGTGCGGCAGAACCTGACCCTGCCGCTGCGCAGGCTGCGCGGTCTGTCCCGCGAGGAGGCGCACGCGACGGCCCTTCGCCAGCTCGACCTGGTCGGTCTGCGTCACAAGGCCGACGCCCGACCGGGCCGGCTCTCCGGGGGCCAGCAGCAGCGGGTGGCGATCGCCCGGGCGCTGGTGATGGAACCCAAGGTGATGCTCTTCGACGAGGCGACCTCTGCCCTGGACCCCGAGCTGGTCAAGGAGGTGCTGGCGCTGATGGCCGACCTGGGCCGCGCCGGGATGACGATGGTCGTCGTCACCCACGAGATGGGGTTCGCGCGCGAGGCCGCCGACGGTGTCGCCTTCATGGACGCCGGAACGGTGGTCGAGTCCGGACCGCCCGAGGCGCTCTTCGAGGCGCCCAGCAGTCCCCGGCTGCGAAAGTTCCTGTCCAACCTCCTCTGACCGGCTCGATCCGGCCCGGGGTCCGGCCCGGGGTCCGACTCGGGTCCAGCCCGCGGGTCCAGCCCGGGGCTGCCGGAGGCGGCGGCCCCGGGGGCGGTTGTTCAGCGGGCGTCGGACTCGTCGATCAGGTAGTGGAGTTCGTCGAACACCTGGAGCAGCACGATCAGGAGGAGCTGGTCGGCCACCACGAACTCCACGACGACGCCGGGCGCCGCGTAGGCCTTGCGCGCGTGCTGCTCGACGCCGAGCGGCGCGGTCGCGGTCTTGTGGTAGGGGTCGCGGGCCAGAACGGTGAGGGCGCGTTCCAGTAGGGCCCGCCGCTCCGGCGGCAGGGCGTCGATCGTTGCCCTGGCCTCTACCGTGTACTGCACCCTGTAACTCATGCCGACCACGATAGGCGACCGGCCACGCCAGACGGTAGCGCCGGCGTTGCCCGCCCGAGGTCAGGCCGCCGATGACCCTACCGAACTGGGCCGCGCAAGCGCGGGGTTGAGGCCGAGCCGCCCGCGTCCGGTCCACGTCCGCGGGCTGGCCAACACCCAGGCCCAGGTCCTGCTCGGCCAGGCCGACGGGCTTCGCCAGGCGCTGCACCACTGGGCCCAGCCGATCAGTGGGTCGTCGCGGTCACGCCGACGGCCGCCCCTCACCGACGGTGCCGGCCGCCCCTTCGGCCGACCGCCGGGGTCACCCGCGGCACCGGAAGGAACAGGCGGGCCACCTCCCGGCCCAGGCTCACGCCGATGGCCAGGGCCATCGCCATCGCGGCGGCGTGCCCGACCCGGCTCAGCCCGGCCTCCGACTCGCCCCGGACGAAGGCGAGCATCCCGAAGTAGAGCGCCGAGCCGGGCAGCAAGGGCCCCAGGGCGGCGGTGATGTGCGGCACCGCGGAGTTGCCCCGGTACCGGGCCATGAGCTGCCCGAAGAGTCCCACGAGTCCTGCGGCCACCCCGGTGGCCACGATCGACTCCCCGCCGGCGTTGACCAGCACGCCGTACGTCGTCCATCCGACCGCGCTGTTGAGCAGCACCAGCGGCAGCGTGCCCGGCTCGGTGTTCAGCAGCACCGCGAAGGCCAGGGTGAGCACCATCGCCGCCGCCAGTTGCAGGGGCGGGTCCATCTCCCCCGCCGGGGCCTCCCGGGCCGCCAGCGCGGCACCGTTGCTGACACCCACGTAGAGCACGGTCATCACGCCGATCACCACGCCCGCCATGAGGAACATCGCCTCCAGCAGACGGGCGGCAGCGGTGAGGTAGAAGCCCGCCAGGCCGTCCTGGACCGCCGCCACCATGGGCCACCCCGGCAGCAGCGCATACAGCCCGCCGGTGATGACCACCGATCCGCGCAGCTGCAGCCCGTTGAACGACAACAGGATCCCGATCGCCGCGGCCGGCGTCGCGGCGAGGACGAACTGGTAGAACTCCGGCAGGTCGTGGCGCGCCACCAGCGCCGCCAGCCGGCCACCCGCCAGGGCCGTCACGAAGGCGCTGGCGAACACCAGCCAGGCCCGGGCGTCGGCCCGGCCGCCGACCAGGAGCGTCGCGGAGCCGGCCAGCAGCCCGGAGGCGAGCACCAGGAGCCAGCCGGGGAACCGGTGGTGACGGCCGCTCACGGCCGCGAGCCGCCGGTGGGCCTCCACGACATCGACCGTGCCCGCCGTGACCTCCGTCACCAACCGGAAGACGGCGGCCAGCCGCGCGTAGTCGCCGGCGGGGCGGCGCACGGAGCCCTCGGCCGTCAGCGGCGGGTCCGAGGGGCCCGGCTGATAGGAGATCGTCACCCGGGTGAAGGTCACCTGGGGATCACACGGGCGCAGCCGGTAGGAGCGTGCGACGGCGAGCATCGCGGCCTCGACGTCCTCTGCGGCCTCGCCGCTGGCGAGCAGCAGTTCGCCGACCGACAGTGCGAGGTCCAGGACGGCAGCCGCCTCGGCCGGGTCGGGTCTGTCCCCCTCGGCGAGGTCCGGCGCGAGCGGCCGGTCGCTCGTCGGGGTGCGCAGCAGCGGCAGCATCCGGTCCGGCCAGGGCGCGGCGCCCGCGCTGTGGCGGGCTCGGGGGTCGGCGTCTGCATCCGCGGCCACGCCCGGGGCGGCGGTGGTCTCCTCCGGGGCTCGCCGGATCACGGCGGCGGGCCGCGGGCCGGGTGCCTGCGGCGGCACCCTTCCGGGCGGCACCGGCTGCCCGTTCGACTCGGCGTGCGCGCCGAGCTGGCCTTGTTCCGACACCGCCGCTCCTCGTCGTCCGCCGGGCGCGGGCGAGATCCCTCTGATTACTCTTTGCATTTGATGGGCTACCCATTGTCATGGCGAGTGAACGTTCCCTCGCCGTCACACCCCACCCGGAGCGATGCGGGGCACATCGAAAGCGCCCGACAGCTCCGCGCGCGCCGGGGCGGATGGCGATGACTAGATGAAAACGAAAACCATTACGGTATAGTGGGGTCCACACCGGAACGACAAGCACCGGGAAGGACCCCGATGGCCCGCAACGAACTGCGCCCGATCATCAAGCTCCGCTCCACCGCCGGCACCGGCTACACGTACGTGACCCGCAAAAACCGCCGCAACGACCCCGACCGCCTGGTGCTGCGCAAGTACGACCCCGTCGCCCGACAGCACGTCGACTTCCGCGAAGAGCGCTGACCGCCCGCCCCACTGCCACCCGGAGAACCTCATGCAGCCCGACATCCACCCCACGTACCGCCCCGTCGTCTTCCGCGACAAGGTCGGCGGCCTCAGCTTCCTGACCCGCTCCACCGCCACCAGCCCCAAGACGATCGAGTGGGAGGACGGCAACAGCTACCCCGTCATCGACGTCGAGATCTCCTCCGCCAGCCACCCCTTCTACACCGGCAACGCCCGCGTCATGGACACCGCCGGCCGCGTCGAGCGCTTCCAGCGTCGCTACGGCCTCACCGGCTCGACGCCCGGCTCCGCGGGCTGACAGTGCGTCAACTCACCTGATCCACCGGGGAGGAATGAGCTGACCCCCGCAGGGCGAGCCCCACCTGCGGCTACCTGCTCGCCGCTGGTGCAGCAGGCGTCACCTGCGGCGACGGCGCCCTTGCCGCAGGCGGTTCTCCCCGATCCGATCCTCCCCGCTGGGCCGCCGGACGGCCGTCGAGTTCGTCGGGACCGGCGCGCTGCTCACCGTCGTGGTCGGCTCCGCCATCCAGGCCTCCGAGCTCTCCTCCGACGTCGGCGTGCAATTGCTGGCCAACTCCTCGGCCTGGCCGCCGGACTGGCGCTGGTCACGGTGCTGTTCGGCCGACCGGCACCCACCACCGAGGACATCGTCGTGCCGCGTGACGACCAGCATGCCGCCGCCGGCCACTGAACCACCGACGAGCTGCGCGACAACCTCGTCCGCAACGCCCACCTGCCGACCTGGCCGGCCGACCACGTGACGGAGATCCAGCAACTCGCCATCACCCGACCCGAAACCCCCACGCCCACCGTCCTCGACATCCTCGGCCGCCCACCCCGCACCCTCGACGCCTTCCTGCACGAACACCAGGCCTGCTTCCGCCGATAGGACACCGCCTCAGGCCGCTCATGAAAGAAGGGCGCGCAGCCGGTGCGTGATCCGCACCGGCTGCGCGCCCGGTTCCCGTCGGCGGTCTCAGACCATCAGGTGCTCGTAGCCCTGGACGAGGAACTCCCCGTACTCGAACCGACGCCCGAGTTCGACATACCGCTCGTACTGCTTCCGGGTGATCTGCGGGCCGTAGGTGAGCGCGCGCAGGAGGTAGCGGAAGGCCAGGTCGGGGCAGACGTGGCGGGCGGTGTGGTCGAGCGCGGGCAGCACACCGGGGACGGTCTTCCAGGACGAGTCCTGCGCCAGCTCCAGGAGACCGGGAGTGACGATCATGATCTCGTCCAGGACAGCCCCCGTCAGGTGTCCGTACGGGCTGGGCGGGACCTCCTCATGACGATCGAGGCCCTCCCCCGCCAGCCGCTCCCGGCACAGCCGGATGATCCTCAGGAGCCAGTCGCGCGGGTCGATCCCCTCGGTCCGAAGCTCCAGACGGCGCTCGGTTCCCAGCGACCAGAGGGTTTCGAACACCCAGGTCGGTACGGCCGGGTCGGCCATCCGGAGCGCGTCGACGAGGACCGCCTCGATCAGGTACGGCGCCGTGCCGTCGACGTAGCGCGCCAGCGCCGCGTCCTCGGTGGACCACTCGTCCCGCCAGCTGTGGTGGAACACCTGCCCGAAGTGGGGCAGCCCGAACTCGTCTCCGCCATACCGATCAGTCATCACATATCACCGGCCGGCCAGGGGGTAGATGGAACTGACGGTCCAGTTCTTGCCGTTGTGCTTGTCCAGTGCCTTCACCAGCCGGACCTTGACCTTGGTGCCGGAATCGATGGCGTTGAGACTGCCACCCGGAGGGTACACCTTGCCCAGCGTGGTCAGGCGTTGGCCGTCCCTGATGACATCGACGTCGACGGTGATCTCCTTGAAGTCCGAGCCACCCTGCCCGAGCCAGGTGGAGATGACCGAGAGCTTCTGGTTGATCGCCGAACGCAGCGCGTCGTTGGCGATGCTGAGGTCGCCGAACACCCCGTTCGCGTCGGTGGCCGTGGTCAGCGCGGCCGCCTGGGCCGGGGTGACCCCGGCGGTCTGACCGTTCGGGCCGTAGGCGCCCTGTGCCACGTGCTTCTGGATGGTGTGGGCGCGGGGGTCCTGGTTCTTGCCCAGTTCGTCGCCCCACAGGTCGAAGCAGTTGTGGACGAGGATGCCGGCGCCCGCGCTCTGCGACCCGCGCACGTAGAAGGTGTGCGAGCCGTCGACGGTGAGGTCGTACACCGCCTGGGTGGCACCGGTCTGTTCGTGCAGGCCCGCCACCGGGTTGCGCACCCCGTCGCTGCCGACCAGGACGTCGCCGACGTGCAGGTCGGAGACCTCGCGCCAGCCGGCCCCGTCGACGTAGAAGCGGTGTCCGACGGTGCTGGTGATCCGGCCCGCCCGCTCGGTGTCGATGTCGACCAGGCGGGTGGTGGAGTGTCCGAAGGTGTCGGTCACCGGCTGGGGACCGGTGGCACCCGTGGCGGGGTCGGTGGCCAGCACGCGATCGCCGACCCGCAGGGTCTCGATGGCCCGGTCGCTGCCGTCGGCCATGATCACGTTCGTGCCCGCCGGGAAACTGTTGACCGGGCAGGCCGTGCGGGCACCCTGCGCGAGGTCGGCCTCGTTCTGGAGTTCGTTGATCAGGGCCCGGTCGACCGTGGGGTCGTTGCGCAGGGCCGCGAGCGCCGCGTCGGAGCCGGCGCCGTCCTTCAGGGTCAGCCGGAACTTGGCGACGTTGTCGGCCACAACGCCGAAGCTGTTGATCACGGCCTGGTTGTAGCCGTTGAGCGTCGCCTGGACGGCGCGCTTGGCGTCCTCGATGCCGATGCCGGTCTCCAGGGCGAAGCGCAGCGCGACGACGCCCTTGGCGGCCTCGGCCAGCTTGCCGACCGGGATGAGGGTCGACGCCGCCCACGCGCAGGAGGAGTTCAGACCCGGGTTGTTGAAGCACTTGATGAAGTCGCCGGCGACCATCTGCCACAGCATCCGGCCCGCGACCACGTTCGGGTCGTACTTGGTCTTGTAGTCCTGGTAGCTCAGGTCGACCGTGTTCTCGTACGGGGCGCCGTCCAGGTGCTGGGTGCTCAGGATGACGGTGTCCCAGGTCTGGTACTTGCCCTTGCACGCGTCAAGGGCGAGTCCCGCCTCCGGGCAGGTGTGCATCACGTAGTCGACGGTGCCGGAGACCTTCGCCGTGACCTTGACGCTGCAGACCAGGGTCCCGGCGCCGTTCTTGTGCCAGGTCTGGGAGCCGAACATCGCCGACCACATCCCGCTCATGCTTCCCGGGTCGTCGGAGATGCACTCGGACATGTCCTCCTGGACGTTGTCCGGCTTCATGTCGTCGTGGGGGACCACCTCGACGTAGTAGGCCCGGCCACCGTCGCCGCCGCTGCCGTCGACGCCCTCGGTGCCGGAGGTTCCGGCCGCGGTCTGGGCGGCGGCGGCCTCGGCCTGCTGCTTCTGCCAGACCGCGGTCTGGGCGTCGGCCGCGGCCTTGGCGGCTTCGTCGGCGCTCTGCTTGGCGGCCACGGCGGAGGCCTGGGCCTGGTCGGCGGCGGCCTTCGCGGTGGCCGCGTACTGGTGGGCCTGCTGGGCGTAGTCGGTGGCCATCGCCGCCGAGAAACTGGCATTGCGCGCCGCCGTGTTGGCGGAGGCGGCGGAGGCCTGGGCCTGCTTGGCGTAGGCGGCGGCCTGGTCGGCGGACGCCTTGGCCTGCTGGGCGGACTGGGCGGCCTGCGCGGCGAAGCCGGAGGCCTGGTTGGCGGACTGGCCGGCCTGGTTGGCGTAGCCGGCCGCCTCGTTGGCGGCGCCGCGGGCGGTGGCGTAGGACTGGGAGGCCTGGGCCGCGTACTGCCGGGCCTGGGCGACCGAGCCGTCGATGGTGGCGAGGTAGGACTGGATGGTGGCCACGTGGGCGGCGGTGACGGCGTCGCGCTGCTGGGCCTTGAGCAGACCGGTCTGCAGGAACGGCACCAGGCCGTCGGCGGGGCCGGACATGACGGCCTGAGCCGCGGCCTTGACCTCAGGTCCACCGGTCGCCATGGCCTGGCTGACCAGGACGCGGTTGTCGTCGTCGCGGGCCTTGAACTGACCCGTCGTCAGGAACGCGCGGACGTCGTCGATGGTGCCGTCCAGCGCCTTGCCGGCCGCCGCCTTCACGCCTGGGCCGCCGGCGGACATGATCTGGGAGAGCTGGACGCGGTCGTCGTCGTCCTTGCCCGGGTACTGCCCGGTGGCGAGGAACGCGCGGACCTGGTCGGGGGTGCCGACGGAGGCGGTCTCGGCGGCGAGGCGCTTCTCCAGCTTGCCGGGGGCCTGGGCGATCGCCATGACGCTGGTGCGGTCGTCGCGGTCGCGGGCCACCGTCAGGTTGGTGGTCAGGAAGGCCTGGACGGCGCTGTCGTCACCTTCGAGGGCGCTCTGGGCGGCGGCCCTGGTCCACGGTCCGCCGGAGTCCAGCAGGCGCAGCGCGACCTGACGGCCCTTCAGCACGGCGGTCCTGGGGTCCACCCCCACGGCCGTCGCGTCCTTGAGCAGTTGATCGGTGTCGGCGGAGAGCTGGGTGGCCTTGCCGGACTCCCAGGCGGAGGTCTTCGCCTTCAGGTCGGCCTCGCGGGAGGCCTCGTCGGCGGTGGCCATCTCGTTGGCCTGCTGGGCGTCGAGGCGCTCCTGGTCGCAGGCGCGGGCGATGTCGGCGACCTTGTGGGCCTGCTGGGCCGAACTCGCCGCGGAGTCGGCGGCGTTGCCGGCCGCCGTGGCGGCGGCCTGCGCGGTGTTGGCCCAGCTCGAGGAGTCACCGGCGTGCTTGGCGGCCTCCTCGGCCGCTGCCGCTGCGGCGTCCGCGTGCGCGGCGGCGTCGTTGGCGGCGCGTTGGGCGTCACCGGCCGCCGCGGCGGCGTCGTTGGCGATCTTGATGGTGGCGTTCGCGGCCCGGGTGGCCTCCGCGGCCGCGGTCCTGGCGCGGGCGGCGGCCTGGCGGGCCCGGTACGCGGCCGCGTCGGCGACGCCGGTGTAGCCGGCCGCGTCGGCCGCGGCCTGGGCGGCGGCTGCGGCGTTGGCCCCGGCCGAGGCGGCGGACTGGGCGGCGGCGCCGGCCTGGGTCGCGGCTTCCCCGGCCCAGGCACTGGCCTCGGCGGCGGTGCGGGCGTTGACAGCGGCATCGCGGGCGATGGCCGCGGCCTTGTTGGCGGCGTCGGCCTTGCCCGCGTCGCTGCCGGCCGCGGCTGCGGCACTGAGCGCTGCGGCTGCGGCGTTGCCTGCCTTGGTGGCGGCCGAGGCGGCGTTGGCCGCGGCGTTCGCGGCCTGCCGGGCGGCGTCGTTCGCGGCCTTCGCCGCCGAGGAGGCGGTCTGGGCGGCGTCCGCGGCACGGCCGGCGGCATCAGCCGCGCGTCCGGCGGCATTGGAGGCGTCCCCGGCCGAGTTCTGCGCGGCCTTGGTCTCGGCCGCGGCCCGCTCGGAGGCCTCCTTGGCCAGCCGGGTGGCGTCCACGGCCTGGCCGGCGGCGTCCTTGGCGGTCTGGGCCTGCGCCCCGGCCTGGGCGGAGGCGGTCTTGGTCAGGTCGGCCAACTGGGCGACCGTCAGCGTCTCCTGGTCGTGGGCGGCGGCGGTCTGGTAGCCGTACTGGAGGAACTGCTGGACATCGTCCATCGAACCGTCCAGCGCGGTGCCGGCGGCCTTCTTCACCTCCGGTCCGCCCGAGGACATCAGCTGGGAGAGGTGGACCCGGTCGTCGTCGTCACGCGCCTTGAACTGGCCGGCGTTGAGGAACTCGTTGACATCGTCGAGCGTGCCGTCCATGGCCTTGGCGGCGGCGGCCTTCACCCCGGGGCCGCCCGCGGACATGATCTGCGACAGCCGCACGCGCTGGTCGTCCTCGTAGGCCTTCTTGAGGCCCTTGTCGAGGAAGGCCTGCAGGTCGGCGGCGGATCCGGCGAGGGCGGCGATGCCGGCCTCGCGCACTCCGGGGCCCGAGCCGGCGACCAGTTCCTCGATCTTGGCCCGCAGGTCCTGGTCGGCGGCCGTGGCCTGCCCCTTGGCCAGGAAGGCCTTCAGGTCGTCGTCGGAGCCCGTCAGCGCGGTCTCCGCCGCGCGGCGCACGGTCGGGCCGCCGGCCTGCCACGCCGCCACCGCCTTCACCCGGTCCGCGTTCGGCCCCGTTGCCGGCGTCACGTCCGCTGCCGCCGCCGGGATCGCGAGCAGCCCTGTCAACAGGCTGCCTGCCACGAGCCCGGCCGCGAACCGCGGTCGTAGTGATCGTGATGCCAGAGACATCCTCATCGAAATCTGCAATCCGTTCTGTTCAGGCACCTGGATGCCGTTCAGCCGCCGGCATCTGCGCCGGCGGCCGTGGAAACGCGTGAGTCTTCCGGCGTGGCTCGAAGGCGCCACGCCATACCGTCTGCCGCACCGCCTGCCGCACCGTCTGCCGCACCGTCTGCCGCACCGCCGGAGCGGGCGGGGCGTCGGACGGTGCCTGCGTCAAGTGCCGTGCGCCGACCGGGGCCTGCCCTGCTGCCCAGTGGGAGCGGGCCGGTCTCGGGTCGGGACGGTCTCGGGACGGGACGGTGTGCGGTGGGGCCGTGGCGATCCGGCCTCGGCCCCACCGCGAGTTGTCCGGTGCTGCTGCGGTCAGAGGGTGCCGGCGATGACGCTGCCGGTGTGGCTGCCGCTGATGCCCTGCAGGTTGAGGGAGGTGGGCGCGCTCCAGTTGCCGTCGGCGAGGCGTCCGGCGGTGATGACGCGGTTGTCACTGGTGGTGACGGCGAACTGCACGGTCCCGTCGACGGCGGCGGCACTGATACCGGTGGCGGTGACCTGGCCGAGCAGGCCGTTCAGCGGGCGGAACGGCTGCCAGCTGAGGTTGGGGAACCAGATGGTGTGGTACTGGTTGGCGCCGTTGTCGGTGACGACGGCCAGGTTGACGGTGTCGCCCTGGGGGGCCATCGCGACCGAGGTCACGGGCCCGGTGCTGCCTGCGGCGGCGGCAACCGATCCCCACTTGCTCCACGTCCCGTCGGCCATGCGCCGGGTGTGGAAGACGTTCCCGCCCGAGACCACGGCGACGTGGAGGGCGCCGTTCGCGCCGGCGGTGGCGACGGAGGTGATGCCGCTCAGCGGGCCACCGGTGGCGTCGAAGACGTTGCCGAAGCCGCTCCAAGTGCCGTCCGCGTGGCGGATGGTGTGGTAGAGCTTGCCGTCGGCGACGACCACGACCTGGAGCTCGCCACCGGTGGAGGCGGCGGAGACCTGGGTGATGTTGCGAAGGTCACCGACATAGGTGTTGAGGTCGCCGAAGCTGCTCCAGGCGCCGCTCAGCGAGCGGATGGCGTGGTGCAGGTGGCCGTCGCCGCCGAGTACGACCACGTGGGTGTCACCGTTGATGCCGGCGGCGGTGAGGAGCTTGACGCCCCCGATGTTCCCGGCCTTGGCCTGGACGTCCTCGAACGGCGTCCAGGTCCCGTCGTAGAGGCGGGACGCCTGGTACAGACCGGCGTCGCCCTTGACCAGCGCCTGGGTCTTCCAGCCGATCGCGGTCGCCCGCACCTGCTGCACCCAGGTGGTCACGTCGTCGACGCGGGTGGCAGAGGCACCGGTGCGGGTCTCGGCGGCGGGGACGCCGAGGCACCCGCCCTGCCAGGAACGGGAGGCGACGGCGGCGATTTCGACGGTGCCGTTCTTCTCCCGCAGCAGCGGGGCCCCGGCATCACCGGCGCAGATCGCGGCCGCCCCGGCGGCGGGAGCGGTGTCGATACCGGTGGCACCGACGGCACCGACGGTGTGGGTGGTGGTGTGCACCTTGAAGGGCGCCCACTCGGTGGCGGTGCGCCCGTAGCCGGGCACGCGCAGGCTCTCCCCGGCCGTCGGGGCGCCGGTGGCCAGGACCACCGGGGTGACACCGTCGATCGGGGTCGCGAGGCGGGCCATCACCAGGTCGCGGTCACCGCGTGCCACGAGCTCGGCGATGGCGACACTGTGGCCGCCGACGGTGGCCGTGCTCGCGGCCTTGGGCGCGCCGGAGGGAGCGTCACCGAAGCAGCCGCCCGAGGTGAGGACCCATGAGCGGTCGACCAGGGTGGCGGTGCAGGACCGCGCGTCCGCACCGCGCCCCGGCTGGCCGACCGTGACGGTGCCGACCGCCGGGTAGTCGCCGCCGGGAGCCGGCGCGGCCGGGCCGTCGGTGGCGTTGAGTTCGACCAGGGCGGTGGCGCTGCCGGTGGTCCCCTCCCCGATCGGCGTCCAGCCGTTCTTGGCGACGTCGAAGCTGCTGACCGTGCCGGCGCTGTTCAGCGTGGCCTTGATCGTGTGGTCGTCGCCCTTGATGTTGTAGATCTGCGGGATCTCCAGCGCCAGGTAGCCGGTGGGCCCGGTGATCCGGAAGCACACCTGGCTGGGGTTCGCGGCCCGGCTGAACAGCTCCACCAGCCCCGGGCCCGAGGCACAGTCCGCGAGCACGATGTGCCCGTCCCCCGACTTGAGGGTGATGTGCCGGTCCGCCAGGACCTTCGCGGCGTCGGGGTAGGAGAAGTCCTCCACCGCCGCCGGCGGCGCCACCGGCTCCGCAGCCGTCGCCGTGGCCGGCCAGCTGGCCATCACCGGTATCGCCAAGGCCGTGACCAACGGCCAGACCACATTTCGACCCACACGCACGACGAACTCCACAGATGACATGCCCGGGAAACGTCACCGCCCCCGGGACCTGCACGATAAGAAACCTCGCGGACGGTAGTGGCTGAAATTCGTACACGTCAACAGAAGGAGGCTCACCCCGGCACCGGGTCACCGACGAATGGTCAGCCCGCGTATGCGTGAAGGACATCGGCACCCGGAAAACCATCCCCGCAATGCGGATGATTCAGGACAATCCACGACCGCGGGCATCACCCGCCGGGCCCTGACCTGTGACGAGCATCACCGATGCATGACCTGCTCAAAACAGCTTCTTTACCTGATGAAGGCAGTTCGGTGACGCCTGATGAGGCGGCCGACGTCGAACCCCTCCGACCGGAAGGGCTCGACTGCGTACGATGCACCATGGGCAGGCGCGCGGGTCCCGGGTCGGCTGAGCGAGGTTTTCAGGACACGTCCTGCGGGCCCTGGCGGCCGCCGTGCTGGAACGCGGATGGCGGGCCGTGGTCACCGCCCGAGACCCCCGCACGGTCGCCGACGTGATCCGCGGGCACGACGAACGCGCCATGCGCCAGTCCGCCACCACCATCGACGACTACGCCCCCACCGCGGGCACCCGGCCCGACGCTCAGCCTGAGGACTCCGAGAAACCGTCAGCCCGCGGTCCGCTCCCAGCAGAACCAGTGAGGTCGGCCACCACCAGCTCGGCCGCCCGCACCGGGTCCCCGTCGGCGCGGGTGAGCAGTGCGGCCGCGTCGTAGCTTGCGTCGACCGTCTCCCGGTGGGTCACCTGCATCCGGTACACCGACTCGTAGCGCGGTGAGCTGAGCGCCGCGCCGATGTCGGGGCGCAGCCGCTCCAGCTCCACGACGACCGTCCAGGCGTCGTCCTCCATCCGGGCCCGCCGCACCGGGTCGCAGGCCGCGATGGCCCGGTCGGTGTCGGATCCCTGGAACTCATAGGCGGCCAGGGCCGGCAGGAGTTCGGGAACGCCCAGGATCTCCGCCGCGTCCAGGGTGAAGATCTGGGACCCGTCATCGGAGTCCAGCAGGTGCGCGATCAGTGGGACGGCCCGTGGGTCGTGCCGTCTGGCCAGCCCTCGCGCGCCCTCTTCCCGGACCGTGCTGTCCTCATCGGTGGTGCACTTCCACAGCGCGTCCCTGATGGCGGTCGTGTCCTGCTCCAGTTGGAATCCCAACGCGAAGGCCGCCCAGTTGCGGACCTCGGGGTCCTGGTCCTGGGTGAGCCGGATCAGCGCACGGACGTCGGGCCCGTCGGGCAGTCCGCTGACGACGGTGCCGAACGCCAAGGCGACCGTCCACCGCATCTCGGCGTCCTCGTGTCCGGAAAGCCTCACCAGCACGGGAACGCCGCGCGGGTCCTGCGCCGCGCCCAGGCCGACAACGAGGGAACGCAGCACGCAGACCTCTGTCTCCACCTCGGCCAGCGCCACCAGGACGGTTGCCACCTCGCCACGTAGGGACTCGTGCCCGCTGGCCACGCTGCGCACCAGATCGCCGCCCACCTTCCGCTCCAGGACCTCGGCCGACGCCAGCAACCTCAACCCCCAGCGCAACGCGGTCTCCCCGCTCCCCCCCTTCGCCGCCGCCCAGACCAGGTTCCAGTAAGCGTGCCCGTCGTCGTCCGCCTCCGAGACCTGCGCCACTCGCGCCGCAGTCATCAAGCGCCCCGCAAGCCCCACCGCGTTGTTCATGCGCGCATTCTTACCCGGACGGCCTGCTGCCGGGTACTGGATTCCTACGCCGGACCCGCAGCGGCACTCCAACCGACTGCCTCAGCAGTAGGCCTCGACCTTCGAGGTGCTGCTCAGCGCTTGAGGAGGCCACGCGGCAGCCAGCCGCCCTACCTCCGAGCCCGGTCGTTTACGGCCGCGTCAAGTTGACAGATCCCCATCTCCTGCCCGCTCACCGTCTCTCCTGCTGCCGGATCCTGCGGCCGGCCCCGGGTGATGTCCGCGCCCTCTGATAGCGTGCCGCGTCCGGTGGGGACGATCATGAGAGGGCGACAGCCGTGCAGGAAGTGGAACGCCATGAGGTGGATGGGCGGCACACGGCCCAGGCACTCGACGGCATCAGCGGACGGACCGTGGAGCGGTGGCACTGGATGCGCTACGTCGACCCGGCCCCGGAGAGGCTGCAGGAGTTGCGTGACGAGCTCCTCGACCACGTCGCCGCCCGCACCCTGGCGGACCCCACGCTCGACGAGTCATCACGCTCCGCCCTGCGGACCGCGGCGGAGTGCTCCCTGGGAGTGCTGAGCGTCGGCTGCTTTCCCAACGGCGATCAGGAGATCGTCTTCCCGCTCATCGGCGAGAGCCTCAGCAGCGAGGACATCGCGTTCGGCGCCGTCATCGAGCACGCCCCCACGGCCAGGACGTGGGTCGACACGTTCGAGGTGTGCGTGATCAGCGGCTCGGTCTGGGAGTGGCGGCGGGTGATCGGGCTACTGCTGCGTTACGACTACGCACCCGCGATTCGTGACGGGGTGCCGTACTCGAAGCTGAGCTCGACATCCGATCCAGCGGACCTTGCCGCGATGGACGCGCTCTGCGGCTACCTGGCGCAGGAGCGCGGGCACCTGCCCCGCGGCTGGCCCACCGTCACCCTCTGCAAGCCGGACGCCGACGAGCGGGCCGAGGCCGCCCGGCACCTGGACGCGGCCGGTCCGTTGACACCTGACCAGCTCCTCCTTCGCGTACTCCTCGACGACGACCAGCCCGCCTTCGAGCGGGCTCTCGTGGCCCGGCTCATCGAGCACCGGGAGAACCTGGACTCCGATCCCGCCCCCAGGACCCTGCTGCCACTCGGCGCCCTGGCCCTGGCCGCCCTTGCGGTCCAGGTGCACGGATGGGAGTTGGACATCCGGTCCGGCTATCTGCCGCAGGACCTGCTGGGTTCGCCGGATGCGCTGCAGCGGGCGGCGGACGCCGGCGGGAACGACCTGGGCAACTGGGCTGCCATGTAGTCAGTTCGGAGACCGTGAACGCCTCAGGCGCCCATCGGGTGCCGAGCGGCTCGGGACGTTGCCGCTTCGATCGCATCCTGCGCTGCACGAAGGCTCCGTCTACAAGACCGGAGTGCTCCCCGGCCCGCCCCAGCCGCGCACCCTGGGCGTCCAGCGGCGTCCTGCCCGTTCGATCGAGATCGGCGACCGAGGGCGTCTGCCGGATCTTCGACGCCTGGGAGCAGTGCTGACCAACCGTCAAGTCCGGTGGTGAGTAGGGCCTACCGTCGGCGGACCGGACCGGTCGGCGCCTACTCCTCAGTGAGGGGGGCAGCGGGTGACGGCGTCGGAGCCGTGGCCGAGCATCTTCGCGCTTGTCGCATCGTCATGAAATTGCTATCTGGTGCAGCACCTGGGCGAGGGGCGCCGCGCCTGGGCCGCCACCATCGCCGCCGGGCCTGACGCCACGGCCAAGTCCGCACCGCAGGGCGACACTGCCGCGCCTCAGGAGCGCGAGGCCCTGCTGGCCTGGCCGCACGAGCCCGCTGCCGTCGACTACCACGTCACCGAGGGCCGCTCCTGGCGCAACTGGCTCTCCGACGACGGCGCACGGGCCGCCCGCCTGCCCGCACCCGCCACCGCCGAGGGCTCGGACGCGGCCGACGCCTCCGCCCGAGGCACGGCCAGTGAGCTGGTCCTCGCCTTCTACGGCCGCATTCCGTTGGACTCCCTGAAGCTCGACGGCAATCGACTTCTCTTCGACCAGCTCGTGGACTGGGACCCGGAGCGGTAGGGCCGGGCAGGGCGGGTGGCCCAAGCCGGGAGCGGTCACAGTTCCACGAGCAAACCGGCGAGCACCAAGTCGAGTTCGGCCCCTTCGGCGGGCCCGGAGGACCACGCGGCGATCGCCCGGTAGTGTCCGGAACCGGGCCCGCCGTCGGCCTCGCGGGCCACCACGGGGGAAGCGTTCACCGCCCCCGCTCAGCCAACCCCGAGCGAACGGAACAACCGTGAAGCACATCAAGCTGCGTGACCTGGACGTTTCCCGGATCGGCCTGGGCGCCATGGGCATGTCCCACGGCTACACCGGCGCCGGAACCGACGACGCGGAGTCCGTCCGCACCATCCACCGCGCCCTGGAACTGGGCGTCACCTTCATCGACACCGCCGAGGTCTACGGCCCCTTCGTCAACGAGGAGCTCGTCGGCCGCGCCCTGCAGGGCCGCCGGGACCAGGTCGTGCTCGCCACGAAGTTCGGCCTGGTCTCCCACACCGGCCGCCAGGGAGCCCCCGACAGCAGCCCCGCCAACATCCGCGCCGCCGTCGAGGGTTCCCTCAAGCGACTGGGCACCGACCACATCGACCTGTACTACCAGCACCGCGTCGACCCCGGCACCCCGATCGAGGAGACGGTCGGGGCGCTGTCCGAGCTGGTCGCCGAGGGCAAGATCGGGCACATCGGGCTCTCCGAGGCCGGACCCGACACCATCCGCCGTGCCCACGCCGTCCACCCGGTCACCGCCGTGCAGTCCGAGTACTCGCTGTTCACCCGCGACCCCGAGGCCCGCGTGCTGCCGGTGCTGCGCGAGCTGAACATCGGCTTCGTGCCCTTCTCGCCCCTGGGCCGCGGTTTCCTGACCGGCGCGATCCGGTCCACCGACCAGTTCGACCCCACCGACTTCCGTGCCGACAACCCCCGGTTCACCGAGGAGAACTTCCAGCACAACCTCCGCCTGGCCGACCAGGTCGCGGCCGTCGCCGCCCGGATCGGCGCCACCCCGGCCCAGGTCGCACTCGCCTGGCTGCTGGCCCAGGGCGAGGACATCGCGCCCATCCCCGGCACCCGGCGCGTGGCCCGGGTCGAGGAGAACACCGCCGCCGACGCCGTCCGCCTCACGGACGAGCAGCTCACCCAGCTCACCAACCTCCCGCCGGCGGCAGGGGACACGCACAACGAAGCCGGTATGCGCATGATGGAACGCTGACCCTCCCGCGCTCCGCCGGCGCCCTGCACCAGCTCCCCGTGGCACCACCGCCTCGACGGCGGCCCACCCGGCAGAACGGCACCCTCCCGATCGGATGCCTGGTCACCGGACGGGATGATGTCGGGTGGGAAGGCCGTGCCGACCGGCAGGAGGCCGAACTGCAGAGGGAGCGAAGAGTGCCCGCGACGACGGGGAGCGTGTTCCGGGGTGAGGGCGTGTCCGAGAAGGAGCGATTCGACTGCTGGCGGGAGCTGATCGGGCGGACCCGGGCCAGCGAGGTGACCAGTGCGCACGCCGACGACTTCAAGGCGGAGATGCGGCGGCTCGAACTGGGGCCCGTGACCCTGCTCAGGACGTCGTTCCCGCCGGCGCGGTTCTGGCGGACCGAGCGCATGGTGCGGCAGTCGGATCCGGAGGTGTACCACCTGACGCTGCTGCTCGACGGAGGCCTGACGCTGATGCACGGCGCCGATCGGACAGCGACGTTCGGGCCGGGCGACCTGCACATGGTCCACAGCTCGCAGCCCTTCGACCTGCGGTCCTTCGGCGCCCGCACCGCCGGCCGGGAAGACCTCCGGGTCGAGGCGGTGGGCATCGACTTCCCCGCGTCGCTGCTGCCGCTGCCGCCGCACCGGTTGCGCGACCTGCTGGGCCGGGGGTTCTCGGGGCGGGAGGGCACGTGTGCGCTGCTCTCGGACTTCCTCGTCGGCCTGGACCGGCAGGCCGCCACCCTGGGGTCCGCCGAGGCACCCCGTCTGGGATCGGTCGTGGTCGACCTGGTGGCCGCCTGGCTGACCCGGGAGCTGGACGCCGAGGCCGCCATGCCCGACGATGCCCGGCGGCGGGCCATGATGCAGAGCATCCGGGCGTTCATCCGACGCAACCTGCACGATCCCGAGCTGTCGCTGCCCACGATCGCCGCCGCGCACCACATCTCCGTCAGCTATCTGCACCGCGTCTTCACCCAGCAGTCGCGCGGCGAGACGGTCGCTGCCTGGATGCGCCGCGAGCGGCTGGAGAAGGCGCGCCACGACCTGACGAACCCCGCACTGTGCGGCATGTCGATCCACGCCGTCGGCGCCCGCTGGGGAATCCCCCGCGCCTCCGACTTCAGCCGGGCCTTCCGGGCCGCCTACGGCCTCTCGCCCAGCGAGCACCGGCACCAGGCGCTATCCGAGCAGGCGGGCGGGTAGACCCGGAACCAACGAACTGTCGACGCGGTGCCAAGGAGCTGTCGACGCAGTGCCAACACGGCCGGTCGGCGTCCTGACATGCTCATCGAGCAGCACCGCGGCGGCAGGCCGCCCTCCCTTTTCTCACCGGATCACCCGGCCGAGCGCGGAGGGTCGGCACGGGCCGACCGGTCCGGTACGCCACAGGGGAGCGCGCCGGGCCGGTCGGCCGCCGTCCTCCAGTGGCGCTGTCCCCGAACACTTCGCAACGGAGGACAAGTGAGCATCGCCCGCGAGCCCGCGACCCGACGAGTTGGCCAGGCTCCTGGCCGCGGCAGTGGGGCCCCGGCAGCCCCGGGACACTCCGAGCCGGGCTGCGTGCGGTCGGACACCTCCTGGTGCTGACTGCGGACCTCGCCAGGAGGCGGATCCGCGCCCGGACAGCCGACGGCACCGGGGAGGCGGAGTTGGGCCCGCTGTCCTGGGAGAGGACGCCGGGCCCAACTGCGTGCGGTGGGACGGGACCGGCGGCGGCCGAACCCGTTCGCGTCGCACCCATTTTTGAAGCTGCCGTGATGATACAGATGCCACCAGGAGGACTACTCGTGGAGGTTTGATGAAGATCAAGAAGTTGGTCGCCGCGTCGGCAGCCGCCGCCCTCGTCGCCGTCGTGACCGGCATGAGCCCCGCCGCCGCGCTGGACCGCCGACCCGGGGCCGGAGCCCAGCAGGCCAGGATCATCGGCGGCAGCGAGGTCGAGGAGGGGGACTTCCCCGGTACGGCCGCGATCAGCGCCGGTGTCGGACCGTCGACGGAGTTCTGCACGGGGACCCTGATCGCCCCGCGCTGGGTCGTGACGGCCGCTCACTGCGTCTTCCCGACCGATGACGGCCATGCGACCGTTCACGTCGGATCGACCGACCGCACCAGTGGTGAGGTCGCGCACGCAGTGGCCATGTACCGGCATCCCGACTACGAGGGCCCCGGTCCCTTCGACGTCGGGCTGATCGAGCTCGACCACGCCGTCGACGTCGAGCCGGCCAAGTTCGGCTCGCTGCCTACGGCGTTCCCCCACTCCTACCCCGTCATCGTCACCGGCTGGGGGCGTGTCTGCAACGGCGACGAGCCCGAGTGCACGGCTGATCCGATCTATCTCAAGTACCTGAAAACGGGCGTCGAGACGCCGGCGAACTGTCGTCCCGCCGAGGGTGACTACCAGTCCTCCGTGGATCTCTGCATCGCCAGCAAGCCCAGGGCGACACCCTGCTTCGGGGATTCGGGCGGACCGGTGTGGCTCTTCCAGCAGGAGAGAT
Source organism: Kitasatospora sp. NPDC008050 (assembly GCF_042957465.1). Taxonomy (NCBI): domain Bacteria; kingdom Bacillati; phylum Actinomycetota; class Actinomycetes; order Kitasatosporales; family Streptomycetaceae; genus Kitasatospora; species Kitasatospora sp. NPDC008050. The sequence continues at coordinate 229,099 of NZ_JBIBIJ010000003.1, forward strand.
GGGTACTCATCGGCAGCATCAGCCGCGGCAGCGTGCCGGACTGCGGCGACAGTGACACGCTCGCGACCAATCTCACCGACCCCGACATCAGCGGCTGGATCGAGTACCACCTCCACGGCGACAGCTGAGCAGGCCGGCGCCGGTCGGCCTCATTCGGCGGGTGACGCCTGTGTGCGCGGGGTGGCCACGGCCTCCACGGCTCTTCGGGGACGTGCGCGGCAAGTCGGTCCTCGACCTGGCCTCCGGCGCCGGCTTCTACAGCAGGGAGTTCAGGCGGCGCGGCGCCACGGAGGTGCTCGGAATCGACATCTCCGGTGCCATGGTCGCCGCGGCACAGGCGTTGGAGGAGCAGGATCCGCTGGGTGTGCGCTACGAGGTGGGCGACGTGTCCGAACTTCCGCCCCTCGGGCGGCGCTTCGACGTCGCCACGGCGGTCCAGCTGCTCAACTACGCGCAGGACGTCGCCGCCATGGAGCGGATGTGCCGCAACGTGCACCGGAACCTGGCGCCCGGCGCCGAGTTCTTCCTGCTCAACCAGACACCCGACTACCGCTTCGACGGGCCGCCCCTGGACAAGTACGGCTTTCGCGCCGAGCTGACCGGCGAGGAGGCCGAGACCGGACCACACGTCCGGATCACGGCACTGCTCGACCCGCCGATCGAGTTCGTCTCCACCTGCCCGCGCCGCGAGGTCTACGAATCCTGTCTGCGGGCGGCCGGATTCAGCGAGGTGACCTGGGTCCCGCTGGAGGTGTCCGAGGCGGGCGGGCAGGCGCTCGGTGCGGACTTCTGGGCGGACGCCAACCCCCCGCTGGAGATGCTGCGCTGCCGCGCCTGACGACAGCCGTCACCTCAGGTACGCTGGGCGCGATTTTGGCCCTTCTGAGGAACGGACCGGCTCCTTGGACCTCGTCTTCGCCGCTCACGTGATCGAATGGCGTGGGCCCTCCCCGTTCTACTTCGTACCTGTGCCGCAGGAGCAGTCCGCCGCCATCCGTGAGGTGGCCTCGATGGCCACCTACGGTTGGGGTGTTGTTCCCGTCGAGGCCCGGATCGGTGGGATCGCCTTCGCGACCTCGCTCTTCCCGAAGGACGGCGGCTATCTGCTCCCGCTCAAGAGTGCCGTGCGCAAGCCACAGGGCCTCGCGCCAGGGGCCGAGGTGACCGTCGCGATGACCGTTCGCCTGTAGCGCCGGGCGCGGCTCGCAGCGGCCACCGGCGGCCGGCCGCCGACGTTGACGATGACGATGACGGCGCTACTCGCCGCCGTCCGCCACCGGCACGGTGACCGGTCCCGCCGCCGCGCCGCGCCGGGCGGTGACGGCGCGGGTGAGCGCGGAGACGGCGAACAGCACGACCAGGTTGACCGCCAACGCGATGACGCCGACGTTGAGGTCCTTCACCGGCTGCGGCAGGCCGGGCAGCAGCTTGCCGACGGTGGAGCTGGTGAGCGTGACCGCGGCCACCGTGGCGACGCCCGCGAGGATGCCGGCGGCCGCGCCCTGCTTGGTGATCAGCCGCCGGGTGGGCAGGCTGAACAGCAGGGCCGGGAACAGCTGGGTGACCAGGGCGTAGCCCATCAGCAGCAGGTTCACCAGGGTGCTGCCGCCGTTGAAGGCGAAGAGCAGGGCCACCGCCGCGACCACCAGGACCAGCGCCTTGGCGAGTCGGCCGACCGTCTCGTCGCTGGTCTGCGGCCGGGCCAGGCGGAAGACGCTGTCGGCCAGGCTGGTGCCCGAGGCCATCAGCAGCAACGAGCCGGGGACCAGCGCGGTGAGCAGTCCGGCGGCGCCGACCACACCCACGAACCAGGGGTCGAAGGTCTTGACCGTGATCCGCAGCAGCGAGAGGTCCGCGTCGGAGCCCTTCAGGCCCGGGACGGCGATGATGGCGGCGAATCCGGCGAAGAAGACGAAGAGCAGGATCAGCTGGTAGAGCGGCAGGACGATGGCGTTGCGGCGGAACACCTTCGGGTTCCTGGCGCTGTAGGAAGCGCTGAAGGTGTGCGGCCACAGGTAGAAGCCGAGCGCGGAGAGCAGGACGGTCGAGGCGAACCAGGCCGGGCTCTGCCCGCGGTGGGGCAGCGTCAGGAAGCCGGGCTTCGCGGTGTCGATCTGGTGGAACATCGCGCCGATGCCACCGGAGTAGTGCACGGGCAGGTAGATGCCGAGGAAGACGACAATGCCCAGGATCATCGTGTCCTTCACCACCGAGGTCCACGCGGAGCCGTGGATGCCGGAGACGGTGACGTACCCGGTGAGCGCGACGGTGCCGATGACCAGCGCGGTGTGCGGGGACAGGTGGCCGTAGGAGGCGCTGGAGACGATGATGCTCATCCCGGTGAGCTGCAGCACCAGGTACGGGACCATCGCCACCACGCCGACCAGCGCGACCAGGGCGCCGAGCGCGGGGCTGTCGAACTTCCTGGCGTAGAAGTCGGCCTGCGAGATGAGCCGGTGTTCCTTGGCGTAGCGCCAGATCGCCGGCAGCAGCCAGTAGGAGAGCACGTACGCCAGCGAGGCGTAGGCGAGGATGTAGAAGGCCGGACCGCCCTGCCCGTACGCCCAGCCCGAGGCGCCCAGGAAGGTGAACGTGGTGTAGATGTCGCCGGCCAGCAGCACGAAGACGAAGACGCTCCCGAACTCCCGGCCACCGACCGACCACTGTTCGAGCGTCATCACCTTGCCGCGCCGCGCGCGCAGTCCCAGGAAGACCGCCAGGACCAGGAAGGCGGCGATCACCATCAGCGCGGTCACGGCGTACCCTCCGCGAGGTCGGCGGCGTCGGCCGGGTCGGTGTCGGCAGGGTTGGCCGGGTCGGCGGACTGCCGGTTGCCCGGGTCCAGCCGGTAGACCAGCGCCATGGTCACGGAGCTGAGGACCACCCACAGGACGATCCAGAAGAGGATGAACGGCATCCCGAGGACGTAGGGCGTCATGCGGTTGGCGAAGAAGATGCCGCCGAGGATCCCGAGGAAGGGAAGAGCGCCGAGCAAGGCAAGCAACAGCCCCATCGGCCGCGTGGGACCGCGCTCGGTGTCCGGACTCCTGGTGGGTCCTGGGTTCATGGTGGGTCCGGGCTCATGGTGGATCCCGTCGGGAGTGGTCGGGACTGGCGTGAGATGCAGGCAACAAGCGAGCTTGGCCGCGGCCTGCGACCACTGTCAAGACCATGTCACCCGTCGGGGCGACATCAGCGGTTCCCCCTGGCGTGACCCACGAGTTGCGGCTACCGGAGCGCCCTCACGCCACCCGCGCGCCCCACCCGGCTGCCCCAGCTGCCCGGGTCCCGGCCGTGCCGTCCCGGCGCATCCGGCGTTGAGCACCATGTGAGTCATCCACCTCTCCCCCGCACCACCGACCCCCGCATCGCCTGGTCCGTCAAGGCTGCGGCCCCGCCGGCCACCGCGAGTTCACCGGTCACCCACTGGGCACTGGCCGGTGCCGACGACACCCTGCAGATCGACGCCTGCGCCGCCAACTGGGCCGAACTCGCGACCGCGCTCTCCGATGCCGACGTACCCCTGCAGGTCGGCGACACTGCCGTGCTGCGCATCCTGGCCAAGCTCGACGAGCCCACGGTGATGGTGCTGGCCCGCTGGATCCGCACCACCGGCCGCCCATCGCCGATCTGATCGGGTTCCGGAAGGCCGGTGGGGGTGGCAGCCACGGCTGCCACCCCCACCCTCGTTCACTCCCCCGGTGCCTACCCGGTGATCAACCGGCAACCTGGTAGGTGCCGCGGCCCACGCGCTGGACGCGGGAGGACTTCACGAGGCGCTCGAGCGAGGTCCGGACGGTGTTCATGCCCGCGGCGGTGTCGGCCCGACCCAGCGCGCCGGCAACCTCGCGGACCTTGACCGGGCCGGCGGCCGCGGTCAGGTGCGCCACGATGGCCTCGGACACCCCGGGCACACGCGACGCCGACGCCACGGGCGCAGGCGCGGCCGCGGCCGCGGTCTTGCGGGTGGCGCGAGCCGGCGCCTTGGCCTTCACCGGTGCGGGCTTCTGCGCACGGGGCTTCTTCGCTGCCTTCTCCGTCGCCCGGGCCGCCTTGACGACCTCGGCCTTCGGCGCAGCGGCCGGCTTCGGCGCGGTGGCCGCCTTCGACGCACCGGTGCGGGTGCGCGCAGCCTTCGGTGCGGGCTGCTTGTCGGCGTCCGCCACAACGGCGGACTTCTTGGCGGCAGGTGCCTGCTGGACAAAGGCGGCGTCGGCCAGCGAGCGCAGGCTCTCCAGGGCGGTGCGCGCCGCGTCCAGCCGCTCGGAGGCCGAGTTCAACTCCGCCTCCAGCCGACGCCGCTCCTTCTCAAGGAGCGGCACCTCGCGGTTCAGCAGGGTGATGGTCGCCTCGACACCATCGTGGATCTGGGGCTTGGTTGCCAAGGGATGGCCTCACTTCATCGTGCCGTCGCCGCCACAGGTGTGATGGACAGCAACGACTGTACGGGGCAAATACCGCGCAAGTGTACAGATCCTCCACCAATGTGATGACATCGGGAGCAAGTCGTCCCATCTGGGCCGGAGCGGCACGGTGCCTTGCGCACTGCGCCGACAGCTCCAACACCCGCCCCTCCTACGCGTCCCAGGCCGCGCCGAGGGCCAGCAGACGCTCGCGATACTCGATGACCTCCACCCAGTCCGACGGCCACGCCACCATCCCGTGGCAGGCCCCGGCGAACGCCCCGGCCAGCGCGGCGATCGAGTCCGAGTCGCCGGAGGAGCAGGCGGCGCGGCGCACCGCGGTCACCGGGTCGTCGGGGTGTTGGAGGAAGCAGAACAACGCGGTGGCGAACGCCTCTTCCGCGATCCATCCCGCGCCGGTGGCCAGACAGGGGTCGGCGTCCGGATCGGCGACGGGCAGCACGTTCTCGACCCGGTCGAGAACGGCCAGGCACTCCGCTCGCTGGCCTGCTGCCAGGCCCCGCCCCGGTCCAGTGCCTCGCAGGCCCGCAGACAGGTCCCACCGGGAGCCCGGTTGTTGTCCGGCGAGTGGTACCAGGTCAGGAAGTGCTCCCGCACCGCCGGCTCCAACCGCTGGGCGGTGAGCGGGCCGGTCGAGAGCACCGATCGCAGTGCCTCGCCGAGCGCGAGCGTCATCTGGGTGTCGTCGGTGACGTAGGTGCTCGCTGCAGCCACTCCGCAGGCCGGCCTCCACAACGTCGCGCCAGTCCTCGAACGCACCGGCCCGGGTCTCGCGAGAACCGGTAATCCTGTCCGCGATCTCATCGGTACAGCGTGCGAAGCCGTACAGCGCCCAGGTGAAAGGGCGCTTCCGGGTGGGAAGAAGAGCAGACGCGGCATAGAACTCCAGGCCCTCCGCGTCGATCAGCATCCGCCGGCAGTACGCGAATGACGCTCGTGTCATTGCCGCACCGGTCCTGGTGATGCCGCATGCCCATGCGGACAAGGGCTTCGATTCGAGTCGGCCCAGTGCGACGCCGGCGAGGTCCACGAGAGTGCGCTTGGCATGGCACTCCGGATACCTGGGTGCGCAGGCAGGCGGGACGAGCACCGGCAATCAGTCGCGCGCGCTGACCAAGTCACACATGACACAGAAGACATGGCTGATGAGCCGGTCCGCAACGATGACGGTGACGTGATGTGGTCCACGACAGATGTACCCGATCAGCACAGCAGGACGGCACTGGGCGCACCGCCACCACCAGCGTCCTCGCAGCAGCGCGCAGCTTGTCGCCCGAGGGGCGGGAGGCAAGGACCACGCCCGCAACGGCCAGACGCAGCGCCTGCGAAAATCGCTGTCCCCTGACCGGAGCACGGTGATAGACATCCGGCGTGCAAAAGACTCTTGAGTTCCCTGACCTGCTGCGACTGATCGATGAACGGTCGACCGCCTTCCGCGCCGCGGTCGCCGCCGCACCGAGTCTCGACGTTCAGGTGCCGGCCTGCCCCGAGTGGACGCTGTTCGATCTGGTGGAGCACCTGGGAGGGGGAGACCGTTTCTGGGCCGCCGTCGTCAGTGCCGGGCCTGGCGACGCTCCCCCGGCCGAGGCCACCGCCGCGCGTGCCGCCCTGGAGGTGCCGCGGGAGCGTGAGGCCCTGCTGGCCTGGCTGGCCGCGTCGACGCAGCTGCTGCTGAGCGCCCTGCGCGAGGCAGGGCCGCGGAGCGGTTGCTGGACGTGGTGGCCCGTGTCGCAGTCGCCGCGGAACTCCGGTGCGGTCGCCCGGCACCGGGTCCAGGAGACTGCGGTGCACACCTACGACGCCCAGGTCACCGTGGGCGCCCCGCAGCCGCTGCCGGCCGAGGTGGCACTCGACGGTGTCGAGGAGTTCCTGTTCACCTGCTGCGCAACGCCGAGTGCCTGGCCGCACAAGCCCACGGCCTTCGACTTCCACGCCACCGAGGGCCGCTCCTGGCGCCTGACGGTCGACGGCGACGGCGCACGCTCCACTCGCATCCCCGCGCCCGGTGCCACGACCGGCGAAGGCCTGGACGCAGCCGGCGCCTCCATCCATGGCACGGCCGGTGAGTTGGTCCTCTTCTGCTACAACCGTATCCCGGCCGGCTCCATGCACGTTGACGGAGACGCAGGGCTGCTCGACCTGCTCCGCGCCTGGGAGCCGGAGGAGTAGGACGTAGCGGCGGAGACGGCCGGCCGCGCCTCGCACCCGCCAGGACACGACTTCCCGCCAGGTCCGTCGGACGACAACGGCCGCTGAACCACTCCGCGACCGCTGTGCCACCCCGACCGCCACCGTCACCGAGCCGTGTGAGCAGCCGGGTCCCACCACCACCGCGCCGCAGCCCTGCCCGCGCGACAGCCCCCACCGGGAACCGCTCGCGGGCAGGACCGCCGGCCGCCGGGCCGTTGTGCGGTCATCGGCCTGCCGGCCACCGCTCACCGTGGCCCGGCAACCGTCATGGCCCCACCGGGCCAGGCTGTCAGACCGTCATGGCCCCACCAGGCCAGGTCGTCAGACCGTCAGGATGACCGCCTCCATCCGCAACGACTGGCCGGTGGTGCCCACGAAGGCGTTCTGGCCGGCCGCCGCGCAGACGGTCGGCTGCCAGCCGATGTTCTGCACATGGGCCTGGGCACACACACTGCCGCTGCTGACGCCGATGCCCAGCGCCTCCATCCGCAGGGACTGGCCCGTGGTGCCGACGCCGACGGCCGTACCGTCACCCGCGCAGACCCAGTTCTGCCAGCCGATGTTCTGCACGTGGGCCTGGGCACACACGCCGCCGACACCGGAGACGGCGATGGTCAGCGCCTCCATCCGCAGGGACTGGCCCGTGGTGCCCGCCATCTGCCCGTCGCAGACCGCTGCCTGCCAGCCGATGTTCTGCACGTGAGCGGCGTAACAGATGTGCCGGCCGGTGTCGTTGGGGTGCGTGACCGCCTGCTGCCGGACGGCCGTCAGCACCTCGGCGCGGGCCGCCGCGTCGGAGGTGATCGCGCTCGCGCGCGGCGCGGCCGGGCTCGCGGTCGCCGCCTGGGCGGGGGCCGCCAGCGAGGTCAGGCCCGCCACCAAGAGCGCGGCGCCGAGCAGGCCGGCAGCGGAGCGTCGGGTTCGCTTCATGTGTGGTGTCTCCACTCTTGTCGGGTCGATGTGAAGTGGACACGCCAGATGCTATCCGCGGCGGCGCCGAAGACAACCACGATTGCACATAATTCCCTTACAAAACAAGGCACTTCAGCACCACTGGTGAAGGACTGACACAGTGGCGCCACGGATGCCGATCCCACCACTCCCCGGCAGGTGATCCCGACCGCGCCCGGGGTCCGTGCGGAGCTCGGTGAGGCTCCACCGGACCTTCAAGCCCGCGAAGCCCTGTCCGACGGGCGCGTCCAGCGGCCAGTACGCGGCAGGCCTGCCCATGCACCGAGCTGAGCCTGCGGGCACGCGTGGCCTTGAAGCCGGCGACCACGAGCAGGCCATCAGGGCCGTCAGAGGCGACCTCATCAAGGCAGATCCACCAGCCGCGCGACACACCCACCACATCAACAGGGCCATCGTCGCCCCGTGCGTCACCGCATAGGACGGCCGGGCGTCGAGCACCCCCCGGCAGACCCCTGGCCCCACCGGGACGGCGCCACGCTCGACTGCCTGGCCCTGCGCTGGCCCGGCGCGCCCGGCTGACGGAACCTCGGTCGCCTTCCCGGCGCCACCACAGCCCCGGCAGCGGTCGCGCCGCGCAGCCGCGTCCGGTCAGCCGCTGCTCGTCACCGCGACCCCGCGGCCACCAGCGTCGCGGTGATGGGTTCGAGCTCGGCGACCAGCTCGCCGAGCTCAGCGGGAGAGAGGGCGTCGTACGGCGGGGCGGCGAGTTCGTCGGTATGGGCTTCAATGCGCTCTTTGAGCTCGCGGCCGGCATCGGTGAACCGGCCGTCGGCGTCGACGAGCCCGCGCTCGCGCAAGCCGCCCATGACCGCGGCCAGCCGCTCCTTCGGCAGGTGGTGGAGGCGCCCGAACGAGTCCGGCGGGTGGATGCCCCGCGCCAGCGCATCGAGCACGTGGGCCTGCGTGCCGCCGATGCGCGCGCCGACGAGAGCAGCGACGTGCCCGTCACCGCGGTGCTCGCGCAACATGGTCGCGGAGTGCCACAGCCGGGCGACCGGGTCGCTCGGCACCGCGAGGGTGCGCATCCCGGCGTACATCACCCGACCTTCTGTGGGCGCGTTCGTCGCGGCTTTGGTGGTCAGGTCGGCGGCGCGGACCAGGCCCGGGGAGCCGGCCAGCTCGTCGCCGAGGATCCGCCGTACGGAGGCCACGCTGCCCCGCTCCCGCGCGGCCACCGACGCCTCGGGCGGGATCGTCTCCCACGCGCTCGGGATATGCCGCGCGGCCTCCCCGTCGGCGAAGCTGTAGAAGGCCGCGTGCACGACCTGCGCCGGCACCCGCCCCAGCGGCGCGGCGCGGCTGGCGAAGTAGCCGTCCCAGTAGGTGCGGTGGCCGAGCGCGGCCAGCTCCTCGTTGCACTCGTCGGCGAAATAGGTGACCAGGCAGATCGGCTCCAGGAGCTCGAACATGCGGCGGGCGGTGTGGGTCATGGCCTCCATCATGCCTGCGCTCACGCCCCGTGGAGCAGTACGGGCGGCACCAGATCAGCCGGACCGCTGCCAGGGCCGGCCTGGTCGGTCGAGGGTGGGCGCAGCCCATCGCGTCAGCGACACCGAAGGCGCACCTGACGGGGCAAGCCGGGCCGCGAGGAGGATCATCGGGGCGACCAGAAGCGGCGCAGGCAGCAGGTGCGGCTCGGGGCTCCCGGGTACGGCTCAGAGAATCGCGTGGAAGGCCCGGCTGAGTCGCTCCGCCTCCCCGAACATCTCCATCCGTTCGGCGGTGGGCAGTTCCACCCGACAGTAGCCCTTCACCTCGGCCCGCAGTCCCTCCGGCATGTCAACGGCATCGCTGAGATAGAACAGCTCGGTCCGCGCACCTTCGATCTCCGGGGCCGACGGCCACTCCGCCGCCGCGACAAAGGCGATGCCCTGCAGGAGCTTGCCCACCAGGAACCAGCGGAACTCGGCGCGCGAGGTCCGCTCCTCCACCAGGCCGATCACCTCGTCCAGCATGCCCGAGTACGCGGTCAGGACGACCAGGCCGGCCTCGTCCGCCTGCTCCAGCCGGGTCCTGATCTCACACAGCGGCGCGGTTTCGGCCTCCTCCAGGCCGATCAGCCGAAGCGCGTCCAAGAACTCCGCGAACGGGCCGGACCCGCTCAGCTGGAGCGCGACAGCACTGCCGATGGCACAACCGGCCCGGAAGAGGGCCAGCAGCCGGTTCTCGGCGGGCCCGAGCACCCCGGGGCCCGCCGGAGCCGGGGCTTCCCCAACCGCGATGCGCCGCAGATTGAGCAGGACGCCTGTGTCCAAGCCCAACGCTCGGGCCAGTGCCGTGACCGTTTCCGCTCTCGGCACCGGCCCTGCGAAGACGTTATGGATGGTGCCACGGCTCACCTCCGCCCTCCGGGCGAGCTGGGTCTTGTCCAGGCCCATGCCGGCCCGCTTGTCGTCCAGCTGCCTACGCAGCTCGACGAGCGCCTCCTCAGGCCCAAGGTTCTTCGTGCTCACACGCCCCCCAGCATCGGATGTCCACCGGTGTTCAGGTGTACAGCTTTGTCCAGATCAACCTTGTTCAACACCGATTCCAGGAAAGTCGGTCACGTCAACGCCCCGACCTCTGCTGGGAGATCGCTGTGAATCACGTCGCCGTCGTCCTGCTCACCGCCGCCCTGGTCATCGTGCTCGCCCTCCTGGTCGGCGCCACCGCGGGCGTGCTCGCCCGCCTCGACGGCACCACCTACCCCGCCGCGTTCGCCCGCGCCGGCGCGGCCTTCGCCGCGGTCCTCGCCCTCGCCGCCGCCATCACCGGCGTGCTCGCCCAGGTCCTCACTTGAGAAAGCATCCGCCGCAATCCGCTTGCGGTGTATGCTTTTTCGCTCTTCAGGCATGGTGTGCGGGGTCGGGTGGCAGGGTTTCGGCGTCGGGTTGTCGAGGCTGGAACGGGGTGTGCGATGCCGCCGTCACCGCTGGGGCTGCTGGGGCTGCTGGGGCTGCTGGGGCTGCTGGGGCTGCTGGGGCTGCTGGAGGAGCGTCGGGAGGCCGCCCGAGCCGCTCATCCATGCCGGCCCCGGCAGCAGGTCCCGCACTGCCGCCCACTCGGAGTCGGCCTCGACAACCTCCAAGCTGCACGATCCGAACACCCTGAACAGCTCCTAGAACGGGCGGGCGTACGGCTGAGCCTTCACGCGGTCGTAGATCCCGCGCAGCCACGGCTGACGGACCGCAGGCAGCCGTGCCAGCGTGTGGAGGAACACCCCCGAGTCGGGCCGGAACAGTCGCCATGGATGCATCGGCAGCGGATCGTCGCGGAGGACACCCTCGGGCGTTCCGCCCGTCACGGGGACCAGCGAGCGTTCGTTGTGGAAGGCCAGATACATCCACACGTCGGCGGCCAACGGCACGGCAACTGCGGTGCCGGACGGCTGCCATGCCCTCCCCGTCTGCGGATGCCGTGGCACCAGAACGATGTCGGGGGCGAGGTCGGGTGCAGGCAGAGCCGGTCCGGCCAGGGCCACTCTCTTCGCCGGCGGCCCCGGCGGGAACAGCGCATCGAGCGCGCGGCCGAACGTGTTCGCGGCGAGGCCGTCAGGGACGGCCACGGGGGTACCGGCCGAGGCCGCCAACAGGTGGGCCAGCGCCGCCCCGGCGGCCGCCTCCCACCGTGGGCTCCATACCCCGGGCGGCTCGATCGGCGGCGTCTCCTGTCGTTCCTCCACCAGCGTCTCCCAGGCGACTGTCCGGCGGGCAGGAGCATCGGTGGGCAGGCGGCGCACAGCGTCCGGGGCGAGCCGCACCGTCTGCCAGTACGAACAGTCGTCGATGCGGGTCGCCACTGCCTGCCCGCACTGCGCGCACGCCAGGTTCGGGCCGTCCCTCCCGTCCAGCCCCATGCAGTAGCCGTCGCATCGCTCCGGGATCAGGACGGTGCCGCGGGTGTCACCCGGCGCGAGGACGATCGCTCCCGGCGCCCCGAAGGACAGGGCGGAAACCGGCGCGAACACGCTGCGGGCCTCGGCTTCGTCCGCCCCGATCTCGCTCCACAGTCGCCATGGGGGCCCGGAGGGCTCCGGGTCGACGGCGTACGTTCCCGGTTCCATCAGGGCCGGGAGCAGTTCATGTCCGTACGTCTGGCGGGCATGGACGGGAAGCGCAATCCGCGACACGGCGGCGGTCAGTACGGCGCCGCACCGCGCACACGCAAAAACGACCATCGGTCCTCCCCCACCCCTGGAGACCGGAAGTATCCCGGCTCGGTGATCGACCGCCAACACCTTTTCAGGACCGCAGCGTGACCGAACCGCCGGGCCGGCGAACTGTCACTCGTGAGAGGCTGGATGGCATGGGCGGAGCATCGGACGATCAGGATTCGCGGGACTTTCTGGCGGCACTCAACGTCGGTGACCTCTGCCACGGGACCGCAACAGATGTCACTCGCGGGGTGGCCGTGACCCTGGACGGTTTCCCCGCGCGCCCGCTGGGGGCGGTCGACCCCTTGGACGTCGCGGCATGCGGTCGTTCAACGTCCACCCTCGGCACGACCGCAGTGCCACATCGGTGTCTCCTGAGTCGGCGTACGCGCAAACCGTCGGGCCGCACGGACACGTGCCGATACGTACCGATACGCTGACGCCATGTCAGCCAAGCCGAACCAGAGCCACGCCTCTGACGGGGAGCCGCTCGACCTGGTCGACGAGGGTTCCTCGGACAGCGTCGGTGTCATCCCCAACATGACCGCCGAGACCGACGACCACTCCTTCGACTGTCTGCCCACCGTTCCCGATGAGAGAGACCTCGGCCCCATCGGCGCCCTGCCCGTCGGTATGGCGGAGATCGCGACTGGGCTGGGCGCGGCTGCTACTGCCGTGAGCGTGGTCGCGAAGGCGAAGATCGAGGCCCGTGCCGAGGTACGCAAGGCCGAGATCGAGGCTGAGGTGCGGCGCTTGGAGATCACCGAGGAGACGCGACGCGAGCAGATGCGCCTCGACGCTGAGCGTCCAGCCCCTACGGCGATCGGGCATCAGAGCCGCGAACAGGGGTGACGGCCAGACCGACTCAAGGATCCACCTGACAGCGGATTCAGGACGGCCGGCCTGCCGTCCAGGAGACCTGATGATGTGCCCTCTGCTTGCGGACGGCCGACCTCACTCCGCTCTTGGTCGCGATGAGGTGCATGATTCTCCGATCACAAGGTGCGCGGCCATCATTGCGTACACCGACTGTGGGTGGGGGCGGTTGCCGTGCAGGCCGTACCGACTCGGTTCAGGCTTTCGGATGAGTAGTGCTTCGCGGTCCTGTGGGCACGCGTCACGACCTTGACCGCTTCGGCGTCGGCAGTGTCCCCGGAGACCGGGCGGAACTGGTGAGAGTCGGTGCGCACCATGTCGGCGAGCGTGTGCGCATCGGCCGCGTCGCTCGTGGCCCCCGGGGCCGCCAGGCGTTCCCGGGGACGTCGTGACGGGGTGTGCTGCGCAGGCAGTTCGCCGCGTCAGTTGGGTGACGCTGGTGCGCTCCCGCCACCCCGACCGGAGCCGCCGCAGCCAAGGCCCGGCCGCGGGGCACCTTCGCCATCCAGTTCTTCGGCCAGCCCAGCAGGCGTCGGGGCACGAGCGGATGGCCCAGCCCGCCCGAGTGCCCCTACTTCTCCAGCGCCGCCGCGAACGACTCCAGCACCCCCAGCCAGCTCGACTCGATCACGTGCGACGGAGTGCCTTGGTCCGCGTAGACGATCTGCCCGTGGACGCCGGCCCGGCCCGGGTCGAGGTCCAGCATGATCAGCGAGCCGTCGGGCTCCGCGGCGAGCGGCAGCCAGCCCGGGCGCCAGCCCCAGTCCCGGCGGATCTCGTCGTCGGGCTCCTCACTGGTCCAGCTCGCCCCCAACTCATCATAGGCGGACAGCAGTTCGTCCAAGCTCCAGTGCTCGGCGCAGCCGATCACCTCGACGCCGGTCAGCAGCACGCTGCTGTGGATCGCCAGCGAGGCAGCGAAGTCGACCGGCAGCGTCACGCCCAACTCCCGTTCCACCTCGCCGATCCGCTCCGGGGTGACGGGAGCGCCGAGTTCCACTGCGAAGCCCTGCAGCCCGGCTTCGATCCGACTCCAGGCCGCCGCCACCCGCGCCCGGATCCGCGCGTTCTCCGCCTCGTCCGGCACCACCCTGGCCGGCGGGGCCTCGGGGTCGGCCACCCCGGCCCGGCGCAGCCACTTCTCGGCGGCGGTCTGCTCGTCCTCACCCAACAACCGCAGCCGGGCGGCCGCCCGCCAGCGCAGCACTGCCGCACGCTGCTCGTCCTCGATCAGGGTGAGCAGCGTGCGCCGCAGCGCAGCGTGGTGCTCCGGGCCGGCCTCGAACACCAGGCTCGGCACGTCCTGCGGCTCTACCAGGCCGCGTCGGGCCAGCAGTTCCTGCGGCGCGAGCGCCAGCGAGGCCAGCGCGATCGCCACGGCGTCCGGCACGAACCCCGGGTCCAGCCCGGTCAGCGGCCGGGCCAGCTCGCCCAGGACCAGCCCGCGGGCGAGTGCCTGGTCGGCCGCCTCGCGCGCCGCACGGTGCGTGTCGGGTCCGAGGGTCAGCAGCGCCCGGATCGCGCCGATCGCCTTCCAGCGGTCGCCCGCGGCGGCGATCGCCTGCTGTGTCTCGATCGCCTCGGCCCGCTGCGCCGGTCCGAGCAGCGCATAGCTCCGCGCGTAGCCGCTCTGGTAGACGGGGCTGCACTCGCGATAGCGGGCCGCCGCGGCCGGGATCTCCGCCGGGTCCAGCACGGCCAGCGCGATCAGGGTGCGCACCGGCTCATAGCCCTCGGGCCACTCCCGGAGCATCGGGTTGTTGCGGACCACCGGGTCGCTCTGCGGGTCGGCGAGGTAGCCGCGCAGCCGGCCGGCGGCCGGCTCGCGCCGTTCCGGAGCCAGCTCCAGCAGGGCGCGGCAGACCTCGGCCCGGGCGTCGTCGCCGTGGTCCAGCAGGTGCTCCAGCAACCGGCCGACGGCGAGCCGACGCGGGTCCCAGGTATGCAGGCCACGGGCCGCAGCGAGTACGGCGGCGGTGTCCGCGACCGGTCCCTCGGGCAGCAGCAGAGCCGCCGGGCAGTTCCGCTCCACCTGGGTCATGCGCACCACATTCCTTACATCTCGCCGGTGTTGACCGATACCGGGAAGAACGTAGAGCCCGGGACTGACGGTTCGCCCTGACGGACCGCCACACCCCGGTTGATCACCGGCACACCAGAGCGCCGCACCGGACGAGGTCGAGGTGGTGGTTGACCCTGCGCGGCTCGGCGCTGCGGGCCCGGCGCCGCCCGGCCGCCGGAGGCGATCGCACACCTCTACTCCACGGCTATTGCGTGGATAGAGGTGTCGTCGACGCCAGAGGGCTTGCCCATACGGTCCGAACTGCACAGGCTCCGGCGCCCTCATCTGGGGGACTGCAACTTCTCCTGCAATTTCTCCTGCAACGGCGCTGCAACTGCCGGTGCAACCATCCGACCACCGGTTCACGCACCTGCCGGAGCAACCCCTCACGTCGCGAGCACCCGCCCGCCCGTGTCCGGCGCGGCCCTGGCCTCGGGGCGGTCAGCGGCTCCTCTGGCGCTGAGCGGCCGGGCCGACTCGCATGACGCCGCCCGGTTCGGCCACTGCGGATGCCGGGAGCCCGCCCAGGAGTCCGGAGCCTGCCCGGCGTGGCTTGCCCAGGCCCTCTCGGCCGGGTGCGGGCTTGCCCAGGAGGGCTTGCCCTGGCCCCGCGCAGATGGGCAAGGCAGATGGGCAGGCCGGTGACCTGGTCCGTTGGTGGTACGGGCAAGCCTTTGGGCAAGCCGGTAAGGACCGTGGCAGGCACGGGATTCCGAGAGGAGCGTGCCGTGCTCGACCTGTCCCTTCGTCCCGTCGCCGCCGAGGAGCCCTTGCGGTGCGGGGCCTGGTGGCGGTTCTGCCCGGCGGGTTCGCCGGGCAGAACCGCCACCGGGCCCACGCCAGGCGGAGAAGGCAGGATTCGAACCTGCGTGGGCTTGCGCCCGACCGGAGCCAGGCGCCCCGGTCCCCGATCAACCACTCCGGGCACCTCTCCCCGGGACCGACCCGCTTCGCTCTCGCTCCCTGCGGTCCGTCCCTGTGCCACCAACCATGGCCCACCCCGCTGACCCGACGCTGACCCCGGCCTGACGCAGTCGTCGTCCTTCCGCCGTGTCGGCCACCATGCGATTTCCCGGTACCGGACCGTTGCTACGCTTCCACGATGATCCTTCCGACCGTCGAAGAGGTGCGTGCGCTGCACGAGAAGCACGCACCGACGCGCGAGGCACTGGACCTGGTGCTCACCCACTGCGAGATCGTCTGCGGCATTGCCGAGCAGCTGCTGGCCCGTACCGGCCTGCTGCTCGACGCCGAACTGGTGCGGGTCGGAGCGCTGCTCCACGACATCGGGGTCTACCGGCTCTACGACGGCGACGGCCGGCTCGACCACCGCGGCTACATCCGCCACGGGGTGCTCGGCCACGAGATCCTGCGCGAGGAGGGGTACCCGGAACGCCTGCGCCGGTTCTGCAGCTGCCACACCGGCGTCGGCCTCAGCCGGCACGACATCCGCGAACAGCAGCTGCCGATACCCGAGGCCGACTACCTCGCCGAGAGCGCCGAAGAACAACTCGTCATGTACGCCGACAAGTTCCACAGCAAGACCACACCCCCGACCTTCCTCACCGCCGACACCTACGCCGCACACGTGGCACGGTTCGGGCCTGCCAAGGTCGAGGCCTTCGACCTGCTGCGCACCCGGTTCGGAGAACCCGACCTGACCTCCGCGCGCGAACGGTACGGCCACCCGCAGTCCTGAGCGCTGGTGGCGGTCAGGACTGCGGCGCCGACTCCCTCAACCTGTCAGGCCCGGTCGGTGCGGGCCGTGGTGACGTTGGCGGTCAGGCGTCGCAGGAGGCTCCTGGCGTCGCTGAACTCCTGCGGGGACAGGCCCATGGCGTCGCCGATGGCGGTCGGTACGGTGCGGGCGCGTTCACGCAGGTCGGTGCCCTGTTCGGTGAGGATGACCCGGACGGTGCGCTCGTCGTCGGGGCGACGCTCGCGGCGCACCAGTCCGGCCGTCTCCAGGCGCTTGATCAGGGGCGTGAGGGTCCCGTAGTCGAGCTGCAGCGCGGCGCCGATGTCCTTGATGGGGACGGCGCCGTGCTCCCACAGCACGAGCAGGACCAGATACTGCGGGTAGGTCAGCCCCAGGTCCTCCAGGAGCGGGCGGTAGCTGTTGGTGACCGCGCGCGAGGCCGCGTAGAGGGCGAAGCAGAGCTGGTCGTCCAGCAGGAGCGAGAACTCCGGCCGGCCGGCTGGGAGGTCGTCGCCGTCCATCGCGGACTCCTTCGGGGCTGGGGCTACCTGAACAGCTGATCATATCCAGAGCGATGACGCGATTCCAGCGCGCCCACTTTACTTGTGCACAAGTTAATCGTGTCATAGCCTTCTGGCGGCGGAGACACAGGGCTCTCCGGTAGACCGGTTCACCCGCACCCACGACGAGGAGACCACCATGGAGGAGACCACCGTGTCCGAGTACACCCCCACCGCCCCGGTGCTGGAGGCCGCGGCCGCCGCGTTCGCGGCCGACACCGCCAACCCGCCCCACCTCAACGACATCGGGCCGATCGAGGGCCGCAAGGCGGTGGACGAGGTGCAGTCGGGCGAGACCGTCCTGCCGGAGGTCGACGAGGACTGGGTCACCGTGGTCGGCGGGCCGACCGGCGAGGTCAAGGTCCGGCTGGTGAAGCCCAAGGGCGCGAGCGGGACACTGCCGGTGATCCTCTACATCCACGGCGCGGGCTGGGTGTTCGGCAACGCGCACACCCACGACCGTCTGGTGCGCGAACTGGCCGTCGGCGCGGGGGCCGCGGTGGCCTTCCCCGAGTACAGCCTGTCCCCCGAGGCACGCTATCCGGTGGCCATCGAGCAGAACTACGCCGCCGCCCGCTGGATCGTCGACCACGGCGCCGGCAAGGGCCTGGACGGCAGCCGGATCGCGGTGGCCGGCGACTCGGTCGGCGGCAACATGGCCGCCGCCCTCACGCTGATGGCCAAGGAGCGCGGCGACGTTCCGCTGAAGCAGCAGGTCCTCTTCTACCCCGTCACCGACGCGTCCTTCGACACCGCGTCCTACCACCAGTTCGCCGAGGGCTACTTCCTGCGCCGTGACGGCATGCAGTGGTTCTGGGACCAGTACACGACCGACCCCGCCCAGCGCGCCGAGATCACCGCCTCCCCGCTGCGCGCCACCACCGACCAGCTCACCGGCCTCCCGCCGGCCCTGGTGATCACCGGCGAGGCCGACGTGCTGCGCGACGAGGGCGAGGCCTACGCCAACAAGCTCCGCCAGGCCGGCGTCCCCGTCACCGCCGTCCGGTACCAGGGCATCATCCACGACTTCGTGATGCTCAACGCCCTGCGCGGCACCCACGCCGCCCAGGCCGCCATCACCCTGGCCGTCCGGACCCTGCGCGAGGCCCTGCACACCGCCTGACCGCACCTCGTTTCGACATCACGGCCGGCGCCGACCTCCTGATCGGCGTCAGCCTGTGGGCGTGCCGATCTGGTCGCGTTCCAGGACGGAACGCAGTTCCGACAGGACCCGCGCGGCGGCCGTGACGGGGGACGCCTTGAGTGCGCCTGCGATCAGCTCGGCCAGCCGCTCGGTGAAGGTCTCTTCTGCCGCGTCGACCAACTGCAGTCCGTCGTCGGTCAGTTCCAGTAGTGACGACCGGCGGTCCGACGGGTTCGGCAGGCGGGCAACCCATCCCTGCCGCTCCAGGCGGTCGACGCCCTTGCTGGTGGCCCCGATGCCGACGGCGAACTCGGCGGCCAGGTCCGCCACCCGGGCTCCGGGGTGGTCACGGAGGTGGCGCAGGAACTCGAACTGCGACGTGACGATCCCGTGCCGCTCGCGAAGACGGTCGTTGAGGGCGTTGTACAGACGTGTCTCGCATCGGACGAGGTCGGCGAAGAAGCTCGGGAGGTCGATCGTCTCACCGCTCACTTTGGATGCCATGGCATATAGTCTACGTTAGATGCCAAGGCATATAGTGCTGAGGAAGTTACTTGCGACAGGAGCGGACATCATGAGCAAGGAACAACGCGCGCAGGTCGACGCGATGCTGCGACAGCCCCGGCCCGACAGCCCCCGGTCGGTCGAGGCGATGCGCGCCGGATTCAAGGCGATGATGGCCCAGATGGCCGTCCCGGGCGGCCTCCGCACCACGAGGACGACGCTCGGCGACCGACCCGCGCTGTCCGTCGAGTCCCTCGAATCCGTCAACTCTGTCGAGGCCGTCGAGGCCGTCGAGGCCGTCAACTCGGTCGAGCCGGGCAGCGGGACGCACCCTGGGACGATCCTGTACTTCCACGGCGGCGGCTGGGTGTTCGGCTCCCCCGAGACCGCGCTGTCGCTGACGGGGAACCTCGTGGCCAGGACCGGGTTCAGGGCGTACTCGCTGGACTACCGGCTCGCCCCCGAGCACCCGTTCCCAGCCGCGATCGAGGACGCACTGAGTGCCTACCGCGCCCTCCTCGACCGCGGCGAGTCCCCTTCGGCCATCGCGTTCGCCGGGGACTCCGCCGGCGGCGGCCTCAGCGTCACCGCCTGCCTCGCCGCCCGCGACGCCGGTCTCCCGATGCCCGCCGCGATCGTGGCCTTCTCCCCCGGCCTCGACGCCACCCGGACGGGCGAGAGCATGGACAGCAAGGCGGGCGTCGACCCGTTCTTCACCCGCGAGAGCCTGGGACACACGGGGGCCATGTACCTGGCGGGAGCCGACCCGCACCAGCCCATGCTCAGCCCCGCCGTCCTCGCCGACCTGACCGGCTTCCCGCCGATGCTGCTCCAGGCGGGTACCAACGAAGTGCTCCTGGACGACTCCACCCGCCTGGCCGCCCGCGCCCGCGCAGCCGGAGTGGACGTGATCCTCGACATCACCGCGGACGTGCCCCACGTGTTCCAGTCCTTCGCCGGCGTTCTCGACGAGGCCGACCAGGCACTGGACCGCGCGGCCCTCTTCCTCACGCAGCACCTCCACGCGCCCGACACCGCGGCCGGGTCGGCCCGGTGAAGGCGGGTGCCCGGGAGCCGATGAGTTCGACGCCCGGGCACCCAGCCGGTCGGGGGGCCGGTCAGACGGTCAGCCGAACAGGGCGATCACCGGCGTCGACAGGACGTGCCGAGGTCAGCGGGCGCCCGGTGCTCCGGCGGTGGCCGGCGTGAAGATCCCCTCGGGGTAGGCGCCGTTGGCCGCCGAGGTCGCGCTCAACTGCGCGGCGATCTCGGTGAGTCGGGCGACCGCGTCCTCCCCCAGGCGGCGGTAGGGGGCGTCGGCCAGCCGGTCGGTGCGGTCCTCGACGTCCTGGCGCAGCTGTCGGCCCGCCTCGGTGAGGGCGCCGTCCGCGTCCAGCAGGCCGCGCTCGCGCAGCCGCTCCTCGGCGGCGCTCCACTCCTCCTCACTCCAGCCGCGGGTGCGTCGGGCCATCTCCGGGAGGAATCCCTGGCCGGTCGCGGCGTAGCTCACCAGGGCTTCGAGGCCGTCGAGTTCGGCGTCGAGCAGGGCGGCGAGGTGGCCGTCGCCGCGGTGCTCGCGCAGCAGGGTGATGGCATGCCAGAGCGCGAGATGCGGCTCCTGCGGCACCGGCAGGGCCGCGTGCGCCGCGTAGAGCGGGCGGCCCGAGGGAGTGCAGGCCTCGGCGGCGCGCAGCGCCAGCTCGGCGGCCTCACGGACCTCGGGACCGGCCATGGTCTGCGCCCCGAGCGTGCGCTGCTGTGCGGCGTCGACGGCGCGCAGACGCGCGGCCAGTACGGCTGCCGGGGTGGTGATGTCCCAGGCGCGCGGCAGGTTGCGGGCGATCAGGGCCGGGTTGAAGTTGTAGAAGGCGGCGGTCACCGTGGCCGCGCCTACCGCTCCCATGGCCGCCGACCGGCTGGCGAAGTAGCCCATGGCGGCGTCCGAGAGGCCGAGGGTCTGGAACTCCGCCTCGGCCTCCGGCGCGAAGTAGAGCATCGAGTGCAGCGGTTCGAGCTTGCGGTAACAGGGTCTACTGCGGACTAAGGTCATGGCGGCACCGTACGCGATCATGCGTAGGGTGACCAGGTTCCCTGGGCCTGGCCTCCTCGCGGGCGTCGGTGCCCGCGTCGGTGCCCGCATCGGTGCCCGCGTCCGCGGCCTGCCGGGGCCGGGACCGGTACCTAGACTGACCGTATGGCCCGTCTCAACGACGAGGTCGAGGCACTGCTCCAGGAGTACTCCGACCTCATCCTGCTGACCGGCGGTGACGCCTACCGGGCGCGGTCCTACCAGAAGGCCGCCCGGGCGGTCGGCGGCCACCACGAGGATCTCGCCCGCCTGGACGCCAAGGGGCTGCTGGAGATCCCGAGCGTCGGCAGGTCGATCGCCGAGAAGATCACCGAGCAGCTCACGACCGGGCGGATCGGGGCGCTGGAGCAGCTGCGCGCCAAGGTGCCCGGCGGTCTGCGCGAGATCATGGCGATCCCGACGGTCGGCCCGAAGAAGGCCGCGCTGATCCATCGGGCGCTGGGCATCTCGACCGTCGACGAGTTGGTGGAGGCGGCGCGGGGCGAGCGGCTGAACGATGTGCACGGGCTCGGCGAGCGCAGCGCCGAGAACATCCTGCACGGCATCGAGCAACTGCGGCAGGGCGGCGGGCGTACCCTGCTGAACCTGGCGACCGAGCTCGCCGAGGCGCTGGTGGGCGAGCTGTCCGGGGTGCGGGGCTGCGTGCGGTGCGGCTGGGCGGGCTCGCTGCGCCGGTTCCGGGAGACCGTCGGTGACCTCGACATCCTCGCCGCCGCCAAGGACTCCGCCGCGCTGATGGCCGCCGTCATCGAACTCCCGGACACCGCCGAGGTGCTGGTCAACGGCCCCACCAAGACCTCGATCCGCACCACCGGCGGCCTCCAGGTGGACCTGCGCGTGGTGCCGCCGGGGGACTGGGGTGCGGCGCTGGTCTACTTCACCGGGTCGAAGGCACACAACATCAAGCTGCGCGCCCGGGCGATCAAGGCCGGGCTCAAGCTCTCCGAATACGGGCTGTTCGAGGTGGAGAGCGGCGCGAAGCTGGTCTCGCGCACCGAGGAGGAGGTGTACGAGGCACTGGGCCTGCCGTGGATCCCGCCCACCCTGCGCGAGGACCGCGGCGAGATCGAGGCCGCGCTGAACGGCGAGTTGCCGCAGCTGGTGACCGAGCGGGACATCCGCGGCGACCTGCACACGCACACCGACCTGACCGACGGCCTGGCCCCGCTGGAGGAGATGCTGACGGCCGCGGCCGAGCACGGCCACGCCTACTACGCGGTGACCGACCACGCCCCGAACCTCGCCATGCAGCGGATGACCGAGGAGAAGATGCTCGCCCAGCGCGAGCAACTGCGCGCGCTGGGCGACCGATTCGGCCGGATGCGGCTGCTGCACGGCACCGAACTCAACATCGACCTGGACGGCGCGGTGGACTGGCCGGCCGAGTTCCTGGCCGGCTTCGACTTCTGCGTGGCGTCCATCCACTCGCACTTCACGGCCGACCGCGAACAGCAGACCCGCCGCCTGATCCGGGCCTGCGAGAACCCGCATGTGCAGATCATCGGCCATCCCACCACCCGGCAGCTGGGGCGCCGGCCCGCCATCGACGTCGACCTCGACGCGGTCTACGCCGCCTGTGCGCGCACCGGCACCGCGTTGGAGATCAACGCCTCGCCCTCGCGCCTCGACCTGGGCGACGAGCAGATCCTGGCCGCCCGGCGGCACGGCGTCCGGTTCGCGGTGAACACCGACGCCCACGCGATCCCGCACCTGGCCAATCTGCGCTACGGAGTCGGCACCGCCCAGCGCGGCTGGCTCACCAAGGACGAGATCGTCAACGCCTGGCCGCTCACCCGCCTGCGGCGCTTCCTGAAGCACTGACGAACGCCCGCCTGACCGGCGGGACAGGTCGACCGCGGGACAGGTCGACCGGCGGGGCGGGTCATCGGTCGGTGGCAGCCCGGACCGGCGGGGCATCGCTCGGTGTGTCGGCCCCGCGTGAGCGGGCAGAAGCGTCGATGTGAACCCGTTCGAACGAGCTGTGCGCTTCCTGGACCGCCTCCAGCAGCGCCACCGTGCGCCGGGCCTGGCGGTCGGGGTCGTCAAGAAGTACGGCGACGACCGCGGCGGGCTGCTCGCCGCGCTGATCACGTACTACGGCTTCGTCGCCCTGATTCCGCTGCTGCTCCTGCTCAGCACCGCGCTGGGCTTCGTGCTGCACGGCCACCCCGGGGCCCAGCGGGCGGTGCTGGACTCCGCACTCGCCGACTTCCCGATCATCGGAGACCAGCTGCGCCAGAACGTCCACTCGCTCCAGGGCAACGGGCTGGCGCTGGCCATCGGCGCGCTCGGGCTGCTGTACGGCGCGCTCGGCATCGCGCAGGTGCTCCAGCACGCGATGGCCGAGGTCTGGAGCGTCCCCGGGGTTCAGCGGCCGGGTTACTGGCCCCGGCTGGTCCGCAGCCTGCTGCTGTTCGTGGTCCTTGCCGTCGGGCTGCTGCTGACCACCGCGGCGGGCGCGCTGATCGGCACCGACCTGGCCGGAACGCCCGCGCGCGTCGGCGGTCTGGTCGTCTCCGCCCTGCTGAACGTCGCCCTGTTCCTGGCGTGCTTCCGCGTGCTGACACCCAAGGAGGTGCCCACCCGGGCGCTGTGGCCCGGCTGCGTGCTCGCCGGCCCGCTGTTCACCGTCCTGCAGGCCTTCGGATCGCTGCTGGTCACCCACGAGCTGCGACACGCCGATCAGGTCTACGGCTTCTTCGCGACCGTGATCGGCCTGCTCTCCTGGCTCTACCTGGCCGCGGTGGTCACCGTGTACGCGGCCGAGGCAAACGTCGTGCTCTTCCGCCGGCTGTGGCCGCGCAGCATCCTGCAGCCTCCGCTCACCGACGCCGACGAGCGGGTCCTGGCCTCGGTCGTGCGCAAGGAGAGGCGCCGCCCCGAGCAGCGCGTGGCCGTCACGTTCCGCGACGGACAGGGCCCGCCGGCCGACGGTGCGGAGGAGGAGGACGGTGGGGCGGAGGAGGACGGTGGGGCGGAGGAGGAGGACGGTCGAGCCGGACCTGCGGGTCGTCCAGGCCGGAGGTGCTGAACCACGGGCACGGCAGCTGAATCACGGGCACGGCAGGCGGACTGAAGGCTATGCCGTGGTCAGCCCGGCAAGAAGGTCGTGGACCATGTCGAAGGCGATCGCGCCGTCGAACGGGTTCGAGTAGGTGCGCGACCAGATGATCAGCCCCTCGCGGACCCGGGCGATCATGACGATGTCGAAGGTGAACCGCCTTCCGGTGGCCACGACCCGGCCGTTGAGCCGGTACTCGCTGACGACAACCTCAGGGTCGGCCGTCTCGTGGATGTGGACGTTGTCCACGGAGTCGAACTCCTGCAGCCCGACGGCCTCCCGCAGATGGGCCCGGAACGCTTCGCGCCCCGCCTCCTGTTGCGGTGCCCCCGGGGGCAGGAACGGCATCTCGAAGACGGCGTCCTCAAGGAGGCACTCTTCGAGGCGGTCGTGGTCGAGCACCTCGAACAGCTCACTCACGACGCGCGCGCCGCTCTGCAGGCCGACGAGGCAGGATCGGCGTTCTTCGCCTTCCTGATCCGGATGACCAGCGAAGCCGACGCCAAGCAGGACCTCGCCGATGCGATCGCCGGCGCAGGGGCGAACCTGGGGAGTGCGACCGTGCAGCTGGCTGCTGACCTACGGGAGATCTTCGCGGCGATGCTGGAACGGGCCCAGCGGGCCAACGTGGTGAGGGCCGACGTGGACGCCGCAGATGTGCAGGCGATCGTCCTGGCCGCGCTCACCGCTCGCCGCCGGCGTGCCGACACGGACCGACCCGACCGTCTCGCGGCCCTCGTCTTCGACTGCCTGCGCCCCAACGATCCAGTCGCACACCCGCAGAGATAACCCGTCAGGTCACCGGGCAGCGGCGAACCCGGACCTCCTCCGCGGCTTCAGGCAGCTGACCGTCACAGGATCCACCGCGCCGTCCACCCCCGAAAGGAGTGACGAACCAGACCACTTGGCTGTCGGGTACCGCCAGATGCCTGGCAGGTACCCGCCAGGACTCCCCCAACTTTCTCATGACGCTCTCCCGGTCGGCTCAGCGGCAGCGGCGAGAGTGGACCGGCGTTCCGGCAGCGGGATACCCGCGTACGCCTCGCCGGCTCGTCTTCCCGACCCGTGAAGGACGTCATGACGCACAGCGCCGAGGCCACCCAAGTGGCCGCCTCCGGTTCCCGCTCCCAGCCGCTCGCCTCCGTGACGCGCGGCGGCGGCCGTGCCCGCTGGGAGTTCTGGAGATCGCCCGCGGAGCAGCCCCGGTGGGCGCGGCCGATCCTGCTGGCCATCGCCGCCTTCGCCACCGCGCTGTACTCCTGGAACATCACCACCGCCGGCTACGCGCTCTTCTACAGCAACAGCGTGCGCAGCATGTCGGTGAGCTGGAAGGCCTGGCTCTTCGGGGCGATGGACCCGGGCGCCACGATCACGCTGGACAAGATCCCCGGTTCGTTCGCGGTCCAGGCCCTGTTCGCGCGGGTCTTCGGGTTCCACCAGTGGTCGGTGACGCTGCCCCAGGTGATCGAGGGCGTCATCGCGGTGCTCGTGCTCTATCGCGTCGTGCGCCGCTGGGCCGGGCCGGCCGCGGGCCTGATCGCATCGGCCCTGTTCGCCCTCACTCCGGTGGTCGCCTCGATGTTCGGGCACTCCATGGAGGACGGCGCGCTCACCTGCTGCCTGGTGCTGGCGGCCGACCGGTTCCAGGTCGCCGTGACGCGGGGACGGCTGCGCTCGCTGGTGTGGGCCGGGGTGTGGGTCGGCGTCGGCTTCCAGATGAAGATGATGCAGGCGTGGATGGTGCTGCCGGCCTTCGGGCTGGCGTACCTGGTGCTGGCACCGGGGCGGGCGCGCCGGCGCCTGTGGCACACGGTGGTCGCGGGCGCGGCCTGCCTGGCGGTGTCGGTGACCTGGGTGGCCATGATGGAGCTGGTGCCCGCCAAGGACCGGCCGTACGTGGACGGTTCCACCAACAACAGCGCTATCGCCATGGTCTTCGGCTACAACGGGCTGGACCGTTTCGGGATCCACCTCCCGGGCGCGGTGGAGAGCATGTTCACGGGCAACTCCCCCAGGGGGCGCGTGCCGGGCGGCGGCGGTGGGCAGGGCAGCGGCAGCGGTGGGCAGGGCGGCGCCGGTGAGCAGGGCGGCAGTGGGCAGGGCGACGGCGGGCAGGGCTCCGGCCCCTCGGCGCCCTTCGCGGGCGGCTCCTCGACCGGTGGCGCGGGGGCGCCCGGTTTCGGCGGCGGCTCGGCGCCTGCGCTCGGCGACGGTTCCGGGATGCCCGGTGGAGCGCCGGGCGGCAGCGGGAGCACCCAGGAGGCCGGCGGCCGGGGTCTGCCGGGTGGTAGCGGCGGCGGGATGCCGGGCGGTCCCGGGGGCAGCGGCTCGCACTGGCTGAAGCTGTTCGAGGGCCGGTTCGCTCCGCAGATCGGCTGGCTGCTGCCGTTCGCCGCCCTCATGATCGCCCTGGGGCTCTCCCAGCGGCGCCGGGCGGAGCGCACGGACGTGCTGCGCGGCGGTTTCGTCACCTGGGGCGCCTGGCTGCTGGTGGTCGGTCTGATCTTCAGCGACATGAGTACCATCCCGCACACCGCCTACATGGCCACCCTGGCACCCCCGATCGCGGCGCTGTGCGGCGCGGGGACGGTGCTGCTGTGGCGCACCTACCGCGAGGGCGGGCGCGCGGCCTGGCTGCTGCCCGCGGTCGTGGCCGGGCAGGCGGCCTGGACCTGGCACCTGTGGTCCGGCTTCGCGGACTTCGCGCCGTGGCTGCGTTGGCTGGGACCGGTCGGTGCGGCGGCGGGCGTCCTGCTCCTGGTCCTCGGCCGGATCAGCGGACGCACCCGGACCCGGGTGGCCACGGTCGGCGCGGTGGTCGGCCTGGCCACGGTGGCCGTCGGTTCGGCGGCCTGGGCCGGCTCGGCGTTCGACGCCACGTACGACGGCAGCGCCTTCGACGCCGGCGCCGGCCCGCAGAGCACGGGGATGGGCATGGGCATGGGGACGGGTCCGGGCACGGGTCCGGGCCAGGGGAGCACCATCGCGAAGGAGTTCAAGGACGCCTACGGCTCGGGCCGCGGGGGCGCAGGCGCCACCCGGACCAGCGGTGACAGTGCCGGTGGCGGTGCCGGTGGCGGTGGCGGTGGCGGTGGCGGTAGCTTCGGCGGTCCCGGTGGCCCCGGTGGCATGGACCCGAGCGACAAGCTCACCGGCGACCAGCTCAAGCTGTGGAACTACGTCAAGGCGCACCAGGACGGCGCCGAGTACCCGCTGGCCACCATCGGCTGGTCAGCCGCCCAGCCCTACATCCTGGCCACCGGTGAGAAGGTCCTGCCGATGGGCGGCTTCTCCGGCCAGATTCCGCAGCCCACCCTGAGCGCCTTCACGGCGCTCGTGCGGCAGGGCAAGCTCCACTTCGTGCTGAGCGGAGGGGGCGGCATGGGAGCGATGGGAGCGCTGGGAGGCACGGGCGACGGCTCGGCGGCGGACAGCAGCAGTACCCGGATCAGCGCCTGGGCGACGGCGAACTGCACCGAGGTCCCCGCCCAGGACTACGGGGCCACCGCCACCGACGGGGGCACCCTCTACCGTTGCGACACCGGCGCCTGAGCCGTAACGGCGGGCGCCGACCCACCGTGGGCCGGGCGGCGCCGAGCAGGCCGTGGCCGTCTCAGATCGTCCGGTTACAGTGTTGGCTCGCCGCGGCCCGGCCAGGCCCTGCCCGGTCCACCACCGCCCGGCTCGCTCCTGCCCGCCGGGCGGTCCCCCGGTCCATCCGTCCCCCGGTCGATCCCTCGCCCGGTTCCCCGGTTCCCCGGTTCCCCGGTTCTCCGGCAGGGGCCTCGGGCCGGTGCGGTCCCACCGGATCAGCGGTCCCACCGGATCAGCAGCACCCGACAGCCCCCGGGCACGAGGAGGTCATCGCCAGGCATGGCGGAACATCACGCACACAAGGACGGGTACCGCCTGCTGGTGGTCGAGGACGAGCCCGCGATCCGGGCGCTGCTGGAGTCCGCGCTACGTCTGGCCGGCCACACCGTCAGCAGCACGGACACCGGACGCTCGGCCCTGGTGGAGATCGAACGCCAGGCCCCGTCCCTGGTCCTGATGGACGTGATGCTGCCGGATCTGGACGGCTTCGAGGTGACCCGGCAACTGCGCGCCGCCGGTGACGACACTCCGGTCCTCTTCCTGACCGCCCGCACCGACCTCGGCGACCGCATCGCCGGGCTGCGGGTCGGCGGGGACGACTACGTGAGTAAGCCGTTCAGCATCGAGGAGGTGCTGCTGCGCATCGACGCGATCCTGCGCCGCGTCTCAGGCACCGACAGCGCCGCCGCTCCGGCACCGGAGATCCTGCGCTACGCCGACCTCGACCTGAACACCGAGGCCCACGAGGTCCACCGGGCAGGGCAGTACATCCCCCTCTCCCCCACCGAGTTCAAGCTGCTCGCGTATCTGATGACCAACGCCGGACGGGTGGTGAGCAAGGCCCAGATCCTGGACCACGTGTGGTCCTACGACTTCAGCGGGGACGACCGCATCGTCCTCACCTACGTCAAGTACCTGCGCCGCAAGGTCGACTGCTTCGATCCGCCGCTGATCCAGACCGTGTGGGGCGTCGGCTACTGCCTGCGGCTGCCCCGGGAGCAGGCGGGAACGGAGCCCTCGTGAGCATCTCCGTCAGCCGCTCGCTGCGCGGCCGCCTGATCATGGGCGTGACCGTGCTGGCCACCATCGCCGTGCTCGTCTCCCAGTTCATCGGCTACCAGGTGCTGGGCTCCTGGCTGACCGGCCGGGTGGACCAGCAACTGCGCGGCCTCCAGCCGCCGCCCACCATGTTCCACGACCCGCCCGTCATGGCGGTCCCCCGGCCGCAGCCGCCGGGCGCGGGCGCGGGCGACCCGCTGCCGTCGGACTTCCGGATCTACTTCTACGACGCCTCCGGGCAGTTGCTCGGCCAGAAGATCGGCGACCCGGGCAAGCCCGGCCCCCGGCTGCCCGGGCGGCGCACGGACCTGGACCTGAGCGTGGGCAGGCCGACCACCCTGGCGGCGGTGTCCGGCTCCGGCCACTGGCGGGTCCTGCTGCAGAACGGCCCCGACGGCTCCGGCAGACTGGCCGCCCTCCCGCTCGACACCGTGGAGGGCGCGATGTCCAAGTTGCTGTGGCTGGACGTCGCCGTGCTCGCCGTCACCGCCCTGCTCCTGATCGCGGCGGGCGGCTGGGTGGTGCGCCTGGGCCTGCTGCCGCTCACCCGGATGGAGAGGACCGCCCAGGCCATCACGGAAGGCGAGTTGGACCTGCGGCTGCCGGACACCCACCCGCGTACCGAGGTCGGCCGGCTCGGCCACGCCCTCAACACCATGCTCGACCGCCTCCAACAGGCCCTGCGCGCCCACGAGGCCTCCGAGGCGCGACTGCGCCGCTTCGTCGCCGACGCCGGCCACGAGCTGCGCACCCCGCTCACCGCCATCAAGGGCTTCGCCGAACTCGCGCTGCGCCACCCCCAGCCACCCGACCAACAGCGTCAGGCGCACCGCCTGGTCGCCCAGAACGCGGAACGCATGAGTCTGATCGTGGACGACCTCCAGTTGCTGGCCACCCTGGACCGCGAGCCCTGCTACGAACGCGAACCGGTCGACCTGCTCTCCGTCGGCGCCGACGCCGTCAGCACCGCCGCACTCCACCACCCCTCCCATCCGATCGGCCTCGGGCCCCTGCACACGCCCGGCGATCCGACCGGCTCGCGCGAGCTGGAGGTGGTCGAGACCGTGGGCGACAGCCACCGGCTGCGGCAGGTGGTCGCCGCGCTGCTCGCCAATGCCCACACCCACACCCCGCCCGGCACCCGCATCCACATCCGGGTCGGCAGCACCCGGGCCGGCGCGCGCACCGGCGGCACCGACCGGCCCGGCCGCACCAGCGCCTCGCCCGGCCTGCCACCGGACACCCCCGTCGACGTCATCGAGGTCGCCGACGAGGGCCCGGGCATGGACCGCGGCCACGCGGAGAAGGTCTTCGAGCGCTTCTACCGCGCCGACCCCTCCCGCTCCCGCCTGCACGGCGGCAGCGGCCTGGGCCTGTCCATCGCCGCCGCCATCGCCGAGGGGCACGGCGGGCGCCTCGAACTCGACACCCGCCCCGGCCAGGGCTGCACCTTCCGCCTCGTGCTGCCACACACCTGAGCCGCACCTCTGGGCCGCACGCCCTGGGCCGGACACCTGAGCCGCACCTCTGGGCCGCACGCCTGGGCCGGACACCTGAGCCACCCGCCTGGGCCGGGCGCCTGAGCCACCCGCCTGACAGGTCGGCAGGGAAGAATCGCGCCATGCGGATTCTGATCGTCACTGCCGGCTCACGAGGCGACGTCGCGCCGTTCACGGGCCTCGGCCGGCGCCTGCTGGAGGCGGGGCACCAGGTTGCCGTGGCCGCTCACCCGCCCTTCGCGCCGCTGGTCGAGGCGTGCGGACTGGAGCACCGGCCGCTGCCGGGAGATCCACAGGAGCTGATCCGCGCCAGGAGCCGGGCCGCGTCCCCCGAGGAGGCCCGGGCGCTGATGGCGGGGTCCCTGGACGCACTCGCCGGGGGCGTGGTGGAGGCCGTCGCGGGCGGAGCCGACCTGCTGCTCACCGCCTTCGGCCCGTCGGCGCTCAGCCAGGCGGCAGGGGATGCGTTCGGCGTACCGGTGGTCGGCACCTACCTCGCCCCTGCCTTCGCCACCAGGGAGTTCCCGCTGGTCGGCGGCCGGGGCGCCGAGGACCTGGGGCCGGAGGGCAATCTCGCCGCCGGCCAGGCGCTGCTGAGGGACGGGGAGGCACTTGTCGCGGGCGTCGCGACCCGGCTGCGCGACCGCCTCGGCCTGCCCACCACGATCGCCTCGCCGCTGCTGGGGCGTACCCGGCCGGTCCTGCACGGTTTCAGTCCCCTGGTGGTGCCGCGCCCGGCGGACTGGCCCTCGGGGGTCGATGTGGCCGGCTACTGGTGGCCTGCCCGGCCGCAGGGCTGGCAGCCCCCGGCCGACGTCGTCGACTTCCTCCAGGCCGGTCCGGCTCCGGTGTTCATCGGCTTCGGCAGCATGGCACCGGGCGAGGGCGAACGGCTCGGCGAACTGGTGGCCGCAGCGGTGCGGCGGGCGGGTGTGCGCGCCGTGGTGCAGGCGGGCTGGGCCGGGTTGGGAGGAACGGGCGACGACATCCTGGCCGTCGGCGACCTGCCCCATGACTGGCTCTTCCCCCGGATGGCCGCCGTCGTCCACCATGCCGGGGCCGGCACCAGCGGAGCCGGCCTGCGGGCCGGGGTCCCCGCCGTACCGGTGCCCGTGATGGCCGACCAGCCGTTCTGGGCGGCCCGCCTGCACCATCTGGGCGTCGCCCCTCGGGTGCTGCCGTTCTCCGACCTCACCGCGGAGCACCTCGCCACCGCGATCACGGCCACCCGGGCGGAGACCGTCCGACGCCGGGCCGCCGACCTGGCCCGGCAGTTGGCGGCCGAGGACGGCGCCGCTCCGGTACTCGCGCTCATCGACGAAGGATTCGGGCGTTAGCGGAGCGGCCCCGAGCGTCCGGCGTCCCGCCGTCCCCGGCAGCGGGAAGACCTTGGGCGCGGGTACGCCGAGGCCCTGTGGCGGCACGGGTGGGGTGCCGGCACAGGGCCTCGGTGTGTGGCCGGCGCGGGTGCGGCTAGCGCGGGGCGGGGTCCGGCTCGGCGGCCGGGACCGGGGCCTCGTCGGTGTCCGGGGCGCGGTCCCGGTCGGTGTCGGGGCCGAGGCCGGGGCCGTCCGTCGGATCGTCCGGGGTCGGGCCGGCCGCGGCGGCGGCTTCGTCGGCGGCCTGCTTCTCGCGGGCCTCGCGGATGTCGCGGCGGAGCAGGACGACCCAGCCGGTCGGGATCAGCGCGGCGAACAGCCACCACTGGACCGCGTACGGCAGGTGGACGCCCTGGCCGACCACCGCGTCGTCGTTGGTGGTGGTGACGTTGGGCGACGGCACGTGCTCGGCCTCGTCGGCGGCCGGCGGGGTGGGGCTGGTGGAGACCAGCTCCAGGTAGCCCGCGACCACCGGCTGCTTCAGGCGCGTGGCCTGCTCGCCACTGTTGATCCGCATGAACATCCGGGCCGGCAGGCCGCTGAGCTCGCGGCGGAAGGTCTCGTCGGGCCGCAGCCGGCCGGTCACGGTCAGCTCGCCGGAGGGGGCCGGTGGCACCGCCGGGTAGCTGGTGGCGTCGCCCGGCGAGGCGACCCAGCCGCGGTTGACCAGCACCAGGTCGCCCGAGCCGGTGACCAGCGGGGTGATCAGGTAGTAGCCGACCGTGTCACCGGCGGCATCGGTGCGCTGGCGGACCACGAACTCGCCCGCCGTGTCGTAGTGCCCGGTCGCGGTGACCGGGTGGTACGTCTCCGCGGTGGGCACGGTCCCGCCCGGGTGCGAGATGACGTCCATCGCGACCGGTGGCGCCTTCATCGCGGTGGAGGTCACGGCGTTCTGCCGGTTGGTCTGCTCGTAGCGGTGGTACTGCCACCGCCCGAGCAGGACCATCGCCGGGATGATCGCGAAGAAGACGAGGGTCAGGGCCACCCAGCGCCGGGTCATGAGGATACGGAACAGCACCGGGTGACCGTATCTCGCTTTACCTCTCCGTCACGCACCGGCCCCGACACCGTGTACCGCACCGGCCCCGACTCGGCGTACCGCACCGGTGATGCGGGGAGCCGGAGTGCCTATCGTCGTTCGGCACCCGGCTCTCGGGCGGGCAGGCCGCGGAGAAGCGTGTCGAGGAACAGGTCGAAGCGGGGTGTGCTGTCGCCGAGGTCGAGGGGGTGTTCCTGGACGGCGAGCCAGCCGGCGGTGGAGGTGATGAAGATGTACCAGCTCTGCTCGGCCAGGTCCGGGGGGACTCCGGCGTCGGTGAAGGCGGTGATGACGCTGCCGCG
Organism: Kitasatospora sp. NPDC008050; assembly: GCF_042957465.1. NCBI lineage: Bacteria > Bacillati > Actinomycetota > Actinomycetes > Kitasatosporales > Streptomycetaceae > Kitasatospora > Kitasatospora sp. NPDC008050. Next base: position 261,687 of record NZ_JBIBIJ010000003.1, read on the forward strand.
GAGCCGCCCGAAGGTGCGGGTGGTGTGGCGGTGCGGTCGCGAGATGCGGGTGGCGTAGCCGGGCAGGGCCAGGAACTGGTCGTGCATGCCCCAGGCGAGGTGCGCGAGCCAGGGCCGCCAGTCACCGTCGGGTGGGCCCTCGGCGGGAAGGATGCGCTCGACCATGACCTCGTTGATGGTGTCGAACAGCTCGTCGCGGTTCTTGACCCAGCGGTAGAGCGCGGCGTGGGTGACCCCGAGGCGGGCGGCGAGCTCCCGCATGGTCAGGGTGTCGAGGTTCCCGGCCGAGATGGCGGCGTCGACGATTTGCTCGCGGCTGATCTGCGCGGGGCGTCCCCGGCGTGAACGGGTTGTCGGGGCATCGGCCATGGCCAGGACTATACGGATCCGGCCGGCCGGATCTCGCTGCGACCATTTAAGTGACCAATGGTAACTAATGCTGCTACGCTCGAAATCGACCCGAGAAAGCACCTGGCGCACTGGAACCGGAGGAAGCGATCATGGACACAAACATGGTGCAAGGTACGGTGGTTGACGGGTTCGAGCCCGTGCGCGAGGAGTTCGCCGCGGTCGCGGCCGAAGAGGGCGGCGACTACGCGGCGCAGCTCGTGGCCTACCGGCACGGGGAGCGGGTCGTCGACCTGTGGACGGGCCCTGCGGTCACCGCGGATTCACTGTTCGGCGCGTACTCCGCCTCCAAGGGCGCCACACATCTGGTCGTCGCCTCGCTCGTCCAGGACGGCGTACTGGACCTGGAGCGGACGGTCGGCCACTACTGGCCGCAGTTCGCGGTCGAGGGCAAGGGGGACCTGATGCTGCGCGACCTGCTGGCGCACCGGGCCGGCCTGGTCGGCGCGGACGCGGGGTTCACGATCGAGGAACTCGCCGACGACCGGATCGTCGCCGAGCGCCTCGGTGCGCAGCGCCCGTACTGGCGGCCGGGCACCGCGTTCGGTTACCACGCGCTGGTCATGGGGGCGCTCAGCGGCGAGGTGGTGCGCCGCGCCACCGGGCGCAGCGTCCAGGAGCTGTTCACCGAGCGCGTGCGCGACGCGTACGGAGTCGACTTCCACCTCGGACTGCCGCAGGAGCAGGAGTCCCGGTTCCTCAGTGCCCTGCCGATGCTGGCGACTCCCGAGCGGGTGGCCGCGCTGGCGGCGTCCGCGAGCAGCCCGAACAGCCTGTCCGGCATCGCCTTCAACCGCAATCACCCGCAGAACCCAGGGGTGTGGGAGCTGCCGAACTTCCAGCTGGTCCGGGCCTTGGGAACGGCCTCGTTCGGTGGGGTGGCCTCGGCACGCGGTCTGGCCCGGATGTACGCGGTCACGATCGGTTCGGTGGACGGCGCGGCCCCGCTGCTCAAGCCGGAGACCCTCGCGATGGCCGGGCAGATCCAGTCCGTCGGCCACGACGTGGTCCTCGGTGCGCAGAAGGCGTTCACCATCGGGTTCCACGCCACCTCCGAGTACTACCCCCAGCTCGGTCAGGGCTCGTTCGGCCACAGCGGCGCGGGCGGCCAGCAGGCCTTCGCCGACCCGCGCCACGGCATCGCCTACGGGTACACCCGTCGGCGCACTCCTTTCCCCGCCGCCGCCGGACCGGAGAACGACCGCCTGATCCGCGCCCTGTACGGGGCCGCCGCCGCACGCTGACTGTCCGCTGCTCACGGCCCACTGCTGACGGCCCACTACGGACGGCCCACCCGCCACAACCTCGGCGCGACCTACCGGCAGGCCAAACGCACCAACGACGCCATGACGGCACTCGAAGCCCTCAACACATTCAGGCGCGACCAGCCTTCGAGTTCGACGCGCAACCCGAAGCCGCCGAGAGCTACCGACAACGCGCTACCCGCAACGGCTTCCGCATATGAAGGCAGGCCACGGCCGGCACAGCAGCACCGACGCCTCAACGCCACTGGCTCCACGCCGTGACACGAGCTGTGGTCGGCGCACGCCCGAGTAATGCTGCCAGGCGGAGAAGGCAGGATTCGAACCTGCGTGGGCTTGCGCCCGACCGGGACCAGAGCCCCGGTCCCCGATCAACCACTCCGGGCACCTCTCCTCGGGACCGACCCGCCTCGCTTGCTGCGGTCCGTCCCTGTGCCACCAACTGTCGCCCACCATCCTGACCCGACGCTGACCCGCACCTGACGCCCGGCACGGTCGGACAGCTCCACTCCAACGACGGCGTCCTCCGTGACGCACGCGAGCTCCACATCGAGTACTGCGGCCAGTGGGACTCATGATCCGACAGACAGGACCCCACCGAGGGTCCGGAACGAGCGGTCAGCCGGCAGTGACGACGGACGCTGGTGATGTTCGGGCTGTGGCACCGTACGAGGAGGCCGATGTCATCTTCCACGGCGGTGAGATCGTGCCCGTCACCGCTGACGCCCGGCAGTCCACTGCCGGCCCCGAGGTGGTGGCCGTCAAGGACGGTGTCATCGTCCACGTCAGCGGCCACCGCCGGCTCCAAGGCCGCCAGCGCGGTCACCAGCTCCCCTGCCACCGCGGCGGCCTGCCGCAACGTGACGGTCCGCTCGACCGGTCCGGCGTGCGTCGCCACCCGGGCCAGCACGCGTGCGGCGCGCTGCGCCTCGGATTCGACCCGTGGGCCGAGCGCGGGGACGGGCCGCCCACCTCGGGACTCACGGAAGACCGCGACAGCAGGATGACCGGCGACCGGCGATGAGCCCATGGTTGAAGTACTCTGCCAGGGACACGCCAAACGAAACCTGCCGAACAGGCGAAGGAGGGCGGCAGCGGGTCGCCGGGGATCTGCCGCTCGAAGCAGCGACCGGGCCCCGCCCGTCCGATCCGGACCACGACAGTGACATCATGCGCCGGTGTTCTATCCAGACCTCACGCCGTACAGCTATGCGAACCACGGCCGGGACTCCTTCACCGACATGACGACCGGCTACCGGTCCGTCAGCTTCACCGCCCCCTACCAGCGGACCAACATCGGCTGGCTCGACGCGAAGGAGCCCTGGCCCGCCGGATCAGTCCCGGCGGCCTTCGCCGAGAAGCTGCAGGCCGTCCTTGCGGTCCAGGCCGTCAACGAGTGCCTCGGCCATCACGACTGCGACCTCTGCCCGGACGACCCACCGGCGGACCGGCAGACCTGGCGGCGGCCGGGCCACCTCCGCGCGTGCAGTGGAACCGGTGAGATCCGGGTGCCGGCGCAACCGGGAGGATCCGCCTTCGCCGCCCCGAGGCTGATCGGGCACTACGTGCTGGACCACGGCTACCGGCCCCCGCAGGAGTTCATCGACGCGGTGCTGGCCTTCGACCTGGACTGTCCCGCGGAGCCCGGGTGGGCCCGGTTCCCCTGGATACCGTCGGACGCGGAGGTCTCCGACGGGTGAGCCCGGGCCGGGGCTTGAGAGTGGTGGGCTCGCACGGTGAGGTGCCGCGCACAGGGCGTCCGAGCCGGCTCGGCTGACCTGACGGCGAACGCCGTGCGGGGGTGTCCGAGCGTGTCCGAAACCCGGCCCACGATCCGGGCGCTACACGGCCGGGTTGACCGGCTGTGGCACCGCCGCCGGGACGAGGTCCTGCGGCCGGGCCGGGTTGAGCGCGACAGTGAGCGGGTCGGTGCCGTGGAAGTACTGCTGCTGCCAGAACCCGTGGAAGGAGCGGCCCTCGTTGCCGACCGTGTAGATGCGGGCGGAGGCGGTGCTGTTGCCGGGCGCGGACCACACCTCAAGGGTCACGCAGTCGTTGCCGTCCCGGCCGACCACGGCGGCGGCGTGGTACGGGCTCATCTCCTCGTCCTCCGGGGTGTGCTGGGCGAGGATCACGAACGCCTGGCCCGCCTGCGGGGAGGCCGCGTGGTTGGACGGGCCCACGAAGCGGCGGGCCTGGGCGATGTTGGCCCCCTCCGACCGGCCGAACTTCTCCGAGCGGCTGCCCGCGCCCCACTGCACCTCGATGCGGCTGTGCTCGCTCGCCCCGGAGGCCAGCTCCCCGGCCCGGTTGTTGATCAGCTCCTCGGCGGCGTGCAGGCAGTCCTTCAGGACGAACCGGCCGATCTGGTACGGCTCGTACACCGCCCCGTTCACCTGCTGGGCCTGGAGGTTCTGCACCTGGCGCAGCACCGGCGCGACAAACTCGCCCTGCCGGATCCAGACCGTGGGGCCGTCGACGGTGACCGCGTACCTGCCGCTCTCCGAGACCCTCAGCCCACTGGCCGCGTCGTCCGCGTAGCGCTGCACATCGTTGGTCCGCCGGGCAACGGCGGTCTCGGTGGAGCGGGTGCGTGGGGCGGGGAGGCGGGCGGGGGCCGCTGCGGACATCACCCGGTGGGCGTTGGCCTCGGCAGCGCGCTCGAAGGCGTCCATGGGGTCGGAGACCCGCAGGCCGGAGCCGTTGTCCGTGCCCGCGACCTGCCCCGAGCGCTGCTGGACGACATGGGTGAGCTCGTGCGCGAGGGTGTGCTTGTCGCCGCCGCCCGCCCCGATCACGACATGGCTGCCCGAGGTGTAGGCGCGGGCGCCGATCTCGCTCGCGGAGCGCTGGGCAGCCGGGCCGGAGTGCACCCGTACATCGCTGAAGTCGGCGCCGCCGAAGCGGGATTCCATCTCGCCGCGCAGCCGCTCGTCCAACGGGCGGCCGGGAGAGCGCAGCACCTCGTGCACGCCGGAGGCGCGCTGCACCGGCCGGCCGTGACCGTCCGGGACCGGTACGCCGGTCTGTTCGCCGACCTGTTCGTCGCGTGAGCGCGCGATCCTGCGGGCGACCACGGCATTGCCCACCGTACGCTGCAGGCCCAGCAGTTGGCCGGCCGCGGCCGGGTGCTGCGCCCGGACCGTCGTGCTCTGCGCCGTCTCGGTCCTGTCCGTCTGCCTCTGCGCGCGCATGACGCCCCTTCCGGGAAGTCGTGGACATAGTCCCGTCCACTATGACCCACCCGCTCCCGGCGCGGAAGGGCGTTGACCGCGAAGGGGATTGACGGAGCGCAGGTGACGCGTCCGCCCCGCCCGCGTGGTGCTGTGCGGGCGGGGCGGAGCCGTACAGTTACCGGCGCGAGCCGATCACCACATCAGGTTGCAGCGTTGGTGGCGGTGTCGGCGTTCACCGTGAGCTGGACCGAACGGGTGTCGTTCCAGGCTGCGTTCAGTCTTTCGCCCAGGGACGACCTACCGGTCAGCGGGCTTGCTCGGGCAACTCTGCCCGCTCCGGGGGCGGCTCGGCAATATCCACAGCGATGGGAGAAGCCGTCACCCCTGGCCGCCTCACCGTGCGCGGGCTCTTCACCCCCGATGTCAGTCTCAGATGTCGGTGAGTTCGCCCAGGCCCAGGGTGCGAAGCGTGTGGTCGGCCATGTGCCGGTGGCCGACGGCGTTGGGGTGTGCGGGGTCGTCGAGCCACGGGATGGGGTCGCTGTCGGAGAAGCGGGCCAGCCAGTACGCCTCGTGGTCCACGAGCAGGGCGCCGGTGTCCGCGGCGATCTCGCGCACGGCCTGGCAGTAGGCGGGCAGTTCGGCCCGGGCGGCGCGGCCGGCCAGGCTGACCAGGACGGGCGTGTGCAGCACGATCTGTGCGCCACCGGCCCTGGCGATGATCGCACTCATCGACTCGCGGAATTCGGCGAGGCCCGCCAGTCCGGCGCGGGCGTCATTGGTGCCCAGCGAGATGGACAGGACGTCGGGGTCGAACCGGCCGATGAGGTGGTCGTAGGCGGCCAGGACGTCCTTGGCGCGCCAGGCAGACACGCCAGTGTTGACGACGATGTCGGTCAGCCGGTCGAGCTGCCAGCGGACCCGCTCGTGGACGTGCTCCACCCAGCCCCGGGCGCCGTGGGTGTGCAGGACCGCCTGGGTGATGCTGTCACCGGTCATGACCCAGGTCATCGGCCCGCTGGAGAGTTCGACCATGTGACTATCACCCTAAGAGTTCCGTGTCCGACTGCGACGTTCTGCACAACAACGAGAAGTTGATCATATGAACCGCTGCTCCGGTAGTGTCGCCGAGCCGCTCGGCTGGCCCTCGGCTGGTCCTCGGCTGGTCCCAACTCGCCCGACGCATCGCCTGACGCCCCGCCAGGCCGTCACGGCGAGGGGTGCCCCCGGCGACAACGCCCGGGGGCACCCCTCGTCCGGTTCGGGATCGCGACCGGCCCAGCCGCCAGCCCAGCCGCCGGCCCAGCCGCCGACTCAGCCGCCGACTCAGCCGCCGGCTCCCGCATCTCCGGGGTCGCAGGCGGTGCCGTCGTGGTTGGTGTCCAGTGAGAGCCGGTCGCGGCCGTGCACGGCCAGCGGCGGGTAGCCGTGCGCGAGCAGCCAGCGGCAGCCGGCGCCCGGGGCGGTGCCTGCCGCGGCCGGGAAGGTCCACGGGACGCAGACGTTGATGTCGCCGTAGGCGTGGTCGCAGCCGTCGGCGGTGGCCGGGACGGGCGTGCTGTCGGCCTGCGGGGGCGGCTGCTTCGCCGGGTCGTTCAGGCCCTGGGCGAAGTTCATGACGTGCGGGGCGGGCCGCTGCTGCGGCCCCTGTTGCTGGGCCGCACCCGCCGGCGCGGCACCGGTCAGCACCGTGCCCGACGGCGCCGGGTGGGACCGGGCGGTGGTGGCGGGCAGCGTCAGGGCCAGGGTCAGTCCTGCGGCGGCGGTGCCCAACGCCGCCAGCGCGACGGTCAGCGGGCCGGCGGCGCGGCGGCGCGGGGTCCTGGTGGTCACACGGTTCTCCTTTCCGTGAGAGGGGGTGGCGTCACATCAGGTGGATCCACTGCGCGACCGACGGCACGCCGTTCGCGTTGACCGCGAAGAGCATGTAGTACCCGGGCGGCGCGAGGTTGGGGTTGCTGGTCACGTTGAGGTTGACGCTGCCGTCCCCGTTGACGCTCAGCGGCAGGTCGACGAAGCGCTGGTTGGGGTCGGAGGAGTGCGTGACGGCGGCCGGGCGGATCAGCTCGGCGCGCACGATCGGCGCGTCCACCGTGATGTGCTGGCTGGACCCGTAGGACCACATGGTGTTGGCGACGCCGGTGATCTGCGGGCGGGCGCCGTGGTAGAGGTAGGGCGGAGTGTAGAGCGAGACGTGCATGTCGAAGCTGCCGTTGCCCGGGTTGTCGCCCACCGTCATCACCCGGCCGTCGGGCAGCAGGAAGGACGCGGAGTGGTAGGTCCGCGGGATCGGGTCGGTGGCCATCGCGGGCGTGAAGGTGTTGGTGGCCGGGTCGAACATGGAGGCCTCGAAGACCGGGTCGGCCCGGTTGTGCAGGCCGCCGTTGGTCTCGAAGACCTGGCCGTTGGGGAGCAGCACGGTGGAGACGTACATCTTGCCCTGGGCTCCGGTCTCCATGCTGCCGTCGCTCATCGTGCCCTGCGGCAGCAGCGGGCCGGGGGTGTAGGCGGGGCTGGCGGCCTTGAGGTCGATGATGTCGGTCTGCCGCCCGGCGTCCACGTTGGTGACGATGTTGCCGCCGCCCACGGTGAGCACGCGCTGGTCCTGGGCGGGCGGGAGCAGGACGCTCATCGACTGGTCGCGGGTGTCCTTGCTCTGCAGCCCGGGGACGTCGGTGATGGTGTTGGCGTTGTAGTCGTAGATCGAGGCGCCGCTGCCGGGGGTGCCGTTGCCGAAGACGTGGCTGCCGGTGTAGAAGAGCCGCCCGTCCTGCATCAGCACCATCGAGGGGTACAGGCCCCAGAAGTTCCAGCTCTGGTGCACCTTCCAGGTCGGCTGCCAGGCCTGTGCGGCGGTGGAGTACAGCTCGGTGGTGACGCTGCCGCTGGAGTCGCCGCGCAGGCCGCCGAAGCTGATGATGTCGCCGTCGCCCATCTCGGTGGCCGAGGGGTACCAGTGCCCGTCGTTCATGTCGTTGGTGCGGGTGTAGGTCTGGGTCGCCGGGTCGAAGACGTACCCGGTGTTGAGCCCCTCGTAGCCGTGGCTGGCGTCGGCGGCCGGGTAGGACTTGGTGCCGCCCACGATCAGCACCCGGCCGTCGGGCAGTTGGACGTGGCCGGAGCAGAACATGTCGGCGGGCGTGGGGATCTGGGTGAACGTGCCGCTGGACGGGTCGTAGACGGCCGAGGTGAAGGTGCCGGCGGCGAAGGCCATCGGGTCGTTGCCGGAGCCGGCCATCAGCAGCACCTTGCCGTTGTGCAGCACGATGGCGTGCATGCTGCGCACCGGGTTCAGGAACGGCATCACCTGCCAGGAGCCGGCGGTGCAGGCGCTGCCGGCCGTGCAGGCGGTGCCGGTGGCCGGGACGGTGGCGTCCTCCATGGTGTAGTCGTCGGTGGTCAGTGTGCCGTTGCCGTAGACGGTGACGCCCCAGCTGATCTGGTCGGTGTGCGGCGGGATGGCGGGGGTGCGCACGGTGGTGTGCGTGTAGGCCGTGGTGACCGGCAGGGTCTCCAGGTCGGTCCAGTACTGCCAGCCGCCGCCGACGTCGTGGCGGAACGCGGTGACCACGGTGTTCGGGGTCGTGGTGGTGTACCAGAGCCCGAGGTCGTACTGGTGGTTCGGGGTCACCGAGGGCGCGCAGGACGGGTTCTCCACCATCATGGCCTTGCGATCGCCGGTGGTGACGCCCGCGACGGTGATCCGCATGGCGTGGGTGCCGCTGTGCGCGTCGGAGGTGACGGAGTAGTCGACGGTGCCGTTGCCCCAGCCGGACTGCTCCCAGCAGACCGGGAACCCGTTGGCGTCCAGCGTTTCGAGTCCGGGGTCGACCAGCAGGTTGGCGCCGGCGAAGGCGGGCTGGGCGCCGAGCATCAGCGCCAGCAGCGCCAGCACCGCGACGTGGACCGGCACGGAGGACCGGGATCGGGACCGGGATCGGGGTGTACGTGTCGCGGGAGAGTGGGTCACGGGAGGGTGGGTCACAGGCAGGCTCCTCCGGGGGGCGGGGGCGGTCGGGGGCGGCTGGTTTTCCCAGGGCTCGAAGGACGGGCCTCAGGGCGAGGCGTCCTTGACGATCCGTCGGATCTCGATCCGGTCCGCCGCCGAGTCGCCGAAGGAGGCGAGGACGGTGGAGTGGGCGAGGGCCGCGCGGACGGTGGGCAGGTCCCCCGGGTCCTGGCGCAGGGTGGGGGTCGAGACGATGTAGTCGAGGCTGCGCCAGCCCTGCGGCAGGGTGCGCGCGACCGCCGGGTCGAGATCGACCTTGTAGAACCAGATCACCCCGGTGCCGGGTTCGAAACCGTCGCGGACCAGGTCCAGCCAGAGGGCGTCGTCCACGGTGATCCGGGTGTGCGCCGGGTCGGGGACGTTGGCGCGGATCCAGCGGGCGGCGGCGTCGTAGGGGGCGTTGGCGTCGGCGGTGAGCGCGGTGCGGTCGCCGGCGTACCAGCGCGGCACCGTCCAGCCGGCCGCGAGCGCGGCGGCCAGTACCACGACGGCCCAGCGCACCGGGCGCAGGCCGACCCGCGGGAGGGCGTGCAGCGCCAGGCGCACGCCCAGGTGGGCTGCGCCCGCCAGCGTGAGCGCCAGGAAGGGCAGCGCCTGGATCACGTACATCGCCGGCAGGTAGCCGGCACCCGGCCGCAGCACCACCACGGCCAGCAGCAGGACGGCCAGCGCGGGGGCACGCAGCCGGCGCGAGCAGAGCAGCGGCAGGGTGACGGCCAGGCCGCCGAGGATCAGCACCCGGTCGTAGTAGAGCCAGGAGTCCAGCACCCGGTGGGATCCCGTTCCGGGGGTCAGCATCGAGCCGGAGCCCGCGCGTTGGAGCTGGAAGAGCAGCCCGCCGAGCAGCGAGACGTGGCCCGGGCCCGGTATCAGCTCGCCCTTGAGGAGGGCGTACAGCGGGTAGCCCAGGCCCACCAGGGCCAGCGCGGTGCCGAAGCCGACCAGTGAGAACTTGCGGGTGGTCCGGTCGCAGTGCTGCCACAGCAGGAGCGCGACCGCGGGCAGCACCACCGCGACGGTCTCCTTGGAGAGCACCGCGACCCCGGCGCACAGGCCCGCGGCGACGTGGTGCCACAGGTGTTTGCGCGGGGAGGCGGCGAGCACGAAGGCGGCGAGCATCCAGAGCACCGCGAAGTTGTCCAGGAACAGTTCGCGCTGCAGACCGACCGCCAGCGGGCTGAGGCCGAACAGCAGCACGGCGAGCGCGGCGGACCAGCGGGGCAGGCCGAGCCGGCGGGCCAGCAGGTGGAGCAGCAGGGCGCTGACGGCGGTGACCGGCAGCATCGCGATCCGCAGCTCGGCGGTGAAGACGTGTTCCGGCGAGGCGAACAGGCCCGGCAGCCAGGAGAGCACGGCCAACTGCATCCAGCCGAGCGGCGGGTGGTCGTACCAGTAGGTGTAGGGAGCGAGCCCGTGGTGGTGCTGGACGGCCCAGGCCTGGGCGAGGTAGGTCCCCTCGTCGTCGCTGACGGCGGGGAATCCGGCGATGTTGCAGGCCTGCACCGCGAGGACGGCGGCCGTGACGGCGAGGGCGAGCGGGCCGTCGGGGCCCAGTCGGCGCAGCGAGCGCAGCGGGCGCTTCAGGAGGGGGGGCCGGATCTCCGGTGGGGTGATCGGCGCGCGGGAGGCCGTGCCCACAAGCGCGGTCAAGGGTTCTTCCTTCTCGACGGGTGGCCGACGGGCGGAAAGTGGTTCGAAAGGCCTGGGGCGACATCGTTCGACCCCGGATGATCGGGCGCGCGGACGATCTGCCGTACCCGCACCGTGGGAATTCCGGGGGCCGGCGACGGCGGATTTCTCCGCGGGAGTCAGCCCAGATGCGCGCCGACGTGTCTGGTCAACTCCCAGGCGTGCTGCCCGCGGTGCTCGCGCCAGACGGCGCGCAGCGCCGCCCCCGCCAGCACCACCTGGTAGAGCGGTCCGCCGGCGATCAGCTTGACGTAGTGCGTGGGGCGCACCCGCAGGCCGTACTGCACGCCGAAGTCGTGCAGGGCGACGGCCTCGAAGGCGAAGGTGGCCAGCGCGGGGACGGCCGGGACGAAGGAGAACATGGCCACCGAGACCGGCAGCTTGACGGTCAGCGCGAGCAGCAGGTCGATCGGGATCACCACGCCGGAGAAGGCCTGCAGGAAGGGCGTGGTGAGGGTCCAGCGGGCCAGCAGCCGCTGGCGCATCGAGGGCAGCCGCTGCCAGTCCTTCTTGCGGTAGACCTGCAGGAAGCCCTGGTTCCACCGGGTGCGCTGCTTGAGCAGGCTGTAGAGGGTGTCCGGGGTCTCCTCGCGGGTCACCATCGAGGAGTCGTAGGCGACCACCACCTTGGCACCCTGGCTGGACAGCCGCACGCCCAGGTCACAGTCCTCGGCCAGGCAGTTCTGGTCCCAGCCGCCGGCCGCGCGCAACACCTCGGTGCGGACGAAGACGGTGTTGCCGCCGAGCGGGATGAAGCCCTGGCTGGCGTGCAGGTGCAGCCGGCTGCGGAACCAGAAGAAGTACTCCAGGCAGTTGCGCAGGCTGTACCAGCTGGAGTGGAAGTTGATCAGCTGGACGCCGCCCTGCACCACCTGCGCGCCGCTGGCCCGGAAGGCGTGGTCGACGTGGCGGAGCAGCTCGGGGTGGACCTGGTCCTCGGCGTCGAAGACGCCCACCACCTCGCCCCGGCAGTACGGGAGGGCGGTGTTCAGCGCCTTCGGCTTGTTCTTGACCACGTGGGTGTCGGTGATCACCCGTACCCGGCCCGGCGCGTGCTCGGCCATCCGGGCCGCCACCTGCGCGGTCAGCGGGTCGTCGTGGCCGACGATGACGATGATCTCGTAGGCGGTGTGGCTGGATTCCAGCAGCCGTTTGACCGTGTGCTCCAGCACCTCCTGCTCGTGGCGGGCGGGCACCAGTAACGAGAATTCGAGGCCGCAGACGCCGTCCGCGGCGCCGAAACTCGTGCCGGCCAGCGTCTCCGGCGTTCGCCAGGCGTGCAGCATCCACCAGAGGGTCAGTGCCGCCATCCAGAACAGGATCCCGGATATCGCGATCATGAATAAGGAACTCAGCACCTTTCCCCCGTTCGCCACCCGGCATCCGCCGACGCCCACCCCGGACGTGCCCTGCTCTCATGGAGATTAAATACCCTTGACCATGGTTTGGTGGCGAGTTCCACAAATATTGTCCGGTTACCTACAGGTGGCCGCTACGCTGCGGCGGCGAAGGGCGGATCGCCCTCACCCGGGCCGCAGTTGAGGGCCCCCGTCGTGGCCCGGTGACCCGGGCACCCCCTTGCCCCGCGCCCCGCCGGCGTGCGGTGCGCGGGGCGCGGGGCTGCGGCCGGCTGGTCAGTGGGCGGGGTCGGGCGGGAACGGCGCGGGGTAGGGCTCGGAGAAGTCCGCCGAGCGGGCGACCTCGCGCCAGGTCGAGTCGTCCTGGAGGAGCCGGCGGTCCATGGCGATGGCGGCTTCGACCGCACCCACCCCCAGCGGCAGGTGGTGCGGGATGTCGCCCCGCTTGGCCATCCGCACCAGGATCTCGGCGGCGCGCACGGGGTCGCCGGCGGGGCCCTCGCTGTTCTGCCGCAGCCGGGCGTTGACGGCGCCGACCGTCTCGGCATAGGCGTCCGGGATGTCGCGGACGGTCATCGAGGGTCCGGCCCAGTCGGTGCGGAACCCGCTGGGCTCGACCACCAGGACCTTGATGCCGAAGGGGGCCAGCTCGGCGCGCAGCACCCGGCTGAACCCGTCGATGGCGAACTTGGCGGCCTGGTAGGAGGCGATGCCGGGGGAACCGCCGACCCTGCCGCCCACCGAGGAGAACTGCATGACCAGCCCGCTCTTCTGCTCGCGCAGCAGCGGGATCGCGGCCTTGGTGACGTTGTAGACGCCCCAGAAGTTCGTCTCGAACTGCGCGCGGAAGTCGCTCTCCTCGGTGGTCTCGATCGGCGAGACGTTGGCGTAGCCGGCGTTGTTCACCAGGACGTCGATGCGGCCGAAGTGCTGCCGCGCCTCGACCAGGGCCGTGCGGGCGGCCTCGGGGTCGGTCACGTCGAGGGCGATCGGGCGGATCCGGGCGCCGAAGCGCTCGGTCAGGTCGGCCAGTTGCTCGGGCCGCCGGGCGGTCGCGGCCACCGAGTCGCCCGCTTCGAGGGCCGCGTTGACGAGGGCGCGGCCGAAGCCGCGCGAGGAACCAGTGATGAACCAGGTCTGCTGCATGTACTTAGCAAAACACCGTTGCGCTAATAACGCAACAGCGTTCCGCTACTATCGTGGGATGAACGCCTCGGAGTTCCAGCGCGCCCGTTCGCCCGAGGCCAAGCGCCTGCGCGAAGCCTCGATCCTGGAGGCCGCCCGGGCACTCGGCCGCGAGCAGGGCATCCGGAGCATCACGCTGACGGACATCGCGGCGGCCGTGGGCATGCACAAGTCGGCCCTGCTGCGCTACTTCGAGACGCGCGAGGAGATCTTCCTGCTGCTGACCGCCGAGGGCTGGCAGGAGTGGTCGCAGGCGCTCACCGCGCGCCTGCGGGCGGACCCCGATCCGGGCCCGGCGGGCGTGGCGCAGGCATTCGCGGCGACCCTCGCCGCCCGCGGGCTCTTCTGCGACCTGCTCGCCCACGCGCCGCTCAACCTGGAGCGCAACGTCTCACTGGACGTGGTGCGCGATTTCAAGCTCGCCACGCTCGCCGCCCGCGGGCCGATCGTCGCCGCCGTCCGCGAGCTGCTGCCCGCCCTCGACGAGCAGCACGTCGGCGACCTGATCGCGACCGCCGTCGCACTGGCCGGGGCCCTGTGGCAGATCGCGACACCGCCCGCGGAGGTCGCCGCGCTGTACCGCAGCGACCCCCGCCTCGCCCACGCCGTCGTCGAGGTCGAACCCCGCCTGGCCCGGATCCTGACCGCGACGATCACCGGGATGGCCGAGCGGCGGGCCGAGCCGTGCGCCTGACCGGCGACGCCCCCGGCGGCGCGCGCTGTGGGCAGGGGCACCCGGGTCGGGGGGCGGCCGGGTGTGCGATGCTGCTTCGATGTCGCTCGTCCCTGCCCCTGCGGAGCCGATAACACCGGACCCCGTGCGCGAGGTGCCGGACACCCTGCTCACCCAGTCCTGGCTCGACCTGTCGTTCCTGCACTGGGCCGCCGACCCCGCCGACGTGGCGCCGCTGCTGCCGGCCGGGACCGTGCCCGACACCCGTGAAGGGCTCACCTACATCGGCCTGGTGGCGTTCCGGATGTACCGGGTGGGCTGGTTCAAGGTCCCCGGGATCCCGTACCTCGGCACCTTCCCGGAGACCAATGTGCGGCTCTACTCGGTGGACCGGCACGGTCGGCGCGGCGTGGCGTTCCGCTCGCTGGAGGCGTCCCGGCTGCTGCCGGTGGCGGTGGCGCGCGGCGCCTTCCGACTGCCCTACATGTGGGCGAAGATGGCGATCCACCGCGAGGGGGACACCATCGGCTACACCAGCGTCCGGCGCTGGCCCGGCCCGCGTGGCGCGAGCTCGCGGATCGCGGTGCGGATCGGCGAGCGGATCGAGGAGCCGACCGGGCTCGAACACTTCCTGACCGCCCGTTGGGGCATGCACAACGCCTTCTTCGGCCGGCCGGTGTACCTGCCCAACACCCACCCGCGCTGGCCGCTGCACCGGGCCGAACTCCTGCACTGCGAGGACGACCTGGTGAGCGCCGCCGGGCTGCCGGCGCCGGTGGGGCCGCCGGTGAGCGTGCTGTACTCCCCCGGTGTGCCGGTCCGATTCGGCCGCCCGGCCCGCTCGGGCGGCCTGCCCACACCCTGAGCCCCGAGCGCTGAGCGCTGAGCGCTGAGCCCCGAGCGCCAGGCGTCCGGAGGGTTGTGCAAAAGCCCTTGAGGTCAGACGGGCGGCATCAGATCGCTCTCGCTGATGGTGTACGTCAGCAGGGGGTAGCTGAAGTCCGTTTCATTGTTCTCACGGCGCCGTAGCCGGTAGAACTCGCGCCGCTGCTCGTCGTCGGCCGACATGAGGCGCGCACCCTGCCGGAGGTATACCTGTCCGTCGCGAAACCGAACGAATGTTTTTGACGTTCGAAAGGTTACGCCCAACCATTGGTTGTCCGCCGTCCGGACGCGCTTGTCCAATACGATTCTGTGCCTGAGCCGCCGATTCGAGTCGACAGAAAACGCGACGATACTGTTGTGGGCAAGAGGGATCTCGAACTTCTCGCCGCCGGACCCCTCTGATTCGAGGGACTCCTTTGATTCGAAGATCAGCTTCCTCGGCGGGCTCGCTTCGGGGTGTTGGTAGCAGGAGAAGACGGCGATAAACGACTCGTCGGCCAGATCGAGGGCCTGGTCGGAATGGCTGCCCATGGTTGTGTAAGCGTTCGTGTAGCTCTCGATGAGCGCGTTGTTGAAGCCGACCGAGAGCGCCGCACGTTCTTGAACCTGTTGCGCCAGCCGTTCGTGCACCGCACGGAAACGCTGCGTCGGGCTGCTGTACCGAGTGGTAGTACGTACGAGAGGCGCATCACCCGCCTCGTCGGTCTTCGTGAGCACGGCGCCTTGCCGGCCTTTTCCTACGTCCTCCAGACGAGCCGATGCGGACAGCTCCGCAAAGAGATTCTCCTCGGTCGGAAGAGTGCACGAGAGGATCTCGTCCGAGATCCTAGACCCGGGGGGCAAGGTAGTCTCCCGTGTTCATACTGAAGAGAAGTTCGTCGCCGTAGTCAATGAAGGACGAGGCCTTGTTCTCCTCGGCGTACAACCTGCGCAGCTCGTTCATGCCGGCCGGCGTGGGTGGCCCCAGCTCCACCAGATCTCCGGCCACTTTGAGGAACGTGTGGCCGTTCTTGTGAACGGCTTCGGCGCTCGAACAACGCACCACGTATCCCAGCCGGGTCGGGAGCAACTCGGCGTCCAACGCTGCGGGCCGGACTTCGTGCGTATACAAGCGGTTGGTGGACAGCGGCATGAAGAACACGGAGCCGGGGTGGAGTGTCAGGGTGAACTGCGGGGGGAGCGCGACCCCGTCGGGTTCTCCGGTCCGCTCCTTGAGGCGGAAGTGAAGTTTGGTCAGCCCGCTGGCACCCTTCACGCCGTAGTCGAAGGCGTCCTCGGCCAGGGGCTGCAGCTGGTCGAGCCGGTCATAGAAGGTGCAGAAGGCCATGATGCCATTGACGGGCATGTCCTTGGTCTTGTCGGCATGAGCCGAGATCTTGGCCTTGGACTGCTTGCGCTCGGCCGTGGCAAGGGAGTTGTGGTACACCTGGGCGAGGACGTGATTCAGCGGTGCCTGGTTCCGGAAGACCGCGGCGGCCTCGCGGTTCAGAGCCTCGACGATGCGCGTGTCGGTCGGTCGAAAGCTCTCGGTCGGCCCCGAGAGATTCGTGGAGCACCGAAGCAGACGGAAATGCAGTTCGTCACCGTCTCGTGTGACGGGCGTCAGATAGATTCCGCTGCGATGGGCCGTTCCAGGCTTGGTGGACTCCGTCAGGGACTGGAACGCGTGCTCCGCACGGATCCGTCCGAAGTGATCGGCGCCGAGTCCGAAAAAGCGGCGGTAGTACACGCCGACGCCGTGTACGCGGACAGGAACCCGGCCGAGATCGACGAGGGTCCAAGGTTCGTCGACGTTCTCGTGGTAACCGTGTGACAGCTCCCGGACCACGAATACCCGGGCAGCCGCATGCAGGTGGCGGCCGCTGATCCCGGTTATGTCGCCACACAGGTAGACGGTCTTCTGCGCGAGGTCGGGCGAACCGGAAGCAAGGGCCTCCGGCGTGATCATGGACCCGAAGAAGTCCCTGATCAAGTCGTTGTCCTGCACCGTCGAAGGCGCAACCAAGATGTTGCCCGTATCCTCGATGCAGGCTTCTGTCAGCTCTGTTGTGTGCATCAAACGGTACCTGCCTTCGCAGATCTCGGCGGATCTCTCAAAACCGTGGACACGGCAAACGGCCCGCACTCTTTCATTTGCGTTGCGAGGCGTAAACGAAAGGAGACGGACCGTTGAACCTTGATGCTCTCACGTGGCCTCGACAGCGGGCAACGGGCTCCGCTGTACGGGCGGGTGTGCGGAACTGCTCGACGAGGTCGTGAGCCGGGCGGACGGCCCGCGGCGATCGGTCCGAGGGCCCCTGTCCAGCCGCTGCGCTGCCGAGCACTGCTAAAGTCCCGATAAAAATTACCATCGGTGTGCCGGGAAGACTGGTCGGCTCGGGGGACGGCTGCTGCGATCGGGCGGCGGCGACCCCGTTCGTCGTGATGGGGTCTTGTCGCAGATGCGCGCCGTGGGGATCGTCCTCTTCCTGGTGGTCCTGGCCACCGCCGTGGCCACCTTCGCCCGGCGCTGGCGCGTACCCGCCCCCTCGCTGCTGGTGCTGGCCGGCCTCGGGGTCGCGCTGATACCGGGTGTGCCCGCGCTGCACATCCCGCCGCAGGCGATCGCGCTGGTCGTGCTGCCGCCCCTGCTGTACGCCTCCGCCGAGGAGTTGTCGCTGCGCGACCTGCGCACGGTCTGGAAGCCGGTCACGATCCTCGCCTTCGGCCTGGTCTTCGTCTCGGCCGCCGCCGTCGGCTTCGCGACGGTCGCGCTCACCGGCCTGCCGCCCGCGATGGCGTTCGTCCTCGGAGCCGTCCTCGCCTCCACCGACCCGGTCGCGGTCACCGCGCTCGGCCGCCGACTCGCCCTGCCGGGGCGGGTCCAGGTCCTGGTGCAGGCGGAGAGCCTGTTCAACGACGCCACCTCGCTGGTGCTGTTCAAGGTCGCCATCGGCATCGCGGTGGCCACGGGTGGCGCGGTGAACCTGCCTGCGGCAGGCGGGGAGTTCCTGCTGCTGGGAGGCGGCGGAAGCCTGATCGGCGCCGCCGTCGCCGGGCTCGGGTGGCTGATCCGCCGCCGCACGACGGACCCGGTGCTGGAAACGGTGATCGCCCTGATCACCCCGTACGCGGCCTACCTGGCGGCGGAGAGCGCGCACACCTCCGGCATCACCTCGGTCGTCGTCGCCGGCGTACTGCTCGGGCGGACCGGCCACCGGCTCACCGACGCCCACATACGCCTCCAACTGCACGCCGTCTACGCGGTGGTGGTGTTCATCCTGGAGAGTGTGGTGTTCAGCATCGTCGGCCTGGAGCTGCCCTCGCTGGTGCGGGGCCTGCCCACGGGCAGCGACTGGTGGCCGTTGCAGGCGCTGGCCCTGGCCGCCGTGCTGATCGCCGTCCGGGTGTTGTCGACCCTGCCGCTGACCCGGGCGGTCAAGCCCGCCCGGGGCCGACTGTCCTGGCGGGTGGCCGGGGTGGTGACCTGGGCCGGGACCCGCGGGGTGATGCCGCTGGCCGCGGCCCTGTCGATCCCACTCCTCGCGAGCAACGGCACCGCGCTGGCCGGGCGCCCCCTGGTGCTGGTCCTGACCACGGCGGTGGTGGTCTTCACCCTGGTCGTCCAGGGATTGAGCCTGGCGGCCGTGGTCAACCGCTCCGGCCTGGCCCTGGAGCCCGAGCACACCGCCCGCGAGGAGGCCGAGGCCCGCGACACCCTCGACCACGCCGCGCTCGACCACGTCGAGCAACTCGCCGCCCTGGAGGCCATGCCCGAGGCCGTGATCGACCGGGTCCGGCGCGGGCTCGGCGCCCGCCTCGACCGCAGCGTCGACGGCCCGGAGCACAGCACGCTCGACGCCACCTACCGCGAGCTGCGCCGCGAACTGATCTCCGTGCAGAACGCCGAACTGCGCCGCCTCTACGACCAGCACCGGATCAGCGACACCACCCGCCGGACGCTCCAGCACGACCTCGACCGCGAGGAGGCGGCACTCGGTCCCCGGTGAGCCCGGATGGATCGGACAGCCGCGCAGTGCCCTCGGGGAGTGCGGCACCGGGTGCGCGGTGGACCGGCGCTCCGGGTCGTGCCCTGATCGCCCTGGCCGGGGCGGGGACGTACTGAGCTCTAAACTGGACCAGCGCGTGCCGGGCGGACTGACCCCGCCCGGCACGCTACCGACTCAGGAACAGCTGCAGTTGCAGCAGTTCGGCGGCGGGGCACAGCAGAAGGACGCGCTGGCCTCGGTCATACCGTGGCCCGCCGTGAGCGACTGGCTCTGCTCGTCGCCGGCCAGCGAGGCCAGGTCAAGCTCCAACGCGAGGTCGGCGACCGCAGCAGCCAACGACGGCGAACCGTGCTTGAACTCGTTCATCAGAACCCTCCTTTTCTTGTGTGACGTGTTGTCAACAACCGGACTCCGTATCGGCGTCCGGTGTCGGACACTAGTTGAGGAATCGGGCTCTGGGAAGGGCATGGACTAGACCATTTTGCTCGGCTAGTCTCGGCTGCAGAGAGGCCATGAGCGGAGAGCTCCGGCCGATGTTCCCGTGCGTACGGGAGCACAATCCCGTACGCACGGGAGCACAATCCCGCCCGCAATCCCGAGGGGAGAGGTGATGAGGCCCAGACTGCTTCCCGACACCCATCTGCTGCCCTCCGATCAGGGCGTGGTGATCCGTGGTCCGAAGCACACGGTGGCGCTTCCGGCGCCCGGTCTCTACCCCTGGCTCGAACGGCTGCGGCCGTTCCTGGACGGCAGCCGCAGCGTCGACGACCTCGTCACGGACCTGCCGCCGCAGACCGCGCAACACGTCCGCACGCTGGTCGAACTGCTGGTACGGGAAGGGTTCGTGCGCGATGCCGGCACCGATCTGCCGCACACGCTGAGCCCGGAGGTCCGGGCCCGGCACGCCGCGCTGATCGACTTCATCGCGCTGCGGTCCAACTCCCCCGAGTACCGTTTCGAGCGCTATCGGAATTGCGCACCCGTGGTGACCGGCTCCGGCCGACTGGCGAGTGCGCTGGTTCTCGCTCTGCTCGCATCGGGAATTGAGCACGTGCGTCTTCTCGTCACGCGAACCGGTGACCGTACCGGACCCGACGTGAATATCGCGCGACTGCGTGAATGCGTCGAGCTCTTGCGTGGCGCGGGCGGATGCTTTCGCTACGAAGAAATATCCGCGGGGGTTTCGGACGGGCTTTCGGAGGAGCTTTCGGAGGGGCTTTCGGAACTGCCCCGGGACACGGGCGTGCTGTTGTTCGGCGCGGACACGTGCGACCGGGAGACCCAGGCAGGGGTTCGCGCGCTGGCTGCGCGCTCGCGAGCCTGGTACGGGCAGGCGGTCGCCACGCGATCACAGGTGCTGATCAGTGCCGTGTCCAGGCTCGACGATACGACAGTCTCCCGGCCGGACCACGGCTCCGAGGACGGGTGTGCCCAGAAGGGCATGGAGCAGCCGAGCCCCTACCTGGGCGGCCCGGTCGCGGCGCTCGCGGCCGACCAGCTCTGCCTGCATCTGCTGCGTCAGATCACGGGGCCGGCGGAGCAGGAGCACGCCGGTGACCAGCCGGCGGCCTCCGGTGCGGCGGTGCTGGAGCTGGCCACCGGGCGCTTCCTGACCACCTCGCCGGTGCGGTCGGCGTGACCGCGATGACCCGCGCCCCGTTCCCGCTGGAGCTGTGGTCGGAGGCGGTCTACTCCCGGCGGTCGATCCCCGCCACGCTCGCCGCGGGTGCGAGCGCCCCCGGTGCGCCCGAAGCCGGCGCGCCCGAAGCCGACGCGCCCGAGCCCGAGCCCGTCGCGCTCCCCGGCGGGCGGCGCATCCCCCTGGCCGCGCCGCCGCTGCGCCTCGGGCCCGCGCACCGGCATCAGCCGGCCGGGGACGCCGGTCTGGCCGACCCGTCCGTCCTCGCCGCGCTGCTGCACTACTCCTGCGGCCTGCTCCAGCACGACCTGACCCCGGGCGGCTGGCCGCTGCACCGCGCCGTGGCCTCCGCGCGCTGCCGCTACCCGAGCGAGCTCTCCCTGATCGTGCCCGCGGCAGCGGGCGGGCACCAGCCGGGCGCGGTGTACCGCTTCGATGCGCTGCACCACCAACTCGTGCTGGTGCACCGGGGCGTGGAGGGTGACGTGGCGGCGGGTGACGCGGTGGAGGGTGACGCGGCGGGCGGGGTTTCGGCGGGCGGCGCTGCGACGGGTCGGGTTTCGGCGGGCGGCGCCGGCTCGGCCCGGTTCCTCGTGATCACCAGCCGGTTCGCCCGGACCGCCCAGCTCTACGGCGACTACGCCCCCCGGCTGTGCGCCCAGGAGGCGGGGATGCTGCTCGGCGCGGTGCACCTGGTCGCCGCCGCGCTCGGGCTGCGCACCCGGCCGGGCGCCGACCGCAAGACCCTGCTCGCGCTCTGCGACGGCTGGATACCGGGTGAGGTCGAGCACCCGATGGGATACCTGGAGATCACCGGCCCCACCACGGCCGAGGCCGCACTGCCGTGGGTCCCGCCGGACACGGCCGCGGTGCTGCGCGCCCGCCACTCCGGCGCCGCGATCTTCGACCCCGAGCCGGTGGCCGCCCCGCAGGCGCTGCTCGACGACCTCGGCGCCGCCCTCGCCACCGCGCCCTTCGCGGACTTCACCTGCCACCTGCTGGTGCGCCAGGTCGCCGACACACCCCCCGGGCACTACGTCCACACCCGCGAGCGTCTGCACCTGCTCCGGGAGGGCGACCCGGTGCCGATGCTCGAACAGATCGGGCAGACCGAGGGACGGGTGTCGCTGAACTTCCGCAGCGTCGCCTGCACCGCCTACCTGGCCGTGCGGCGCGGCACCGCCCTCGCACGGTTCGGCGCGGACGCGTTCCGCCAGGTGCACCTGGCCGCGGGGGCCGCAGCTCACCTGGTGTGCGTGGTCGCGGCGCGCCACGGCCTGACCGCCCGGGTGCACAACGGCTACGACGCCGCCACCGCCGAACGGCTGCTCCAACTGACCCCGGACGAGGAGACCGTCCTGTTCCAGGTGGCGATCGGCGCGGCGAAGCCGGCCGCCGGCTTCCGGCTCCCGGTGGTGTTCTGATGGCAGCCCGCACACCGCGCTCGCTGCCGGCGGACCCCGGGCCGGACCCGGTGGGCGTGCGCCTGGCAGGACTGACCGCCGACGCCCTCGACGGCTCCCGGATCCCGCTGAGCACCGAACTCGCGCTGCGCATCGTCGCGTTGGACCAGGCGATCCGCGCCGACGCCGCCGGGCTCAGCGAAGCGCTGCACGCCCTGATCGCCACCCAACGGGCGCGCCCGTTCAAGTCACGGCTGGTGGGACTGCGCCGGGCCGTGCACCAGGGTGCCCGCATCCGCACCCTGTTGGAGGCGGCGGCGCCACCGGAGGTGATCGGCCCGGAGCTCACCGACCGGATCCACCGCCACGCCGCCCACCGCGACGCCCGCGGCGAGCTCTTCGCGCAGCTGGCACGGGAGTTGCCCGCGGAGACGGGCTCCGCCGCCGCGGCCCTGGGCCGGCTCGCGCAGGACCCCGCGTTCGCGGTCGGCCTCGGCTACGCCAGTCCGGACCTGTACGACGACGTGCTGCGGTGGCTGGACCGCGAGCGCCTCGCACCGGGACGACGACCACTGGACCGGGCGGCCGTGCGGCTGGCGAAGTACGCGGCCAGGGCGGTGGCCAAGCCCAGCCCGCTGACCACCTTCGCCGCCAGCGGCTTCGGCCACTGGACGAGCGACGCGGGAGCAGCGGGGAGCAGGGGGAGCACGGGGAACGGGAGGAACGGGAGGAACGCGGGGAACGGCGTGGACGGCGCGCGGTTCGGTGCGAGCCCGGCGGGGGCGACTGCGGCCGCGGTGCGCCTGGAGAGCACGGTTCGGGCCACCGTGGTCGAGGTCGGCCTGCTCTCGCTCTCCCGGATCGCTGCCGCCCTCGCCCACCTGCCCGACCTCGACACGGCGGTCCGACTGCGCGTCAACCCGTTCGCCACCCTGGTGCCGTCCGCCGGCGGGGACCGGTGGCTCTTCACCGTCCCGGGCCCCTCGGGCGAGGTGCGCTCACTGCCGGCGACCGCGGCGCTCGCCGCGATCCTGGCGGCGGCACGGGAGGCGGGGACCCCGGCCGGCCTGCGTGCGCTGCTCGGTGCTCCCGCCGAAACCGCCGAGACCGCCGGCTCCGTCGGTTCCACCGCGACCCCCGCTGTTGCGGACGGGGCGGGCCGGGCGGACGCCGTGGTGGCGCAGCTCGTCCGGCTCGGCCTGCTGGAGGTCCGCCCCGATCTGCCGGACCAGGGCCTCACCGCGTCGGCGCTGAGCGCCTGGCTCGACAAGCAGGTGCCCGAGCAGGACCGCGGCGAGCGCCTGGCCGGCCTGCTGGACGATCTGCGGGCGATCCGCGACCAGATCGACGCCGCCCGGTCGGCCGCCCCGGCCGAGCACCGCGGCATCGCAACAGCCCTGCACGCGCGCACCGCGGACGCCGCCCGGCGCCTGGGCCTGCTCGGTCCGGCGGAGGAACCGGACCGCGGCACCCGGTACTTCCACCACACCATGGTGACCGGCACCGCGGCCACCCTCGACCGGGAAACCTGGCAGCCGGCCCTCGCCGACCTCGCCCTCGTCCCCAGCCTCCTCGCGCCCTTCGACACCCTCGCCCCGCGGCGCGCGGCGCTCCACCACCACGCCGTGACCGTCCACGGCCCGGGCTTCCGGCGGCCGTTCACCGCGTTCCTGCGGGACTTCGGCACCTGGTGGGCCGACGCGACGACGGACACCCCGACCGAGCGCGACGCGCGGCGGCAGGCCGCACTGCGCCACCTCATCGCGGACACCGCCGAGGACGCCGACGGCACCGTCCGGCTCGCGCCGCAGGCCGTGCGCGCGCTGTGCGGCGACTGGCCCGACCCGCACACCGCCGGCGACCGCCACGCCTACTACGTCCAGGCGCTGCCCGGCGCACCCGCCGGGCTCGGCCTGGTCCTCAACACGGTCACCTGCGGCCACGGCACCGGCCGGACCCGCATCGCCCAGCTGCTCGGCACCCCCCTCGGCGACACTTTCGGCAGCACCTCCGGCACGCCACACGACCTCCCCGGCGCCGCGCCGTACGCCGAGGCACCGCAGTACGCCGAGGCACCGCAGTACGCCGAGTTCGACGCCGCCTTCGGCAGCGCCCTCAACCAGCGGGTACCCGCGACGCCTGACGCGATCGACCTGGACGGCTCGCACGCGGACCGGGCACCCGAGCACCTGCTCCGCCCCGCCGACCTGGAGGTGGTGCACGACCGGCAGGCGCAGCGGCTGCACCTCGTCCACCGCGACACCGGCCGGGTGGTGCGACCCCTGCACCTGGGCCTGCTCGCGACTCCCCTGCTGCCGCTGCCGGCCCGGCTCCTGGTGGAGGCGTTCGGCCAGACCTCCTACGCCTTCTGGTCGGACTGGCCGCAGCTGTGGCGCAGCGATCGGCCGGACCAGGAGCCGACGGCCGACCCCGGCGCGCCGCGGCGGGTGGCCCGGCTCGCCCTCGGCTCGGTGGTGCTGCGCCGGGCGTGCTGGTTCGTCGACCACGGCCAGGCCCCCGCCCGCGCCGCCGGGGAGTCGGACGCGGGATACCTGGTCCGGGTCCACGCGTGGCGCGAGGCGCACGGCCTGCCGCTGCGCTGCTTCCTGCGGACCCTCACCCCGCGGCCCGCCGAGGGATTCGCGGGTCCGGCGCTGCACGACAAGGACCGCAAGCCGGTGTACCTCGACTTCACCCACCCCCACCTGCTGCGCGTCTTCGAACACGCGGCGTCCACCGGGCGGCCGCTGCTGCTCACCGAGGCCCTCCCCGAACTCCAGGACGCCCCCGCGCACCGGGACGGGCGGCGCCATGCGGCCGAGTTCCTGATCGAACTACCGGACGCGACAGCCCCGTTGACTGTGAAGACAACGACAACGACAACGACATCGACTGAGACGACAGAACGGCGACCCGACGCGTGCTGAGCCGAGATCCCGAGGCCCCCTGGGTCAGCGCCCACGTGTTCACCGCCCATCCGCTCGACCTCGTGGTGCGGCGGCTGCTCCCCGCCGCGGTCGAGGACCTGCGGCGACGCGGGCTGGCCGACCGCTCCTTCTTCCTGCGCCACTGGCAGTGCGGCCCGCACCTGCGCCTGCGGGTACGCCTGACGAGTCCGCAGGCCGAGCTCCCGGTGCGCGCGGCACTCGCCGAGCACGCGACGGCGTTCTTCGACGCGCTGCCGCCCTCGCAGCCCATGACGGAGCGTCAGTACCAGGAGATCGCCGAACGGTTCGCCGCGCTGGAGCCGGAGAGCGAGCCCGGCACCCTGGCCACCAACGACACCCTGGCCTTCTTCCCGTACCGGCCCGAGTACGGGAAGTACGGCCACGGCGCCGCGCTGCGGGCCGCGGAGGAGTGCTTCGCGACCTGCAGCGAGCTGGCCACGGCCGCCGTCCTGGCCGACTGGAGCCCGGCCCGGCGCCTCGCGCACTGCTTCGCCCTGCTGGTCGGCAGCCAGGACCCGGGCACCCACCCGGCGACCCGGGCGCCGCAGAGCATGGTCGAGCTGTACCGGCAGCGGCGCGCCACCCTGCTCCCCGTCGCCCGTGCGGCCCGCGCCGCCTCGGCCACGGCGGAGGCAGGCGCAGGTGCAGGCGCAGGCGCCGGTGCAGGCGCAGGCGCGGCCGACGCGGACCCGGTCACCCGCTGGCTCGCCACCCTCCGACGCGCCCAGGACACCGCCCAGGACGCCGCCACCGGCGACGCCACCGGCCGTGCGGTGGCCGCTGCCCGGCTGGCCGGCCACCTGACCCACCTGGCGTGCAACCGCCTGGGCGTGCGGCTCGATCAGGAGGCGACGCTGCGCGGCCTGGCCCAGCTCGCGGCAGCCGAGGCGGCTGCGGGGGCCGAGGAGGCCGGTCACGTCGGCCCCGACCGCAACGACGCCGGTCACAACGACTGAGAAGAACGAGGGACTTGCCATGGCACAGACATCACCGGCGGCCGAACCGCAGTGGCGCGCGGCCCACATCGCGTACTTCGGCGACGGCACCGACGAGTTGATCCTGCGGGCGGTACGGCCGGTGGTCGAGCGCTGCGCCGGCCACGTCCAATCGGTCTACGTGCTACGGCACTGGCGCCGCGGGCCGCATCTGCGGCTGGTCGTCCAGGCCACCTCCGACACCTTCGCCACGCTGGTGGAGCCCGCCGTGGCCGAGCTCGTCGGCGGCTACCTGCGCGCTCACCCGTCCAGCGCGCCGGCGCTCGACGAGACCGCCCTGCTGCCGCTGCACCGCCGGCTCGCCGACGCGGAGCGCGAACCCGGCCCGCTCACCCCGTTCTACCCGGACAACTCGATCAGCTGGGAGGAGCACGACCGCCGGATCGAGGTGCTCGGCTGCCCGGTCGGCGCGGATGAACTCGCCCTGTTCTACGAGCGGACCAACGGGCTGCTCTTCGACCACCTGACGGCCGTCGCGGCCGGCGTCCCGCGCGAGACGCTGGCGCTGCGGCTGATGCTCGCCACCGCGCACACGCTCTGCCGGCACCCGGAGGACGCCTCGATCCGGCGTGGTTTCGTCTCCTTCCGCTCGCACGCCGAGGGCTACCTGAGCACGGCCGGACCGCGGGTCCGCGAGGCCTTCGAGCAGCGGTACGCGGCCAACCGCGAGGTGCTCACCGCGCAGGTCCGCGCCGTGGTCGCCGCCTTCGAACCTGGCGCGGCCGATCCCCAGGCCGATGCGGTTGGCGGTCCCCAGGCCGGTGCGGTTGGCGGTCCCCAGGGCGAGGCGGAGCGCGACTGGGTCGCGGCGATCGACCCGCTGGGCGGCCGGTGGACCGCCCTGTACGAGGCCGGCGAGATCCCCGAGGCTCCGATCCCGGACGACGAGGAGAACGGGATCGGTGACCTGCTCGCCGCCAGCCCGCTGCACCAGGCGGTCGCCGGCAGCGCTACGTACAAGCAGATGATGTACCGGGATCCGCGCTTCCTGCGCTACCGCCTGATGCTCAACTACACCTACCTCCACCTCACCCGGCTCGGCATCCCCGGCCTGACCCGCTACCTGCTCTGCCACCTCGCCGCGAACGCGGTGGAGGAGGTGTACGGCGTCAGCGCCCTTGAGCTGGTGCTGGCCACCGCCGCCAACGACGCCACCCCACAGGCCCACGGATGAGGCCCGCCACCCCGGCGGCGGACCCCGACGCCTACCCGCCACCCGCCGACGCCGACACCGGTGGCACCGCGGCGCGCCGCTACCACGCCCGGTACGGCAGCGTGCTGCCCGCGATCGACCTCACCGCGAGCAACACCCCGCCCAAGGTCCACCCCGGCGCCCACGTCATCCCACTGCCGTTCCCGCCCGGGGCCCCGGCACACGCGAGCGGGCTCGATCCCGCCGCCTCCGAGAGCCTCGACAACCTCGACAACCTCGGCGCACTCCTCGCGCTGCTGTGCGGCGTCACCCGGATCGACTGGACCGGTGCCGGGGTCGGCGCGGGCCGGCCCGTGCCTTCCGGTGGCGGCGCCTACCCCGGGGAGGTGTACGTGGCCACCGCGTTCGGGCTCTGCCACTACCTGCCCGCGGCTCACGCCCTCGAACTCCTCTCCCCCGCCGACCTGCGGGCCGACCTCGTGCGCGCCCTGAGCCGGCCCCCGGCCCACCGGCCGGAGCTGGTCCTGCTGATCACCACCCGGCAGGACGCCAACCTGGCCCGCTACGGACCGTTCGGCCACCGGTTGCAGGCGCTCGACACCGGCGTCCTCACCGGGCAGGCGCTCACCGTGCTGGCAGCGGCGAGCGCCCGGCCGACCGCGCACGTGCTCTTCGCCGAGCGGGCGCTGGGCGGGCTGCTCGGCCTCGACCCCGGGGCGGAGCGCGTCCACGCGGTCGTCACCGCCGACCCGGCCTGCCCGCCCACGCCCACCGCCGAGCTGCTGAACCGCCGTTCGGCCCGGAGCGGCTTCGAACCGGCCCCGGTTCCCGTCGCACAGATCACCGAACTCCTCGACCAGGCCACGGCCCCGCTCCCCCTCGACAGCCCTGACGGCCCCGGCACCCCCGACGGCCCCAACACCCCTGACGCCCCTGACGCCGTCGGCTGCGAGCTGTACCTCGTGGCCGGCCGCGTCACCGGGCTGGAGCCCGGCTGCCACCGGCACGATCCACGGACCCGAAAACTGGTCCCGCTGACCCCCGGCGCAACACCCCGGGCCCTGTTCCCGCCCGGCGGACCGGGCGAGCTGGCCGGCTTCGAAGCCGCCTGTGCCCTGCTCGTGGTCGGCGACCACGAACGGGGCTACCCCGAGCACGGCGACCGCTGGTACCGGATGCTCAACCTGCGCGCCGGCATCCTCGGCCAGCGGATCGGCCTGGCCGCCGCGCGCGTCGGCCTCGGCGCCGGACTCCGCTGCGACTTCGTCAGCACCGAGACCGACCGCCTGCTCGGAACACCCCCGGGCCGCACCGCACTCCTCGCCGTCCTCATCGGCCCGGAGCGCGGCTCCGGCACGCCCACCCACCACCTCCTCTTCCCCGGAGGCCACCGGTGATCTCACCGAACTCCGCCCCCCGCCTGCGCCCGGACGTGTTCGTGGTGCCGAGCGGCAGCGGCACCGCCTACGTCCGATCGAGCCGGGGCACCGACCTGATCGCCACCCCCGGCATCGCCGGCTGGCTCGACCGCCTCACCCCGTTCCTGGACGGCACGCACACGGTGGCGCAACTGCTCGACGGCCTCGACGACACCCGCCGCCCGCTGGTCCTCGGCGTGCTGCAACGCCTGGACGCCCACGGGCTGTTGGAGGATCTGGCCGACCCCGGCCCGGCCCGGCGCGCCGCGGCCCATCCAGAGCTGCGAGTGCTGGTCCTGGCCACCGGGCCGGCCGGCCGCGCGCTGGACAGCGCGCTGCGACTCACCGGCATCCGCACCACCACGCTCGTCACCGACCACGCCGAGGCCCGGGCCGCCGCGACCGCCGGCCGTCACGACGCACTGCTGCTGCTCACCGCGGGCGACGACCCGCTGCGCGTCTCCGAACTCGACGAGCGCTGCCGCGAGCAGGGGCTCTGGTTCGCCGCAGCGGTGAGCGACGCGGACGCCTGGTGGCTCGGCCCGATCCTCGGTCCCGACCCCGCCTCCGACCCCGACCCCGACCCCGGCTCCGGTCCCGGCTCCGGCTCCGGCTCCGATCCTGGCCCCGGCCGCACCGAGGGCGGCTGGCTGGGCAGTTGGCTGCGCGTGCACGGCAGCACGCCCGGCGGCTACGCCCACCACGCCACCGAGGGCGTCGAGGTGGCCGCCGCCCTGCTCGCCCACCACTTCCAGCAGGCCTTCCTCGCCCAGGACCCCACGACGTCCGCCGACCGCCTCGTCCGCCTCGATCCGGCCACCCTCACCACGACGCACCACCGCTACCGGCCTCACCCCGCGTCCCGCCCGGCGGCGCCGGAGAGCGAGGCCGCGTTCCTCGCCAAGATCGAGGCCCTGCGCGGCGGTCCGGCCGTCGAGCCCGAGGAGTTCTCCCGGCGGGCCGCGCTCTGCATCGACCCGCGCAGCGGGCTGCTCGCCGAGCTCGACGAGGGCGGGCTGCCGCAGTTTCCCCGGCACGGCTCCTCCGCCCTGGTCCGTGACCCGCACACCGGCCGGGCCGAGCACCGCGTCCACGCCACCGGACCGGACTTCGCCGCGGCCCGCCTCCGGACGGCACGACGCGCCCTGGAGCACTACGCCCACCTGGCCGCGGATCCCCGGCGGTACGTCCCGACGCCCGACGGGCCGGCCCTCTGGGCCTGGTCCCCGGAGCACCGGACGGCCCACCTGGTGCCGGCGGCCGCCGTCCACGAACGCGGCCGGCCCGCGGTGCGCGGCCTCGGCTCCGGCGTCACCTTCGACGAGGCGGTGGCGGCGGCCCGCAGCAGCCTGCCCGCGCCGGCCCGCGTCCGTACCGTCCTGATCGTCCCGCTCGACCACGACCCGGCCGCCACCGAGGTCCTGCCCTACCTCGTGAAAGCCGTGAGCTCCGTTGACTGAGACCCTTCTGCCGACCGGCACCCAGCTGCGGCACGACGGCGGCCTGCTCGGCCTGGCCCTGGCCCGGCGGCTCGGCGAAGCGCCGCAACAGCAGTCGCAGTCGCAGCCGCAGTCGCAACCGCAGCCCGGCATCCTCCTGTTGGCAGCCGACACGTCCGACGCCGGGTCAGCGCTGCTTGCCACGGCCCGTGCCGACGCGGCGCCGGGCCGGCTGCCCGTCATCGCCGAGCTCGACCGCGTGGTCATCGGCCCGCTGGTCCGGCCCGGCGTCCCCGGGTGCGACCTCTGCCTCGCCGCCCGCCGCGCCGGGGCGCGCGCGGACGCGGCCGAGGACGCCGCCCTGCACGCGGCCTACGGCGCCCGGCTCACCGGCAACGTCTCCCCGCTGCTCACCCCGCTCGCCGCCGACCTCGCCGCCTCCCTGACGCTTCATCAGCTCACCGCCGGGCTCACCCCAGGACTCGCCACCGGGCTCACCGCCGGGCAGCCCACAGCGCGTGTCGTCACCGTGCTCCGGCTGGCCGACCTGCAGCTCAGCCGCCACACCTTCCTGCCCGATCCGCACTGCCCGCACTGCGGGACCCTGCCCGAGGACTCCCCGGCCGACGCCGTGATCCCCCGCGTCGCGCGTCCCAAGCCGGACCCCGCCGTCCTGCGGGTGCGCGACCTGCGCGCCGAGACGGCCGCACTCGAAGCCCGCTACGCCGACGACGAGACCGGCGTCATCAAGGGCCTGCACACCCGCGGGCTGCACACACTGCCCTTCGCCGAGGCCAAGGTCGGCCCGCCCGAGTCGGTCGACGGCGGCTACGGGCGCGCCCTCGACTTCGGCACCGCCAAGATGACCGCGATCGCCGAGGCCCTGGAGCGGCTCGGTGGTGGCCGCCCGGGCGGCCACCACACCGCGGTACGGGCGAGCTACCGCGACCTCGCCGCCCAGGACCCCGCGGGCGTCCTGGACCCGGCGAGCGCGGGCAGCCACGAGCCGCACCGCTACCAGCAGCCCGGCTTCCCCTTCCAGCCGTACCACCCCGAGCTGGTCATGCCCTGGGTCTGGGGCTACTCGCTCACCCGCGAGCACCCGGTCCTCGTCCCCGAGAGCCTCGCCTACTACCGCCTGGGCCGGCACACCCCGGGGACCCGCCCCTTCGTCTCCGAGATCTCCAACGGCTGTGCGCTCGGCGGGTGCGTGGAGGAGGCCGCCCTGTACGGCCTGCTCGAACTCGCCGAGCGCGACGCCTTCCTGCTCACCTGGTACGCCCGGCTGCCGGCCCCCGCCCTCGACCTGCACACCGCGCGCGACCGCCGGATCGGCCTGCTCGCCGACCGGATCCGCGAGCGCACCGGCTACCGCGTCGAGGTCTTCGACGTGACCGGTGCGGAGGGCATCCCCAGCTTCTGGGCCGCGGCCGTCGACGCTTCCCCGGGAACAGGAACGGGAACACGAACGGCAACGGGCACGGGGACTGGGGCTGGGGCTGGGGCTGGGACGGCCGCGGACCACCGCCCCGCCGTGCTGTGTGCGGGCGGCTCCGGGCTCGACCCGGAACGCGGCGTCTTCGGCGCGCTCCACGAACTGGTCACCGCCATCGAGGCCTACCAGCTCATCTACCCGCAGCGCCACGCGGACGCCGCCCGGATGCGCGAGGACGCGGAACAGGTCCGTCTGATGGATGACCACGCGCTCCTGTACTGCGACCCGATCGCCGCCCGCCGCCTCGACTTCCTCCTCGCCCCCGACGGCCAACCGCCCCACGAGCGGCGGGACCTGGGCGATCTCGCCGACCGGTACGCCTGGCCCCGCCACACCGACCTGCGCGCCGACCTGGACGAGTTGGTGAGCCGTTTCGCCACGAGCGGCCTCGAAGCGATCGTCGTCGACCAGACCACCCCGATCCACGCGGCTTCCGGGCTCTCCTGCGTCAAGACCCTGGTCCCCGGCCTGCTGCCGATGACCTTCGGCCACCACCTGCGCCGCATCACCGGCCTCGACCGCGTCCGCAGCGCCCCGCACACCCTCGGCCACACCGACCGGCCGCTCACCCCCGAGGAGGTCAACCCGCACCCGCACCCGTTCCCGTGAGCGCGTGACCGCGCCGAGCGGCGCGGGGCGCGGGGCGCGGGGCGCGGAGCGCGGAGCGGCGCTACTTCGGCACCTGGAAGCCGCCGATCCTCTCTTCGAGCAGCTCGGCCAGCCGCAGCGGGGTGCGGTCCTCGAACATCGGACCGATGAGCTGCACTCCCACCGGCAGGCCCTCGGGGGACCGGCCCGCCGGGACGGCGGTGGCGGGCAAGCCGGGCATGGTGGCCACACCGGCCCAGACGAGCTGGTCGAGGTACGGGTACCCGACACCGTCGATGTCGATCCGGCGCTCCAGCAGATCGGGGTTGTGGTCGTGCGGGAAAGCGGGAGTCGGCGTGATCGGACACACCACGGCGTCGAACTCGGCGAAGAGCTGCCGCCAGCCGTGGCGGTGGAGCTCACGACCGCTGTTCGCCTCGATCCAGTCGCGGTGGCTGAACACCATGCCGCGCAGCCGCGCGGCATCGAGACTCCGGTCGTCTGCGCTCAGTCCGGCGGCGCGGGCCCGCAGCTGCTCGTACGCGTCAACGGGATAGCGGGCAACGGCGCCCGAAAAGTGCAACTGCGTGTAGAGCATCGCGGCTTCGGTCAGATCGGGCAGCAGCGGACTGTGCCGTTCGACGCGGGCGCCGCCGTCGACCAGCGCCTCGGCCACCCGGTCCACGCCCGCCCGCACGGCGGCCCCGGTCGGAATGAGCGGATGCTCGTCGAGGACCAGGACCCGGAAGTCGCACAGCCGTTCGTGGCGCGCGGACGGCAGCGCCAAGTCGTGCGCCACACCGAGCGTCAGCGGGTCCGGTCCGGCCATCACGTCGAGCAGGAGCGTGAGGTCGCGGGCGGTGCGCGCCATCGGACCGACCACCGCGAGGTCGGGTTCGGCCGGGAACGCCGGCGCCTGCGGCGGGACCATGCCGCGGCTCGCCGCCAGCCCGAGCGTCGGCTTGTGGGCGTAGACACCGCAGAAATGTGCGGGGGTGCGCAACGAACCGGCGATGTCGGAGCCGATGGACAGCGCGCCGAATCCGGACGCGAGGGCCGCCGCTGATCCGCCGGAGGATCCACCCGCCGTACGACCGCGGTCCCACGGGTTGTTGGTGGTCCCGTAGATCTCGTTGAAGCTCTGCACATCCTGCAGCCCCAAGGGCACATTCGTCTTGCCGAGCACCACCGCGCCCGCGGACCTGAGCCGCGACACCTGGACCGCGTCCTCGGCCGGCAGGTAGTCCCGGTGGTGTGGGATGCCCCAGGTCGTGGGCAGTCCGGCGATGTTGTAGGACTCCTTGACCGTCACCGGAATGCCGAGCAGCGGCCGGTCCTCACCGCGGGCGCGCGCCTGGTCGGCACCAAGCGCGGCGGCCCGTGCACGGTCGAAGTCCGGCACACAGATCGCGTTGATCGTCCTGTCATCCCGCTCGATGCGGGCGATCGCCTCGTCGGTCAGTTCCACCGACGTCACGTCACCGGCACGCAGGGCAGCCGCGAGTTCTTCGGCCGTCTGAAAGTTCCGTTCCATGAATCCGACGGTAGCGACCTCTCGCGCAGGCCATGAAATGCCGCTCCGCGCAACGGGATAGCTGCATCCATGCTCGTCATGTTCCACTCCGGCCACAACCGGTTCACCCGGCCGCCGCGCTCCCCGACCGCGTCCACGAACAGCTCACCGGCGACACGGTCCCGGATCAGGCCCGGATCGACGCCTGGGCGGCCGCGTGCACCGACGGGCGGATCGCGTCGATGCCGGTCGCGGTCGACACGGACACCCGGCTGGTGCCGGCCGGCGCCCTGAGTCCGCACCGACTGGATCCGTTCGTTCACACCCCACCCGATGGAGGCGGAGTCCGGCTCCTGGCACGGCAGGATCCTGGCCGGCTGGGGCTCCGAACCCGACGACTTCGAGGAATCGCCCGGGGAGTGCTGAGCCGCACCAGAACCATCCCCGATAGCAGGCCACTTGACATCGGGTGACCTGACCTCGGGCGACCTGGCGGACCGCCGCTGCTCGACCGGTCCGGCACCGTCCGGAGAAATCCTGTTGCGGATGCCATCCACCCTGATGCGAGGATCCAGGGATGATCTACACCATCAAGACCGTGCGGCACGAGGACTGGCGCAAGGCCAAGGAGATCCGGCTCGCCGCGCTGCGGGACCCGATCGCCCACCTGGCCTTCCTGGAGACCCTGGAGCAGGCCGTCGCCAGGCCGGATGACGTGTGGCAGGGCCGCGCCGAGGCCTCCGCCGAGGGAACGTCGCTCCGGCAGTTCGTGGCGGAGGGCCAGGGCGGCGAGTGGCTGGGCACGATGACGGCGCGCGTCGAACTGCCCGGCGACGAAACGGTCTTCGGGGAGGCCGCGAAGGCACCGCAGACCCACGTCGTCGGCGTCTTCGTCCAGCCCGCGGCACGCGGTGCCGGCCTCGCCGAGCAGTTGTTCAGCGCCGCCCTGCAGTGGTCCTGGTCGCTCGAAGAGCCCCGCATCGAGCGGGTCCGCCTCCACGTCCACGAGGACAACCCCCGCGCCGAGGCCCTCTACCGCAAGGTCGGCTTCGAGCGCACCGGCCACACCGTCCTCGTGCCCGGCGACACCCCGTTCCATGAGATCGAGCTCGACATCCCACGGAGCCGGAGTTGATCCGGGGGGCGAGACCTTGATGGAGAGGGCCGTCACCGTGCCGGCCGGCACCACACGCAGCACGGTCGCCCTGGTGAGCACGGCCGGCGAATCCGTGTCGGTACCGGTACCGGTACCGGCGATTTGGTAGCAGCCGATCAGCTGGACGCTCCCGCCCGGGTCCGGATCGGGGCGAGGAACGAGGGGCAGGAGGATCCACCCGGCCACCGCGATCGTGCCGGCATCGAACGTTCGTGGTCCGGTTTCCGGGCCGGGGCCTCAGCCGGTGGCCAGGGTGCGGTCGAGGAGAGGGAGCAGGCGGTCCCAATGGCGCTGCAGCGCGGCGGGGTTGAAGGCGTCGGTGTCGGACATGGTGAAGCCGTGGACGGTGCCGGGGTAGATCTCGCAGGTGTGGTCGACACCTGCGGCGTCCAGGGCCCGGTTGAGCTCGCTGATCGACTTGGGTGTCATGTCGCCTTCGGCGAGGCCGAGATGGACCTGGGCGGTGATCTCGGGGAAGAGGCGGTGCGGGCTGTCGGGCGCGCCGGTGACCAGGAAGAAGGGGTGGAATCCGGCGACGGCGGCCACCCGGTCGGGGTGGGCGGCCGCGGTGGGAATGCGCAGCGTCTTGGTGGGCGTGGGTGTGGGTGTGGGCATGAACTCTCCTGTCGGGTTGATGTGTTGCGTCTGTGATCAACACGACGGAGGCGGAGCCCGCGCGGCAGCGCCGGCTCCCCGATCGAACAACGGGCCCACTCCGGCCCGCACGGTGCTCAGCGGAGCACCGGGTCACCAATCCGTGTGTGGCGCAAGGCCGTCCCGGTCGTCATGGCCGCAGAGCATAGCCCACCGGAGATGACCGGTCCACGGGGAGACTGATCGCCACTACCGGCGTCAGGCGGAGAAGGCAGGATTCGAACCTGCGTGGGCTTTCGCCCGACCGGGACCAGAGCCCCGGCCCCCGATCAACCACTCCGGGCACCTCTCCCCGGGACCGACCCGCTCGCTTCGCTGCGGTCCGTCCCTGTGCCACCAACTATCGCCCGCCGCCCTGACCCCACACTGACCCCCGGCTGACCCCGCCCGCTCCCCTCGGGCAACAAGCCGACAGCCATGGCGGTAACTGACGACAGGTCACCTCCAGCTCGGCTGGGCGGGAAGTCCGTCAGGAACGGCTGCGGAGAGCCGCATCCAGATCGCGCAGCAGTTCCCCGACGCGCCCGCCACCGGGAGGTGCCGCGGGGTATCGCCTGAGCACGTCGACGACGGCTGGTGCCGTGCGCCGACGAGCTTGCTCGATCCGCTCAGCGCCGACAGCCCGATCGCCGCCCGCCACGAGTTCGGCCGCTCTCGCCGCGTGGGCCGCTGCCCCGAGGATGTGCTTCACCTGGTGAGCGTCTGCCAGTGGATGCAGGTACGCAGCGGAGGCCGCGCACATCGCTGCTCGCGCCGCATCGCCCGCGCCCGCGGCCGCGGTGTCTGCTTCGCGGGCTGCCTTGTGCGCCGCCCACCCCGTATCGCGCAGTGGCTTCCCGCGTTCGCCACCGCGGGCGAACGTCCATGCGGCGTCGATCGCGTCACGAGGGCGCGAGTCGGCCGGGTGCGCTCTCTCGAAGATCTCCAGGACTTCCTGCGCGCTCTCAGCGGCATATCCGGTGACCTCACGCAGGTCCTGCTTGCTCAGCACGATGCGGACGTGGCCGAGGTCGATCGGCTTCGCCGGCGGGCCGTCGGTCCGCACGGCGGCGAGCAGTTCGGGCAGTTGCGGCGGCCACAGCGGTTCGGCAGCGCTGGACAGGTCATCCGGCGACCACCAGCGCCAACGGAGGATCTTGTCCGCGGCGTGCGCGGCAGCCAGGTCACCGACCGGGTCACGATGGGGGCCACGTGCGAGGAAGATGTGTTCGTGCTGCCGTACCGGGACGCCGGCCCTGGTGAAGTCGTGTTCCCACAGGCACAGCACGGTGCCGTCGAGCTGGATGTCGCTCCAGCCGGTCTCCTCGTGGAGTTCGCGCTCGGCGGCTTGCCGTGGTGTCTCGCCCGGCTCCATGCCACCGCCCGGCATCGCCCAGTGGACGCCGACTTCCTCGTTGTCGTACCGGAACAGGAACACCGCCCCGGCCGGGTCCAGCACCGCGACTCTGGCTGCTCGTCTGGGTATCCGCATCGGCTCACCCTGCCAGAGCGCGACTCCGCCGTCGACACGGGAAGCCGCCGGGGCGGATCGGCCCCGGAGGTGGCGGGACGCCGAGGTCAGGCCGAACTCCCGGTGAACGGCGGGGAAAACGATCTGTCGTAGCGGCTGGAGCTTGCATACTGGAGGGGAACAAGCGCGCGGACGAACGGGGAGGCGTCGGTTGCAGGCCAGCAGGGGTGGGGGCACGGGGGCGGGGGCGGCGTCGCGGTGGGAGGCCGGCGATGTCGTCGTTGTCGGCTATGTCGTCGATGTCGTCGAAGGCCGCTATGAGGTCCTGCGTGTGCACGAGCAGGGTGGGATGGGGCTCGTGCACCGGGTGCGGCATCGCGGGTGGGGCATCGACCTGGCGGTCAAGAGTCCCCGCCCTGAGCTGCTGCGCGACGATCGGGCCCGGGAGCGGTCCGTCGCGCAGGCCGAGTGCACCGGCGAGCGGGAGGGGAGGCTGTGACGGTCTTCGCCGACAGCGTCGTGCTCGCCCTGGCTGTGGCACGGCAGGAGGCGCGGGCGGGTGGTGCCACCCAGATCGGACCGGACCACCTGCTGCTGGGGCTGGCCGTCCTGTCCCGCTCCGACCTCACGGAGCTGCTCGACCGGCAGCACCTTGACTCCGAGGGGCGGAAGGCACTCGCCCACGACCTGCTGCGGACGCAGCGGCGGTTCCTGCTCGCAGGCGTCGACGCCCGCCAGTTCCGCCGCCGTCTGCGCACCCTCTTGGGCCTGAGCGAGCGCGTCGACCTCGTCGAGCGAGGCGAGCGAGGCGCTCGCGCCGGGGCCACACCTCGCCGGACGCAGGCGGCCCGTGAGGTCTTCGCGCGGGCGGCCGAACTGGCGGAAGCGGCCGAGGCGGACGAAGCGGATGAAGCCGCCGAAGGGACCGCCGGCGCGCACGTCACCACGGTGCATCTGCTGCAGGCGGTCCTGGAGCGGATCAGCTCGGCCGCCCGCGCGCTGTTCGCCGAATTCGGCGTCGAGGACCCGCTCGTGGCGCTCTTCCCGCAGGCTCCCGGGAGCGGACCGCAACCGGCCGAGCCCCGCCCCGCAGCCCGACCCGCAGCTCCTGCGGACGACGCCGACAACGCGCCCGCCAGGGAGGCGGCAGCCGGGAAGGCCCCCGCCCGGGAGGCGGCAGCCGCCCACCCGACGCCGCTGCTGGACCGGTTCGGCCGCGACCTGACCGCGCTGGCGCGGGCCGGAGGGCTACCGGAACTCATCGGCCGCGAGAGTCAACTCCGCACGCTGGCACGGACCCTGATCCGCCGGCACAAGCCCAACTCCGTCCTGGTCGGCGAAGCCGGTGTCGGCAAGACCAGCCTCGTGGAGGAACTCGCCCGGTGGCTCGCCTCCCGCCGCGCCCCGGAGGGTCTGGCCGGGGCTCGGGTGGTGGAGCTCTCCATGGCCGCGCTGGTCGCCGGCACCAAGTACCGGGGCGAGTTCGAGGAGCGGCTGCAGACCGTCCTGGCGGAGGCCTGCGGAGGCGGGGTGATCCTGTTCATCGACGAGGTCCACACGGTGCTCGGCGCCGGGGGCCACGGCGCCAGCGACGCGGCCAACATCCTCAAGCCGGCGCTGGCCCGCGGTGAGCTGCGCTGCATCGGAGCGACGACCCCGGCCGAGTACCGGCGGAGCATCGAGAAGGACCCGGCCCTGCAGCGCCGCTTCGAGGTGATCTGGCTGGAGGAGCCCACCCGATCGGAGGCCATCGCCATCGTCCGCGGGGCCGCGCGCTCGCTCGCCGACCACCACGACGTCACCATCGAGCCGGCGGCGGTGACGGCCGCCGTGGACCTCACCATCCGCTACCTGCCCGAACAGCGCCTGCCCGACAAGGCGATCGACGTCCTGGACCAGGCCTGTGCCGCGGCGCGGATCCGAACGCTCGCGCCCGAGGCGCCGGCCGATCGCCCCGTCCCCGACGGCGGGTCACGGGTCGGGCCCGCCCAGGTGAGCGCCGTGGTCGCCCGGCGGGCGAAGCTGCCCCTGGAGAAGGTCGGCGCCGACGAGGTGCAGCGACTGCTCCACATGGAGGAGGAGCTGCGCACCCGGGTCATCGGGCAGGACGCCGCCGTCGCCGCCGTCGCCGCGGCGGTCCGCACCGCGCGCAGCGGACTCGCCGACCCGCGACGCCCGCTGGGTGTCTTCCTCTTCGCCGGTCCCACGGGCACCGGCAAGACCGAACTGGCAAAGGCCCTGGCGGAGTTCCTGTTCGGCGACGAGCGGCGTCTGATCCGCATCGACATGTCCGAGTACAAGGAGCGGTATTCGATCAGCCGGTTGCTCGGCGCACCGCCCGGCTACCTCGGCCACGACCGGGACGGGCAGCTCAGCGGCCCGCTGCGCGACCACCCGCACAGCGTCGTCCTGTTCGACGAGGTGGAGAAGGCACATCCCGAGGTCCTCGACCTGTTCCTGCAGATCTTCGACGAGGGCACCCTGACCGACTCCCACGGGCGCCGGGTGCCGTTCAACGACGCCGTGGTGATCCTCACCTCCAACCTCGGCGCCGCACCGCCCCGCGAACCCGACCGGCGCACCCTCGGCTTCACTCCGGCGGCACCGCCACCGCGGGCCCCGGCTGCGGTACCGAGCCCAACCCCCGCCGCAACCCCGGCTCCGGCCCCAACCCCAGCAGCACCGCAGGACCCCGCAGGACACGAGCGGGTCCTGGCGGCGCTGCGCGAGCGGCTGCGGCCCGAACTGCTGGGCCGCATCCGCCAGGTCGTCGTCTTCGATCCACTCGACGACGCGGCGACGACCCGGATCCTCGACAAGGTCATCGGCCAGGTGCAGGCGCGGCTCACCGACCGCTCCCTCGCGCTGGCCCTCTCCCCCGCCGCCCGCGAGCTGCTGCTGCGCCACGGCCGTGCGAGCGGCCGAGCCGGCGCACGCGGTCTCGAACAGGCCGTCGACCGGCTCCTGGTCCAGCCGCTCGGCCGCGCGCTGCTGGCCGACGAGCGCCTCACCCCGGGCGCGACCGTCCGGGTGGACAGGACGGGCGACACCCTGACCTTCACCGTCGCGCCCGCGACGGCGATCCGAACGGATGAGGAGAGCTCCGCCCGATGACCCGACCGGCCTCCGTGACGCTCACCGTCGTCAAAGGGCAGCTCGAACCCGCCGAGTTCGTCTTCGAGGAGCGGACGACCTGCCTGATCGGCCGAGCGAGCGACTGCCGCCCGAAGCTGCCGAGCGACGCCCACCACGACACCGTCTCCCGCCACCACTGCCTGCTGGACATCAACCCGCCCGACGCCTGCGTGCGGGACTTCGGCAGCCGCAACGGCACCTACCTGAACAACCGGAAGATCGGGCAGCGGGAGGAGCACCAGACCCCGGAGGAGGGCGCCGCCACCGCCTTCCCCGAGCACACCCTCAGCGACGGCGACGAGATCAGGATCGGCGACACCGTCTTCCGGGTGAGTATCCGGGCCGAACAGGGCAGCCCCTCGGTGCTGCGCTGCGTCCAGTGCGGACGCGAGGACAGCGCGGAGCTCAACGCCCGCGCGGGCGAGCACCT
Organism: Kitasatospora sp. NPDC008050; assembly: GCF_042957465.1. Classification (NCBI taxonomy): domain Bacteria; kingdom Bacillati; phylum Actinomycetota; class Actinomycetes; order Kitasatosporales; family Streptomycetaceae; genus Kitasatospora; species Kitasatospora sp. NPDC008050. The sequence continues at coordinate 301,737 of NZ_JBIBIJ010000003.1, forward strand.
CTGCGCGAACTGCCGCACCGATCCGCAGGCCGCGGCCGAACTCCTGCTCGACCTCGCGCGCTCATCCGACCCCGCGCTCGCCGGGATCACCGGCTACACCCTGCTGCGCGAGCTGGGCCGCGGCGGCATGGGCGCCGTCTACCTGGCACGGCAGCAGGCCACCGGACGCGAGGTGGCGCTGAAGGTGATGCTGCCGAAGGTCGCCACCAACCAGGTCGCCCGGGCCCGCTTCCTGCGCGAGGTGGTCATCACCCAGGACCTGCGGCACCCCAACATCGCCACCCTCCACGACGCGGGCTTCGCCGGCGGGACGTTCTACCTGACCACCGAGTTCTGCCCGGATGGCAGCCTCGACCAACTCGTGGCGCGCCGCGGCGGCCGCCTGCCCGTCGACGAGGCGGTCCGGCTCTTCGCCCAGGCGCTGGAGGGCCTCGCCCACGCGCACGACCGCTCCGTCGTCCACCGCGACCTCAGCCCCGCCAACATCCTGCTGCACCGGGAGGCCGACGGCAGCCTGACCGCGAAGATCAGCGACTTCGGCATCGCCAAGGCCTTCGACATGGCCGGCCTCAGCGGGCTGACCCTCACCGGAGCCACGGCCGGCAAACCCAGCTTCGTGCCGCGCCAGCAGATCGTCGACTTCCGCCAGGCCACCCCCGCCATGGACCTGTGGTCCCTCGCCGCCAGCCTCTACTGGACGCTGACGGGCCGGGTCCCCCGCGAATTCCCGGCGAAGCAGGACCCCTGGCTGGCCGTGCTCCGCTCCCCCGCGGTGCCCATCCGCGAGCGGGCCCCGGAACTGCCCGGCCCACTGGCCGAGGTGATCGACCGGGCGCTCACCGAGCAGCCCCGGATCGGCTTCGAGCACGCCGCCGAGCTGCGCCGCGCGCTGCTGGCCGCGGTGTGATCCGCGGAGCTCGCCGAGGGACCGACAGGCGGACAGGCCTGATGCCCTTCCCGGCCGTCGGGAAGGGCATCGGAACACCTCAGGAGTGGTCGGGGACCCAGGAGCCGTGGATACCTGCGGTCACCCGCCGGGGCAGGTGGACGGTGGCGATCCGGTCGAGGCCGGAGGCGTCGAGGACCAGCGGCTGGGAGGCGTCCTGCTTGAGGTCGGAAACGACGGTGAGCAGGTGGCCGTCGTCCTCGCGGGTGGCTCCGGCGGCGGCGCGGTCGCCGGGCCGGACGCACCGGTCAGCCACCACGAACCCTGTTCAGGACGGTAGGGAGGCGAGCCAGTCGGTCAGTTGCCGGTTGACCTCGGCGGGGCGTTCCTGCTGGATCCAGTGGCCGCAGCCGTCGAGGAGGTGGGAGGAGCGCAGGCCGGGCAGGGTGGCGGGGTGGGCCGCGATCGCGTCGGCCAGCCAGGTGGTCGAGGCATCGCGGCTGCCGCCGATGAACAGGGCGGGCTGGGTGACGGGGGCACCGTCGAAGTCGGCGAGGTCCTCCCAGTCCCGGTCCATGTTCCGGTAGCGGGCCAGCGCCCCGGTCAGGCCGGTTCGCTCGAACTCCCCCGCGTAGACGTCGAGTTCCGCCTCGCTGAGCCAGCCGGGCCGGCGTCCGGCGGGAAAGCGGTCACGCAGTGTCCCGCCACGGCTGACGAAGTGCGGATCGGGTTCGCCGGCCGCCGGCATGGTGTCGGCGGACAGCGCGGCGTAGAAGCCCGCGAGCCAGCCGCGCACGTCGGGTTCGATCTCGGCCTCGGCCCGGCCCGGCTCCTGGAAGTAGGAGACGTAGAACTCCTCGTCGCCGCCCAGCTGCGCGAAGACCTCGCTGGGCCTCGGTCCACCCCGCGGCAGGTACGGAACGCTCAGCAGCCCCACCGCGCGGAAGACATCCGGCCTGAGCAGGGCGGAGTTGGCGGCGATGGTCGAGCCCCAGTCGTGGCCGACGATCACGGCGGACCGCTCCCCCAGGGCGTGCACCACCGCGGCGTTGTCCTCGACCAGGTCGAGCATCCGGTACGCGGCCGTATCCTCGGGCTTGGCGGAACGCCCGTACCCGCGCACGTCGATGGCGACCGCGCGGTACCCGGCCGCGGCCAGTACGGGCAGCTGGTGGCGCCAGGAGTACCAGGACTCCGGGAACCCGTGCACCAGCAGGACCAGCGGCCCGGTGCCCTGCTCCACCAGGTGGATCCGGCCGGCCGGCGAGGGGACCAGCCGGTGGGTGACGCCCGTGGTCTGCGGTGACATGAGTCCTCCTGGGTTCTCGCTCTGCCGTGCGGCCGGTCCGGGCCGGTGACGCGCCGTTCGCCGGCTCGCTGCCGATCCGGCTCGCTGCCCATGATGGTGCGCGCGGGGCACGGCGAGCGAGACTTGTTGCCAGTTCGGCAAGTGGAGCCCAGGAGGGCTCAGAGGGTCCGCCAGCGGCTCAGTACTGCGTGGTCACGGTGACTCCGCTGAACGTGGTGTCGGCGTACAGGCTGAGGTACCGGTAGCCCGCGGTCGTGTTGGTGACGGTGAGGCTCTGGGCGGTGCCGGAGTCGGTCGACTCGGCGGTGTAGGTGGTGTTGGTGGCCCAGGTGGTGGGGTCGTAGTACAGGTAGGCGGTCCCGGTGCCGCCGGTCGTGGTGACCTTGAGCGTGGTCGTCCCGGCCGGCAGGTAGATCCACAGGTAGTCCAGGTTCCCCGCCGTCGCGGACTGGTTCGCCCGGGAGCAGTTCTGGTCCATCTGCTGGGGGTTGGCGGCCGTGCAGGCGCTGACGGCGCCGACGGCCACCGGCTGGGAGGTGCTGGACGTCTTCCCGTTGCTGTCGGTCACGGTGAGCGTGACGCTGTAGGTTCCGGCCGCGGTGTAGCTGTGCGAGGGGTTCTGGGTGGTGGTGGTCGCCCCGTCACCGAAGGTCCAGGACCAGCCGGTGATGCTGCCGCTGCCCGACTCGGTGGAACGGTCGGTGAATTGGGCGCTCAGCCCGGTGAGTGCCGCACCGAAGGCGGCTGTCGGCGTTCCCGACGTGCTGCCGCCCGCGATGGAGTCGAGCCAGGTGTTGAAGTCGGCGTCGTAGCGGGTGCCGATGGTGGTGGCGTAGTAGTCGTAGGCGGCGGTGTAGTTGCCGACCCGGAAGTCGCCCAGGATCGTCTGCAGGTCGGCGGGGTGCTGTTCGAGCATGTAGCGCACCGCCAGGTAGCTCCAGGGGAAGACCCGGTCGTCGTTGCTGTTGGCGTAGGTGGTCTGCCACAGGGTGCTCAGGGGGTAGGTGTGCTGTCCGGCGTCGGTCACCGCGTCGGTGTCGGGCAGGCCCCGGTAGCTGTAGGTGAGGTAGCCGGAAATGCCCTCGATCCACCAGATGTTGGGCTCCGTCTCCATCTGCTCCCAGGTGCCCATGGTGTCGTAGCGCGCGTCCAGGAAGTGCGTGTACTCGTAGTTGAGGTTCCAGATGTTGTCCGTGTAGCCGTCGGGGCCGGGGTCCTGGTAGAGGATGGAGTAGTCCTGGTTGCCCGGCGTGGACGGGGTGCCGTACAGGGTGATGCCGCCGTTGTCCGTGGTGACGCCGTAGATCACCGGCGCGTAGATCTCGTAGTCGAGGGAGCTGGCGAACACGACGATGTTGTCCGTGTCGTTGTACTGGTTGGGGATCGGGCCGTTGTCCTTGACCACACCCTGGAAGTACGCGTCCTGGCCCGCGAGTTCGGTGCAGGCCGCGTCGAGCTGGGCGGCGCTGAGCGACTGAGCCAGGATGGTGATCTCGGTGTTGCAGGGGTGCGTGGTCGGCAGTGCCGCCGCGGTCGCCTGGGCCGCCAGGTTGCAGACGCCGTAGTACGAGCAGTCGGCCGCGTCGAATCCGTCGGCCTGCTGCGCGACGTCGATCCACAGCGCGGCGGTCGGGCCGGAGATCGCCGAGGCCTGCAACAGGCCCAGCATCAGCGGCCGCACCTTGGCCTGGAGCGCGGGGAACTGGACATAGGTGGCGAGGTCGTTGCCGGCGTCGGCGACCATGAACGTGTTGTTCCCGCCGAGCATGGCGGTGTGGCCGAGTGCGTAGCCGGAGAGCGTGTCGATGACGCTCGGGTCCGCGGTCAGCGCGGTGACGAAGGCGGGGTTGTACTGTCCGCGCCACAGCGGGTTGTAGACGTCGTAGACGGCGGCGTCCATGCTGCTGTAGGCGTCCCAGGAGCTGCTGTACGCGGTGAGGATCCGCTGGTAGACGCTCAGGTAGTCGCCCTGCAGGTTCGCGCTGTCGGTGAGGATCACGGCATCGCCCAGCACGTCGCCGTTGTCCGCCGAGACGTCGGTGCTCCGCGCGTCGGCGAAGAAGGCGGCGAGGGCGCTCTGGACGTCCGTCGACAGGGTCGCGTCGTAGGAGCCGACATCGGTCGGGTCGTTGTACTGGACGTAGTATCCGGCGCGCAGGTACAGGATGAGCTGCCAGATGCCGGCCGAGTCGTTCCCCGCGTAGTTGGAGGCCAGGCTCTGGTAGGCCTGGGCGACGGGGATCAGCTGTGCTTCCTTGAACACCTCCTGCGCGTTGCTGCCGGTGATCGTGAACAGCGAGTTGATGCAGCCGGTGGTCGAGTTCTCGATGTAGGAGGCCAGCGCCGAGCCGGTCAGGGCGCCGAAGTCGGCGGGGGTGCAGGACTGCGCGGCAGCGGGCTTCGTCGCCTTCGGGAGCTTCGTGGTCTGCGTGGTCTTCGGGGGCTGCGGGTTCGCCGGGGTCTGCGCGGCGGTGGGGCGGCGCGGCGGGAGCTGGGCGGCGCCGAGCCGGCCGTACTGGACGGCGGCCGCGTCGGTCCCGCCGACGACGGCCCCCATGGGCGCGGGCCGGGCCGGGTGCTGCGAACCGCTGACGCGCGGGAGGGGGGTCGTCGAACCGGTCGCGGCGAAAGCCGGCGCGGTCGACAGACCGATGAGCATGGCGAGTGTCGCGGTGCCCGCCGCCAGGAACGTGGGCAGGCGCTCGGACAGGCGCTCGGGCAGGCGCTCGGGCAGGATTCCGGTCGGGATTCCGGTCGGGATTCCGGGCAGGATGGATCGATGGCGCATCGCTGCTCCTTCGGTGGCGATGTCCGCTTCACGAATCGTGCGGGAAACGTGTGACGCACCGTCTCACCGCGTGACCGCCCGAACAATGCGGACAGGAACAGCGATTGAAATGTCCTTGCCACAACATCCGTGGCCGTGCCTTTACGGAAACGTCCCGCGGCTGGTGCGCGCCGCCCAGGCCTGAAGGTGCGGCGCCCGCGCGATCAGATCGCGGTAGGAGGCGGAGGCCGAGCCGAGGAGCGCGGCCACGACCTCCTCGGCGACGGTCTCCTTGCGCCAGGCCAGCAGGTAGCGGCACCACAGGGGCGTACCGATCAGGGGCTTGACGATGACGCTGGGGATCGGCCGGATCGTCGCCTGCACCAGCGAGACGCCGAGACCCTCGGCGATCATGCTCAGCAACTGCAGCCGGTCGCCGAGGAATTCGTGCGCCACCACCGGGGCGAACCCGGCCGCCTCGCAGGCCGCGTAGAAGACGCCCGGCCAGCCGGCGCCGTCGTCGGGGGTGAGGAACCAGGGGTCCTCGGCCAGGTCGGCGAGCGCGACCTCCGCGCGGTGCCTGAGCCGGTGGCCCGCGGGCAGCGCGACGAACGAGGGCTCGGTGACGATCCCGCGATGCTCGACGGCGCCGGAGTGCCGCAGTTCCAGCCCCGGGTAGTCCACCCCGATCGCGGCGTCGAGGCCGCCCCGCTCCAGGAGTTGGACCATCTGGGAGGAGGCGTAGACGCTGCTCACGGTCAGGGTCAGATCGGGCAGCTCGGTGCGCACCCGCCCGACCATGCCGGACAGGATCGGGGAGTTGGTGGCGGCCAGCCGCAGCACCGGTCGTGGCGCCGCGTCCGCGGCCGGTCGCCGTCCGACGGCCTCGGCCCGGGCCAGCACGTCGCGGGCCCGGGCGACGACCTCCACGCCGTACCGGGTCGGCCGCACGCCCACCGTGCTGCGTTCGAACAGCGGCTCGCCGAAGTGGAGTTCGATCCGGCGCAGCTGCGTGCTCATCGCCTGCTGCGAGCACCCGAGCCGGGCGGCGGCCCGCCCCATGCTCCCCGCGTCCGCGATCGCGCACAGTGCCCGTAGGTGTCGAAGCTCCAGCTCCATCCGCGCTCCCCGGCGTCCTCGCTGTGGCTCGAGTGGTCGACTCGCATGGTAGCCGGGGGCGTTGCGGGACGGGATGGTGACGGCTGCGACGCCGTGAACGCCCATGGGGCAACGGATTGATAACGGATAGTCGGCTGACTGGAGGTGATATTGCACATGTCACATGATGCTTCTCATGAGAAAACTGATCGCCCTGATCTCGGCGGCCGCAGCTGTCGCCGCCCTCGGGGGAGCCTCGACGGGCGTCACGCCCGCCTCCGCCTCCGCACCCTCGGCCGCGGCGGAGGACACCGGGCAGGGCAAGCTCGTCTGGAGCTCCTGCAACGACGCCACCACCCCCGCGCTGCAGTGCGCGATGCTCGACGTACCGCTGGACTACGCGCACCCCAACGGCACCAAGATCAAGATCAAGGTGAACCGGCTGCCGGCGACCGCGCCCAAGGACAAGCAGCAGGGGCCGATCCTGCTGAACCCCGGCGGGCCCGGCGACTCCGGCCTGTGGATGCCCGCGTACATCGCCGGCCAGGTCCCCAAGGACGTCGCCTCGACCTACGACTGGATCGGCTTCGACCCGCGCGGCACCAACGCCAGCGACCCCCATGTCACCTGCGACGCGCACTACTTCGACGGCGAGCGGCCCGACTACCAGGTCAGCCAGGGCACTTCACAGGCGTGGCTGGAGAAGTCGGCCACCTACGCGGCCGACTGCGCCGCGAAGTGGAGCTGGATCCTGCCGCACATGACCACGGTCGACAACGCGCGCGACATGGACAGCATCAGGCGCGCCCTCGGTGCCCAGCAGATCAACTTCTACGGCGGCTCCTGGGGCACCTCACTGGGCTCGACCTACGGCCAGCTGTTCCCCTCGCACGTCCGCCGGATGGTGCTGGACAGCATCGTCGGCCCGAGCATCAGCTGGTACGACCACAACATCCTGCAGGACAAGGAACACCAGCGCCGCTTCGACGCGTTCGCGGCCTGGACCGCCAAGGCCGACTCGACCTACCACCTCGGCACCGACGCGGCCACCGTGGAGAAGGAGTACAACCAGGTCGAGGCCGCGTTGCGCACCGATCCGGTGGACGCCGCACCGGCCCCGGGCAAGATCGGACCGGCCGAGTTCGAGGACACCTTCTACGGCGGCGGCTACAACTTCCTGCGCTGGCCGCGGATGGCGACCGTGCTGTCGGCCTACCTCACCAAGCACGACACCCGCCCGCTGAACATCGCCTACAACCTGTACGCGGCCCCGGGCCCGGACGACGGCACGTTCCCGGCGTACAACGCCGTCCAGTGCTCCGAGAACAACTGGCCGCGCGACTGGAACTTCTGGCAGCAGGACCAGGCCAAGGTCAACGCCGTCGCCCCCTTCTACACCTACAACAACATGTGGTACAACGCCGCTTGCATGTTCTGGCCCTCCCAGGGCGACCCGGCCGGGCGGCTGAAGATCACCGGCAAGGGCCTGCCACCGGTCCTGCTCTTCCAGGCCACCGAGGATCCGGCCACGCCCTACCAGGGCGGCATCGCCATGCACCAGGCGCTGCCCGGCTCCAAGCTGGTCGTCCAGACCGGCGGCAGCTTCCACGAGATCCTCTTCCACGGCGACGCCTGCCTGGACGACACCTTCACCGCCTACCTGCGGGACGGCAGCCTGCCCACCGGCAAGGGCCTCATCGCCAAGACCTGCGCCCCCGAGCCCGACCCCGCCCCGGTGTACGTGAACCCGCCCACCAGCACCGAGAAGGCCCAGGCCACCCTCCCGGCCACCGACCCCGAAGCCGTTCACGGCGACCTGTAGAGCGGCGGCCCGCACGGCACCTGCGGGCCCAGGGCCCAGCACCTGCGGTCCCGGGGCCGCTGCCACGCCGGCAGCGGCCCCGGGACCGCCCCGCTGTCAGAGGACGAACGGGATCAGCATCTTGGTCGACCGCTGGTACTCCGGGTACGCGTCGGGGAAGCGCTCCGTCAGGTAGCGCTCCTCCATCACGGCGCTGTAGACGAAATATCCGCCGAGCACCGCGGCCGGCACCAGCCAGTACAGGCTGACCGCGACCCCCGTGCCGATCATCGCGAGCAGGACCCCGGAGTAGATGGGGTGACGGATGGTCCGGTACGGGCCGGTCGTCACCAGCTCCGGATCGGCCTTGTGGGTCATGGGCATGCCCCAGTTGCGGCCGATGTTCAGCCTGGCCCAGACGGCCAGCGCCAGTCCCAGCAGGAACAGGACCAGGCCGACGCCCTCCAGCCACGGATCGCGGTTGACCCCGAGGCCCCGCAGCGCCCGGGTGCGCAGCACCACCACGGCGGCGATCAGGATCACCAACCGGACGAGCGCACCGCGACGCCACGCGACGGTCCCCTGTTTCACGCCGAAGGAGGCCAGCAGCCAGTAGACCCAGAACAGGGCCCAGCCGACCAGGATGACACCGCCGACGACCTTCATGAGCCCCTGCTCCCGGCTGCTCGGACCTTCTCCCCCCAGCGTAGGCGTTGCCCGGCGCCGTGGGGCCTGCCCGCCGGACACCGCTGCCCCGCCGGGGTTCGTGTCGGCGCACCGCCACCCGGGGCTCGCGTCAGCGCACCGCCACCAGCACGCAGCTGTCGCCACAGCGCCACACCGTTCCGACCTCCCGGAACCCGCCCTCCCTCAGCAACTGCTCGTGCTCGCGCACCGAGAGCCCGTTGCCCTCGCCGCTCGCGGGGGCCGGCCGCAGCTCGCGGGCCGCCAGCAGCTCGGCGAACTCGGGGACCCGGCGCACCTCGGCCCACCAACGCGCCCAGTCCTCACCGCCGCCGGTGCCCTGGCGCTGCTCGCGGGCACGGCCGACGGCGGCGGTGAGGCGAGCGAGGACGGGGTCGGCCGGCGCGAGGTGATCGCCGTTGACCAGGACGCCACCGGGCCGCAGCACGGCGGCCAGCTCGCGGTAGATCTCCCGCAGCCGTGCCGGCTCCGGGTAGTGCAGGGCCGTGGTGGAGACGACCGCGTCCACCGGCCCGTCCAGCTCCAGGTCCAGCTCGGCGAGCCAGCCGTCCTCGCCGATCAGTACCTCGACGTAGCGGGCGGCGTCCGGCGCGTGGGTGCGGCCGAGTTCCAGCAGCAGCGGGTCGACGTCCACCGCGAGGATCCGTGCCCGCGGCAGGCGGGCGGCGATCCGGTGGGCGAGCGAGCCGGGGCCGCTGCCGAGGTCCACGACCAAGGGCTCCGCCTGCCCCTGGGTCACCGACTCGACCACGTCGGCGATCACCGTGAACCGCTCCTCGCGGTCCACCGCGTACCGCTCCTGCTGACGCTCCCAGCGACGCACCCAGGTCTCCGCCAGCGCCGTACCGACACCCATGTACCACTCCTCGACTCGCCGAAGCGGGCTCTTCGGGCTCCTATCCTAGCGTCCATATGGAAACGAAAACCGTTTTGAATAGTCGCCCGCGCGTTCACCCCTCGCCGTCCGCCGCCAGGCAGTCGGCGCAGACGCCGGCCAGTTCCACCGTGTGCTGGACCTGCGCGAAGCCCGAGGTGCGGGCGACCTCGTCGGCCCAGGCCTCGACCGGACCGGAGTCCACCGGCACGCTGCTCCCGCAGTGGCGGCAGATCAGGTAGTGCCGGTGGTCCTCGTCCGGGCGGTAGCGGAAGAGCTTCTCGCCGTTGACGTCGCGGACCACGTCGGCCCGGCCGGCCGTGGCGAGTGCGGTGAGCGTGCGGTAGACCGTGCTCAGCCCCACCCGCGATCCGACCGCGAGCAGGCCGGCGTGGAGCAGTTGGGCGCTGACGAACTCCCCGCGGCCGGCCAGCGCCCGCAGGACCTCGGTGCGCTGTGGCGTCGGCCGCCCGATCAGCCCGACCTCGCCGCCTCGGTCCTTCATCCCCTCCCCCGGGTGCGCCATCGGGATCAGCCCGCCGCCGCGATCAGCCCGGTCACCGGCCGGGCGGCGGGTCGGCCCGCTCCAGCGGGCGGGTACTCATGTGCCCGTCGCCTGCTTCAGCGCGGCCTCGATCCCCTGCAGCTCCTTGACCTGCCAGTCCTGAAAGGTGGCGCTGGCCGGGGCGAGGGTCTCGGTGACCTCGGCCACCGGGATGCCCTGCGCCTTGGCCGCGTTGACCTGGGCCACCACGTCCGGGTCGGAGTTCTGGGTGTTGAAGACGTAGATCTTGATCGCCTTGGTCGCGATCTGCTGGTCGATGGTCGACTTGTCGGCCGCGGTCGGGTCGGTGCCCTCGCTCTCGGCGTCCAGGAACGTCTCCGGGGTGAGCATCTTCAGGCCCACGCTCTGCGCGAGCGGCGTCACGATCGACTCCGAGGCACCGATCGGGGTGCCCGCGTACTTCGCCTTGATGTCCGACTCCAGCTGGCTGTACGGCGCCAGCACTTGGGTGAGGAAGGTCTGCTTCTGGGTGTCGAAGTAGGCCGCGTCGGCCGGGTCTATCTTCTTGTAGTCGGCGGTGATCCGGTCGATCACCTTGTCCACGCTGTCGTGCGAGTACCACTGGTGCGGGTTGTCACCCTCCTTCAGCCCCACCAGGTCGCCGACCTTCAGCGCGGTGCGGCTCGTCGCCGGGTTGGCGGCCAGCAGCTTGTCCGACCAGGCGTCGTAGCCGATCCCGTTGGTGATCGCGTAGTCCGCGCCGGCGATCGTGCGGCCGTCGGCCGCGGTCGGCTCGTAGGAGTGCGGGTCGGTGTCCGGGTTGGTGATGATGCTCGTCACCTTCACGTGGGAGCCGCCGAGCTGGGTGGCGATGCTGCCCCAGAAGTTCTCCGCGGCCACCACCTGGATCACCTTGGAGCCGGCCGCCGAGCCGGCCGAACTCGTCTTCGCCGTCGAGGCGGTGGAGCAGGCGCTGGTGGCGGTGAGCGCGGCAACGGCCGTTGCGCCGAGCAGCAGGCGAGCGGGGTGTCTGCGGACGGTGCGGGGAAGGACGGAGCGCATGATGCGGGTACTCCTCTGAGACCTGCGGGCCCTGCGACAGGGCCCGCCTCGACTGGACGGCAGTACGCTAGTCGGTAATGATTTTCAAAACCAGCCCGATCGTCGCCGAGATGAAAACCATTACCGAATCTTGATCCTGGTCAGGAGCACCTCACGGCTGCTCAGGCCACGTACGTGTACCCGGTGATGGCAGACCGCTGCCCGGGTCCCCGCACGGCGGCGGAGGACCCGGACAGCGGTTCGCGCGGGGCGGGCCTACGGCTTCGGCGTCAGCAGGCCCCGCTCGTAGGCGCGGACCAGGTTGCGCGGCACCAGGTGCTCGCGGCCCTCGACGGTGATCGGGACCAGCTGGGGCGCGCTCGCCTTCCACTGGGCGCGGCGGTGCCGGGTGTTGCTGCGGGAGGTCTTGCGCTTGGGTACGGCCATGGCGGGGCTCTCCTGTTCGTTCGGCGGTGGGCGGTGGGCGGTGCTCGGGCGGCGGGCTGTGCGTCGGCGCGGGCTGTGCGTCGGCGCGGGCTGTGCGTGGGCAGTGGGCTATGCGTGAGCGTGGGCGTGAACGTGGAGGCTGTCCTGGAGCGCGTACTCGTCCCACGCCGGGAACGGGTTCTCGAAGGCCGTCCAGCGGGCCGGGCCGGCCGCCTGCTCCACGTCGTCGAGCAGGCAGCCGGTGAGCGCGGCGCGCAGGGCGTCCTGGCGCAGGCCGGTGCCGATGAAGACCAGCTCCTGGCCGCTGTGCACCTGCTCCTCCCCGAGGCCGGTCAGGGCCGAGGCGTCGGTCAGACCGGCGACCTGGCGCGGGGCGGTCGGTGCGGCGCGCATGCCGGAGGGCTCGAAGCGGGCGACCGAACCGGCCTGGGACCACAGCCCGGTGACGGCCGGTCGGGAGGCCAGCCAGAAGAACCCCTTCGAGCGCAGCACCGTGCCGAACTCCCCCGCGTCGAGCCGTTCGCTCACCAGTGCCCAGAGCCGGCCGGGGTGGAAAGGCCGCTCGGCACGGAAGACCAGGCTGGTGATGCCGTACTCCTCGGTCTCCGGCACATGGTCACCGTTGAGTTCGGCCACCCAGCCCGGAGCCTCCTGGGCCTTCGTCAGGTCGAAGAGCCCGGTACCCAGCAGGTCAGCGGGTGCGACCCGCCCGCCGGTCGCCCGCACGATCCGGGCCGCGGGATTGAGCCGGCTGAGGGTGGCGGCCAGGCGGTCCGCCTCCTCGGCGCTGACCAGGTCGGTCTTGTTGAGGACCAGGACGTCGGCGAACTCCACCTGGTCCATCAGCAGGTCGCTGACGGTGCGCTCGTCGTCCTCGTACTGGTCGAGCCCACGGGCCGTCAGCTCGTCTCCCCCGCGCAGCTCGGGCAGGAAGTTGGCCGCGTCCACCACCGTGACCATGGTGTCCAGCCGGGCGACGTCGCCGAGCGTGGCACCGTCGTCGCGGGCGAAGGCGAAGGTGGCCGCGACCGGCATCGGCTCGGAGATGCCGCTGGACTCGATCAGCAGGTAGTCGAAGCGGCCGGCCCGGGCGAGGCGGTCCACCTCCTCCAGCAGATCGTCGCGCAGGGTGCAGCAGATGCAGCCGTTGGTCATCTCGACCAGCCGCTCCTCGGTCCGGGAGAGCGCTCCCCCACCCTCACGGACCAGGGCGGCGTCGATGTTGATCTCGCTCATGTCGTTGACGATCACCGCGACCCGCAGGCCGTCCCGGTTGTTCAGCAGGTGGTTGAGCAGCGTGGTCTTGCCCGCGCCGAGGAAGCCGGACAGCACGGTGACCGGGAGTCGCCCGCTCACCGGCCGGCCTTCGCGGCGGCCGTGGCGCCGGAGACGTACGGCAGCAGGGCCATCTCGCGGGCGTTCTTGATCGCGCGAGCCATCGCGCGCTGCTGCTGGACGGTGAGCCGGGTGACCCGGCGGCTGCGGATCTTGCCGCGGTCGGAGATGAACTTGCGCAGGAGGCTGGTGTCCTTGTAGTCGATGTAGGTGATCCGCGCCTCGTGCAGAGGGTTGGGGCGCGGCTTGCGGTCCCGGCGGGCGGGGGCGATCTTGACCATGGGCTTTCCTTGCTCCGGTGCGGAGTTGGCGGTGTGTCAGGCGACGGGGTCGAGGAGTTCCTCGAAGGCGTCCGGCAGGGACTTCCAGCCCGGCTCGCCGTCCGCGAGCTCGGCGTCGGTGAGCAGGCAGGAGTCGAGCAGGCCGGTGATCCCGTCCACGTCCAACCCCTCGGCGGTGAAGATGAGTTGCTGCACCCGGTCGCCGTGCACGGCATCCCAGTCCAGCGCCGCGGCGGCCCGGCGGGAGGGCGGGTAGAGCTCCCAGGCCGCATCCGGCAGGGTGGCCAGCCAGGGGCCGCACTCCTCCACCGCCAGGTTGGCGCCGGCCGCGTCCCAGGCCAGCATCAGCTCGGGACGGTTGGCGAGCCAGAAGCGTCCCCGGCTGCGCTGGGCGGCCGGGACCAGCTCGTCGAGCGCCTCGTACAGCCGCTCGGGGTGCAGCGGCCGGCGCCGCTCCCAGACCAGCGTGGCCACGCCCGCCTCGTCGGCGGCCTGCGGCAGCAGGGCCAGCGCCGGGTTGACCCGGTCCCGGGCGGCCGCCACGTCGAAGCCCGTGAGCGCCGCGCCGACCAGCGCCCCGCTGCCCAGCCGGACGAAGCGAGCGGTCGGGTGGAGCTGGCGCAGCATCGCCAGTCCGGCCTGCGCCTCGGCGCTGCCGACCGCCGCCGGGGAGTGCGCGACGGCGAGCACACTCGCGTACTCGACCTGGTGGGAGAGGGCCTCGGCCACGGTCCGGTCGTCCTCGGCGCAGGTGTGCAGGCCGTGCTCGAAGAGCTGGTCCGCGACCGAGAGCTCCGGGATGATCCGCAGCGGGTCCACGGCGGTGACCACCGCGACCACCTTCACCGCCTCGTGCATGCAGCGGCCGCAGGCCTCGCCGCCCGCGATCACCTCCACCAGGGGATGCGGGTCGCTACCGCCCCAGAGCTCCACCACGGCGAGCCGGTGACTGCCCGCATCCGCGATCCGCAGCAGCTCGGGCAGCAGGTCCTCGCGCAGTGCGCAGCACGGGCAGTCGTTGGTGAGCGGCACGTGAGCCTCGCCCAGCGAGCCCGAGGTGTCCCGGACCTGGCGGTGCACCCGGCCGTCGACGGCCCAGGTCAGGTCGTGGTGCAGGACGACAGCGCCCTCATGGTGTTCGAGCAGTTCCAGGACCGCCTGGCGGCGCGCGGCCTCGTGCAGGCCACCGACCACCACCACGGGCAACAGGCCGGATTCGGGCACCGGTTCTTCCTCTCTCAGGATCATCGGGATCAGGGGGATCGGGGGGATCAGGTGGATCGGAGGGGATCACGGGGATCACGGGGATCAGGGGGATCAGGGGGCGCGCCCCGCATCGCGCGGACCGGGAGAGCCAACGCGGCGACGCGGGACGCGCCCGGCTTGTGCGGCCGAGCGCTACCAGCTGGCCTTGCGGACACCCGGCAGGAACCCGGCATGCGCCTGCTGCCGCACCCCGATCCGGGAGAGCCCGAAGGCGCGCAGGTAGCCACGCGGCCGGCCGTCGACCGCGTCGCGGTTGCGCACCCGGGTGGCGCTGGCGTCGCGCGGCTGGCGCTGCAGCTCGGCCAGGGCGGCGAGGCGGTCCTCGGGGGTGGTGGCCGGGTCGGCGATCAGGCGCTTGAGCTCGGCGCGGCGCTTGGCGTACCGCAGGACGACGGCCCGGCGCTGCTCGTTCTTGGCGATCTTGCTGCGCTTGGCCATTCAGATCCGCCCGCCCCGGGCCCGCACGACGGCGACGGCCTTCTCGATGCCGAGCTTGTCGACGGTCTTGATGCCCTTGGCGCTGAGCGTCAGGCGGACGAAGCGGCCCTCGCTCGGCAGCCAGTAGCGCTTGGTCTGGATGTTCGGGTCGAAGCGTCGCCTGGTTCGGCGGTGCGAGTGCGAGATCGCGTTGCCGAAGCCGGGCTTGCGACCGGTCAGTTGGCAGTGTGCGGACATGGTGACTCCGAGCAGCGTAAGAAGGGCGGCGGCAGGCGGACATGCCCCGGCTACCGCCAACGGTGATCTGACACTACCCTAGATGAAAACGAAAACCATTACGAGGTCGAGACCACCTCCTTCCCTGCCGCCCCGTTCCGGTGGATCATGGAGGCCGCAGATCCGATCGAGGTCCCGGGCGGCCGCCACCATCGCTGCCGCCACGAGCCTCCGCCAGCGGAACAGGAACCACATGCCTCTCAACGGCGAGTACCAGCCGAGCCCGGACGAATTCGTGAGCGACCAGGTCGCGTTGTACGAGAGCTCCGGCGGCACCGAGGGAACGACCCTGGAGGGCGCGCCCGTCGTCGTCCTCACCAGCCTCGGCGCCAGGAGCGGCAAGATCCGCAAGACCCCGCTGATACGGGTGGAGCACCAGGGGAGCTACGCCGTGGTGGCCTCGCAGGGCGGTGCGCCCAAGCACCCCACCTGGTACCACAACCTGGTCGCGCACCCGCTGGTCGAGCTCCAGGACGGCCCCGTGCGGCAGGACATGACGGCCCGCCGGGTGGAGGGGGCGGAGCGGGAGCTGTGGTGGTCCCGCGCGGTCGAGGTCTGGCCGGACTACGACGAGTACCTGACGAAGACGGACCGGGTGATCCCCGTCCTCGTGCTGGAGCCGGTGGCCAACGCCGACTGAGTTCGGTACCGGCCGGCTGCTGCCGACTGTGCGACGGGTCGCCCGGTTGCTGCGGTCGGCAGCTGCCGGGCGACGTCGGCGACCGATACACGGATGAAACACTCTTTACCGGAATCTGCTGCTACCGATGAAGGGCCGAGACTCTCCTCCGACAGGATGCTGACTTCTCGTCCCTACAGTGCCGGTCATGCCAAAGACATCTGGTCTGACCCATGGTCACCACACCAGGATCCGCAGCCGAGCATGCACCCGATCCGTCCTGACGGCAGTCGCGTTGGCCGCGGGCCTCGCCCTGGCCGCGCCCGCCGGGGCCGCCGCGCCTGCCGCGCCTGCCGGGGCCGCGCCGCAGGACGGGGCCACACCGAGCCGGGTGGCCGTTCAGGTGGAGGCGGTCACGGCCGCGCAGCAGCAGGCCGTCCTGGACTACTGGACCCCGGCGCGGACCGCCGCCCTGACCTCGCCGCTCTCCGGCAATCCGCCCAGGAGCGGCCCCGACGGCGCTCCATGGACCGGTTCCGACACCCTGAGCAGGACGGTGGGCAGGCTCTTCTTCACCAACCACGGTGAGGACGAGAGCTGCACCGCGACCGTCGTGAACAGCGCCAACCACAGCACCGTCGTCACGGCCGGGCACTGCGTCAACAGCCCTGACCTCCTCGGCGACAACGACGAGTGGCTGTCGAACGAGATGTTCGTCCCGGGCTACCACGACGGCCTCGCTCCCTACGGCAGGTTCGTCGCCCGCGCCGGGGTCGCCGACGCCACCTGGCTCCTCAACGACGAGCAGAACGCCCTGAAGTTCGACGCCTACGACCAGGCGTTCCTGGTGCTGAACAGCAACGCCGACGGCAAGCGCGTGCAGGACGCCGTCGGCGCCGCCCAACGCATCGGCTTCGACCGGCCGGGCAGCGCGTCCGTCCACGAGTTCGGCTATCCGCGAGCGGCCGCAGGCGATCCGGCGCGCACGGGCCTGCCCGAGTACACCGGGGCCAGGCTCGCGTACTGCGCGGGACGGACCCGCGAGAACCCCGGTCCGAAGGACCACCCGGAGCCCCGCGGCGAGTGGGGTGCCCCCTGCACCATGGGCGGCGGCGCCAGCGGCGGTCCCCGCATCGCCGACTTCAACGCCTCCTCCGGCATCGGCACGGTGGTGGGCGACGACACCCTCGGTGCCTACCTCGATGCCTCGGGCCAGGTCTGCGCGGCCGGCACCGCCTCCTGCACCCGGCACCTGGTCGGCCCGCAGTTCACCTCCGCGATCACCGAGCCGCTGTTCAAGGCCGCCGAACGCGCCTGAACGCCGCGCCCCTCGAAACGAACCGCCCCTCGAAACGAACCGCACCCGACCAGGATTGGCGACGATGTCAGCCCCACACCGAGCATTCCCCCGCACCCGCAAGCTCGCCACCGCGGGAGCCCTCCTGCTGAGTGCGACCACGGCAGCAGCGGTGCTGCTGCCGACCGCCGCCCTCGCCGCGGAGCCGCAACCGGACTCCGTCACCACGCATTCCGGCGCGACGACCACCCAGGAGCGCAGCCGGATCGACGGCTACTGGACCCCCGACCGGATGAAGCTGGCAGGCGCCATGGTTCCCGAGACCACCCCGGTGCCCGCGGACGACAACACGCCTGACGATCCGCGTCCGCTTCCCCCGAACACGCTGGACCCCGGGGCCGTGTGGACGCACGGCACAGCGGTGGACAAGAGCGTCGGCCGTCTCTTCTTCACCTTCTCCGACGGCTACGACGGCAGCTGCACCGCAACGGTCGTCAACAGCGCGAACCGCAGCACCGTCATCACGGCGGCGCACTGCCTGCGGGCCGTCGGAGCTCCCGCCACCGACACCACGTGGAACCACAACCTGTACTTCGTGCCCGGCTACCGCAACGGAACGAAACCGCTCGGCGGCTTCAGCATCAAGACCATGGCCACCTCCTCCCGTTGGGACACCGATCCGGGCAAGACGACCTCGGAGGACGTCGCCGTCGCCGGCTACGACACGGGAATCCTCGTGGCGAACCCGACCGCCGAGGGACGACGGATCGCGGACGTCACCGGAAGCCAGCGGATCGCGTTCACCGAGCCCGTCAAGGACGAGTTCATCCACACCTTCGGGTACCCGAACGGCAAGCTCAACGACCCCAGCGCCCCATACGCCGGATCACGCATGATCCACTGCGCCGGACCGGCCGAGCCCGGCCCCAAGGCCCCCCTCCTGTGGGGTGAGCCCTGCGACATGTCGCACGGGGCGAGCGGCGGCCCCCACCTCGCCCGGTTCGACACCAGGACCGGCGTCGGCACGGTCGTCGGCATCACCACCACCACCGACGAGCTCGCGGGCGGTCCGGCCCGTACGCTCTACGCCACCCGCCTGGGCGACAGCGCGCACCGCCTCTACTCCTGGGCGTCGGGCGTGGTGAACGTGTAGCCGTCGTCGATCAGCTGCGGCAGGTAGCTCCGCAGGGCGGCCACCGTCTGGGAGCGGTCGCCGCCGCTGCCGGGTGCGGGATCGTCGTCGCCGCCCTCGGTGCCGTCGTGGTTCAGCACGATGGCGCCGGTGGCGGCACCGGCGAGGACCCGGTCGACGATGACGTCGGCTCCGGGATTGGCCCAGTCCGTCGGGTCCACCGACCAGGAGATCGGGCGCAGCCCGAGGTCGGCACAGACGACCAGCGCGGCATCGGCGAAGTCACCGTACGGGGCGCGGAACAGTACCGGCGTCCGCCCGCTGATCTCGGTGACGACGTCCTGGGTGCGCTCGATCTGGTCACGGACATCGGCGGCGGACAGGTCGTCGAGGTGCGGGTGGGACCAGGTGTGGTTCCCCAGCACGTGCCCCTCCGCGATGATCCGGCGGATGACGTCCGGGTATGTCCGGACGTTGTCGCCGCACACGAAGAACGTCGCCCGGACGTCGTGGCCACGCAGGATGTCCAGCACCTGCGGCGTGTACTGCGGGCTCGGGCCGTCGTCGAAGGTCAGGGCCATCACCATGGGACCGGCGTCGACCTCGCTCTCGGGCGTCGGCAGGGACCGGGCCCGCGCGGCAACCGGTCCCGCCGACACACCGAGACCGAGCAGCGCGGTGGCGCCCGCCGCGAGGAAGCGGCGGCGCGGCAGCGAAAGGTTGCTCTGTGGCATCCGACCAGTCTGTGCCGTGCCGGCCGGTCCCGGTGATCAGCCACGCCGGAGCTGCTCCTTGCGGGTGGGCCGGACCAGAACGCCTCGGCGAGCCCAGAACGCCTCGGCGAGCTGCCCCGGGGGGACCGACCGGCGCCGTGGGGTGCGCCGGTCGGTCGCTATGGGGGTCAGACGTCGGCGACCAGCGTGCCGTTCTGCGTCTTGACCGGGACCGGGGCCAGCGCGGAGGTCGCCGGGCCCTTCGCCACCGAGCCGTCCTCGATCTTGAACTCGCTACCGTGGCAAGGGCACATGATCACCCCGTTGGCCACCTGTGAGACGGTGCAGCCGCGGTGGGTGCAGACCGCGCTGAAACCCTTGTACTGGCCTGCCGTTGACTGCGTGACCACCACCTTGGCGGCGGCGAAGACGGTGCCGCCGCCCACCGGGACGTCGGCGGCCTTGCCGAGCACGGTGCCCGCGCCCGTACCGGAAGCCGAGCCCGACGCCGAGCCCGACGCCGAGCCCGTCGACCCGGCGGAGGCGCCCATCGAGGCGGCACCGGAGGCACCCATGCCCGTGTCGTCGCTCGAACCCATGGACGGCGCGGCCGCCATGCCCGTGCCGGAGGCGGACGACCCGGAGGCGGACGACCCGGACGAGGAACACCCGGCCAGGGCCAGGGCTGCCGCACCACCCGCGCCGCAGAGCACGACGCGGCGGGTGCTGACCAGGGGCGGGGTGCTCGCGGACCGCGCGGAACTCTCGGCGGTCGCGGCGGTATCGGTGTTCTCCGGCATAACGGTCCACTCTCTGTTGGAGGTTGAGGAGCAGGGAAGCCACGCTGGGGCCGACCGGGTGAGGCAGGTGGCGGGGCCCGGGTGCCGTGCTCCGCGGGCCGGGTCGCAGGAACGAGCGTAGGCGCGGGCGGGCGGTCGGGCCACCGATGACCGACAACTTTCGGTACCGCTAAGGGTCGGCTCATGGTCCGTTGACCGGCGCTGGCTCCTGGGTGGGGACGGCGCTGCCGCCGCTCGGCGCGTCCGTGGCGGTCGGCGACGAACCGGCCTGCCGGCAGCCCAGGTTGGTGAGCGAGGCGGCCAGGCGCTGGCTGAGGAATTCGAACAGGTTCTGGCCGTCCTGCGGCGAGACGGCGGTCACGGTGAACCGCTGGTCCAGCGCGATGCGCCTGGCCCCGACGGTGGCGACCCTGGCGCAGTAGGCCTTCGGGTCCCCGTTGGCGCTCGCGCCGAGCGGGGGCTGGTCCACCCCGACCCGGTAGAGGTTGGTCTTGTTGCGGCTCTGCTTGCCGTTCTCCAGCACCATGGGGTCGTTCAACGGCACCACCGCGACCGGCGCGGCCTGGTACTTGGCCGCCTGCAGCTCGTTGAGGGCCAGTGCGGTGACGCTGCTGCCGGGGTCGGCCAGGTCGGGGACCGTCCACGGGGTGCAACCGAGCGCCGGGTCCTCGAAGTTGTCCAGCAGCAGGTTGTCGCTGCCGTTCAGCAGCGCGGTGGTGTTGCCCATGGTCCGGGTGCGGCCGAGCCGGGCGGCGTTCCGCTTGGTCTTCTGGGCGGTCTGCCCGCGCGCGGTGGCCAGGTACTCGGCGGTGACGTTGTCGCTCTGATCCTGATCGACCAGACCGAAGTCCCGGGTGGTCAGGCAGGGTTGGCCGTCCTTGCCGGTGCCGGGCGACGGGACGGTGAGCTTCCCGGCCTGCTCGGCGGTGTTGGCGGCGGCGAAGAAGGCCGGCGCCGCGCAGTAGGCGAACTGGCCGAAGGGCTGGCCACCCGGCGTCCCGCCCACACAATTTCCTCCCGCGTCACGCCCGTTCAGCGCGAGCACGCCGCCGTTGAAGCCGAACCAGATGCCGACCACCGCGTTCTGCGGCAGTGCGGGTCGCACGGGTGCGATCGCCGGGGTGCTCCCCCGGTCGACGACCAGCGGATTGTAGACGGAGAGCGCACCGGTGGCCGGGTCGAGCACCGTGGCCTGGACGAAGGCCGACTGGTTGGCGTTCGTCTCGTGGCACGGGCCCTGGGCCGGGTCGGTGGCGGCCAACACATAAGGGGTGGCCAGCCCTTGGGCGGTGAGCGGGTCGGCCGGCACGGTCAGCGTGCAGTTCGGGTTCGGCTGGGCGGGCGGCGCGGGCGGCGTGGTCGCGGCGAACGAGACCCCCAACAGGGCGGCGCCCGCGCTGAGCACGCCGCCGAGGCCGAGGCTGAGCGTGAGCGCCCGGCGGCCGCGACCCCGGGCCCGGTGCAGACGGGAACGCCGACGTGATCCCTGAGGTGATCCATGAGGTGATTCCTGACATGAACGCTGAGGTGAACGCTGGTGCATACGCAACTCTCCTGGAAACGGGCGGCACCGACCCGGGCGACCCCTGGGTGGTCTCTGGGTGTCCTCTGGACGGTCTCTGGCCGAGCGACGGGACGCCAGTGATCGTAGGAGCGCGCCCGGGCCGAAACAGCCCCCGCGCGGCTCCCTAACCAATCCCTAAGGTTGCGCTCACCTGGCCCGATCGAGTCGGTTCGACCGGCAGGTGAGCGCAACCTTAGGGATTGGTTAGCGGCACTTGCACACGCCGATCGCGGCCCGGCGGTGACCCTACGATCAGCGCTGTCGGCCCTCCCCCGCCTGGGAGGGCCGGCTCTTCCCCGGCCTCGCAAGAAACCACGGAGTCAGGAGCCCATGACCCTGCTTTCCGACGCAGTGCCCCCCAGCGATGCCGGCACTCCGTCAGACCGCGTCCGTAGCCACGTCCGCCCGTCCGTGTCGGCGGGTGTCGGGCCGGCGGGTGTCGTGCCGGCGGCTGCCGTGACGACGGTCCTCGCCCTGGCGCTGGTTCTGCTCCTGGCCCACCCGGCCTCGGCCACGGCGCCCATCCCCGGCTCCCCGCTGGACGCCTACGACAAGGGGATCCCGTACGACGTGGGCGTGCACAGGATCGCCCGGCTCACCGCGATGGTCTCCTACACGCTGATGGTGGCCACGATGGTGCTGGGCGTGGTGCTCCGCATGCGGTACTTTCAGCGCCACGTCAACCGCAGGACGGTGTACGGCGCCCATATGACGCTCTCCCTCTCCACGCTCACCTTCGGCGCGCTGCACGGCCTGACCTTCTCCTACCAGCCGGTCTGGGACCTCAAACTGGCCAATCTGCTGGTCCCGTTCACCGGCGGCCTGCAACGGATGCCGGTCGGCTTCGGCATCCTCGGCACCGAACTCGCCATCGCGGTGGGCTGTTCGGTGTGGCTGCAGCAACGGCTCGGCTACCGCCGCTGGCTGAAGTTCCATCAGTTCGCCTACGCGGCCTTCGTGTTGATCTGGCTGCACATCATCACCGTGCACCCGGAGCCGCGGCACCTCAACCTCGTCGCGGTCGGGATCGCGGCCGGTGCCCTGGGCTGCCTGCTCGCCTTCCTCATCCGGGCGCTCCCCTCCCCCTCGCGGCTGCGCCAGGGGGCCTTCACGAAAGCCGTGGACAACATCCGATGACGACGATTCCGGGCGCCTGGTCGAACCAGGCGTGGTGGCCGCGAAGCGAACCGTTCCCGCACGAGCCGTTCCCGCACGAGCCGTTCCCGCACGAGCAGCTCACACACGAGCAGTGGACGTTGCCGGAGTTCGCACCGTCTCCGCCGCAGTTGTCCTACCAGCCGCCCACCTTCCTGCCGGTCCCGCCGGACGAGTGGCACGCCTCGCCCGGCACCCCGTATCCGCTCGCCCACGTGCCCACCGGGTACCCGGCGCCCGCGGCATACGTCGAGATGCCGGACCAGCCGCCGCAGGCGCCGCACCAGCTGACGCAGATTCCGTACCAGCTGACGCAGGCACCGCCGGTCAGCGGCCAGGCGCCCGACCAGCTGCCGGAGCCGGCGAGTTGGCCCGAGTCGCCGATCCTCGCCGACGAGCCGGCGCCCGTCGGCCCGGCGCTCACGGTCGAGGAGTTGCCCCTGCCGGTGGACCGGCTCGTCCCCGAGGCCCAGCCGGTGAAGGTCAGTGTCGACAACAACCGGTGCCACATCTACGGCATCTGCCAGCAGGAGGCGCCCGAGGTCTTCCGCATCTCCGAGGGCGGCTCGCTGCACTACACCGGCACCGTCCCGGCCCGGCTGGCCGCCCGGGCCCGCCAGGCGGTGCGCTGCTGCCCGATGCAGGCCATCGCGATCAGCGACGCGGCTCCGCCCGGTGCCCGCCGCCGCGCTGCGCGGGTGCGGTCGGCGGGCTACCGGCGGATCGTGGTCGCCGGCGGCGGTCTGGCCGGTCTGAGTGCCGCCGGCCGGCTGCGCGAGCGCGGCTACGACGGCGAACTCGTGCTGGTCGGTGAGGAGTTGCACCGACCGTACAGTCGTCCACCATTGTCCAAGCAGTTCCTGGCCGGCGAGTTGGGCGCCGAGGACCTCACCTTCCGGGCCGACGAGACGCTCGACGCGCACTGGCTGCTGGGCACCCAACTGCTCGGCCTGGACACCGAGCGCGGGTCCGTGGAGCTGCGCGGTGGTGAACGGCTGCCCTACGACGGCCTGGTGATCGCGACCGGGGTGGACGCCAAGCGCCTGCCGAGCACGCCGGTCATCAGCGACCGGCTCCGCACGGTCCGCACCCTGGCGGACGCCGCGGCGATCCAGCAGGCCATGCAGCAGGCCCGGGCGCACCACGTGGTGATCCTCGGCGGCGGCTTCGTCGGCTGTGAACTCGCCTGCACCGCACGCGATCTCGGGATGGAAGTCACCCTGATCGTGCACAGCGCCCCACTGCTGCGCCGGGTGCTGGGCAGCAAGCTGGGCGAAGTGGTGGGCCGGATCCAGGCCCGGGCCGGGGTGGACGTGCGGCTCAGCACCCAGATCGCCGACTGGCGCGACACCGGTTCGGGGCTGCGGCTGCGGCTGGACGACGGCGAGCTGCTGGACGCGGACTTCGTGGTCCTGGGACTGGGCAGTGTGCCGCGCACCGAGTGGCTGCGCGGCAGCACGCTGGACGTGGCCGACGGCGTACTGTGCGACGCCAGCTGTCACGTCCTGGACGCGGTCGGCCGGCCGGTGCCGGGCATCGTGGCGGCGGGCGACGTGGCCCGCTGGCCCAACGCGCGCTTCGACGCCACGCCCCGGCGGGTGGAGCACCTGATCCACGCGGTCGAGATGGGTCAGCACGCCGCCGACGCACTGCTGGAGGGCCCTGAGCAGGCCGCGCGCTTCACCCCCGTCCCGCGGTTCTGGTCGGAGCAGCACGGCACCCGGCTGCAGGCGGTCGGCATGCCGGCGCTGGGCGAGCGGCTGGAGGTCGTCGAGGGTTCGCTGCGCTCGGAGAGCTTTGTGGCGACGTACCACCGGGACACCGCGCAGGGCAGCCAGTTGGTGGCGGCGGTGGCCTTCGACATGCCGAGTCAACTACTGGACTACCGCGACGCCATCGGCCGGATCGGCCCGATGCCGCGCACCCTGACCTCAAGGAGGAGGCGCCGATGAGCCGCCGTGCCGCACCCCGTCGCCGCCGGGCCGCCGCCCGCGCCATCACCCGGGCACACGGCGGCGAACTGCACCGTCTGCTCAGCCTGCCCGCCCGCCGCAACATGCGCTGGCCGGTCATCGTCGGCCTGGTGCTGGCCTCCGGCAGCCTCTACGCCCAGGTCCTGCTGACCGCGGCGCCGATGCCGCCCAGCAAGGCGCCGGTGTCCGCCACCGACACCAGCGCCCGCACCACCGGCCACCCCGAGCGCATCACCGCCCGCACCGCCAGTGACACCACCAGCAGCACCAGCAGCACCAGCAATGGCACCACCAGCGGCCCCGCCGACCGGCCCTGACACCCGGCCGCCGCGGTCCCTGACCATCCGCTTCTGCCAGAGGAGTTGAGCATTCTGAGCGGACCGTCATCGCGCCCCGCGCCCGGCCCCACCCAGGTCGCGACGCGGGGCGCGGCCCCCGCCACCCGCGAGTCGCCCGACCGGCCGCGGCACAGTGAGCTCCACCGCACCCTGTACGCCTGGACGGCGGCGGAGCCGAATCCGACCTCGCCGGTGCGCCGCCGGCTGCGCGCGGCGCTCGCCGCACTGCGGGTGCCCGCGGAGGCGGCCGACGACGCCGTGCTGATGGCCAGTGAACTGGTCGCCAACGCGCACCGGCACGCCCCCGGAGCCGGGCGGCTGCGTCTGGTGGTGACCGCCGCGGCGGTCAGGGTGGAGGTGCACGACGGCGACCCGCACCTGCCCGGCCCCGGCCACCCGCCCGGCTCCCCGACCGCGACCACACCCACGCCCGCGACCACACCCACGCCCGCGACCACGCCCGGGCTCGGGCCCGGCCACCGGAGCGGCGAACTCGACGGCCACTTACCCTCGCTGGCCGAGAGCGGCCGCGGTCTGCGGATCGTGCACGCGCTGTCCGGGGGCCGCTGGGGCTCCCGCCGGACGGCGGACGGAAAACAGGTCTGGTTCGCCCTGCCCCGCCCGGCATCGCGCGGCGGGCACCGGCTCGCGGAATACCCGGGCAGGCCGCCGGAATACCCGGGCGATTGACCGCCCCGCGCCATTGCGACCGGCGTGATCGTAGCAGCGTTCCGGCGCCGGAATCGCCACTCACAGGTGGCACACATGAACACCTAAGATTCCGCTTAACTTTCCGCCCAGGTGAGCGGATTGCCACCGAATCAGCAGACCGGACGCGCTCTCGACCCGGTCGGGAATTCGGCTACGGTGAGCGCCATGACGTCCGTCCTCGTCGTCGAAGACGACCCCGTAATCCGCGCCTCGCTGATCGACGTGCTGACCAGCCACCAGCTCCTGGTGCGCAGTTCTCCCGACGGTTTCGGCGCGCTGCGCGAGATCACCCGGTGGCAGCCGGACGCGGTCGTGCTCGACCTGGGGCTGCCCGACATCGACGGCGCCGACGCGCTGCGGATGATCCGCGGCCTCTCCCAGGTGCCGGTCCTGGTGGCCACCGCCCGCGACGACGACGCGGAGATCATCAAGCTGCTCAATGCGGGCGCCGACGACTACCTGGTGAAGCCTTTCTCCGGTGGCCAGCTGGTGGCCCGGCTCAGCGCCGTGCTGCGGCGTTGCGCGGCGGCCGGTGGCGCACTGGACGCGGGTGATCCGGGCGCCCCCGGGGAGTACTCCGGTGCGACGCAGGGGCCCCTGGTCGTCGGCGAGTTGCGGATAGACGCGCTGGCGCGCACGGTCCACCTGGCCGGCCGCGAGGTCGGCCTGACCCGCCGCGAGTTCGACCTGCTGGCCTTCCTCGCCAGGAACACCGGCCGGGTCGTCTCCCGGCGCAAGATCCTGGCCGAGGTGTGGCGCCAGCCGTACGTGGACGAGCAGACCGTCGACGTGCACCTGTCCTGCCTGCGCCGCAAGCTGGGCGAGCGGGCCTCGCGGCCGCGGTACCTGCACACCGTCCGGGGCGTGGGCGTGAAACTGGTGTCCCCCCTGTGAGGGCCACGCTCGCCACCGTCGCCCTGGTGGTGACCTCGATGGTCACCCTGTCCTTCCTGGTCCCGCTCGCCCTGCTGCTGCGCACCCAGGTGCACACCCAGGCCACGCTGACCGCCGAGCAGCGGGCGGTGGCGGTGGTGCCCGCCCTGGCGCTCTCACCGGGGCCGGCCGATCTGGCGCGCACGGTGGCCGGCCTGGACAGCGCCGGCCGGCTCTGCGTCCACCTGCCGGACGGTCAGGCGGTGGGGACCGCGCACGCCCCGGCGGCACTGCTCGCCCAGGTCGTACGGGGCCGCAGTGCGGTGGCCCGGGCCGTGCCGGGCGGCTGGGACTACCTGCAGCCCGTGCTGATGGGCCATGACCAGGTGTCGGTGGTCGAGGAGTTCGTGCCGCAGGCCGAGCTGAACCGCGGGGTGGCCCGGGCCTGGGCGGTGATGGCGGTGCTGGCCGTGGGCCTGGTGGCGGGCTCGGTGCTGCTGGCCGACCGGCTGGGCGCCCGGGTGGTGCGGGCCTCGCGCCGCCTGTCGGCGGCCTCGGTGGCACTGGGCGACGGCGATCTGGCGGTCCGGGTCGAGCCGACCGGTCCGCCCGAACTCCAGGCGGCCGGCAAGGCGTTCAACACGATGGCCGACCGGGTGGCGCACCTGCTCGCCACCGAGCGCGAGCTGGTCGCCGACCTGTCGCACCGGCTGCGCACCCCGCTGACCGCGCTCTCCCTGGCGGCCGAGCGGATCGGTCCGGTGCCGGGCGCGCCCCGGCTGAGCGCGGCCATCCACCACCTGGAGTCCGAACTGGACGAGATCATCGTCGCCGCGCGCACCCCGCTGGCCACCCGGCCGGTGGGCGTCGACCGTGGTCCCGCCCCGCGCGGCGCCTCGCCCGCCCGCTCCGAGCGGCACTCCGGCGAGACACGGCGGGCCGACGAGACCTGCCAGGTGGCCGAACTGGCCCGGCACCGGGTCGGCTTCTGGTCGGTGCTGGCCGAACAGCAGGGCCGCACCTGCACCTTCGAGGCGACCGACGAGCCGACGCCGGTGCGCCTGCCGGACGACCATCTGGCCGCCGCGGTGGACGCACTGGTGGGCAATGTGTTCCGGCACACCCCCGACGGGACCGCCTTCGCGGTGAGCGTCCAGCGCACCGCCCAGAGCGTGCTGTTGGTGGTCGAGGACGGCGGACGCGGGATCGAGGACCCGGACAGCGCGCTCTCGCGCGGGGTGAGCAAGGGCGGCTCCACCGGTCTGGGCCTGGACATCGCGCGGACCGCAGCGCAGTCCACCCGCGGTCACCTGCGGATCCAGCGCAGCGAGTTGGGCGGTGCCCGGGTGGAGGTGGCGCTCGGCCTGGCCGCGGATTCGCGCCGGACCCTGGGCCGCGCCTGGCGCCATCGGCGGCGAAGAGCCGCGGAGTCCGCCGGCCGGTGAATTCCCCGGCCGAATGACCGCCGCGGTTATTCCCGTACTTCTTCCGACGGACAGTCCGGCAATCGGTAGTGACAAATTGTCTCACAGCCCGGGTATTCATCGGTCCCGGACCACCGGGAACTTGACGTGGGAACTCCGCTGCGGTCACCATCCATTACCAGCTGGTAGGAACTGGCCACCCGCAGCCCGGTCGCAGGCTCGGCCGTGCAATTCGGGTGGTCCGAGGGCTGCCCGACCGGCATGACCCGTCGAGGTATTCCGGTCCGGTACGGAACTCCCCGTCCCGCGCCGGCATTCGTCGACCGGCCTGCCGCGGCGCCGCTTCCCACGCTGGGCACCGCCCGTTCGACTGCGTCCCTCCCAAGGAATCCGCGTACCTCCCAAGGACCGCGGATCACCCTTGGAAGCCGCGGAGGAGATGAGATGTCAGATCCGGTGACCGCCGCGACCACGGATGCCGAACTCGCGCGCCGCATCCGGGCCGGCGACGGTCCGGGCCACCCGGCCGCCGAAGAGGTCGCCCGCCGCCACCGGGCCGCCGTGGTCGCCTACGCCCGGCTGTGCTGCGCGCAGGACGAGAGCGCGCGGGAACTCGCCGACGAGGCCATCGCCCGGACCCTGGCGGCGGTCCGGGCCGGCACCGGGCCGAGCCGCGCCTGGCGCCCGTGCCTGCTCACCGAGGCCCGGCGCACCGCCACCGCCTGGGCCGACACCCCGCGCCGCGCCGAGCTGACCGCCGAGTTCACCGCCTGGCTGGACGCCCTGCCCCGCACGGCCACCGGCCGGGCCCGGACCGCGGCCCAGGCGGCGGCCGCCGCCGAGTCCGCGTCGACCCTGCTGCAGGCCTTTCTGAGTCTGCCGCCCTCGCGCCAGGCCGACCTGTGGCCCTACCTGGAGGAACCGCCCACCGCCGGCACACCGCCCGAGCGCCCGGCCGCGGCCGGCACCCCCGACACGCTGACCCGGCAGAGCCTGCACGACGCCTACCTGCAGGCCTATCTCCCGCGCACCCCGCGCCGCTCCTGCCGCCACCTGCTGGGCGCGCTCGGCAAGGCCGTCCGGCGCGGCGCCACCCAGGAGGCCCGGGAGCTCGACCGCCACTTCGCCCGCTGCGCCCGCTGCCGGCAGGCCCACGCGGACCTCACCGCCATCCACGCCTGGGAACGGCCCGTCCTGCTGCGCGCCCTGCTGCTGTGGACCGGCGAGGCGGACGCGGTCCCGGCCGCGCCGGCGCCCTCGGTGCTCTCCCGGGCCCGTCGGCCGCACGGCGGCGAGCGGCTGGTGGACCGGCGGCGGCTGCTGGTGTTCACCGTCGTGGTGGGCGCGGGAGGGCTGGCGGCCCTGGTGGTGGCGGGGGTGATCGTGGAGGCCGTGGACGCGGCCGGAACGCACGCGCCGCTGGCCGGCAGCATCCTGATACCGGCCTCGCTCACGTCCTCGCCCACGATCGGCGGCATTCCCGCCACACCCACGGCCTCCCCCACCGCGTGGGTCACGGTCGGCCCGTCACCCTCCCCCACCCCGTCGGCCTCGGCCGGCCCCTCGCCCTCC
Organism: Kitasatospora sp. NPDC008050; assembly: GCF_042957465.1. Lineage (NCBI taxonomy): Bacteria > Bacillati > Actinomycetota > Actinomycetes > Kitasatosporales > Streptomycetaceae > Kitasatospora > Kitasatospora sp. NPDC008050. Next base: position 330,937 of record NZ_JBIBIJ010000003.1, read on the forward strand.
CCCTCCCCCTCCGCCACCAGCGCGGCGCCCTCCCCGAGCCCTGCGCCGAGCCCCCCGCCGAGCCCCTCGCCGAGCCCGTCACCGTCCACCGGCACCGCCGGCTTCCGCCTGGTCAACAGCAGCTCCGGGCTCTGCGTGGGCATCACCGGCGACGGGTTCCTCGCGGTGCAGCTCCAGCAGTGCACCGGCGACGGATCGCAGGTCTGGCAGCGGCTGATGGTCGATCAGGACGCCTTCCAGCTGCGCAACACCGGCACCGGCCAGTGCCTGGACGGCACCGCCGACGGCGGGGACACCGTCACCGTCACCCTGCAGCCCTGCCGCTCCGACCCGGGCCGCACCGAACAGCTGTGGCGGTTCACCTCGGACGCGGCCCCCGGCTCGTTCCGCCTGTGGTTCCTGCCCACCGTGCCGGCCAGCGCCTACTCCGCCCACCTGCTCGGCCCCCAGAACTGGGCCCCGAGCGACCTGCCGAGGATCGGCTCCCCGTTGGTCCAACTGCCCGACTACTACAACTCCGACAGCTTCGACTTCACCATGGGCTGAGCCGTGCGACCGGCCGCTCAGCCACCTGTCCACCCGTCCACCCGTCCACCCGTCCACCCGTCCGCCGTCCGCCGTCCGCCGTCCGCCCGTCCGCCCGTCCGCCCGGGTGATCACGGTCGGGTGCCGTCACATGGCCGACGTCCCTCGCCCCGTCCGTCGCCCCGTCCGCGTCGAGCACCTCGGAGACGGCCAGCCGGGGCGTGCGCGCGCCCTCGGGCCCGTAGCCGAGGCGCAGCAGCATCTGCACGACGCCGGGTCCGCGTTCCGGATCGCGGGCCTCCCAGCGCAGCGCGGACCACTCCAGCGCCTGGTGCAGCATCGTGGCGCGCACCCCGTGGACGGTGGCGTGCAGCAGCACGTTCTCCAGCGCCAGCCCGGCTCGCAGCCAGTCCGCCGGATGGTCGCCCAGGGTGGAGAGCACCGCCAGGCAGGGGTCGGCCTCGAAGGTGGCCGGTGCCTGGTGCTCGGCGGGGCGCAGGCCGGAGTAGTCGCGCATCGGGATGCGGCCGGCCGCATCCTGCGGGCCGAGTGCCTCGGGCGGGATGCCGTAGGACCCCCCGCCCGGGCCCTGGATCCAGGAGCGGCTCTCCGCACGCCGGGCCGGGTCGGTGACGCTGCGGCGCTCGGCCTCGGCGGTCAGCTCCAGCAGCCGGTGGCGCTCGCCGCTGTCGGGGAAGTCGAGCCAGGCCTGCTCCCCTCGTGCCGCCTCGGCCAATTCCGCCAGCACGGTGTTCGGCACGACCTGGTCGGTGAAGGGCTCGCGCAGCGAGTGACGGCGCCAGATCGCGTCCTGCAGCTCCGGGCTCACCGCGGGCGTGGCTCCGGCCGGCTGGTCGAGGACGACCGTGGCCAGCAGGTCGGGCTCGCCCGGGTCGGGCAGCAGTCGCACCCGGGGTGCCCAGCCCAGGGCCCGGGCGGCGATCCGCAGGTTGAGGACGGCGGCGCCGACCGAGATGTACAGCGCGCGGCCTTCCGGATCGACGGCGGGCAGCGCCCGCTCCCGGGCCGCGCGGACCTCCACCGCGGCGGCCTCGGGAGTCAGCCGGAAGCGCCAGGGCTGGCTGTTGTGGATGGACGGCGCGGCCACGGCTGCGGAGATCAGCTTCTCCAGGGTGGCGGCGTCGAGAGCCGGGGTGATCATGGCGGGCCTCCCGGGCCGGCGGGTGGGGCGGGTGCCCCCACAGCCATGATCCACCGTACGGCCCGCAGACGGCAGCCGACGCCGGGCCCGGGCCTGGTTGCGGTGGTCCAGCGGCTGCTACCGTCCGCGCATGACAAAGCGTGTGCCGTACACCGGCGATGAGAAGACCAGCCTGCACGTTGCCCTGGACCGGCATCGTGATGCGGTGCTGTGGAAGCTCGAAGGCCTTGACGACGAGCAGCTGCGGCGGCCGATGACCCCGTCGGGCACGAACCTGCTGGGCCTGGTCAAGCACCTGGGAGGTGCGGAACTCGGCTGGTTCTGCGAGACCTTCGGCCGCGAGAGCGGGCCCCTGCCCTTCGACTTCGAGGTGGACGAGAGCTCCGACATGCGGGTGGAGCCGCACGAGTCCACCGCGGACATCCTGGCGTTCTACGCCCGTGCCCGCGCCGCCGCGGACACGGTGATCGGCGAGCTCGGACTCGAGGACCTCGGCACCTCCTACTCCGGCAACGCCGTGTCGCTGCGCTGGGTGCTCATCCACATGACGACGGAGACCGCACGGCACGCGGGCCACGTGGACATCCTGCGCGAGCTCATCGACGGCTCGGCCGGCGACCACAACCGGAGCTGAGCAGAACCGGGTCGTGAACCGATGCCCGCCCCACGGCGTCCTCCTCCTCGACAGGACCGGAGCGGAACCTGCGGGGGCAACCATGGCGTGGCAGATCGGTGATGTGATCGACGACCGTTACGAGGTCACCGGAGTGCACGAGGCCGGTGGGATGGGGCTGGTGCACCGGGTCCGGCACCTGCTGTGGGGATCGGATCTGGCGGTGAAGTCGCCGCGCCCGGAGCTCCTGCGCTCCGCGCGGGAGCGGGAGCAGTTCACGGCCGAGGCGGAGACCTGGGTCTCGCTGGGCCTGCATCCGCACGTCTGCGGCTGCCACTACGTGCGCGAGATCGACGGGATACCCCGGGTGTTCGCCGAGTACGTCGACGGCGGCAGCCTGCGCGAGCACATCCGCGACCGGCGGCTGTACCGGGGCACCCCGCAGGAGGTACGGGCGCGCATCCTGGATGTCGCGATCCAGCTCGCCTGGGGCCTGCAACACGCCCACGACCAGGGCCTGGTGCACCAGGACGTGAAACCGGCCAACGTGCTGCTCGACCGGGACGGCACGGCGAAGATCACCGACTTCGGCCTGGCCCGGGCCCGGCCGGTCACCCCGGATCCCGTCAGCGGCTCGGGCGGACCTGGCGGAGCGGACGGACCGACCGGACCTGGCGAACCGGGTGTCAGCCTGCCGGTGCTCTCCGGCGGGATGACCCCGGTCTACGCCTCCCCGGAGCAGTTCGCGGGCGACAGGCTGAGCCGGCGCACCGACGTCTACAGTTTCGCCGTCTCGGTGCTGGAGATGTTCACCGGTGGCGTGACCTGGTACGTCGGCCCGGTCGCCGGTGCGGCCCTGGAGCTGTACCGCACCGGCCCGCGCAGCGAGGACCTGCCGGCCATGCCCGCGGGCCTGGCGGATCTGCTGCAGCGCTGCCTGGACCACGACCCGGCCCGGCGCCCGCACTCCACGGCCGAGGTGGCGGCCGAACTGGCCCTGGTGTACGAGCGGGTGACGGGCGAACGGTATCCCCGGCCCACCCCGGTCGCGGCCGACCTGCGCGCCGACGAGCTCAACAACCGGGCGCTGTCGCTGCTGGACCTCCAGCGGTTCGCCGACGCCGAGCAGGCGTTCGCGGCCGCGCTGGAGGCCGACCCACGGCACCTGAGCGCCACCTACAACCGCGGCCTGTTCCGCTGGCGGCGCGGGGAGATCACCGACGAGGACCTGGTCACGGACCTGGACGCGCTGCGGGCCGGCACCGGCGATCCCTGGCAGGCCCGGTACCTGCTCTCCCAGGTCCACCTGGAGCGCGGCGATCTCGACGGTGCCCGCACGCTCCTGGACGGGATCGCGGCCGAGCGCCCCGGCGAGGTGGAGATCCGGGCCGCCCAGGAGGTGCTCCGAGCCGGCAGGGCGCCGGACAACCGGGGCGTGGGAACCCGCTCGATCACCTGGCATCCGCTGTTCAACAGCCCGCTTCGGCTGGTGATCCGGCTGACCCCCGACGGCCGGCACGCGCTGACCGGATACGGCAGCCACGACGGCCCGGTGCGGGCCGTGCGGCTCTGGGACCTGCGCACCGGTCGCGCGACGCGCAGCCTGGAGGGCCTCGACTCGTGGCTGAGCAGTGTCGATGTCAGCGCGGACGGCCGCTTCGCGGTCTCGGTCGGCCCGGACAACGACGTCCGGTTCTGGGATCTGACGACCGGCCACTGCCTGCGGAGCTTCTCGCCACCGGGCAGCCGGCGGCTCTTCCGGGTCCAGTCGCTGCGACTGGCCGCCGATGCACGGACCGCGGCCGGTGTCGTCGAAGGCCGGCTCTGGGTCTGGGACTTCCCCAGCGGCAGGCTCAGGCAGCAGCTCGGCCCGGCCCCGGCCGGCCGCGATGACGACCTGTGCCTGGTCGAACTGAGCGCGGACGGCGGCCTGGCCCTGGTCAGCAGCCGCGAGCGCGCCACCACGCAGCTGTGGGACCTGCGCGGCGGCCGCCATCTGCTCGACCTGGCGGTCGGGGACGGCCCGACCGCGATCTGGCTGAGCCCCGACGGACGCACGGCGGCCACCGCCGCGCCCGGGCTGACGATCCAGCTGTGGGACCTGCGCGCGGGCCGGTGCGTCCGCAAGCTCACCGCTCCGGTCGCCGAGGTCAGATCGCTCTCGCTCAGCGGCGACCGGCGCTATGCGGTCACCGGTGGCGGCGACGGCGCCGTACGGCTGTGGGATCTCGCGCTCTACCGCTGCCTGCGGACCTTCAAGGGGCACCAGGGCCGCGTCGCGGCCGTTCAGCTGGGCGCGGACGCGGGCACGGCGCTGTCGGCGGGCGAGGACAACACGGCCCGCTGGTGGCAGCTGACGCCCGCCGTGCGCCACCGCGCCCCGATGCATGTCGTGCGCCCCCGCCGGCATGCCGAACTGGACCGGCTCGACGGCGAGGTACGGGCGCTGCTGGCCGGGGCGCGGCAGGCCGCTGCCGAACGCCGCTACGCCGCCGCGCTCGACCTGCTCACCCGGGCCCGGACGGTCCCCGGCTTCGAGCGGGCGCCGGCGGTGCTCTCCGCCTGGCGCGAGCTGGCCCGCTGCACGACCCGCGTCGGTCTGCGGGGCGCCTGGCCGGTGCACGTCCTGGCCGGGCAGGGCGCCCCGCACGTGTACTCGGTGGCGATCTCCGCGGACGGCGGGCTCGGTGTGGCCGGCTGCGGCGGTGGCCCCGTGCGGCTGTGGGATCTCACCTCCGGCACCCGCCTGCCGGACCTGGCCAAGCCCCTGGTGGGCGCCGTCGGGCTGAGCGCCGACGGCCGGCGGGCGGTGTCCAGCGGCGGCGGCGAGATCCTCGTCCGGTCGGTGGACACCGGGCAGCGGCTGAGCCGGGTCGACACCTACGGGCCCGACCGCGACTCGGCCACCGGCGCGAAGGACTCCCCGACCGCGGTGAGTTACAGCGCCGACGGCCGGCTCGCCCTGGCGATCAGCCGCGACCACGCGCTGCGCCTGTGGGACCTGGACAGCGGCCGCTGCCTGCGGGTGCTGACCGGCCACCGCGAACACCCGACGTCGGTCTTCCTCGGCCCCGACGGGCGGCAGGCGGTCTGCGGCGGGGACGCGGGCGAGATCCTGCTGTGGCGAGGGACCGATGCCGAGCCCCTGCGCCTGACCCACCCGGGGATCGGCCCGGCCGGGGAGGTGGGCTCGGTCTGCCTGAGCGCGGATGGCCGCTACCTGCTCTCCGGCGGGCGGTACGGGGACCGCACGCTCCGGCTGTGGGACGCCGCCACCGGGGAGTTCCTGCGGGTGTTCGAGGACCAGCCCGCCGAGTCGATGGTCGCCCGGCTCAGCGCCGACGGCCGCTTCGCGGTCTCCGGCGGCCGGGACGCGGCCATCCGGATCTGGGACACCGGCACCGGCCGCTGCCTGCGGGTCCTCGAAGGCCACGGCCAGGAGGTGTGGAGCCTGGCCCTGACCCCGGACGCGCGGTTCCTGCTGTCCGGCAGCGGCGACGGGACCATGCGCCTGTGGGAGCTCGACTGGGAGCTCTCCGCCACCTCCTGAACCCGGGCTGATGCATCGTCAACTGACCTTTGTTGATCGATGATTGCTGCCACTTGTGAAGATTCCAGGACGTCTGAGGAGGGTACGGATGGCGCGGTGTGCGGCGTTCCCGCCGTCCACCGCCGATCTTCACCACCGAGGAGCACCCTGTGCGCCCAGTCCGCCGTCTGTTCGCCACCGCACTGGTGGCATCAGGCACTCTGCTCGCCGGTTCCACCGCCGCCGCCGCAGTGCCGGCCCACCCCGTCCGCCATCATCCGGTCGCCACTGCCGCCGCCCGCACGGCCTCGCCCACCGTGCGTCCGCACGGGGTGAGCAGCAGTGCCGGCGCCGGCTTCCAGGTGGCCGGCGCCGGCACTGCCCGGCAGGCGCACGCCTCCTGGGTCCAGCCCTGGGTCGACTGCAGCACCAACGGCTCGGTGGCGTTCTGGGTCGGGCTGGACGGTATGTCGTCGAACGACCCGAACACCGTCCAGATCGGCACCCAGGTCGACTGCAGCAACGGCAATGCGCGCTACTACGGCTTCTACACGCTCCCGGGCGGCACCAAGGTCACCTTCGGCAGCGTGATCCCCGAGGACAACATGGAGGCCTCGATCGTCCCGGTGGCGAACGCGGCGCCGGGCCCGGTCCTCATGAACTACCAGCTGGTCCTCGGCGACCTGACCCAGTCCTGGCGGCAGCAGTACGTCGAGAACATCAGCCCCGCGGGCCAGAGCGCCGAGGCCATGGTGAGCGCGGGGACCGGCGCGGGGACGCCGCTGGCCCGGTTCGGCTACAACGCGTTCACCGCCGTGACGCTGAACAACGCGCCGCTGTCGGCCGGGAGTCCGGCCGGCACGGCCGTCACGCTGAACGACCCGGCCGGCGGCACGGCCCAGCCCACCGCGCTGAGCCCGAACGGCAACTTCGGTGTCTCCTACGGCTCCACGGCCGATGTGACGGGCCGGGTGATGACCGCCGTCCAGGGCGGCATCCCCAGGAACCAGCTGGTGAACAACTGGACGCCCGGCGGGAGCGGCTACCTGGGGCAGACGATCCTGCGCAACACCAGCCCGAGCCTGGTCATCCTGCCGGACGGCGGCTGGGAGGAGGCGATCATGACGGCGTACAAGACGCTGGTGATCATAGGCAGCGACTACACCACCAACACCGGGGTCCCGCTGGCCGGCGGGAGCAGCCCGAGCCTGGCGGTCGCCGCCGACGGAACGCTGGAGGTGGCCTTCGAGGGTCCCAACGGGCACCTGATGATCTACACCCCGTCCTCGGGGGGCACCACCGACCTGGGGCTGCCGATGGTGGGCAGTTCGACGCCGAGCATCGCGGCGCTGAACTCCGGCGGGTTCGAGATCGCCTACGTGGCCAACACCGGCCAGCTCGCCTTCACCGGGGCGGCCGGTAGCTACGTCAGCGGCAACTACGTCCGGGGCGGCACCAATCCGTCCCTCGCGCCCGAGGTGGTCAGCGGCTACGTGTACGCCTTCCAGGGGACGGACGGCTACCTGTACCAGGGCAGTTCGAGCCTCGGCGCCCTCAACCAGCAGATTCCGCTGGCCGGCGGAACCAGCCCGAGCATCGCCTGGCTGAGCGGCGGGGCCGAGACCGCCTTCGAGCAGTCCAACGGGCAGATCGGCTGGTCCGGCATCTACTCCGGCTCCGGTCCGGCCTCGGTCGGCAGCAGCAGCCCCAGCATCACCGCGGACCCGGACGGATTCCGGATCGCCTACCAGTCGACCGGATTCCAACTGGCCTTCTACGACCGGATCTACGGCACCGTCGGCACCTCCCTGGGGATGGCCGGCACCGGCACCAGCGCCTCGGCCGCCGGCTGACCCCTCGGCCCGGCCGGAGCCGGTGAGCCGCAGTGGACTTCCCCGCTGCGGCTCACCTGGCCGGGGCTCGCCTGGCCGGCGCGGGTCAGTTGGCGAAGTCCTGGGTCATCCACACCGTTCCCGAGGAGTCGCGGAGCAGTTCGATGCCGATGTGGTGGAAGTCCGGGTTGAGGATGTTGCGACGGTGGCCGTCGTTCGGCGGCTGCTCGGCGAGCATGCTGTTGGTCAGTCCGACGGCCATGTTGGCTATCGCGGTGGTGGTGTCGGCGACCGGGCCACCGTCGCCGATGTTCTCGCCGGCTGTCGTCCACTGAACGCCGGCGGCGTTCTCGCGGTCACCGAAGGCGGGCTCGCCCGGGCACTGGTGCTCCAGGCCGCAGCCCGCGGACATGGTGTGGTTGTGGGCGTCCGCGCTGGTCTGCAGGCCGGCGAGCATCTGCAGCGGTGCGGCGCCCTGGGCGGCGCGTGCCTGGTTGATGACGGCCAGCACCTGGGCGGCCGCCGCATCCAGGTCGGTGCCGGAGCTGCCGGAGGCGCCGGTGGCGGCCGTGGAGCTCGGCGCGGACGTGGGGGCGGCGCCGGTGGGGGCGGGGCTCGGCGCGGACGTGGGGGCAGCGCCGGCGGCGGCGGAGCGCGGCGCGGCAAGGGGGACGGCGCTGGGGGCCACCGGGGTCCGGGAGACGGCGGTGGTCTGTGAGGTGGCGGGCGTGGGCGCGCTCGACGGCGGTCCGGCGGCGGGCGGGGTCACCGGGGTGGTGCTGGTGGATCCCCCGGGCAGCCGGGTGGGTCCGGTGGTCTGCGCGGGCGGGGCCGTGGTGGCGGCCGCGGGCCCGCTCGGCGTACCGGAGGCGGTGTTGGCCAGGGCGTCGGGCGCGGCCGGGGGTTCCGGTGCGGAGAGCGTCCTGCTGTTCTGCGGGTCGGTCGACAGGGCCTTGCCGCCGATCACCACGGTGGTCGCGGTGGCCGCGAGTGCGACCGCGGCGAGCAGCGGCTTGGCGCCGGGCAGCGCCCGCCTGGCCCGGTGTCGGCCGTTGCCCTCCCGGCGATGGGATCCACCACCGGGGCGGCGCGCGGCCGGACTCGGGTCGTACCGGCCCGCCGGTCCTGCACCGTCCCAGGACTGGGCAGCCGGGTTGGCGTCGGTGGCGTAGTTGGTCATCTGCTCTCCTGCTGTCGAGGGCCTTCCGTGATGGGAGACCCCCGGGAGGTCAGCGGATAACGGAAAACCTGGAACCGATTTTCGAACCGGGTTCGACGCCGGCTGCCCCGGGGCCTGTCCGGCGGATCGTGCCGGACAGGTCCTCGGGCCTGTCGTCAGGAGGCCTGGAGCTGGGTGTCGTCGAGGACGAAGCTGGTCGGCTGCGGGGAGTTGTCCTCGGTGCCGACGAACTTCACGGTGACGGTCTGGCCCGCCCAGCGGGAGAGGTCGACTCCGTACTGCTGGTAGCCCTTGTGGGCGTCGAGGTTGCTGTACGTGGCCACGGTGGTGGTGCCGGTGCTGCTGATCACCTCGACCTTGAGGGTGTCGGTGGCCTGCCGGGTGTGCTTGGCGGTCTCCACGTGCAGCCAGTAGGACAGTGCCGCCTTTGAGCAGCCGGTGGGGATGGTGACGGTCTGCCAGAGGTTGTCGGTGGCTGCCTGGCCGTAGCCGTCCAGCCAGGCGTCCCAGCTGCCGCCGTGGCCGGGCTCGGCGGACATCGAGTTGTTGAGGACGCCGGGGGTGCTCTTCCAGGGCGCCATGTTCGCACCGGTCTCGAAGCCCGGGTTGCCGAGCAGTTGGCCCCCGGCGCAGGGTGCGGAGGTGCTGCTGACGGTCCAGCTGAAGCTGGTGCTGCCGCTGGCGCCGGCCTGGTCGGTGGCGGTGACGGTCACCTCGGAGGTGCCGGCGGCGGTCGGGGTGCCGGTGATCAGGCCGGTGCCGGAGATCGACAGGCCGGCCGGCAGGCCGCTCGCACGGTAGCCGAGGGTCTGGGTGCTGTCGGAGTCCACCGCGGTGATCTGGAGCGAGGCGGCACTGGCGGTGGTGCCGGTCTGGCTGCCGGGGTTGGTCACCGTGACGCCCTGGCCCGGCGGGGTGCTGCCCCCGCCGCCGGTCGCGCCGCCACCCGTACCGCCGCCGGCGCCCCCGCTGCCCGTACCGCCACCCGTACCGCCACCTGCGGCGGCGGGTGCGAAGGCGGCGGTGCCGTTGGGCGTGCCGAGCCCGGTCGGGCCGTCGTAGCCGGGGCCGGCGGTGCACAGGTAGCTCGGCGTGCAGGACGTGGTGGCGCCCGAGGTGACGTCGTTGAGCGCGCCGGTGTGCGCGTAGGGGTAGGCGGCCGGGACGGTGCCGGTGGCCGGGGTGCCGGCCAGCGCGTAGGTCGCGGCGATGATCGGGGCGGCCGCCGAGGTGCCGCCGATGACGTTCCAGCCGCCGTTGCCGTTGGAGGTGTCGTAGCTGGCGACGCCGGTGGCCGGGTCGGCGACGGCGGACACGTCGGCGACGGTGCGCTTGCCGCAGTCGTTGTCCTGTTGCCAGGTGGGCTTGGGGTCGAAGCCGGAGCAGCCGGAGCCGGCGCCCTCGGTGGGCGAGGTGGCCCAGGTGGACTCGCTCCAGCCGCGCGCGTTGTTCGCCTTCGTCAGCGCGGTGCCGCCGACCGCCGTGACGTACTGGGAGGCGGCCGGGTACTCGACGCCGAAGCCGGAGTCACCGGAGGAGGCGGTGATGGCCACCCCGGGGTGGTTGTAGAACTGGGCGTCCTCGCTGGTCTGGTCGGGCGACTCGGGCCCGCCGTAGCTGTTGGAGACGAACTTCGCGCCCAGCTTGACGGCCGCGTTCACCGCGGTGCCCAGATCCTGGCCGCTCTCGGAGTCGGCTTCCACCAGCAGGATGTGGCAGTTGGGGCAGACGGCCGAGACCATGTCGACGTCGAGGGACTCCTCGCCCGTCCAGTCGTCGTTGGCCGGGGCGGGCTGCGGCAGGCCGCTGGCCTGACCGCTCTGGCCGACCTTGCTGAAGCAGCCGTTCGCGGCGGTGCAGGCAGGCAGGTTGAACTGGCTCCGGTAGACGCCGAGATCGCTCTCGGCGGTGGGGTCGTCGTAGGCGTCGACGATGGCCACCGTCCGGCCGCTGCCGCTGGAGGCGGCGGCCGAGGCCAGGTTGTAGGCGGACTGCAGGTCCGCGGGGCCGTAGCCGCCGACGCCGGCAGCGGCCCCGGAGGCACCGGCGGCGCCGGAGCGGGCCAACTGCGGCTTGACGTCGGTGCGTACCAGCGCGTTGCAGGAGTAGTGGCCCGGGGCGGCGGGCGGGCAGGCCTCGCGGTAGTGCTGGGCGGCGGCGGTGTCATGGTGCATCGTCACCCCGGTGGTGACCGCCGCGTTGGCGTTGAGTGCGATGGCGCCACCGACGATCACGGCGGCTATGGAGGAGCCCGCCACGGCCACGCGGACCCGGCGCTTGAGGGAGGACCGCCGGTGGGAGCGCCTGCTGTGCGGCGTCTGAGCCTGTGACAAAACGAGTCTCCTGTGGGACCTGTGGAACGGCGGTGGCCGACCCGGTTGACCCGATCCTAGGTAGGCCGAAACGCGCGAATGCCCCATAACGGACTTCCACAGACTCCCCTAAGGAAGCGCTCATCTGAGCCTTCGCCAGCCCCTGGGGCGCCGGAACCCGGCTCGCTTCACCCGCGCCGCAGCCGGTAGCCGACGGCGAACCCCCAGGGGATGCTGAAGACCACGACGAGGACCGGCCCGAGCACGACCGGCGCGGGGCGGGCCGCCCCCAGCCCGAGGCAGGCGACCGCCGCCACCGCACAGGTGCCCGCCAGGCGGCGGTACAACGCGCGCTTGGCGTGCCAGACTTCGAGCGCGGCGGCCACCAGCATGGTGCTCACGAGGACGACCGCGGCAGCACCGCAGAGCACCCAGGACGTGGCGGCGGCGGTGCGCCCCGCGTGGGCATGCTCGACGAGGCCGACCATGGCCGCGCCCATGGCGGCCACCGCGGCGGTGAGCGGCAGGTGGGCGAGCATCCACTGCAGGGTGGCGAGCGGGGTGCGCCGTGGCGCGCGATGGCCGGCGAAGTCGAAGTAGGTCCACCACGCGCCGAAGCCGACCACGACGGCGATCAGCGCGACCGCGATGGTGAGCGCGCTGACCGGCTCGGCCGCGAGCCCGCTCACCACACCCGTGACGGTCTCCCCCAGCACGATGATGATGAGCAGCCCGAACCGTTCGATCAGGGCGTCGGTGACAGTGAGCGTGGCGGCCGCGCCCGGCGCCGCTCGCAGGATCGCGGCGGCCAGTCCCACCAGGTAGGCGACGTCCAGCAGTCCCCACGTCCACACCCGGGACGCGGCGGGGAGCAGCGCGCTCATGCCGAGGATGACGGCGCAGCAGGCGGTTCCGGTGACGAAGAGTCTGCTGGAGCGGCGGTACTGGGGCCGGTCGCCGCGGGAGGCCAGCAGCCACAGCACGGCCAGCACCGCGAACAGGCTCCCCGCCGCGACGGCGAAGGCCGCGCCCCGGGCACCGCCCGCCTCGGGGATGAAGGCCCCCAGCGGGACGAGGACCAGGATCTGGAGCAGGAAGGTGCTCCGCGCCCGGGCGTCCTCGCGGCCGTGCAGCTCGTGGTGGAGGCTGCCGTTGACCCAGGCGATCCAGACGAGCCCGAACACCGCGGCGTATTCGCCGAGGCCGCGCGCGGTGAGCTTGCCCGCGAGATGGTGGGCCGCCTGCGCGACCAGGACGACCACCACCAGGTCGTAGAAGAGCTCCAGCGGGCCGACGACGCGCTCGCTCGGCTGCTCACCGTGGGCCCGCGGCGGCTGCCACAACTGCCGCCGCAGCCGCTGCCAGAACGTCGCCGGGCCGGTCACGGCGGGGGCGCCTTCGTCCGTCATCCGGTGACGCTCCTGGGGTCGCGGCGGCGGCCCCGGTCGTTCAGGACGGGCAGGGGCGGGTCTCGGTCCAGTCGACCATCAGACGGCGCTCGGCGAAGAACCACGCGCCGTCCTGCTTGACGAATTCGTCGAGGTAGCGGATGGACGCGATCATGATCGTGCGCTCGGCGTCCGCGCCGAACGAGAGGTGGTGGGCCAGGCAGTAGCTCTCGCCGCTCGCCCGGTCGCCGTCGAGCACGACGGTGCTCTGGCCGTTGAAGTGGGTGGTGGCCCGGTAGGTGTTCAGGTTGTCGAAGACCGGGGCGAGGGCCTCGCGTCCGTGCAGCTCCTGGGTCGGCTCGGCCGCGGTGGCGTCCATGAAGACCAGGAAACGGGTGTCCTCGGTGAACAGGGCCAGCTGCCCCTTGGCGTCGCGGCGGTCGGCGCAGTGCGCGTAGGCGTCGACCAGCTCGCGGATGGCGAGGCGGTCGGCGGCTTCCCGAGGTGGGACCGAGGCGTGGGAGGTCATGGCGGACTCCGGTCAGCTGCGCAGGGTCTTCATGGCCGCCGTCCAGCTCTCCAGCTGCTCGAAGAGCTTGGTCACCGCGCCGTCGTGGTGCGCGGCGGGCTTGAAGACGGCGAAGTCCTCGAAGTCGGAGAAGAGCGAGAAGCACAACTGCTGGTTGACGTGGGCGAGCTGGATCGCGCTCGCGATGCTGCGCAGGTGCTCGACGGCGCGCACGCCGCCCACGGTGCCGTAGGAGATGAAAGCGGCGGCCTTGTTGTTCCATTCAGCGTAGGCGTAGTCGATCGCGTTCTTCAACACGCCGGGAATGGAGTGGTTGTACTCGGGGGTGACGAAGACATACCCGTCGAACTCGGCGATCTTGGCAGCCCAGGCCTTGGTGTGGTCCTGCTGGTACTGGCCCATCGACGGCGGCACCGGCTCGTCCAGGTGGGGCAGTGGCCAGTCGGCGAGGTCGATGAGTTCGTACTCGGCGCCGATCCGGGCGCCCGCACGGTCGACCACCCAGTCGGCCACCGCCTTCCCGTTGCGGCCGGGGCGGGTGCTGCCGAGGATCACGGCGATCTTGAGGGTGTTCACGGTGGCCATGGCGACCTCCAATGGATTGAACCTTCAACTCTCACCGTAGACCCATGGACTTGAAGCCTCAAGTCATGATCCGGCACGCGAGTCCCCGCCCAGGCCGCTGGGGCCTGTCGTCACTCAGGCCAGGCCGAGCTGGGCGGCGATGACGGAGCCCTCCGCGTAGCAGTCGAAGCGCTCGATCCTGCCGTCGACCAGCTCGAACACGTCGCAGCACGGGGCGTCCATGCGCTTGCCGGTGGCGGGGACGGTGCCCGAGGGCAGCTCCAGCGGCCCGAGGTGGGTTCCCTGCAGGCGCAGCTGCACGATCACCACATCCCCGGTGACATAGAACCGGCCGAGCTCACGGTGCATGTCGGGGAACGCCTTCGCGTAGACCTCGACCGTCCTGCCGAGCTCCTGCGGGCCGCGGTAGGTGAGCGGGATCGACATGTCCGTGAAGGTCCCGTCCTCGGTGAAGGACGCGACCCACCCGGCGACGTCCTTGTCCTCGGCGGCCTGGTAGGCATTGCGGATGATCTTCTCGTTCTCCAGTGACATCGTGGATCTCCTGGTTCGCGCGATCGATACCGCCCACCGCGTGAGCGGCATTGCACCCAATCACTTTAACATTCAAGTCATCGATTCGACAGGGGCCACGCGGGCACGACGGCCGCGGGCCGTCAGCGGGCGGGCGAGTCGATCCGCTGCAGGATCCGCTCGGCGTCCTGGCCGAGCCGGCGCAGGCGCTCGCCGGACAGGTTGTCGACGACGAGGCGGCGCACATAGGCCACGTGACCGGGCGCGGCGGATTCGAGCTTGCTCATGCCGTCGGGCAGCAGGACGGCGTTGGTGAAGCGTCCGTCGGCCGGATCCGGCTCGCGCCGGACGTAGCCGCGGCTTTCGAGCCGCTTCACCAGGTGCGAGAGCCGCGACAGCGACGAGCTGGTGTTCTCGGCCAGCACGCTCATCCGCAGGGTCCGCTCCGGGGCCTCGGAGAGTATCGCCAGGGTCATGTACTCGACCATGCTCAGATCCGCGTCGCGCACCAGCTGTGCGTCGATGGCCCACGGCAAACGGGTGATCAGGCGGACCACCGACATCCATGACGCCAGCTCAGCGGGCGTGAGCCACAGGTCGGCAGGTTCCTCCGCCTGGGGCGACGACGGGTCGGGCACGGTCATTTTCAGACCCTACCAGCCCCGCCGACACCGACCACCGCGATCCGCGGCCCCGCCCGCGGGCCCAGGTCGCCACCATGCGCTCGCACCTCGGCATACTGGCCCGCGGCGCTCGCACACGGCAGCCTGGTCCTCAGCCCCGCCCGGGCACCCCGGGGGCGCGCGAGCGCTCCAGGGCAGCGCGACGCTCACGAGGAGTTCCCGTGATCCAGCACCACGTCCGTGTCCACCCCAGCACCGACCGGCTGCCGCGCGAGGAGCAACTCGCCTGGAAACTCGCGTCCGTTGCCACCGGCACCGTGGAACTGGAGGCCGCGAGCGCGGCCATGGCCGTCAACCGGCTCATCGACAACGCCTCGGTCGCCGTCGCCTCCCTGCTGCGCCGCCCGGTGGCGGTCGCCCGCGCCCAGGCCACCGCCCACCGCCGGGCCGCCCCCGGCGCCTCGGTCTTCGGCACCCGCGCCCGGGTCTCCCCGGAGTGGGCCGCCTGGGCCAACGGCACCGCCGTGCGCGAACTGGACTTCCACGACACCTACCTCGCCGCCGACTACTCGCACCCCGGCGACAACATCCCGCCGCTGCTCGCCGTCGCCCAGCACACCGGGCGCACCGGCGCCGACCTGCTGCGCGGCATCGTCGCCGCCTACGAGGTCCACGTCGCCCTGGTCAAGGGCATCTGCCTGCACGCACACCGGATCGACCACGTGGCCCACCTGAGCGCGGCCACCGCCTGCGGGATCGACGCCCTGCTGCGGCTGCCGACCGGGACCGTCCACCAGGCCGTGCAGCAGGCGGTGCACACCACCACCGCCACCCGGCAGTCCCGCAAGGGCGAGATCTCCAGCTGGAAGGCCTACGCGCCGGCGTTCGCGGGCAAGGCGGCGATCGAGGCGGTGGACCGGGCGATGCGCGGCGAGACCTCCCCCTCCCCCATCTACGAGGGCGAGGACGGCTTCCTCGCCTGGCTGCTGGACGCGGGCAAGTTCCGCACCCTCACCCAGGGCATCGTCACCCCGGCCGACCAGAACCGCTTCCTCCCCGCGGCCGAGCAGCTCGCCGAGCTGAGCGCGACCGACCTGGACGAACTCTTCCCCGCCGTCGACACCCAGGCCGTGCGCGAGGTCGACGCCCGCCTGCCGAAGGGCCTGTTCTGATGCCGCACACCCACCTGCCGCACGCCCATCTGCTGCACACCCGCACCACGCCCGCCGAGCGCCGCCGAGCGCTGCGTGAACGCCTCGCCACCGGACGCCTGTTGGCGATGCCCGGGGCCCTCAACCCGCTGTCCGCCCGGCTCATCCAGGAGACCGGCTTCGAGGCCGCCTACCTCTCCGGCGCCGCGCTGGCCGCCGATCTGGGCCTGCCCGACATCGGCCTGACCACCTCCACCGAGGTCGCCGCCCGCGCCCAGCAGACCACCCGGGTCACCGACCTGCCCGTGCTGATCGACGCGGACACCGGGTTCGGCGAGCCGATGAACGCCGCCCGCACCGTCCAGTTGATGGAGGACGCGGGCCTGGCCGGCCTGCACCTGGAGGACCAGGTCAACCCCAAGCGCTGCGGCCACCTCGACGGCAAGGCGGTCGTGCCGCGCGAGGAGATGACCCGCCGCGTCCGCGCCGCCGTCGACGCCCGCCGCGACCCCGACTTCCTGCTGATGGCGCGCACCGACGCCCGCGCCGTCGAAGGCCTGGACGCCGCCATCGACCGGGCGAAGGCCTACGTCGACGCCGGCGCGGATGCGGTCTTCCCCGAAGCCCTCGCCGACGAGGCCGAGTTCGAGGCCTTCCGCAAGGCCGTCGACGTCCCGCTGCTCGCCAACATGACCGAGTTCGGCAAGGGCCCCCTGCTCGACACCCACACCCTGCAGGACCTCGGCTACGAGATCGCCCTCTACCCGGTCACCCTGCTGCGCCTGGCCATGGGCGCGGTGGAGCAGGGCCTGCGGACCATCGCCGCCGAGGGCACCCAGCAGTCGCTGCTGCCGCGCATGCAGACCCGCTCCCGCCTCTACGAACTCCTCGGCTACCAGGAGTACGCGGCCTTCGACTCGGCCGTCTTCGACTTCACCCTCCCGCCCGGCACCTGACGCACCGCAGGAGGGCGGCCACAGGACGCCGCCGACCTGGTGCGGCTGATCATCTCGGCCTGCCCGAATCCGGCTGAGCAGCCGCCGGGGCGGGGACAGCGCTCAAGCTGCCCCCGCCCCTCGGCCTCAGCACACCGCTCAGTGGGCCGGCTCGCCCCGCAGGCGGCGGGCGGCGCCGACCAGGCTCTCCAGCGAGGCCCGGGTCTCGGTCCAACCGCGGGTCTTCAGGCCGCAGTCCGGGTTGACCCAGAGCCGCTCGGCGGGGATCGCCGCCAGACCGGCGCGCAGCAGGTCCACCGCCTCCTCGGTGCTCGGCACCCGCGGCGAGTGGATGTCCCACACGCCCGGGCCGACCTCGCGCGGGTAGCCGGCGCCGGCCAGCTCATCGGCGACCTGCATGTGCGAGCGGGCCGCCTCCAGCGAGATCACGTCCGCGTCCAACTCGTCGATCGCGCGCAGGATGTCGCCGAACTCCGCGTAGCACATGTGGGTGTGGATCTGGGTGTCGGCCCGGACCCCGGAGGTGGCCAGCCGGAACGACTCGGTCGCCCAGGCCAGGTAGGCCGCGCGGTCGGCGGAGCGCAGCGGCAGCGTCTCGCGCAGCGCCGGCTCGTCGACCTGGACCACGGCCGCACCGGCGGCCTCCAGGTCGCGCACCTCGTCGCGCAGGGCGAGCGCGACCTGGCGGGCGGTGTCGGCCGGCGGCTGGTCGTCGCGGACGAAGGACCAGGCGAGCATGGTGACCGGGCCGGTGAGCATGCCCTTGACCGGACGGTCGGTGAGGCCCTGGGCGTAGCGGAACCACTGGGTGGTCATCGGGTGCGGGCGGGAGATGTCGCCGGCCAGCACCGGCGGCCGCACGTAGCGGGTGCCGTAGGACTGCACCCAGCCGTGCCGGGTGGCCAGGTAGCCGGTGAGCTGCTCGGCGAAGTACTGCACCATGTCGTTGCGTTCGGGCTCGCCGTGGACCAGGACGTCCAGGCCGGCCTTCTCCTGGAAGGCGATCACCTCGCGCACCTCGGCCTCGATGCGCTCCCGGTAGGCGGCCGCATCGATCCGGCCCGCGGTCAGGTCGGCCCGGGCCGTGCGCAGCTCGGCGGTCTGCGGGAAGGAGCCGATCGTGGTGGTCGGCAGCAGTGGCAGGCCGAGCCGGGCGCGCTGGGCCTCGGCGCGCTGCGGGTAGGCCTGCGGCCGGCGGGTGTCGGCCTCGGTGACGGCCGCGGTGCGGGCCCGGACGGCCGGGTCCCGGGTGATCGGCGAGCCGGCGCGTGAGGCCAGGTCGGCCCGGTTGGCGGCGAGTTCGGCCGAGATCGCGCCGGTGCCCTCGCGCAGCGCGCGGGCGAGCAGTGCGGTCTCGCGGGCCTTCTGCCGGGCGAAGGCCAGCCAGCGGGCGATCTGCGGATCGAGGTCACGCTCGGCGGTGGCGTCCAGCGGGACGTGCAGCAGCGAGCAGGACGGTGCGACGTCGACCCGGTCGGCCAGGCCGAGCAGGGTCGCCAGGGTGGCCAGCGACTTCTCCAGGTCGTTGATCCAGATGTTGCGGCCGTCGATCACGCCGGCGACCAGGCGCTTGCCGGGCAGCCCGCCGGCGGCGGCCAGGTCGTCGAGGTTGGCGGCGGCCGGGCCGGTGAAGTCCAGCGCGAGGCCGTCGATCGGGGCCTTGGCCAGCACCGGCAGGGCCTCGCCGAGGCGGTCGAAGTAGCTGGCGACCAGCAGCTTGGGACGGTCGGTGAGGGCGCCGAGCTCGCGGTAGGCGCGGGCGGCGGCGTTCAGCTCGGCCGGGGTGCGGTCCTGCACCAGGGCGGGCTCGTCCAGCTGGACCCACTGGGCCCCGGCGGCCCGCAGATCGGCGAGGAGTTCGGCGTAGACGGGCAGCAGGCGGTCGAGCAGGGTGAGCGGCTGGAAGTCGGCCGCCACGCCCGGCGCGGGTTTGGCCAGCAGCAGGTAGGTGATCGGGCCGACCAGTACCGGGCGCGGGGTGTGGCCGAGCGCGAGGGCCTGCGCCAGCTCACCGACCGGCTTGGCGGGGTTCGCGGCGAAGCCGGTGTCCGGCCCCAACTCGGGTACCAGGTAGTGGTAGTTAGTGTCGAACCACTTGGTCATCTCCAGGGGCGCGAGCTCCTGGGTGCCGCGCGCCATGGCGAAGTAGCCGGCCAGCGGGTCGGCCGCGACGGCGGCGCGGTGGCGGGCCGGGATCGCACCGACGGCGACCGTGGTGTCGAGCACGTGGTCGTAGAGCGAGAAGTCGCCGGTGGGCACTTCCTGGACGCCGGAGTCGGCGAGCCGGCTCCAGTTCTCCCGGCGCAGTGCGGCGGCGGTGGCCAGCAGGACGTCCGCGGTGACGGCGCCCCTCCAGTACCCCTCGATCGCCTTCTTGAGCTCCCGGTTACCGCCCTGGCGGGGGTAGCCGTGCACGGTCGCCCGGGTTGCCGCGGCTGCGGACTTCGCTGTCAAGGGACTCTCCTTCGCGAGCCTGATTCCTCCTGGTCCCCGGTGACGGGACGAAGGCGCGAAGGGGTGACGAACCGGGCGGAGCCGCGTGCGCGTGGAAAGCGCCGAGCCCACCTGATCTGCACGCCGACCCGCCCACGAGGTCACCGGATCTCCGCGCGCGAACGGTCGCGTGCGGGCAACGGGCAGGTCTTCGGACTCGCGGGCACGGCCACCCGAAAGGGCGGTCACCTACTGGCCGTCGCTTCCCAGACCCGGCCGGGCCCAGTGCGTATGACGGCGGTCGTTCCCACTCACCGCTGCGGGGCAGTCCCGGATTCCCACCGGGTTCCCTCTTGCGACGCGCCTGCCTGGCGGGCAGGGCGAACCAGCTGCACCGCCAGCTTAGGCCCAATCGGCGGGATGGGAAGCCGCATTCACCGGAGGCGTCCAGATGCCGAGACGTGGACGGAGGCGCCGACCGGGACGGCACATGACAGGGCGGCCGAGGAGTCCGATGATGAAGAGAAGCCCGTCGGGCCGTCCCGGGCATGGGCGGAAGGAGGGCCCGCAGTGCGCACAGGAGATGCGTTCGGGGCCCGGCAGAGCCCGGCCGGGGCCGTCACGTCGGAGCCCGGCAGCCTGCTGGACGTGCTGCGTCTGGCCGCCGCCGTGCTGGACGCGGAGGGCCGGATCGTGCTCTGGAGCCCGCAGGCCCAGGAGATGTTCGGCTGGCGGCCCGAGGAGGTACTGGGCCGGCACGCGGCCGAGGTCCTGGTGGCCGAGGAGCACGTCGGCACGGTCCTGGAGCTGTTCGGCGAGGTCATGGAGGGCAGCGGAAGCTGGGCCGGGGTCTTCCCCGTGCGGCACAAGGACGGCAGCATCCGGCCGATGGAGTTCCGCAACATGCGGCTGCAGGACCAGCAGGGCAGCCGGTACGCACTCGGGATCGCCGCCGACGAGGCCACGCTGCGCGGTGTCGAGCGGGACGTGGCACTGTCGGCGCGCCTGGTGGCGCAGTCCCCGATCGGGCTCGCGGTGCTGGGGACCGACCTGCGGTACGTCCTGGTCAACCCGGCGCTCGAACGCATCAACGGACGCTCCGCCGCCGAGCACCTGGGCCGCACCGTTCGTGAGGCACTGCCGTTCCTGGACGTCGAGCCCATCGAGTCCGCGATGCAGCAGGTCCTGACCGAGGGCACGTCGCTGGTGGACGAGTTCACGGTCGGCCGGACGCGGGCGGACCCGGACGTCGAGCACGCCTGGCGGGCCTCGTACTTCCGGCTGGAGGACCCGGCCGGGCGGGTGATCGGGCTGGCGACCTCGGTGGTGGACGTCACCGAACAGCACCGCACGGCCACCGAGGCGGCCGAGGCCCGGCGGCGGCTGGCCCTGATCGCCCGCGCCTCGGTGCAGATCGGCAGCACGCTCGACCTCGACCGCACCGCCCGGGAGCTCGCCGACTTCGTCGTTCCCGACTTCGCCGACATCGCGGCGGTGGACGTCCTCGACTCGGTCCTGAACCGACGCCCGACCGGCGCGGTCTCCACCGCGGCGCCCGCGACCTTCCGGGCCCTCGCGGTGGCGGCGGTCCACGCCACCGAGGCCGTCCGGGCCGCCGACCCGGTCGGCGAGATCGCCAAGTACGACGCCGACCGGCTGGTCACCCGGTGCGTGACCACCGGGCTCCCGGTCCTGGTCGCGCACGTCGAGGCCAAGGACCTGCCGCACATCGCCCGCGACGAGGCGGCTGCCGCCCTGCTGGCCCGGGCCGGCCTGCACTCCTACCTGGCCGTGCCGCTGATCGCCCGCGGCGAGGTCCTCGGTGCCCTCGACCTCAAGCGCACCCACCACCCGCTGCCGTTCGACGACGACGACGTGGTGCTGGCCGGCGAACTGGCCGCCCGCGCCGCCGTCTGCATCGACAACGCCCGCTGGTACCAGAGCCAGCGCCACGCCGCCCTGACCCTCCAGCGCCACCTCCTCCCGCGCCGGCCGCCCCGGGCCATGGGCCTCGACGTCGCCTACCGGTACCAGCCCGCGGCGGCGGCCGGCGAGGTGGGCGGCGACTGGTTCGACGCCATCCCGGTCTCCGGCGACAAGACCGCCCTCGTGGTCGGCGACGTCATGGGCAGCGGCATCAACGCCGCCGCCACCATGGGGCAACTGCGCACCGCCACCCGCACCCTGGCCGACCTCGACCTCGACCCGGCCCAGGTACTGCACCACCTGGACCGCACCACCCAGGGTCTGGAGGAGACCATCGCCACCTGCGTCTACGCCGTCTTCGACCCGCACCGCAGCCGCTGCCGCGTCGCGGTGGCGGGCCACCTGCCGCCGGTGCTGATCCGCCACGACGGCGCACCCGCACTGCTGGACCTGCCCACCGGCGCGCCACTGGGCGTCGGCGGCGTCCCCTTCGAGGCCACCAGCCTCGACCTCGGGCCCGGGGACCGGCTGGTGCTGTACACCGACGGCCTGGTCGAGACCCGCGACCTGCCCCTCGACACCCGGCTGCGGACCCTCCTCGACCTGCTCGCCGGGCCCCGGCTCCCGCTGGAGGCCACCTGCGACCGGCTCCTTTCCGCGCTACGGGACCCGGGCGGCCACGACGACGTCGCCCTGCTCATCGCCCAGGTCGACCGGACCGTCCTCGGGCTTGCCCGACAAGCCCGAGGACGGCAGTCTCAGTGACCGGTCAGCGGGGGTGCACCTCCAGGAAGGCGCGGACCGCGGACTCCAGGGCGCCCTCGATCCAGGCGGGCTTGAGGCTGGTGTGCTCGCCCGCGAAGTGGACCCGGCCCTCGACGGTGCGGGAGGCGGGGTGCAGCTCGTGCAGCTGGCCGGGGGTGAAGATGACGGCCTCGCCGAGCGCGTAGCGGGCCCGGGCCCAGGACTGGGTGGCGCCGACACCGGTGAACTCGGTGCGGACCTTGGGTCCGAAGAGCCTCTCCATGTCGTTGAGGGCGAACGCGTACCGCTCGCCGGGGGTGAGCGAGTCCCATCGCATGGCGTCGTCGGACCAGGTGTAGGCGGCCAGCACGACGCCGCCGCGCGAGCCGTCCGGGGAGTGCGAGGGGAAGTAGGTGAAGCGGCTGGCGCTGTCCGAGACGCAGCCGCCACCGGTGAAGCCGTTCGGCCCGTCCTCCCAGAACCGGGTCTTGAACTCCAGCAGGACCTTGGTCGCCGAGTCGTAGTGCAGCTCGTTGACGGCCCGGCGCTTCTGGTACGACATCAGCGGTTCGATCGAACAGAACCGCAGGGCGCTGAACGGGACGGTGATGATCGCGTAGTCGCCCTCGAAGGTCTCCATCGGCTTCGTCGGCGCGCCGTCGCAGGACTCCTCGGTGCCGCTCTCGGCGGTGGTCTCGATGCGCACGCCGGCGTCGGTCTGCACCAGCCGGGTCATCCGCCGTCCCAGGCGCAGCTCGTTGCGGAGCTTGCCCGCCAGCGCCTCGGTCAGCACGTCGGTGCCGCCGTCCAGCTCCCAGTAGCGGTTGGTGGGGCTGATCACGGCGTGGTCGATCAGGGTGGGGATCAGGGAGTAGTGCAGCCGGGAGGTCATGTTCTCCAGCGTGCCGACGGCCTGGATCGTGGGGAGGTCCCAGCCGGCCTTCTCGACCAGGTAGCGGTGGGTGGAGTAGCCGTCGTAGCGCTGGAAGACGCTGGACCAGGCGGCGAGTTGGTCGCCGATCGGGCCGTCGGGGACGGTGACGTCCGCGAAGGCCTTGGTCACGGCGTCGGTGGTGGAGGTGTCGAGGCCGGTGCCGAAGGTGGCGTTGACCGCCCGGGGCGACTGCGCGTAGGAGGCGCGGGTGGTGTGCATGCCGTTGACGGCGATCTTGGTACGCAGGTTGGCGGTCGGCGCTCGGAACGAGCCGCCTTCCGGACCGTTGCTCCAGGTCTCGCCGGTGAACGAGCGGTAGACCACCGGCGGCACCGCACCGGTGGGCATGGCACGCGGCGTCACGTCGGCGTTGTAGAAGAGCCGGCGCTTCAGGCCCAGCTTGTCGGCCAGCGCCAGGACCAGCGGGTGGAAGTCGGGCAACCGCATGGCGCCGGCCTCGGCGTGCAGGTTCGGGTCGGTGAAGATCCCACGGAAGGTCTTGACCCGGCCGCCCACCCGGCTGCCGTTCGCCTCGATGATCACCACCTCGTGCCCGGCCTGCTTGAGCAGGTGAGCCGTCGTCATACCGGCCACACCGGCGCCCACGATCAGCACCTTCTTGCGCGGTGCGCGCGGCGGCAGCTTCTCGTCGATCAGGATCCGCAGGTAGGAGAGCTTGAGGTCCTCCTGCTCGTCATCGCTGACCAGCAGCATCTTCCGGGCCAGATCCCGGCCCTGCGCCTCGTCGGCGCCGCCCCCGCCACCGCCGGCATTCGGCAGGGCGTCGGCGGCGGGAGCGGCGGCGGGTGCGGGGGCCGGTGCGGCCGCCGCGCGGTGGGCGAGACCGGTGACGCCGGCCATCGCGGCGACACCGGCCGCCGAGCCGACCAGGGTGCGCCGGGAGACACCGGCACGGTCATCGGCGGGCAGGGGCTGCCGGCTGAGGGGCTGATCCACAGAAACTCCTGAGTCGGGGACAGACGCAACACCCGACGCAACTCCTCCGGAGCATCAAGGACACGAGAAGTCGTCCCCGTTCACCCGTACGTGCACCACCGATACCGCACTGTTCGATCGCCGGCCCTGGACCGTCAGCTTTCCGGCGGCCGCGGCGGGGCGGTCGCCCGAAGGCCGTCCAGGGTGAGGTCGAGCAGGCGTTCGGCCTGCTCCCGCTGCTCCGGCGCGGCCGAGGTGAGGGCGATGCCGGCGAGGGCGGCGAACATGTCGGTCGCACGGATGTCGGACCGGATCGCCCCGGCCGCGGTGCCGGCGTCCATCAGGTCGCCGAGCGCGCGCTGGATCAGCTCACGGCTCTCGGCGTAGGGGTTGGTACCCGAGGCGACGACGGCCCGCAGGGCGTCGGCCATGCCGAACTTGGCGGTGGCGTAGTCGATGAAGCGGCGGGTCCACACCCGCAGGGCCTCCGCGGGCGGCATCGCGGCGAGCAGGCCGGGGACGGCATCGCACAGTCGGGCCACCTCGTTGCGGTAGGCCGCCTCGATCAGGGCCTCCCGGGTCGGGAAGTTGCGGTAGAGGGTGCCGGTGCCCACGCCCGCCTCCCTGGCGATGCGTTCGAAGTGCGCGTCGAGCCCCTCCTCGGTGAACACGCGCACCGCGGTGGCCAGGATCTTCTCCCGGTTCCGCTGTGCGTCGGCCCGCAGCGGGCGTCCTGCATCTCGGGCCATCGGCGACTCGCTCCCCTTCTCCATTGCTAAGTGGAGACTTCTCCACTTAGTCTGGACGAAGTGGCGGAGCCTCCACTTCTACTCTAGGGCATGGCCTGGCCTGCCCCCACCCCCCTCGTAGCGAAGGCTGTCGAACATGTCGGAAATCGTGGAAAACTCGGGAAAGTCGGGAATCGAAGGCAAGGTCGTGGCGATCACGGGTGCCAGCAGCGGCATCGGCGAGGCGACCGCGCTTCTGCTGGCTGAACGCGGCGCGAAGATCGTGCTCGGGGCACGCCGCCCGGAGCGGCTTGAGGCCCTGGCCGCCCGCATCGCGAAGAACGGCGGCACTGCCGTCTGGGCCCGCACGGATGTGACGCGACGCGCGGACCTCGCCGGTCTCGTCCAACTGGCGCGCGAGCAGTACGGCCGGCTCGACGTCCTGGTCGGCAATGCCGGGGTCGGTCTGATCTCCCCCCTGGACGACCTGCGCGTCGAGGACTGGGAGGAGATGATCGACGTCAACCTCAAGGGCGTCCTCTACGGGATCGCCGCAGCCCTGCCCGTCTTCCGGGAGCAGGGCTTCGGACACTTCGTCAACACCGTGTCCACCGCCGGACTGCGCGTCGTGCCGCTCCAGTCGGTGTACGCCGCCACGAAGAACGCCGTGCGCACCCTCTCCGAGGGCCTGCGCCAGGAGGCCGGCGACAGCCTGCGGGTGACCGTCGTCTCGCCCGGCGCCGTCCGTACGGACTTCGCCGAGCGGATGGAACCAACAGTGAAGGCCCGGATCGACGAGCTGATGGAGATCGCGCTGCCTCCGGAGGCGGTGGCCCGCGCCATCGCCTTCGCGATCGAGCAGCCGGACGGTGTCGATGTCGGTGACATCGTGGTTCGCCCCACCGCCCAGGGATAACGGGCAGGTGATCAGGCGCAGAGCGCGGGCTCCCTGACCTCGCCGTCCACCACCGGGCCGCCGACCTCGCCGACCCGAGCCGCCTCCACTGCCACGCCGTCGCGAGCCGACTCCACGGCCTCGCCGTCCGTCACCGGCTCCACGGCTTCGCCGTCGTGAACCGGCTCCGCCTCGCGCCCGCCGCCGCGGGTCGCGCCGGTGCCCGCGATCACCACCAGGACGACGCCGGCGGCCGGCGCCAAGCCGGGGACCTGACCGAGCACCAGGAGGCCCATGAGCAGCGCGATCGCCGGCTCCAGGCTCATCAGGGTGCCGAACGCGCCGGCGGAGAGGCGGCGCAGCGCGAGGAATTCGAGCGAGAACGGCAGCACGGTGCTCAGCATGGCCAGCCCCAGCATGATG
The DNA here is from genome assembly GCF_042957465.1 of Kitasatospora sp. NPDC008050. Classification (NCBI taxonomy): domain Bacteria; kingdom Bacillati; phylum Actinomycetota; class Actinomycetes; order Kitasatosporales; family Streptomycetaceae; genus Kitasatospora; species Kitasatospora sp. NPDC008050. The sequence continues at coordinate 356,854 of NZ_JBIBIJ010000003.1, forward strand.
AGCAGCAGCGGCCAGGTCACCCGGCCGAACTCGGAAGGTGCGGCGACCAGGGTGGCGACCACGCCGGCCACCGGCAGCGAGACCGCCAGTCCCTTCAGTCCGTTGACCCGGTCGCCGACGCGCTGGGTCAGCAGGATGTAGCCGGCCCAGCAGGCCGCCGCGCCGAGCGCGAAGCCGAGGCCGGCCGGGTCGATCCCGCCGCGCCAGGGCTCGGTCAGCAGGACGACGCCGAGGGCGGCCAGCACCGCCCAGTGCTTGCGCCCGCCGCCCGAGCGCAGCAGCGAGACGCCGAGCGGGCCGAGGAACTCCAGCGCACTCGCGGTGCCCAGCGGGATGCGCGCGGCGGACAGCATGAAGAGCAGCACCATGCCGGCGGTCACCAGGCCCAGCAGCGCGCAGGCCAGCAGGTCCCGGCCGGCGAAGTCACGGGGGCGCGGGCGTATCAGCAGCAGGACCAGGACGCCGGCCCAGGCCAGTCGCAGGCCGGCCGTGCCCAGGGCACCGAGCTGCGCGAAGAGCGGTACCGACAGGGCCAGTCCGAGCTGGACCGAGGACATCGCCCCCATGGCCATCAGGGCTCCACCCTGGGCGGTGCGCAGGCGTGGGCGGGCGGCGAGGGGACGGGCGACGGTTTCCAGCGGGCTCATGCGCATCAGTAGATGACGTGCGTACCGTTTCCGTCCACGTGCCGATCATGGACAAACCGTTCAGATAAGCTGAACAATGGCCGGATGGACACACGGCGACTGCAGATTCTGGCGGAGTTGTCCCGGCTGGGCTCGATGCGCGCGGTCGCGGATGTGCTCGGCATCACCACCTCGACGGTCTCGCAGCAGATCGCCGCGCTCGCCCGCGAGATGGGCACCGCGCTGATCGAACCCGCCGGGCGGCTGGTCCGGCTGACGCCGGCCGGCCGGCGGCTCGCCGAGCACGCGGTGACGATCCTCGCCGCGGTCGAGACCGCGCACCGCGACCTCGGCCCGGGTGCCGAGCCCAACGGAACGCTGCGGGTCGCCGGCTTCGCCACCGCCATCCGCGGCTACCTGCTGCCCATCGTGGTCGACCTCGCCGCGACCAGTCCGCAGGTGCACGTGCTCATCCGTGAACACGAGCCCGCCGAGTCGCTGGAGCTGCTGGCCACCGACCAGGTGGACCTGGCACTCACCTACGACTACAACCTGGCCCCGGCCGCCGAGGACCCCACGGTCAGCGCGACCTCGTTGTGGACCGCCAGGTGGGGGCTCGGCGTGCCGGCCGACGCCGAGCCCGGCGAAGGGACGACGCTGGACGTCTTCGCCCGCTTCCGGGCGCACGACTGGATCGTCAACTCCCGGAACACGGCGGACGAGAAGGTCATCCGCACGCTCGCCTCGATGGCGGGGTTCCACCCGCGTGTCACCCACCAGGCCGACAGCCTCGACCTGGTGCAGGAGATGATCGCGGCAGGCCTGGGCGTGGCCCTGCTGCCGGTGGACTTCCCGACCCTGCCCGGGGTGCGGCTCGTCCCGCTGGCCGCCCCCGACGTCGAACTGCGCGCCTACGCGGTGGCCCGGCACGGCCGCCTCGACTGGCCGCCGCTCGCCCTGGTGACCGGCCTGCTCAGCGCTGCCGCGAGCGGCTGACCCGCACGGATGCCGTGGCGGTTCGGCGGTCGGGCACGGCCGATCAGCAGCCGGTCGGGTTGCTGATCAGCACCCGGTCCCCGGTGTGCTCACTGTGGTAGCCGGCCTCGGCCAGCAGCGCCGCGAGGCGCAGGGTGACCCGGAAGTGCCGGGAGCGAATGGCGGCGGCGCCGAGGGCACGGGCGGGGACGGTTACCCCGGCGCCGAGCGGGTCGACCGTGCTGCCCTGCGGACCGGTCTGCCAGGAGACCGTCACGCCGTGGCTCTGGCGGGACAGCACCACGCCGCCGGCTCCGCCGCCCTGGTCGGCGAGCGGAAGGCCCGCCTCACGGAGCGTGGCTGCGATCGAGCCGAGCAGAGCGTGATGATATGGCATACATGCAAGCGTACTTGTCAAACTTCAAATGAACGAATCGTGAATTCATCCGCCGGCCAACAGAAGTGACAGCACGTCGGGCGAGCGGCCCGACCGGGCAGGTCAGCTGTGGTTGACGATGACGGAGATGCCCCAGCCGATCGCCGCGAGCACCACCGCGAAGCAGAGCCCGGCCAGCGCGTAGCCGAGCGGCCCGACGGCCGACCGAGCGGCCCCGGCTTCCCCGACCGCGGCTTCCCCAACCGCGGCTGCGGCCGACGGGGCCTCGCCGGACGGGCGCGGCGGGCTGAGCAGGCGCAGACCGATCGCGAACAGCGCGGGCAGCCCGGCTCCGGTGAGCAGGCCGACCACGACGATCTTCCACAGCGCGTTCAGGTTGATCCAGGAGTTCACGAGGCCACCTCGTCCGTCGTGGGCGCCGGGACGACCGTGCCGGTCCACGCGGCGTTGACGTTCTCCGGCGTCACCGCCGGGTGGCGGGAGGCCACGAAGAAGGCGATCGAGGCCAGCACCAGCACGACGAAGATCACCACCACCCCCGTGGTCCCGCCGATCCCATGGGCGGCCCAGTAGGCCACCGCGCCGACCAGCGCCGCGGCCGGCAGGGTGAGCAGCCAGGCCGCCACCATCCGGCGCGCGATGTGCCAGCGCACCACGGCACCCTTCTTGCCCACCCCCGCGCCCAGGATCGAGCCGGTCGCCACGTGGGTGGTGGAGAGCGAGTAGCCGAAGTCGGTGGAGGAGAGGATCACCGCCGCCGAGGCCGATTCGCTGGCCATCCCCTGCGCCGGCTCGATCTCCACCAGCCCCTTGCCCAGCGCCCGGATGACCCGCCAGCCACCGATGTACGTGCCCAGCGCGATCGCCACCGCGCAGGAGGCGATCACCCAGTCCGGGGACTTCGCCCCGCTGTGCAGGGTCCCGTTCGCGATCAGCGCCAGGGTGATGACGCCCATGGTCTTCTGCGCGTCATTGGTGCCGTGCGCCAGCGAGACCATCGAGGCCGAGCCGACCTGGCCGATCCGGAAACCGTGCCCGCGCGGGCGCTCGGGCACGTCCCGGGTCAGCCGGTAGACCAGCCAGGTGCCGATCGCGGCGATGATGCCGGCGATGAAGGGCGACAGCGCGGCCGGCACGATCACCTTGGACACCAGGCCCTGCCACTTCACGGCCGAACCGCCCGCCGCCGCCATCGTCGCCCCGACCACACCGCCGATCAGCGCGTGCGAGGAACTGGAGGGGATCCCCAGGTACCAGGTGGCCAGGTTCCAGAGAATGCTGCCGGTCAGCCCGGCGAAGACCACCGTCAGTGTCACGACGTGGCTGTTGACCAGACCACTGGCGATGGTCGCCGCCACGGCGGTGGACAGGAAGGCCCCGGCCAGGTTCAGCACCGCCGAGACGGCCACCGCCACCCGCGGCGGCAGCGCGCCCGTAACGATCGAGGTCGCCATGGCGTTGCCGGTGTCGTGGAATCCATTGGTGAAATCGAAGCCCAGCGCGGTGACGACCACCAACGCCAGGACCGCATCGTTGCCGGTCACGCGGTCGAACCTAGCTCGTCGGCCCGGCTCCCCGGTGGCCGCCGCGACCCGGCGCGCCGGACGACACGGGACCGCCATCCGATCGGACCACTGCCGGAGTCCGCCCGCCGGGCACGGAACGGATCGCCCCTTCGAGGGGCGGACGGGTTCTAGGGCTTGTCGTCAAACCCCCTTCGTTCGCCCGCAGGGCGGCTTGGCGTCGCCGAGCAGAAGGGGGTTTGACGACAAGCCCTAGCCGACCAGGCGGCGGCGCCAGTCCAACGGGGTGACGGTGATGGACCGGCCCGGGTCGCGATCCCAGGCGACGGGGAGGCCGGCGGCTTCGAGGGCGGCCACGACCTCGTGGCCGATGGCCGTGGTGGTCCCGGACGAGCCGTCGAAGCCGCCGTAGTGCAGCACCAGTCCGTGGCCGGCGGCGGCTGCGTCCGTGCTCTGCGTGTGGAAGTAGACGAAGCCGCGGGCGTCGGGCCCGCCTTCGGCGCCGATCTCGCACTGGCCGCAGCTGTGGCAGCAGGTGAAGTTCTCGCGGGCGGTGATACCGGCCTCCTGCAGAGCGGTGAACGCGCGGGTGAGCCGCTCGGGGTCGGTCTCGCCCTGCCAGGTGGCCTGCTCCGCGACCCGCTCCTGCCACAGCCGCTCGGCCAGCGCCTCCGCCTGCTCGCGCGACACGGGCCGGCGCTCCGCGGTGACCAGGTACTCCTCTGCGAGCTCCGCCAGTTCGTCGCGGTCGGCGTAGCCGCCGACCAGTACTTCGCGGACGCGCTGCTCCAACTCCTCGCGCTCGTCCTCGTCCAGATCGAGCGGCGGCACCTCGCGGGTGGGGCCCAGGTCCAGCGGCGACCAGGGCAGCCCCGCGTCCCAACCGGGCTCCTGGCAGGCCCAGCCGCCGACCGCCGCGATCACGGCCTCGGGGTCGTCGACCAGCACCTGGAAGTGCCGGTCGGCGGCGCCGTCGCGGTGCTCCAGCGTGTACTGCCCACCGGCCTCGTGCCAGACCTGGGCGAAGACGTCGGGTAGGTCCGGAATCCGCTGGAGCACCAGGAACCGGTCATCGTCACCGCCGATCCGCCGGACCAGCCCGGCCAACTCCTCGGCGGACACCCGGACGTGCCGCTCGCTGTTCTCCGTCTTCACCACGATCTCGAGCATGCGCAGACTCTGACAGACCCCTCTGACACACCACCTCGGAGCAGCGGTCACTCGGGCGGGCCCCCGGCTGGGCGGTGGGGGAAGCCCCATCCGGGGACGGGGGCGGGCCGGGTGGGATCGTGGCTCGGGTGACGCCAGGCTGGAGGTGTCCGATCAGCCGTCAGATCTCGGGCGGACCACCTCAACTATCCTGCGCGGCCACGCACTTGGGGGTACCCTCATGCGCCACCGACCGATCCCTTCCCGTCGCCGGGTCCTCGTGCCGTTGGCCCTGGTCACCGCGCTCGCCGGCCCGATCGCCCTGTGCACCACCGCCTCCGCGACAGCGACCGGCTCGACGCCGTCCGCCACCTCCGCCGCCACCGCCTCGGCCTGGCGGGCCCGGCTGGCCGAGGCGGTCCGGCAGGACGTCGCCGCCGGGGCGCCCGGCGTCACCGTCCGGGTCGACGACGGCGGCGGCCGGGTCATCACCATCGCCCAGCAGACGCCGTGGTCGCAGGCGGACCACCGGCTGGGCGCCGCCGACGAGTTCAAGATGGGCTCCAACACCAAGACGATGGTCGCCACCGTCCTGCTGCAGCTCGTCGCCGAGCACCGGGTCGGGCTCGCCGATCCGGTGAGCAGGTGGCTGCCCGGCCTGATTCCGGGCGGGGACCGGATCACCGTGCGGATGCTGCTCGACCACACCAGCGGCCTGTTCAACTACGCCAACGACCCCGCCGTGCTGCGCGGCTTCACCGGCCAGGACACCCGCGCCTGGAGCCCCCGCCAACTGCTCGCCGCCGCCGTGCGGCACCCTGCGCTGTTCGCCCCCGGCGCCCGGTACTCCTACAGCAACACCAACTACATCGCCCTCGGCCTGATCGCCGAGCAGGCCACCGGCCAGGGCATCGCGGACCTGATCCGGCAACGCATCACCGAGCCCCTGCACCTGACGCACACCTACCTCGACACCGGCACCGGCACCGGCACCGGCACCCCGGGATCGCCCAACCTGGCGCACGGCTACGAGCCGGACGCGGCCCACCTCGCCCCGGTCCTCCCGCCCGGAACGCCGCCCGGCTCGGCCTTCGCGGGGCCGGCGCGCCCGGACGGCTACGTGGACACGACCGCGACCGCGCTCAGCACCGAATGGGCGGCCGGCGGCATGGTCTCCACCGCCGCGGACTGGGCCCACTTCGACCGGGCCCTGCTGGGCGGAAAGCTGCTGCCCCCAGCCCAGTTGAAGGAGATGCAGACCACCGTCCCCGAAGGCCCGGGTACCGCGAACCGCTACGGCCTGGGACTTGAACAGGTCGTCACCCCGTGCGGCACCGTCTGGGGCCACGACGGCCAGGTCCCCGGCTACTCCTCCGAGGAGTACACCGACCCCACCGGCCAGCGCACCGTGTCGGTCTTCACCACCACTGTCTTCGGCATCGCCCAGCCACCGGCCGCGGCAGCCGACCACGCGGTGATCGACGCGGCCATCTGCGCGATGCTCCACTCCTGACCGCTCGCCGCCTCGCGATCGGCGGGGCAGACCGGGGGCACCGTCGATCAGCGGTGGATTCGTTCATCAAAGGGCCTTCTCGTGGCACGATCCTGCGAAATTGCCCGAAACTCCTGCCGGGGGATTCAGAATCACCGAACAAGATCGCGTTGCGCAGGATCACACCGCAGCCGGTCGCACCACACACGTTCCCGCCGCGCGCGGGCTCGATCGGAGGTACCCGTGTCCCTGCACGACGACGCTCTCGGGCTGGCCCCGGAGCTGGTCCGGCTCCGCCACGACCTGCACCGGTTCCCCGAGACGGGTCTCGCCCTCCCGCGCACCCAGGAGCGGGTGTTGCAGGCCCTGGACGGGCTGCCGCTGGAGGTGAGCCAGGGCTCGGCGCTGAGTTCGGTCACCGCGGTGCTGCGCGGCGGGCGACCGGGGCCGGCGGTGCTGTTGCGCGGCGACATGGACGGTCTGCCGGTCGTCGAGAAGGCCCCGCTGCCGTTCGCCGCCGACAACGGTGCCATGCACGCCTGCGGACACGATCTGCACACCACCATGCTCGCGGGTGCCGCCCACCTGCTGGCCGCACGGCGCGAGCAGCTCCACGGCGACGTGGTCTTCATGTTCCAGCCCGGCGAGGAGGGTTGGAACGGAGCCGGTGCCATGCTGGCGGAGGGCGTGCTGGACGCGGCGGGCAGGCACCCGGTCGCCGCCTACGCCTTGCATGTGACGTCGGCCGGGCCGCACGGGGAGTTCAGCTCCCGGCGCGGACCGGTCATGGCCGCTTCCGGCACGCTGCGCGTCACCGTCCACGGCGCGGGCGGCCACGGCTCGGTGCCGCACCGGGCCAAGGACCCCATACCCGCGGCCTGCGAGATGGTCACCGCCCTGCAGACCATGGTGACCCGCCACTTCGACGTGTTCGATCCGGTGGTGGTCACCGTCGGGCTCCTCCAGGCCGGCACCCAGCGCAACATCATCCCCGAGACCGCCCACTTCGAGGCGACCGTGCGCACCTTCTCCGCCGAGGCGCAGGCCAAGGTCGCCGACATCTCGGTGGAGCTGGTCAGGGCCATCGCGGCCGCCCACGGCCTGCGGGCCGAGGTCGAGTACCTCCCCGAGTACCCGGTGACCGTGAACGACGGGGCCGAGACCGACTTCCTGGCCGACACCGTCCGGGAGGCCCTCGGCGAGGAGCGCTTCCAGACGATGCCGAACCCGATGACCGGGTCGGAGGACTTCTCCCGGGTGCTGGATGCCGTTCCCGGCTCGCTCGTCTGGCTCGGCGCCGCCCCGAAGGGGGTCGACCCGGAGGTCCTGCCGGTCAACCACTCGCCGTACGCGGAATTCGACGACGCGGTGCTCGCCGACGGCGCCGCGCTCTACGCCGAACTCGCCACCCGCCGGCTCGCCGCCGGCGATCTCGCGGCCTGAACCGCCCAGCAGAACCACGACGTAGAGAACAACGGAACCGAATGCAGAGAGAGCGAGACATGACCGAGCCGCGCGAGGTGGTCGAGCAGCAGCTCACCGCCTACAACAACCACGACATCGACGCCTTCGTCGCCACCTATGCCGAGGACGTCACGGTCAACCGGGCCAACGGCAGCCAACTGCAAGGCCGGCCGGCGCTGCGTGACACGTACGCCGGGCTGTTCGCCAAGGGCAGCTGCCGGGCGGAGATCGTGGGGCGGCTCACCGAGGGCGACTGGGTGGTCGACCACGAGATCGCCCGCGGCATAACCGACGAGCCGCTCCGCGTCCTGGTGGCCTACCGCGTGCGCGAAGGCCTCATCGACCGCGTCGACTTCCTCAACTGAGCACAGCCGGACAGGACATGCGGGGAGGGTGCCCGGCATCGGGTGCCGACCGAACGCTGGACACCCTCCTGGTCTCGCGCCTCGTCAGGCTTGCGGCTGCTGCTGGGTGACGCAGTGGATGCCGCCGCCGCCCGCTCCGATGGAGTCGATGTCGAGCTGGACGACGGTCCGGTCCGGGAAGAGCTGGGCCAGCGTCTCCTTGGCGGCGGCGTCGGCGCGGCTGTCGCCGAACTGGGCGGAGATCACAGCGCCGTTGCAGAGGTAGTAGTTGGCGTAGGAGCCGACGAAGTCGGGGTTGGTCGAGCGGATCAGGTTGTAGTTCGGGCCCTGGATCTCGCTGACCGCGATCGGGTCCCCGAGCGCGTCGGTGGCGCCGGAGAGGATCTGGTCCTGCTGGCGCTCGTCGTTGGACCAGATGTCGGTGTCGCGCGGCTGCGGGATCTGGACGGCGGCCGCCCCTTCGCCGAGGAACCGGGAGGTGGCATCGACGTGGTCGTCGGTGATGTCCTGGCCCGCGATCCCGGGGAACCAGATCACCGTGGAGGCTCCGTAGGCCGCGCACATGGCGGCCTCGATCTGGGTCTGGGACAGCTGGGGGTTGCGGTTGGTGTTGATGATGCTGCTGCGGGTGGCCATCAGGGTGCCGGCGGCGTCGGTCTCGATGGCGCCTCCCTCGCTCACCAGTCCGGCGGCGGTGAAGGGGATGCCGAGGTAGGCGGCGACGCGCTGGGCGACCTGGGCGTCGTTCTGGTGCGGGTTCTGCTTTCCGCCCCAGCCGTTGAAGTTGAGGCCGACGGCGTCGAGTCCGCCGGCTCCGTCGGTGCGGAAGATCGGGCCGGTGTCGCGCATCCAGCAGTCGTCGACCGGGATCGAGCTGATGACCGTGACACCCGAGCCGCACAGGGAGCGGGCCTTGGCGGCGCTGGCCGGGTTCGCGCACATGATGACCGGCTCGTACTCGGCGATGGTCCGGGCGACCAGGGCGATGTTCGACTGGACGCCGCTGAGCTGGTTGCGCCAGATGCTGGTGCTGTCCGGCCAGGCCATCCAGGTCCGGGTGTGGGGCAGGCTGTCCAGTGGGACGCAGTAGCCGGTCGCGGCGGCCGCCTGGGCCGCGCCCGCCAGCGCCCGGCTCGGGCGCTGGCCGGCCATCGCCCGGCCGCCGGTGGCGGTGGCGAGTGCGGCGCCGGCGGCGGTCAGGCCCGCGGCCGTCAGGAATCCGCGTCTGCCGACCCCGGCACGCGGCCGGGGCTCCTGGTATTCGTTCATTGCTGACCTCCAGTCAACTGACCGTGGATTCACCACGGTTGACGGGGAACATAAAACTGACCAAGCGCTCGGTCAATACTTCGCGCAGCAATCCGTGGCAATCCGCAGCGGTCCGCCGCACTCCGCCTCAACTCGCCGGCACTCCCCGGCGCTCGCCGACCCGGACTCGTTAGAGTTGCGGCATGGCCGCGCGCGCGAAGGACGTCATCACCGCAACTCCCGGGAACGGTCCGGCCGTCCCGCCGAAGCCGCCCGGGCGCTCGCGGGCCTCGGTCAAGGGTGAGCAGACCCGGGCGCGCCTGATCGCCGCAGCGCGGACCCTGCTGGCCGGCGCCGGCGGCGAACGCTTCACGACCCGCAACGTGGCGGCTGCGTGCGGGATTTCACACGGTATGTGCCACTATCACTTCGCGGACCGGACCGATCTGATCGTGGCGGTGGTCCAGGACATCCGGCCCGACTGGATCGCCCCGCTGGAGGCGGCGGTCGACGCTCCCGGCAGGTTCGCCGAGCGCGTCGAGCGGGTGCTGGCCCTGCTCACCCAGCCCGAGGCGACCGACCTGGCCCGGCTGCACTCCGCGCTGCACTGGTTCGCCCTCCACGACGAGCGGGTCCGGGTCGCCCTGGACGCCGAGTACCGCCGTTGGCGGGCCTGCTTCGTCCGGCTCTTCGAGGTACTGGCCGAGGAGCGCGGCGGCGGCATCGACCCGCGGCCGCTGGGCGAAGCGGTCGCCGGGGCGGTCGACGGGCTGGCGGCGATCCGGTCCCTGGACCCTCAGCTCGATGCCTCCTCCGTCCTGCGCGGGCTGGTCCTCGCGCTGACCGAGAGCGCCTGAGTCGCAACGCCGGCCACCGTCACCGGGCACGCTCTACAGGGCCCGCCGGGCGGCGGCGATCTGCCGGGGGTCCCAGCCCGGTCGGGGCACGGAGTCCAGCAGCAGTCGGGTGTAGGGGTGTCGGGGCGTGGCCAGCACCTCGGCGGTGGGTCCCGACTCGACGACGGCGCCGTGGCGCATGACGATGACCTCGTCGGTGACGCAGCGCACGACGCCGAGGTCATGGGTGATGAACAGGTAGCCGACGCCGGTCTGTTCGCGGATGTCGGCGAGCAGGTTGAGCACCTGCGCCTGCACCGAGACGTCCAGCGCCGCAACGGCCTCGTCCAGCACCATGACCGCGGGTTCGACGGCCAGCGCGCGGGCGATGGCAACGCGCTGGCGCTGGCCGCCCGAGAGCTGGCGGGGCAGGGCGCTCGCCGCCCGGCTGCCGAGGCCGACCTGGTCGAGGAGTTCGGTGATCCGGCGGGCGTGGTCGGCGTCCGGGAAGTGCAGGCGCAGCGCCTCGCGCAGGGCCGCCTCGACGCTGGTGCGCGGGTCGAGGGAGAGGAACGGGTCCTGGAAGACCATCTGGATCTGCCGGGCCCGGGCCAGGCGTTGGGCCCGGCCCCGGGCGCGCCCGGTGCGGTCGCGCCCGTGCAGCAGCACCTGTCCGGCGTCGGCCTGTTCCAGGCCGACGATGATCCGGGCGGTGGTGGTCTTGCCGGAGCCCGACTCGCCGACGATGCCGAGGGAGCCGCCTTCGGGAAGGCTGAAGGTGACGTCGTCGACCGCGCGGACGGCCCCGAACGTCCGTTGCAGACCGGTGACTTCGAGCACGGCGTCAGGCATCGGCGGCACTTTCGGTGAGGCGGTCGCTGTGGTGGCAGGCGGCCAGGTGGCCGGGTGCGCCGGACGCGGCCCGCGGCTGCGGGGCCTCGGTGGCGCACAGCTCGGTCGCGAAGCGGCACCGCGGGGCGAACGGGCATCCGGTCAACTCCTGACGCAGGTCCGGTGGTTGGCCTTCGATGGCGGCGAGCCGGGCACCGGGGGCAGTCAGGTGCGGGGTGGCGGCGAGCAGCGCGAGGGTGTAGGGGTGGCGGGGGCCGGCGAAGAGGGTCTCGGCCGGGCCGGTCTCCACGATCCGTCCGGCGTACATCACATAGACCCGGTCGCTGATGGCCGCGGCGAGGCCGAGGTCATGGGTGACGAAGAGCAGCGCGGTGTCGAAGCGCTGCTTCAACTCGCCGATCAGCGCGATCACTTCCGCCTGGCTGGTGACGTCGAGTGCGGTGGTGGGCTCGTCGGCCAGCAGCAGCACGGGGTCGCCCATCAGCGCGGCGGCGATCATGACGCGTTGCAGCATGCCGCCGGACAGCTGGCCAGGGTAGCGGCGCAGGACGGACTCGTCGAGGCCGACGGCTTCCAGGAGTTCGGCGGCCCGGCGGGTGGCGTCCTCCTGCGTCATGGTGCCGGTCAGCCGGACGCTCTCGGTGAGGAAGTCCCCGACGCGGCGCAGCGGGTTGATGGCGGCCCGCGGGTCCTGGAAGATCATCGCGACCCGGCCCGTGCGCAGCGCGCGCAGCTGCTGCGGATTCAGCGCGAGGACGTCCTCGCCGGCGACGCAGACCTCGCCCTGGGCCTGGGCGCCCTTCGGCAGCAGCCGCAGCACGGTTCGCGAGGTCAGCGTCTTGCCGGAGCCGGACTCGCCCACCAGGGCGACGGTCTCGCCGGCCGCGATGTGCAGGTCGACGCCGTCGAGGACGGGCCGGGCGGTGCCGGGCAGGCGCAGCCGCAGGTTCCTGATGTCGAGGGTGTCGAGGGTGTCGGGGGTGTCGGGGGTGCGGGTCATCGGTCCCTCCTGGCGACCTGGTCGGCCCAGCGCTCGCCGACGACGTTGAAGGCGACGACGGTCAGCACGATCGCCAGGCAGGGCAGGATCGCGGAGAGCGGGTAGCCGCGTTGGACGGCGGTCTGGCCGTCGAAGACCATCCGGCCCCAGTCGGGGGTCAGCGCGGGAACGCCGAGTCCGAGGTAGGACAGGCCCGCGAGGTCGATGAGGGCGTAGCCGAAGTTGATGGTGGACTGGGCCAGCACGACGGGAGCGATGTTGGGGATGACGTGCCGCAGGCAGATCTGCAGCGCCGAGTGGCCCTGGACCTGGTAGGCAGCGACGTAGGGGCGCATCCGTTCGGCGAGCACGAGGGAGCGGGTCAGCCGGGAGACGTAGGGCAGGTAGGCGATCGCCAGGGCGATGACCGGGGCGAGCAACCCCTCGCCGTAGACCGTGACGATGAGGATCGCGAGCAGCATCCCGGGGAAGGCGAAGACGAGTTCGGTGCCGCGCGAGAGCACCGAGTCCAGCCAGCCGCCGCGCCAGCCCGCGGCGACGCCGACCGCGACGCCGGCGAGGGTGGAGAAGACGACGACGCCGAGCGGGCCGATCAGCGAGGTGCGGGCGCCGAGCAGCAGCCGGGAGAGGGTGTCGCGGCCGGCGGCGTCGACGCCGAGCAGGTGCTCGGCGGACGGGCCGGCGAGCACGTTGCCGAGGTCGACCGTGTTCGGGTCGCCGGGGGCGATCCAGGGTGCGAGCAGGGCCGCGAGGACGACCAGCAGGACGAAGCCGGCGCAGGCCAGGTAGAGCGGCTGCCGGGCGGCCCGCAGGCGGGCCAGGCCGGGGCGGCGGGTGAGGGCGGTGGTCATGCGGTGGACCTCCGGGCGCCGAGGGTGACCGTGGGATCGACCAGCGGGAAGATCAGGTCGACGACGAGGTTCACGGTCATGAACAGCCCGACGATGAGCAGTGAGATGGCCTGGACGGTGGGGAAGTCCTTGGTGGTGGTGGCGAGTTCGAGGAGCTGTCCGATGCCGCCGATGCTGAACGCGGACTCCACCAGGACGGTGCAGATGATCAGGGTGGAGATGATCAGGCCACCGGTGGTGAGCACGGTGCCGAGCGCGTTGCGGAACACGTGACGCCAGATCACCTGCCGCTGCGGCACACCGCGGCTGCGGGCCACGGCGACGTGTTCGCTGCCCAGTTGCTCCAGCATGGCGGCGCGGGTGACCCGGGCGAGCATGCCGATCAGGTAGAGGGCGAGGGCGACGGCCGGCAGGGTGAGGTGCCACAGCAGGTCGCCGAAGCCGTGGCCGGTGCCGCCGGTGGGGAACCAGCCGAGCCGCACGGAGAAGAGCCCCTGGAGCAGGATCGCGGCCACGAAGGACGGGGTGCCCACCGCGACGGTGGTGCTGATCAGGATCGTCGAGTCGATCGCGCCGCCGCGCACCGCGCCGATCCAGCCGAGCGCAAGGCCCGCCACCACGACCAGCACGAGCGCCATCACGACCAGCAGCAGGGTGCTGGGCAGCCGGTCGGCGAGCAGCCTGGAGACGTCGGTGCGGTACTCGATCGAGCGTCCGAAGTCGCCCTGCAGCACCTGGCCGAGCCAGCGGAAGTACCGGACGAAGAACGGGTCGTCGAGGTGGTACTGGTGGTTGATCTCCGCCAGCGCGGCCGGTGAGGCCGACCGCCCGGAGAGCAGGAAGCTCGCCGGATCGCCCGGTGCCAGGTACATCGCGCCGAAGATCACGAAGGAGGCGCCGAGCAGGGTGGCGGCCATCTCCAGCAGCCGGCGGACGGCGAATCGCGCGAAACTCACTGGGCCGCCCCCACGTCGGCGGCCCACGGGTAGTACATGTAGGAGATCGTGGTCGGGGCGCCGGTGATCCGCTTGTTCATGAAGAGCGAGGTCGGCCACTCGGCGACCGGGATCCACAGGTCCTGGTCGGAGGCCTGCTTGTTGAGCTGGGCCTCGATGGCCAGGCGCTGGGCCGGGTCGTAGGTGGCGACGGCCTTTTCGACCAGGTCGTCGTAGGACTTGTCGCTGTAGCCGGCGTAGTTCTGGTACGAGCCGGTCTGGAAGTTGGTGAGCAGGTCCATCGGGTCGGTGATGGACAGGTAGTACGTCTCGGGGAACATGTCGATTCCCTGGCGCGCCTTGGGGTCGGTGAACAGTGCGGTGAAGGCGTCCGGGGCGATCGTCTTCAGCTGGATGTTCAGCCCGATCCTGGTGCCCGCCGACTGCACGGCCGTGGCCAGCAGCGAGACGTCCTGGCCGATCGAGCTGGTGGCCATGGTGAGGGTCCTGCCCTTCGCACCGGCGTCCTTGATCAGCTGGGTGGCCTGGGCGATGTCCGACGCGGTCGGCTGGAGTCCGCCGAGGGCCGTCTGCCGCGCCGCCGGGTCCGCCGCGGCCCAGACCGCCTTGGCGGTGAGGGAGGTGGTCGGGGTCCCGTTGCCGCCGAGTCCGGTGTTGACGAAGCCGGTGCGGTCGATCGCCAGCGAGAGCGCCTTGCGGACCCGGACGTCGCCGAGCGGGCCCTGCATGTTGGTGACGTTGACGTTGACGGTGCTCAGGCCCTCGCCGAAGTAGAGGGTGCCGGCGCTGCTGCTCCTGAGGCGGGCGTAGCTCTCGGTGGGGATGAGGTAGCCGCCGTCGGCCCCGCCGGTGAGCAGGGCGTTGGTGCGGGCGGAGGGGTCGGTGAGGAACTCGAAGACCACCTTCTTCGACTTGGCCCCGGCGCCCCAGTAGTCGTCGAAGCGGTCCAGCTCGATCGACTGGCCCTTGGTCCAGGTGCCGAGCCGGTACGGGCCGGTGCAGTCGAGGCTGCCGCTGGTGCCGTAGTCCTTGCCGGCCGCCTGCACGCCCCGCGCGCCGACGACCACGCCGGCGGCGGTGGCCATGTACTGCGGGAACTGCGAGTCGGGGGTCTTGAGCTTGACGGTGACCTGCAGCGGTCCGGTCTTCGTGACGGCGTCGACGTTCTGGAAGACGTTCGCCCACGCGCTGCCGCTGTCCGGGTTCATCTGCCGGCCGAGGCTGAACACCACGTCGTCGGCGGTCATCACCCCGCCGTCGTGGAACTTCACACCGGGGCGCAGGTCGAAGACCCAGGTGGTGGGGTCGGGGTTGGTGGCGCTCGAAGCCAGGCCCGGCTGCTCCTTGAGCTGGGGCGTCCAGCGCATCAGGCTTTCGCAGACATTGGAGAGGATGGTGTTCTGCGGGTAGTCGAAGGCCTGGGTGTAGTCGAGGGTCGGCGGCTCGGCGTACAGGGCCCAGCTGAAGGAGTCGAGCTCGCCCTTCGCAGCCGGGGTGTCGGCCGAGAGCGCGTAGGCACTCTGGCCGCCCGGGCCGCCGGCCCGTGGCGGGCCGGCGCAGGCGGCGACCAGGGCGAAGGCGCTCAGAGCCGAGGCTGCCAGGGTGATCCCGCTGGCGTGCCTGCCGCGTCTGCCCAGGCGCGGTGGGGTGGGGGGCATCGGCGCTTCCCTTTCGTTCCGGGGGTTCGTGTCCGGGGGGATTCGTGTCCGGGGGGATTCGTGTCCGGGGGTTCGTGTCCGGGGAGGGGTTCGTGTCCGGGGAGGGGGAGGTCAGGCGGTCGGGCGGGTGGCCGGGACCTGCTGGGTGATGCAGTGGACCCCGCCCCCGCCGTAGGCGATGACCCGGGCCCGCACGCCGACGACCTTGCGGCCCGGGTAGGCGCGGGCCAGCGCGGCCAGCGCGCCCTCGTCCTCGGGGTGGTCCGCGACGGGCACCACGACGCCGCCGTTGGCGAGGTAGAAGTTCAGGTAGCCGACCTCGGTGTGCTTGCCGTCGACCTCGACCCAGGCGGCCTGCGGGAGGTCGACGATCTCGAACGGACGGCCCTGGGCGTCGGTCGAGTGCTCCAGGACGGCCCGGTTGGCGCGCATCCGCGCGTAGTCGGGGTGCTCGGGATCGGCCGGCAGCTGGACGACCACCTTGCCGGGGGCGACGAAGGCGCAGACACCGTCCACGTGCCCGTCGGTCTCGGTGTCCAGCAGCCCGCCGTAGGGCAGCCAGAGGACCTTGGTGACGCCGAGGCGGGCCTTCAGCTCGGCCTCGATCTCCTCGCGGCTCATCGCCGGGTTGCGGTTGGGGTGCAGCAGGCACTGCTCGGTGGTGATCAGGGTGCCTTCGCCGTCGACGGTGATCGCACCGCCCTCCAGGATCATCTCGGAGCGGATCGCCGGCACACCGAGGTGCTCCAGGAGCAGCGCGCTCACCCGGTCGTCGGCGTCCCAGGGGTGGTGCTTGCGGCCCCAGGCGTTGAAACGGAAGTCCACACCGGCGCGGTGGCCGTCCTCGTCGAGGACGAAGATCGGCGCGCAGTCGCGGAACCAGGAGTCATCCATCACCAGTTCCACGACGGTGACGCCCTCGCCGCACAGCTCGCGGGCCTCCTCGCCGTAGCCGGGCGGTGCCGCCATGGTGACCGGTTCGAACTGCGCGATGGCGCGGGCGACCGCGGCGTACTCGTGCTTGACCTCGTCCAGGGTGTCGCCCCACAGGTCGGGGCGGACGGGCCAGGCCATCAGGCAGCGCTCGTGCTCGGTCCATTCGGCGGGCATACGGAAAGTCACGGCAACCTCTTCCTGTTCGGGTCTTCGGTGATCGGCCGGTGGCGCCGCCCGGCGACGGCCGGGGCTGGGGCTGGGGCTGGGGCTGGGGCTGGGCAGCTGGGGAGGTTCACCGGCCTGCCGCCCGGGCCCGCAGTGGGCTGGGGCTGTGGTGTGCGGGCTGAGGCTGTGGTGTGCCCCGCATCTTTCACCGTACTGAAAATTCAGTCAAGCCTCTCGACCTCGCGAGACCTCATCGCAATGTGTGACGCCCCAGCCAGGTGCGATCCACCCAGGCCCAGCCCTGAGCCACCTCTGACAAATCCGTCAGGAAATTGGTCCGACCACGCTCTCGGCACCAGTAGAGTGAGCCTCCATGTCGGACCGTCGGACAGAGATACTCAAGGCAGCCACCCGCGTGATCGCACGGCGCGGCGTGCGCGGACTTCGCGTGGGCGAGCTGGCGCAGGAGGCCGGGGTCTCGACCTCGCTGATCTACTACCACTTCACCGACCGCGCCGGGATGCTGCGCCAGACCCTCGAATTCATCACCGACCGCGCCGACCGCTACACCGCGGAGCCGGATCCCGGGACGGACCCCGGCGACCCTCGCACCGACCTGGCACAGGTCCTGCTGCTGGAGCTCCAGGACACCCCCGAGGTGCGGGAGAACAGCACCGCCTGGGGCGAACTGCGCGCCAGCGCGGTCTTCGAGACCGAGCTGCGCGAGGACCTGGCCCGGGCCACCCACACCTGGGTCCACGAGATCGCCGACCTGCTGGCCCGCGCCGATCCGCTGGGCACGGCCCCGGCGCACGCGGCCGCCGCCGAGCGCCTGACGGCCCTCGTCGAGGGCCTCAGCGTCCGCTGGCTCAGCGGCTCCCTGCCACTGGAGCACGCCCGGCGCCTGCTCGAAGGCGCCGTCGACGCCGAGCTGGGCACCGGCTGAGCCCGCTCCTGGCATTTCGATCAGTAGCCTGCCCGCAGGTCGCGTAGGGTATCGGACTATGGCAGCCGGTCGTCGAACAGTCATCATGGAGGCCGCCGCGCGGGTGATCGCGCGGCGCGGGGTCCGCGGTCTTCGCGTGGAGGAACTCGCGGCGGAGGCCGGGGTGTCCACCGCGCTGATCTACTACCACTTCAAGGACCGCACCGGGATCCTGCGCCAGACGCTGGAGTTCATCAGCGACCGCGCCGAGCGCTACACCAGGCAGCAGCTGGCCGGCGGCGAACCCCTCGGCGCCCGCGAGGAGTTGGAGCAGGCCCTGCTGCTGGAGCTGCAGGACACCCCCGAGGTGCGGGAGAACAGCACCGCCTGGGGTGAGCTGCGTGCCAGCGCGGTCTTCGAGACCGAGCTGCGCGAGGACCTGGCCCGGGCCACCCTCGTCTGGGTCCAGGAGATCGCCGGGATCCTCGGGCGCGTTCAGCCGATGGGGTCGGCCGTGGCGCTGGCCGGCGCGGCCGAGCGGCTGACCGCCCTGCTGGAGGGCCTGAGCGTGCGCTGGCTCAGCGGCGGCCTGCCCCTGGAGCACGCCCGGAACCTGATGTCCGCGGCGATCGACGCCGAGGTGGCACGCCTGCGTCCGTAGTACCTGTCCGCCACCACCGGCCCCGGGCATCGGCCCGGGGCCGCTGCGTTCGCCCGCCGGCGCCAGGTGCTTGTGCGGGCATTCCCGCAGCTCAGAACTTGACTGACTTTTCAGTCAGTGCGACAGTGGGCCTACCGCCAGACCCGGGCAGGTCCAGCGCACCTCCCCGGCCCGCCGGCACGGCGAGCCGCTCCAAGCGCGCACCCCCGCAGAGCCGCACACCCGCACCCACCGGTGCGGACGTGGCGGACACCGCCGAACCGCTCCCCCGCCGATCCGGGCGCTCGCCGGTGTCCATGGCCCGAGCCACACTTGATCTGGAGACCCCCATGAGTGACCCGTACACGCGCCCCTCGTTCGGTGACCGCCTCTTCGGTGCCACCCCGTCCCGGCGTACCGTGCTCGGCACGGCAGGTCTGGGCGCGGCCGGGCTGGCCCTGGGTTCGCAGGCCTTCGCCGGCTCCACGGCGTTCGCCGCCGCCGACGGCGGCGCACCGCGCCCCCGGGTGCCCATGGACGACGTCCCGCACGCCCGGACCTGGATGTCCTGGCCGTCCCGCAAGTCGGTCTGGGGCCGGCAGCTGCGCGGAGTGCAGGAGGACATCGCGCTGATCGCCCGCACCATCGCGCTCTACGAGCCGGTGGTCATGTGCGCACCGGACGACTACTCGGTCGAGGAGGCCCAGCACGCCTGCGGCCCCGGCATGCAGGTGATCGGCTCGATCCCGACCGACGACCTGTGGATGCGCGACATCGCCCCGGTCTTCCGGCGCGACGGCCGCGGCGGGCTCCAGGCCGTCGGGCTGAACTTCAACGGCTGGGGCAAGAAGCAGGTCCACACCGACGACGCCCACGTCGCCGAGAACCTCGCCCGCCTGAGCCGCCTGCCCTTCGTCCGCGCCGACTTCGTCGGCGAGGGCGGCGGCATCGAGACCGACGGTGACGGCACGGTCATGGCGACCGAGAGCAGCCTGGTCAACAAGAACCGCAACCGCGGCTGGAGCCGCGACGACGTCGAGGCGGCCGTGCTCGATGCCTACGGCGCGGACACGATGATCTGGGTGCCCGGCATCAAGGGCAAGGACATCACCGACGACCACATCGACGTGACCTCCCGCTTCGTGCGCCCGGGCCTGGTGCTGGTCCAGCTGCCGCCGCAGGACCGCAACGACGCCTGGGCGCGGGACGCGCGCGAGCAGTTCACCATCCTGAACGCGGCGACCGACGCGCGCGGACGCCGGTTGCAGGTCATCGTCGTCGAGGGCCCGGACACCGTCCGCTCGCGGCGCTCCGACTTCGTCGACTCCTACCTCAACTTCCATCTCGTCAACGGGGCTGTCATCGCCGCCCAGTTCGGCGACGGCTACAAGGACGCGGCGGCCAAGCGGACCCTGGAGGCGGCCTTCCCCGGCCGTGCGGTCGTGCAACTCGATGTCGACCGGCTGATGGCCGGCGGTGGCGGCATCCACTGTTCGACGATGCAGGAACCGCTCCCGTAGGGCTCGCCCGACAGGCCCCAGCAGCCGCCCTGCCTTCGATCCGCCTCGGTGCGCCCCCGCGCCGTCGACGGCCTGCCGCGCCGAGGGCTTGCGTCAGACAGGCCCTGGGCCGTAACTCCCTGTACCAGCACCACCAGCACCCCCCGGAGAACCACGTGGCCCTGTCCGCCCTTTCCCGCCGTACTGTGCTGCGGTCCCTCGCCGGTGCCGGCGTCGTCGCGCTCGGCGCATCGGCCTGCACCGGACCCGACGACCTGGACGACACCGCCGATGCCAGCACGGCAGCCTCCAACCAGCCGTCCCAGAGCGGCAGTTCGAACGGCTCGACGCCCGGGCGCAAGCTCGGCGCCGAGTGGGAGAAGCACGCGCGCACGTTCATGGCGTGGCCCGCCTCGCAGGACATCTGGGGCGAGCAGCTCGACGGCGTCCGCAAGGACATCGCGAGCGTGGCGCGGGCGATCGGCGGCCGCGAGCCGGTGGTCCTGCTCGTGCGGCCCGGCCAGGAGGCGGCGGCGAAGAACGCCTGCGGCTCGAACGTCGAGATCTTCTCGACCCCGGTGGACGACCTGTGGGCGCGCGACACCGTGCCGGTCTTCGTCGAGGAGGCCGGAAAGGTCAAGGGCGTCGACTTCAACTTCAGTGGCTGGGGCGGAAAGCAGCAGCACGCGAACGACGCCGGCATCGCCCGCGCGGTGCTGGCCAAGTACGGCATCGAGCGGATCCAGACCCCGATCGTCGCCGAGGGCGGCTCCTTCGAGACCGACGGCCAGGGCACCCTGCTGATCACCGAGAGCTCGGTCGTCAACAACAACCGCAACCCCGGCAGGAGCCGCGACCAGGTCGAGGCGGAACTCAGGAAGGCCCTGGGGGTCAGCAAGGTGATCTGGCTGGCCGGCGTGCGCGGCAAGGACATCACCGACGCGCACGTGGACTGCCTGGCCCGGTTCGCCGCCCCCGGCGTCGTCTTCCTGGACCAGGCCTTCCCCGGGATGCCGGCCGACGTCTGGTCCCGCTCGGCCGACCAGGCCCGGTCCGTCCTGGCGGACGCCACCGACGCGACCGGCAAGAAGCTGAAGGTCATCGAGATCCCGCAGCCGGACCCCGACCAGATCACCGGCCGCGGCGATGCCTTCGTCTCCTCGTACATGAACTTCTACATCGGCAACAAGGGCCTCTACCTGCCGCTGTTCGGGGACCAGAAGGCCGACGACCAGGCGCAGCAGATCATGAAGGACCACTTCCCGACCCGCGAGATCGTCCCGGTCCGGATCGACACCATCGCCTCCGGCGGCGGCGGCATCCACTGCTCCACGCACGACCAGCCCGCCGGCTGACCCGGTCCCCCGAGCAGAACCCGCCACCCGACACGAGGAGTTGAGGCCATGATCCGGCACGGTTTCCGCGCTGTGCGCACAAACCGGGAGGCATCGTGCAGCTGACCCCGACCGAGCGCGACCGGCTGCTGATCTTCACGGCCGCCGAGCTGGCCCGCGCCCGCCGCGCCCGCGGCCTGCGGCTCAACGTGCCCGAGGCCACCGCGCTGATCGCCGACACCGTCTGCGAGGCGGCCCGGGACGGCCTGCGCCTGGCCGAGGCGATCGAGCGCGCCCGCCGCGTCCTCGGCCCGCAGGACGTCCTGCCGGGCGTGCCGGACCTGGTCACCGAGGTCAACGTCGAGGCGGTGTTCGCCGACGGCACCCGGCTGGCGGTGGTGGCCGACCCGTTCGGCGGCGGGGGCCTGGGCGAGGCCGCGCCCGGTGCCGTCATCTCCGGGACCGACGCCGCGTACGTGCCGCAACCGGTTCGCACCCTGACGGTCCACAACACGGCGACCGTGCCGGTGAGCGTGACCTCCCACTTCCACTTCTTCGAGGCCAATCCCCGCCTCGACTTCGACCGCGCCGCCGCCTACGGCATGCGGCTGGCCGCACCCGCCGGAGCCTCCACCCGTTTCGACCCGGACGCCACGGTCGAGGTCGCGCTGGTGCCGATCGGCGGCGCCCGCGTCGTGATCGGCTTCGCCGGGCTGGTCGACGGCCCGCTGGACGCCCCGGGCGCCGAGCAGCAGGCGCTGCGCAGGGCCGCCGCATGCGGCTACCTCGGGGCTCGGGTCGAGGCCTCCCCAGAGCTTGTCCGCGACGAACTGAAGGACGAACGGTGAGCTCGACGATCGAACCGCACGAGTACGCCGCCGTGCACGGACCGCGCGCCGGCGACCGGGTGCGGCTGGGTGACTCCGGCCTGGTGGTGCGGGTCGAGTCGGACTCGCAGCTGCCGGGCGAGGAGTTCCTGGTCGGCTTCGGCAAGACCGCCCGCGACGGACTGCACCTCAAGGCCGCGACCGTCCGCGAAACCTGTGACGTGGTCATCAGCAACGTGCTGGTGATCGACGCGATCCAGGGCATCCGCAAGACCTCGATCGGCATCCGCGAGGGCCGGATCGCCGCGATCGGCCGGGCCGGCAACCCGGACACGCTCCAGGACGTCGACGTGGTGGTCGGCACCGGCACCACGATCGTCTCCGGCGAGGGCCTGATCGCCACCGCCGGCGCGATCGACACCCATGTGCACCTGATGTCCCCGCGCATCATGGAGGCCTCGCTGGCCTCCGGCGTCACGACGATCATCGGCCAGGAGATCGGCCCCGCCTGGGGCGTGGGCGTCAACTCCCCCTGGGCGCTGCGGCACGCCTTCAACTCCTTCGACGCCTGGCCGGTCAACATCGGCTTCCTGGGCCGGGGTTCATCCTCGGACCAGGGCCCGCTGGTCGAGGCGCTGGCCGAGGGCGGCGCCTGCGGGTTCAAGGTGCACGAGGACATGGGCGCGCACACCCGCGCCCTGGACACCGCGTTGCGGGTCGCCGAGGAGCACGATGTCCAAGTCGCCCTGCACACCGACGGTTTGAACGAGTGCCTCTCGGTCGAGGACACCATCGCGGTGCTGGAGGGCCGCACCATCCACGCCTTCCACATCGAGGGCTGCGGCGGCGGACACGTCCCCAACGTGCTGAAGATGGCCGGGGTTTCGAACATCATCGGCTCCTCCACCAACCCGACCCTGCCGTTCGGCCGGGACGCGGTAGCCGAGCACTACGGGATGATCGTCTCGGTGCACGGGCTGAAGACCGATCTGCCGGGCGACGCGGCGATGGCCCGGGACCGGATCCGGGCGGGCACGATGGGCGCCGAGGACGTGCTGCACGACCTGGGCGTCATCGGCATCACCTCCTCCGACGCCCAGGGCATGGGCCGGGCCGGCGAGACCGTGCGCCGCACCTTCGCCGTGGCGGCCAAGATGAAGGCCGATTTCGGGCCCCTGGAGGGCGACGGGCCCGCGGACGACAACGCCCGGGTGCTGCGCTACATCGCCAAACTCACCATCAACCCCGCCATCGCGCACGGACTTTCGCACGAGGTCGGCTCGATCGAGGTCGGCAGACTCGCCGACATCGTGCTCTGGCGGCCCGCGTTCTTCGGTGCCAAGCCCCAGATGGTCCTCAAGGCCGGCTTCCCCGCCTACGGCGTGACGGGTGACCCGAACGCAGCCACCGAGGCCTGCGAACCGCTCGTCCTGGGGCCGCTGTTCGGCGCGCACGGCGCGACGGCCGCCGACCTGTCGGTCGCCTTCGTCAGCCGGGCCGCGGCCGAGTCCGGCTCGTTCGGGCGTCCGTACGACGCCATGGCCACCCGGCGCCGCCGGGTGGCGGTCCAGGGGTGCCGCGGCATCGGCCCGGCGGACATGGTCCGCAACGGCCGCCTGGGCGAGGTCCGGGTCGACCCCCGCGACGGTCTGGTGACCCTCGACGGCACCCCGGTGCGCTCCGAGCCCGCGCAGGACGTGCCGCTCAGCCGGCTGTACTTCCTGTGACCACCGGCCGCGGGCCGACCCCGGCCCGCGGCCCTCTCACGCCTCGGCCGCGGTCGCGGCCGCCTCCCGCTCGCGCCGCACCCGGTGTTCGGTGCGGGTGCCGAGCACCACCGTGCAGGTCAGGCTCGCCGCGATGATCCCCTCGGCCCAGAAGAACGCCACATAGTCCATCAACGAGCCGATCGGCGGTGAGCCCGGTGCCGCGTTGCGCATCCCGATCAGCGCGAAGAGCGTGGCCGTGACTGCGCCAGGCCGCCATGCGGAACGGCCGTGAGGTAGAGCGTCAACTGCTGGGTCTCCACGTCGACTTCCTGGGTGGTGAGGTCCAGCTCGACCCAGTCCGGGACGGTGGGCACACTCAGCTCCCGGGTCTCCTGACGGGTGTTCCGCTCGTCGAAGTAGAGGACGGTCCCCGTTCCGCAGAGGCCCACGAGCAGTACCAGGACGACGATGACCCGCCAGCTCCGCCGCCCGGCAACGGCCCTCACGAGGCCGGTGCCGAAGCACCCGGGGAACCGGGGGACGCCGGCTGCTGCTGCGTCGAGCAGTGGATCCCGCCGCCCCCGGCGGCGACCGCGTTGATCGACACCTGCACGACCTTGCGCCCGGGGTGGAGGTCGGCCAGGATCCCCGCCGCCTGGTCGTCCGCGCTCTGGTCGCCGAACTTCGGCGCGATCACACCGCCGTTGACCACGTAGAAGTTGAGGTAGGTCGCGAGGAAGTCCTTGCCCTCCCCCTCGATCTTGTCGGGGTCCGGCTCGGTCAGCTCGACGACCCGCAGCTTGCGCCCCTTCGCGTCGGTCGCCGAGTTGAGCACCTGGAGCGCCTGGTCGGAGGCCTGGGACCAGACGTCCGGCGGGCTGCCCGCCGCCGGGCGGTGCAGGACGACCACGCCCGGCTCGGCGAACCTCGCCAGGGCGTCGACGTGGCAGTCGGTGATGTCCTGGCCGGCCACCCCCTGGAACCACAGGACCTTCGTGACGCCCAGCAGTTCCTTCAGCGCCGCCTCGATCTGGTCGCGCGTCCTGCCGGGGTTCCGGTTGGCGTTGACCCAGGAGCTCTCGGTCGCCATCAGCGTGCCCTCGCCGTCGACCTCGATGGCCCCGCCCTCACCGGTGATCGGCGCCTGGACGCGCCGGATCCCGTACGTGTCGAGGAGGTTCTTCGCGACCTGGCTGTCGTTGTCATGGGTCTGCTTCCCGCCCCAGCCGTTGAAGTTGAAGTCCACTCCGGCCAGGCCCTGCGGCCCCGTCACAAACGTCGGACCGGTGTCCCGGGCCCACAGGTCGTCCACCGTCAACGCGATCACCTCGACCGAGGAGCCGCACATCTGCCGTGCCTGGTCGGCCTGATCGGATCGGGCCATCATCACCACGGGCTCGAACCCGGCCACCGCCATCGCCACGTTCGCGATGTCCTGGCGCACCGCCGGAAGCTGGCTCCCCCACACCTCCTCCAGCGCCGGCCAGGCCATGAACGTGCGCAGGTGCGGGAGCCATTCGGCGGGCATCGACTCCACGGCGCCGCTCGCGCTCGGCGTCGCGGCGGTGCCTCCGGTGGTGGCCGTTGCACCGGACGTGGCGCCGGAGGTAGCGCCGGGCGAGCCCGCGTCGCCACCCGAACCCGACGAGCACCCCTCGGCCAACGTCAGCGCCGCAAGGGCCGCGCCGGAACGCAGCACCGACCGTCGGGAGGGATTGCGGATCTCCACGGGCACCTCGGTTCTCCTGGCTGCGCGGCAGCCGGCTTCCGCCGTGTTCGACGACGCCCTCACGATACTGACGCAAAAGTCAGGATCCGCCTCGCCGCGCAGGTCCCCCTGAGGGATACCCGTGAGGGACACCGGGCCGGTCGAGTGACGCCGGACCGGGTCAGGGCGCCGGGGTGAACTGCGGCAGTTGCTCCAGGCTCTCCCGGACGGCGGTGAAGCCGTAGTCGAGCATCCGGCGTTCGTAGGCCTCGACGGCGGCCGGCAGCCCGGCCTCGCCCCGGTGCGCCGCGGTGAGCGAGCGGCAGAGCAGGGCGGCGTCCCGCAGCGCCGTGTTGGCGCCCTGGCCGCCGCTGGGGGGCATGACGTGGATCGCGTCGCCCAGCAGGGTGACCCGACGGGTTCCCCAGTGCGCCACCGGCCTGGCGTGACGGACCGTCAGCGGGGAGCTGTTGGCCACGTCGGACCGCCGGACGACGTCGACGAGATCCGGGTGCCAGCCGTCGATCAGCGCGAGCAGCCGGTCCCGGACGCCCGCCCAGTCCCCCGGCACCGGCGCGCCGGGAGCCGGGCCGAGGGGACCGGGCAGCATGACCACCCAGCGCAGGTAGTCGCCGATGTCCGGCAGGTCGATCTCCGGGGCGAGTTCCGCCGCCGCGAGCCGGGGTGGGCGGCGGAACTGCATCCGGCCCAGCAGCATGCACGCCCCAGGGCCCCGCACGATCGTGCCGAAGCCGGGCACCAGGGCGGCGGACCGCTCGGTCAGCGGCGTGCGGCCCAGCAGCGCGTTGCCCGCGACGGTGACCACCTCGGCCTCCGGCAGCAGCTGGCGGCGCACCGGCGAGCCCACGCCGTCCGCGCCGACGAGCAGCTCGCCGACCGCGCTGGTGCCGTCGGCGAAGCGGGCCACCACCGTCCGGTCCGCCCGCTCGGTGTACCCCACCACCGCTCGGCCGAACTCGACCCGATCGGCCAGCCCGGCCAGCAGCAGCCGCCGCAGCACCTGCCGGTCGGCGGCCGCTCCGCCGTCGGCGGGCGGGAGTTGACGCAGCAGAGCGAGGTGCTGGTCGACCACCCGGCGCTCGCCCGCGATCGACCCCAGCACGGCTTCCAGCAGACCATGCAGCCGCCCGGGCAGGCACTCCCGCAGCGCGGCCAGCCCCGCGCCGTTCAGACCGATCCTGAACCCCTGGTAGCGGCTGTCCGCCGCCGCCTCCCGTTCGTAGACGCGCACATCGATGCCGGCCCGGAGCAGCCCCTGCGCCAGGCAGAGACCACCGATCCCCGCACCCGCCACCATCACCCGCATGTCGTTGTTCCCCGCCCTCGCCGATCGCCGTCCGATGTGGCATCAGCTTGCCGGGCCGGCGGGCCGCGGCGGCAGGAGCGGACGTCACCGGTGCGCGATGACAGCTGTCACATCCGACCGTCGCGGGAGCGGCACCCGCTGGGGCGGGTGAGCCGGGTCCGGCAGCGCTCGGGCCTGGGCAACGGTCAGCCGGCGCCGGGCAGCCGCACGTGCGGGGTGCCGTCCTCGTCGGTGTGGCCGGGCGGAGCGACCTGGCGGAACAGCCGGGCGGGTATACCCGCACAGCGGGACGGGCGCCTGCCGAGCGCCTGGGTCGGGTCCTGGGCGGCGCCGGCGGTTTGGTCGCGCCCCGACCCGGGCAGGCGCGTATGCGGGGTCCCCTGCGAGGTGTGGCATCGCCCACCTGATGTGGAGGTGTGGCATGGCCCACCCGAACCCGGTCGACGACAGGACGAGCACACGTCACGCGGGCGTGCGGCGCCGACCGTGGCAGGCGGTGAGGTGATGCGGCGGCTGCGGTTCGGTGTGGAGGAGGAGTACCTGCTGACCGATCCGGTGACCGGCCGCACCGTGCCGCGGGCCCCGGCGGTCCTCGGCACCGCGCGGCAGGCGCTGGGCGAGCGGGCCCAGCCCGAGTTCCTCGCCTCCCAGATCGAGGCGGGCACCTCGCCGGTCGCCACCGCCGAGGAGCTGCACCGGGAGCTGGTCGCGATCCGGCGTGCGATGGCCGCCGCGGCCCGGCGGAGCGACTGCCTGCTGATCGCCTCGGGAACCGCCGTGCTGCCGAGCCGCCATCCGCTGACGGTCACCGGGGAGCACCGCTACCGCCGGGTCGCCGAGCACATCGGCGCACTCGCCGACAGCCTGGGCGCCGAGATCTGCGGCTGCCACGTCCACCTCGGCGACCTCAGCCGGGCGGAGGCGCTGCGGCTCAGTGCGCGGCTGCGTCCCTGGTTGCCGGCGCTGCAGGCGGCGGCAGCGGCGCCGACCACCAGCGTGCCGTGCGCGCCCGGCACGGCTCGCTGGCCGCGGTGGTACGGCAGTTGGCCTGGCGGACGGCAGCGGCCTGACCGCATGCGCTCCTGGGCACCGTCCGTGGCGAATGTCGACGGGGCGAAGGTTGCCTGACGCGGCACTAGACTCTGATCATGTCCAGCACCGCTCCACCCACCCCCGGTGATGCGCTCGACCTGCTGCTCAGCGGCAATCAGCGATTCGTGGCAGGCACGCCGGAGCATCCGAACCAGGACGCCGCGCGCCGTGCCGCGCTCGCCCCCGTGCAGAACCCGTTCGCGGTCCTCTTCGGGTGCTCCGACTCCCGCCTGGCCGCCGAGATCATCTTCGACCGCGGCCTGGGCGACCTGTTCGTCGTGCGGACCGCCGGCCATGTCATCGGGGCCGAAGTGCTGGGCAGCATCGAGTACGGCGTGAGCGTCCTGGACTGCCGGCTGGTCGTGGTCCTGGGCCACGACTCCTGCGGTGCCGTGGGAGCGGCCAGTGCCGCGCTGGAGAGCGGGCTGCCCCCGGCGGGGTACGTGCGCGACATCGTGGAGCGGGTCACGCCGAGCGTGCTGGCCGCACGCGCGGCCGGGTTGGAGCAGCCCGAGGAGCTCATCGAGGCGCACATACGGCATACCGTGGACCTGATGCTGGACCGCTCCCGGGTGCTCGCCGAACAGGTGGCCGCTGGGCGCACGGCCGTGGTGGGCCTGTGCTACCGGCTGTCCGACGGCACCGCGCGGATCGTCGCCGTCCGGGGCACGGAGGCGGCGCTCGCTCCCGGGCCGTGAGCCCGGGAGCCGGTCGGGGCGGCGGTCAGGACGTGGGAACGGTCCGCTCCGGCGCCAGCGAGTTGCCCGCCGCGATGTGTCCGCAGTCGGACGGGGCCGGCTTGCCCGCGAACCGGTCGTTGAGCCAGGACGCCGCCTTGGGTGCCCATGCCGCCGCGGTTCCGAGGTGGCTGAGCAGGCTGTACTGGTCGTAGGTGATCGCGTTGTTGCCGGTGGCGCAGTACTGGTCGGCCAGGGCCCGCACGTCGCCGGCGACCATGACGCCGTCGCCGGTCCCGATGCCGGGCGGGTTGCCGAAGGTCCCCTCCAGCACGCCCCCGTCACCCTGGGCGATGTAGCCGGGGACGGTCGGGGTGGGGGCCGACCCCAGGTTGATCCTGTTCACCGCCTCGACGAACGCGGGCACCGAGTCCGGGTCGGCGTACTGCGGCTTCGCGATCTGCTGCCAGGTCAGGCCGGGGTAGTGGCCGAGCGCGTCGAGGAGCGAGCCGTTCTGCAGCCGGTTGTAGACCTGGAGGCCGTAGCTGTTCAGGTACGGCGTCAGATCGATCCCGAACGAGCGGGAGACCCCGATGATCGACATGGGGATGACGCCGGACCAGACCACCGAGCCGTTGACGTACTTCAGGTTGTGCGCCGGGTCGACGAGCACCCCGCCCTCGGCGAAGCCGACGAGGTTCTTGTTGACGTCGGGCGCGTAGCCCGGGGCGAGTGCCGCCGCCCAGTCGGTGGCGATGGAGCCGCCGGAGTAGCCCATCAGGCCGAACTCGGTCGCGCTGTTCAGGCCGGTCAACGGGGAGTTGGTCGCGGCCCGGATCGAGTCCAGGGTGTTGTAGCCGTACTCCGGTCCGGCCGCGAAGTCCGCGGACTGGCCCTCGGTGTCCGGGATGACGAGGTTGTCACCCTGCAGCAACAGCGCCGAGAGGGCCACGGATTCGAAGTTGGCGATCGTGCCGCCCAGGGTCACGTTCCCGGCGATCGCCCGGGACGGTCCGTCCTGCGGGTTCAGCGAGTCGTAGAACGACTGGTACGACACGGCCTTGGTGCTGTTGCCCGTGATGCTGCGCACCACCGAGGTCACGTTCGCCGACGGTCGCCCCTGGGCGTCGGTGGTGCGGTAGAGCAACTGGATCGCCGTGACCGGCGTGGGGATGCCCTCGATGTGGTACTGCAGCGTCCGCGTCCTGAGCACGGTGCCCGGTGCGAAGGAGGACAGCGGCGCGCTGCCGCTGTAGGTGTAGAAGGCATCGCTGGTGGCGCTACTGCTCGTCGCGGCCGAGGCGCAAGGGGCAGCGGCCAACGCCATGGCCGCGACGGCGGCAACGGCCAGGCTCTGGACGGATCTTCTGGACATGGCTCCCCGAATGTGTGAGGCGGGTCACGTTCTTGACTGCCGAGTAAGTTACCTCCGGGTAAGCCGTCCGTACAGAGAGATGACAAGGCATCGTGTGGGCAGTTGGTGAAGGCCACCGCTGTCAGGCCGTGTTGCCATGGGGGCGCAGGGCGCGGGTCAGCTGGTTCGCGGCCCGGATGCCGCTGGTGATGGCGGCCTCAACGTTCTGGCCGGCCAGGTAGTCACCCGCGAGCGCGAGCGGGCCCGTGGCGGTGCGAGTCAGGTCGTGGACACGGCGCAGGTGTCCGACCGGGAACTGCGGCAGTGCTTCCGGCCAGCGGTGGAGGTGCCGGGAGTGGACCCCTTGGCGGAGATCGAAGGCGGGGCCGGCCTCTCGTGCCTGCGCGGCGAGACGCTGGAAGGCCTGTTCGTCGTCCAGCGCGCAGAGTTCGGCGCCCGCCCTGCCGCCCGGGCTCCACAGGGTGAGGACGTCGCCCGCGTGCTCGGTGGTGCCGGGGATGATGCGCATGATCGCCAGGTCCGGGTCGGCGGGCGAGGTGTTCATGACCCAGCGGGCGGGTGAGGTGATGGTGCGGTCCAGGGCGCAGTTGAGCACCACGGCGGAGGCGTAGGGGACGGTGGCGAGGAAGTCGCGGAGGGTGGCGTCGAGCGGGGCGAGGATCCTCGCGGCGACCGTGGCGGTGGTGGCGCACAGGACGGCGTCCGCCACCAGCTCGTAGCGCCCCTGGGCGTGGGCCACGCGCAGCCGGTACCTGCCGTCCTCGTCCTCGGTCACCTCCCGGACCTCGTGGCCGAGTTGGACGGGCAGCTGTTCGGCGAGGCGTCGCGGCAGCTGCTGGAGGCCGCCGGTGAGCACCCGCACCGAGCGCAGACCCAGCAGCAGTTTCAGGTAGCAGAGCATCGCGGCGCGGGAGGTGTGGTGAGGCGAGGAGAGCAGGAAGGTGCGCATCATCGGGTGCAGCAGATGGTCCACGGTGCCGGCCGCCCAGCTCGGGAACATCTCGGCGACAGTGCCGGAGTCCATGGGGTGGGCGCGGTGCATGTCGGCGAACGAGAGGTCTCGTCGGTGTCGCAGCACCGTCAGGTAGGCGCGGGCCAGGCCCAGTTTGGCGGGCAGGCTCAGGTGTCGGCCGGCGAACCACATCGGCAGCGGGACGCGGTGCGGCGAGCTGTGGTCGTACAGGGCGATGTCGAGTGGGACCGGGCTCAGTTGGTGCTCGAGTCCGAGGCGGCGGAGCAGTGTGGTGGTGTGGGTGTGGGCGTTGGTGACGTACTCGGCCCCGACGTCGATCGGGACACCATCGAGGGAAATGGTCGTGATCCGGCCACCGGCCTGCTGGGCCTTCTCCAGGACGGTCACGTCGAACCCGCGCTCCTTCAGGGTCGTCGCCGCGTGGAGGCCGGCGATTCCCGCACCGATGACGGCGATCCGCGGAGTGCTCATGAGGTGGGTCCGT
Source organism: Kitasatospora sp. NPDC008050 (assembly GCF_042957465.1). NCBI lineage: Bacteria > Bacillati > Actinomycetota > Actinomycetes > Kitasatosporales > Streptomycetaceae > Kitasatospora > Kitasatospora sp. NPDC008050. The sequence goes on from NZ_JBIBIJ010000003.1 coordinate 387,917, forward strand.
TCTGCGCGCGGGCGAGGTGGCGGGCGAGGGCGGTGAGGGGGAAGACGTCGCGGTAGAGGTGGTAGCGGATGTAGAAGTCGCCGGGGAAGCCGGTGCCGGTGAACTGCGGTTCGTCCCAACCGCCGTCGGCGCGCTGGGTCGCCACGAGCCACGCGACACCGCGGTCGACGGCGGCCGAGGTGTCACCGGCGGCCAGCAGGGCGAGCAGCGCCCAGGCGGTCTGGGAGGGGGTGGAGGGTCCGCGCCCGATCCAGTGGGGGTCGACGTAGGATCGCGGGTCCTCGCCCCAGCCGCCGTCGGCGTTCTGGTGCGCCGCCAGCCAGCGCACGGCACGCCGGACGGCCGGATGCGTCGGCGGGATGCCGACGGCTGCCAGGGCGGGCAGCACCGCGCCGGTGCCGTAGAGGTGGTTGACGCCCCAGCGGCCGAACCACGAACCGCCCGGCTCCTGCTGCGCCAGGAGCCAGCGCACGGCCCGCCGGGTGGTGGCGGCCCGGGCGAGGCCGTGGGCGGCGAGCATCTCCACGACGTGGGCGGTCACATCGGCCGAGGGCGGGTCGATGAGTCTGCCGAAGTCGCAGAACGGCAGCTTCTCCACGAGTGCGCGGGTGTTGTCGGCGTCGAACGCGCCCCACCCGCCGTCCTTCGAGCGCATGCCGACCGCCCAGGCGATCCCCCGGTCGACGGCCTCGCCGACCGCGGTGGGCAGCGCGCCGGTGGAGCCGCGCCACCGCTCCAGCGCGAGGACCACCTCGGCCGTGTCATCGAGGTCGGGATAGTGGGCGTTGCTGAACCCGAAGGCCCAGCCACCCGGTGCCAGCCGCGGACGTCTCACCGACCAGTCCCCCGCCGCACGCAACTCCTGCCCGAGCAGCCAGCGGGCGGCCGAGGCGAGGGCCGGATGATCCACGGGCAGCCCGGCGTCCGTCAGTGCGACCACGGCCAGCGCGGTGTCCCAGACCGGCCCCTGACACCCTTCCAGGCGCCGCACCGTGCCATCGGGTGTCTCCTCACGGATCAGGAAGCCCTCGAAGCCGTCCAGCGCCCGGCGGATGACCGGATGGTCCAAGGGGTGGCCGAGCAGGTGCAGCGCGATGATCGAGTAGACCCATGGAGGCTGAAGGCCACCCCAACTCCCGTCGGCCTCCTGCCGCTCCAGGATCCACGTGGCGGCGCGGTGCAGCGCACGCCTGCGCAGCCACCCACCGCGCCGCACCGCCGCACCGTTCCACAGGCGCAGGGCCCGATCGAGGAGGCGCAGGGCCACGCGAGGCTTGCGGGGCTCCGGCGTGGCGGGGCCCGCCTGCGGGGAGCGCAGCTCGTCCACGTCGAACGGCAGCGGGCGGACCGGGCGGAGGTGGCTGACCACGCTCAACGGGACGATGCTCTGCCGGGCCCAGCACGCCCAGTCGTAGATGTTCAGCGGCACGCCGAGCGGCAGCAGCACGATTTCGGGCGGCAGCACCGGTAACTCGTGCCATGGCCACAGACCGAACATGGCCAGCCAGATCCGGGTGAACACCCGGCTTCCTTTCAGGCCGCCGTGCCGGCGTGCCCAGTCGGCCGCGCGGAGCAGATGCGGTTCGTCGGCGCCGTCCCCGGCGAGCCGGAGCGCGAGGTAGCCCTCCACGGTGGTGGACAACTCGCCCGAACCGCCGTCGAACACGGCCCAGCTGCCGTCCGCCAGTTGCTGCGAGCGTATCCACCTGGCCGATTCGGCGGTCTCCTGCTCGGTGCGGATGCCCAGGAACTCGCGCAGCAGGAGGTCCTGGGCATCCATGGTGATGTTCGTGCTCTGTTCGCCCTTCCACCACCCCTCGGGCGACTGCAGGTCGAGCAGATGCTCAGTCGCCCTGCCGATCGCCGTCACCGCCCCCGGGTCGATCCATCCGTCACCTGCCGTCCCCGGCCCCACCCGCCCCACCGCCTTTGTCATGTACCGCCCGACAGAGGCTAGGGCCAAGGCGGGACGCGGGGCAAGATCGCCATCGGCCCCGGCCCGGGGCACGGACGGTGAGAAAGCGGACCGCAGGAAAGCGGTGAGGCGGTGAGGCGGTGAGGCGGTGAGGCGACTGGGAGCCGACCCGGCCGGGCCTACTGCTGGCGGGGGCGACGGATGCCGGTGGTGGTTTCCACCGGGGTTGCCAGGTGGTCTTGAACCAGTGAGGTCAGCGCCTCGATCAGCACCGCACGCGCCTGCGTCGGCACGGCGTCGATCGCCTCGGCGTGGACCCGGTCGACGATGGCCTGGCTGCGTACGGCCGTTTCCGCGCCCTTGTCCGTCACCACGATGATCCGCGCGCGCCGGTCGGCCGGCGAGGGGCGGCGTTCGGCGAGCCCGGCCTCCTCCAGGGCGTCCACCGTCGCCACCATCGTGGTCTTGTCCATGTCGCCGAGCTCGGCGATCTGCGCCTGGGTGCGCTCCTCCTCCAGCGCCTTGACCAGCACGCAGTGCATCCGCGCGGTCACACCGATCTCCGCCAGCGCGGCTGCCATCCGGGTGCGCAGCACGCGACTGGTGTGGTCGAGCAGGAAGGAGAGGTCCGGCACCGCGCGCTCGGCGAGGCCACCGGCGTTCGTCGGCGCCAGAGAGGTCATGCAGCCACCCTACCGCACGGACGTCCACCAGAAGATTATCTCCTTGCGGATCGTCTACTACAAAACTATCTGCTAGCGTCCTTCCTGCTCGCTCGTTCGCCTCCCCCATCGCCATCGTTCGCCCCCACCGTCGCCATCGTTCGCATCCGCCATCGCCATGGAGAAGAGCAGGAGACCTGCCATGTCCCACCCCCGTTCGCCGCACCGGCTCGCGCTCGCCGCGCTCGCCGCCGGTGCCCTCATGAACATCCTCGACGGCAGCATCGTCACCGTCGCCATGCCCGCCATCCAGGCCGACCTGGGCTTCTCCCCGGCCGGACTGAGCTGGGTGATGAACGCCTACCTGCTGGCCTTCGGCGGGCTGCTGCTGCTCGCCGGGCGGCTCGGCGACCTCCTCGGACGCAAGCGGCTCTTCCTGATCGGAACCGCGCTGTTCGTCGCGGCCTCCGCGCTCGCCGGGGCGGCGACCTCGCCCGGGGTGCTCGTCGCAGCCCGCTTCCTGCAGGGCGTCGGCAGCGCCGCGTCGTCCGCGGTGAGCCTGGGCATCCTGGTGACCCTCTTCACCGAGCCCGCCGAGCGCGGCAAGGCCCTCGGCGTCTTCTCCTTCACCGGCGCGGCCGGCGCGTCGATCGGACAGGTGCTGGGCGGCATCCTGACCGAGGCGCTCAGCTGGCACTGGATCTTCTACATCAACCTGCCGATCGGGGTGGCCACGCTCGCCCTCGCGGCCCGCACCGTCCCGGCCGACCGCGGGCGAGGCCTGTCCGCCGGGGCCGACACCCTCGGCGCGGCCCTGGTCATCGGCGGCCTGATGCTGGGCATCTCCACGGTGGTCGGCACCGCCCGGTACGGCTGGACCTCCGTGCACACGCTCGGCCTCGGCGCGCTCGCGCTGCTGCTCCTCGCCGGGTTCGTGCTGCGCCAGGCCACCGCGGCCGCCCCACTGATGCCGCTGCGGATCCTGCGCTCACGCAACCTGCTCGGCGGAAACCTGGTCCAGATCCTGATGATCTCGGCGATGTTCGCCTTCCAGATCGTCGTCTCGCTGGCCATGCAGCACGTCCTCGGCTACAGCGCGGCGGCGACCGGCCTGGCCATGCTGCCCGCGGCGGCGACGATCGGCGGTGCGGCGCTGCTGCTCTCGGCCCGCCTGATCGACCGCTTCGGCCAGCGGAGCGTCCTGATCGCCGGCCTGGCGATGCTGCTCGCCGCGCTGCTGCTCCTGCTGCGGCTGCCGGCCCATGCCGACTACGCGACCGACCTGCTGCCGACGATGCTGCTGATCTCCGGGGGCGGCCTGGCGATGCCCGCGGCAGCGGGACTGGCGATGTCCGGCGCGCGGGAGGAGGACGCGGGCCTCTCCTCCGGGCTGTACAACACCACGGCCCAGCTCGGCTCCGCGGGCGGCGCGGCCGTGCTCACCACGCTCGCCGCGGGGCACAGCGGATCCGCGGTGCGACATGGCAGCACACCCACCCAGGCCCTGCTGGCCGGCTACCACCTCGCGTTCGGCGTCGGCGCGGGGCTTCTGACCGCGGCGATCGCGGTGGCCGTGGTGGTGCTGCGGCCCGCGCGGGAGCGGGTCGTCGCCCGACCGGACGTTCCGGGCGGCGATGCCGGGTCAGCCCAGCGCGCGGTCGAGGTTGAAAGCGGCGCTGATCAGTGACAGGTGGGTGAAGGCCTGCGGGAAGTTGCCGAGCTGTTCGCCGGTCGGGCCGATCTCCTCGGCGAACAGACCCAGGTGGTTGGCGTAGGTGAGCATCTTCTCGAAGGCGAGCCGGGCCTCCTCCAGCCGGCCCGCCCGGGCCAGTGCCTCCACGTACCAGAAGGAGCAGATCGAGAAGGTGCCCTCAAGGCCGTGCAGGCCGTCCGGGCTGGCGGTCGGGTCGTAGCGGTAGACCAATGAGTCGGAGACCAGGTCCGCGGTGAGCGCGTCCAGGGTGGAGAGCCACTTGGGGTCGGTGGGCGAGACGAACTTGGCCATCGGCATCATCAGCAGCGAGGCGTCCAGCCCGTCCTCGTCCAGGGCCTGGACGAACGCGCCGCGCCGGGCCGACCAGCCGCGCCGCATGATCTGCCGGTAGATCGCGTCCCGGCACTGCCGCCAGCGGGGCAGGTCGGCCGGCAGCCCACGGCGGTTCGCCATCCGGATGGCCCGCTCCAGTGCCACCCAGCACATCAGCCGCGAGTACACGAAGTCCCTGCGGCCCGCTCGGGTCTCCCAGATTCCCTCGTCGGGCTGGTCCCAGTGCTCGCAGAGCCAGTCCGCCATCGTGCCGACCTCGTCCCAGCGGGCGCTGCTGATCGGCTGCCCCCACTTGTCGTACAGGTAGATGGAGTCGATCAGAGCTCCGTAGATGTCCAGCTGGAGCTGGTGAGTGGCGGCGTTGCCGACCCGGACCGGCCCGGAGCCGAGGTAGCCCTCCAGGTGCGGCAGCTCGTACTCGGGCAACTCGCTGCGCCCGTCGATGCCGTACATGATCTGCAGCGGGCCGCTCGCACCGGCGCCGCTCATGATGCCGCGCTCGCAGAGGAACCCCATGAACGCCTCGGCCTCCGAGGTGAACCCCAGGCGCAGCATGGCGTAGATGCAGAAGGCGGCGTCGCGGACCCAGACGTACCGGTAGTCCCAGTTCCGCTCGCCGCCGATCTGCTCGGGCAGGCTGGTGGTCGGTGCGGCGACGATCGCACCGGTCGGCGCGTAGGTGAGCAGCTTCAGCACCAGTGCGGAGCGGTTCACCATCTCCCGCCACCGCCCTCGGTACTGCGAACCGGCCAGCCAATGGCGCCAGAAGCGGACGGTCGCCTCGGCCTGCTCCTCGGCCTCGGCCCGCGGACACGACCGGGCCGGGAGGTCGTCGTCGATCTGGTCGAGGGCGAACACGTTGGACTCGCCTTCGAGGAGCTTGAAGTGCGACCACACGTCCAGCCCGTCGCTCTCCAGGGGTGCGGTGGCGGTCAGCGCGAGCGTCAGTGACGGGGCGCGGAACACCGCTGCGTGGCCTTCGAGGTGCGTGGTGTGCGCTTCGGCGCCGTAGCCGAAGCGCGGGGCGATGCGCGCCCGGAACGGGAGGACTCCACGGACGCAGACCACCCGCCGGATCAGCCGGTGCCGGGCCGCCTCGCGCGACTCGTCGACCACAGGCATGAAGTCCTGGATCTCCGCCACCCCGTCCGCGGCGAAGAACCGTGTGATCAGCACGTTCGTGTCAGGGAAGTAGAACTGCCGGGTGCGGGTCGGGACGTCGGCGGCCAGTTCGAACGACCCGCCCCGGTCGGCGTCGAGGATGGACCCGAAGACGCTGGGCGCATCGAAGCGCGGGCAGCAGTACCAGTCGATGGTGCCGTTCGTGCCGACCAGGGCGGTCGTCCGAAGATCGCCGATCAGGCCGTGTTCGGAGATCGGTATGTAGCGGCTGTCCGCCTGCCCGAATCCCGTCGCGTCGAACGTCATGCCGGCCTCCCTACCGCTGCGGCGCGGGTCTGGAGATGAAGCCTTCCTCTCATGCTAGATCGCCTCACCAGGCGTGGTCCCGGCGCAGCGGTGGGTACCGGACCCGGCGGCCGGCCCGTTCCCCGTGGTTGACCCGCCCGAGTGGCGCACACGTGGCACCCGGTGACGCCACCGTCGCAGCACCCGGTCCCCTGATAGCTTCGCCAGTCGCTGCGACATATGCGGCATATCCGGACATGGCATATCGGGACAGGGTGCGTCATCAGGACGGAGCCCGCCGCTGGCGAACGGAATCAGACGTGGTCGAGCCGGCCGAGAGCACCGACAGTCGACACCTGCCGCCGCTGGACCGTCGAGGGTTCCTCAGATCGGCCGCGCTGGCCACGGCGGGCCCGGTCCTCCTGGCCACCCCGACACCGGCCCGGGGCATCGGCAGCCGCGGGGCCGTCGCCCGGCTGCTGGAGGTTCCGTCCGGCCGTCGCGACGACGGCTGGATCCGGCGCGCGCTGCAGATCGCGGTGGAGCTCGAACTGGCGACGATCCCCCCGTATCTCTGTGCCTGGTGGTCCGTCAAGGACCGTTCGAGCGAACCGGCACGGCTGATCGAGGGCATCATCGGCGACGAGATGTACCACATGGGCCTGGCCTGCAACCTGCTGGTGGCGGTGGGCGGGACGCCACGGATCGCCGACGCGGTGCCGCCCTATCCGGGCCCGCTGCCCGGTGGCGTGCGCGGCGAACTGACCGTCTACCTCTGCGGACTCACCAAGGAGTACGTGCGCGAGGTCCTGATGGGCATCGAGACGCCGGAGGACCCGCTCGCGCGGCAGGCCGCCACCGGGCCGGCGACCATCGGTGCCTTCTACGCCGCGCTGCTGTCCGCGTTCCACGACGTCCGTCCCGCCCTCTCGACGGGACGCCAGCTGGCACGGCGGATCGGGGCGGACACCCTGTCCCCCGTCACCTGTCTCGCCGACGTCGAGCGGTCGATCGAGACCATCAAGGAGCAGGGCGAGGGGACTTCGGCCTCGCCCGAGGCGCCGTTCAGCAACGATGCGCCGGCCCACTACTACGCGTTCGGCGAGATCTACCACGAGCGGCGGCTGCGGAAGGCGGACGGGGCCTGGGAGTTCAGCGGTGCCGTCGTCCCGTTCCCGGACGCGCGCCCGATGGGTGTCGTCCCGGCCGGCGGCTGGCCCTCCCCATCCACCGAGGTCGCGCAACTGCTCGGGGAGTTCGACGAGACGTTCACCAGCGTGCTCGACGGTCTCCAGGGCGCCTGGGCGGGCGGGGATCCGGGCGCGCTCGATGCGGCGGTGGGCGCGATGCGCGCCCTGGAGAAGCCGGCCCTCGCACTCATGGACATCCCGCTGCCCGGCGCCACCGGTACCTACGGCCCCCAGTTCCGCCCGCTGCCCCGGTGAGCGACCCGGTATCCGGTGGTGTTCGGAGGGGTTTCGGGGTTTCGGGGTTTCGGTCAGAGGCGCTCGGGGACCGGGTTGCCGACGGCCTCGATGGCGCGGCGGACGGGAACCTTCGCCAGCACGGCGAAGCCGATGACGAAGAACACCAGCAACGAGATGATCGCCGAGCGGTAGCTGCCGGTGATCTGGTACGCGAGGCCGAAGACCAGCGGTCCCATCCAGCTGGTGCCGCGGTCGCTGATCTTGTAGACGCTGAAGTACTCGGCCTCACGGCCGGCCGGGATGAGGTGGGAGAAGAGCGAGCGGGAGAGCGCCTGGCTGCCGCCGAGCACCAGCCCGATCATGCAGGCCAGCGCGAAGAACCAGACGGGCTGGTGGGCGGGCATGAAGTACCCCAGCGCGAGGGTGATCACCCAGCCGACCAGGGAGCCGAGGACGGTCCGCTTGGCGCCGTACCGGCGGGCGATGCGGCCCAGGAGCAGCGCGCCGCCGATCGCCACGATCTGGACCAGCAGGACGGCGATGACCAGCGAGGTCTGGCCCATGCCGAGTTCCTCGCTGCCGAAGAGGGAGGCCTGGGAGACCACGGTCTGGATGCCGTCGTTGTAGCAGAGGAAGGCGGCGAGGAAGAGCAGGGTGAGCGGGTAGCGGCGCATGCCGCGCAGCGTGCGGGCGAGTTCGCGCAGGCTGCCGGCGACGGGCCGGCCGGCTTCGCTGGGGCCGGATGCGCTGAGGTCGGATGCGCTGAGGGCGGGCTCGGTGCGCTCGGACTCGGTGCGGGCAGGGGCCGCACCGGCGCGGGAGGGCAGCCGCGTCAGCGGGACGAGGGTGAACAGCGCCCACCACAGGCCGGCCGAGGCCAGGCAGATCCGCACCGCGGTGCCGGAGGACAGGCCGAGCGCGTCGTGGCCCTCGAACAGCGCCAGGTTGGCGATCAGCAGCAGTCCGCCGCCCGCGTAGCCGTACGCCCAGCCCTTGGAGGAGACCGAGTCGCGCTCGTCGGCGGTGGCCAGGCCCGGCAGGAAGGCGTAGGAGAGCGCGACCGACACCGCGTACGCGATGTTGGCTGTCACCAGCAGTCCGGCGCCGAGCAGGTAGCGGCTTCCGCCGAGGAAGAACATCCCCATGGTGGCGACCGCGCCGACATACGCGAAGCCGCACATCAGCTCCTTGTGCCGCCCGTTACGGTCGGCGACCGTGCCGACCACCAGCATCACCGCGACCGAGACCAGCACGGAGAAGGAGACGGTGTACGGGAAGAACGACCCCGCACGCACCGACAGGCCCAGCGGGTGGACGTCGCCGCCCGCGTCGGCGGCGTTCTTGGCCAGGGTGGTGAGGTACGGCCCGAGGAACACCGTCAGCACCGTGGCCGAAAAAGCAGCATTCGCCCAGTCGTTCATGTACCAGCCGAACTGCATCCGGCGCAGGGCGCGGGTGTCGGTGGCGGACGAGGAGTGGCCGGGCAGATGGGTCGCGGTGTTCATGGGGTTCCTATCGCCGTGCTTCCGTCGGTCCAGCAGCCGCGCTCCTCGAGGACGTCCCGCAGGACGTCGATGCGATCGGCCATGATGCCATCCACACCCAGGTCGAGGAGAGCCCTGATCCGTGTGGCGTCGTCCACAGTCCAGACGTGAACCTGCAGGCCGAGGCGGTGGGCTGCCCGCACGAAGGCCCGGTCGACCACCCGCACGCCCCGGTGCCGCTCCGGAACCTGCGCGCACACCCCGGACCACGGCGCCCCGCGGCCCGGGAGCAGCGGCCCGGCCAGTGAGCGCAGTCGCAGCCGTGCCACCTCGCGCGGGCCGAGCGAGGTGGCCAGCCGGGGACCGGCGGCGGCGCGGACGGCGGCGAGGCGGGTGTCGGAGAATCCGCCGACGCAGACCCGGTCCCACGCGTTGGTGCGGCGGATCACCTCGACCAGCGGCTGAACGGCCTCGGCCGCCTTGACGTCGATGTTGAACCGGGCCCGGGGGAACTCACCGAGCAGGTCCTCCAGGAGCGGGATGGGCTCGGTGCCTGCTATCCGGGCCTCGCTGACCGTGTGCCAGGGCAGTTCGCGGACGACTCCGGCCCGGTCGGTGACCCGGTCGAGGCGGGAGTCATGGAACGCCACCAGCACGCCGTCGGCGGTGACGTGCACGTCCGTCTCCAGGTAGCGGTAGCCGAGTGCCACGGCGGCCGAGAACGCGGCGAGCGAGTTCTCGGGATGGCCGATGACACCTCCCCGGTGGGCGAAGGCCAGCGGCCCTCGGTGGTCGAGGAAGGGATGCATCTCGGGCTCCGAGGTTCTTGGGAGAGGGAGGTGACACCGGGGTGGGAGCAGGGAGAGGAACCGCAGCACCCCTTGTGTGGCGAGCAGTGACCCGCCGAGCTGGTACGCGGCGGGGCGAAGTATGCCAGGCCTCGGGGTGCAGCAACATCATCAGCTCCGGTGGGACCGCCGCGGCAGCCCCAGGTCAGCCGTCCGACCCAGGGCCGGCCGGTGGCCCCCACCAGTTCGGCCGAGCGATGCGTCGAGCGACCAGTGGCCGGGTCCGGTGGCGGACAGCACCGCACCGATCGTGACCAGCACCAGCGGGTACTCGAACCCGTCGTTCTGCACCCACAGCCCGTGCGGCCGCTTGACGGTCAGCGCCACCGTCATCACCCCCATCGTGCCGGCAGCGGCCAGCGGTGTGAGCAGACCCACCGCGAGCAGCAGTCCGGCCCCGATCTGGGTGCCTCCCGCGGTGAGCGCGGTGAACACGCCGCCGCGGAAGCCGTCGCCGCGGAACTCCTCGGTGCCGCCGGGAGCGCCGGCTGCGCACCGCGCTGCTGACCGAAACCGCACTGCAGGGCGCGGCCCACCGCCATCGCGTTCGCCGCGAGCGGACGGGCGCAGCAGGAGGCGTTGATCGCGCTGCTGGCCGTGGCCATGGGCCTGCGCAACGGCACGGTCCGCAAGTTGGGCGTGCCGGACCTGACCACGACGGTGCTCACCCTCACCCTGACCGGCATCGCCGCGGACTCCTCGCTGGCCGGCGGCGCCAACCCCCGGCTGGGCGGGCGTCTCTACGCGGTCCTGGCGATGCTCGCGGGCGCCGCTCCCGGAGCCGCGCTCGTCATCCACGGACACCTCGGTTGGGCGCTGCCGGCCAGCACGCTCCTGGTCGCCGCGATCGCGCTCGACTCCGCCCGGGAGCGGGGGCTGGCCGTACTGCCCTACTGCCCCTTCATCCGCGGCTGGCTGGGCAAGCACCCGGACTACGTCGACCTGGTGCCGCAGGACCAGCTGAACCGGTTCGGCCTGTGACCGCCGCCCCGACGACGGCCGCCGCCCGGGAGTTCGTCCGGGCGGCAGCCGTGGCCGCCACCAGCACCGACGAGGACTACCGCGTCGACATCCGCTCCGGGCGGCACCATCTGACCGCCGACGAGCCGACCTCGGTGCGCGGCGGTCGACAGGACGTCCCGGCCGGCCCCGTCCGGGAGCTGCTGGCACCCCGCGAGACCGCGCTGGGCGGCAGCACCGTCGTGCGCCGACTACTGCCCGGCCTCGGCCGCCGGATGGTCGGCGCCTGGTGCTTCGTCGACCACTACGGCCCCGACGACATCGCCGACGAGTCCGGCATGCAGGTCCCGCCCCACCCCCACATCGGCCTGCAGACCGTCAGCTGGCTGCACCAGGGCGAAGTCCTGCACCGCGACAGCCTCGGCAGCCTGCAGACCGTCCGCCCGCGCGAACTGGGCCTGATGACCTCCGGCCGCGGCATCTCGCACTCCGAGGAATCCCCGCGCCCGCACGCGCGCCTCCTGCACGGCGCACAGCTCTGGGTCGCCCTGCCCGACGCCCACCGCCACACCGCCCCCACCTTCGAACACCACGCCGACCTCCCCGAGATCACCGCCGCCGGCCTGCACGGCACCGTGATCCTCGGCACCCTCGACGGCGCCACCTCACCCGGCACCACCCACACCCCACTGGTCGGCGCCGACCTCACCCTCACCGAAGGCACCGCCACCCGCCTCCCCCTGCAGCCCGACTTCGAGTACGCCGTGCTGACCATGTCCGGCCTGACCGAGGTCGACGGCGTCCGCCTGGAACCCGGCTCGATGCTCTACCTGGGCAGTGGGCGCCGGGAGTTGCCGCTGCGCGCACTCGCCGACGGCTCCCTGCTGCTGCTCGGCGGGGAGCCCTTCGAGGAGAAGCTCGTCATGTGGTGGAACTTCATCGGACGATCCAGTGAGGAGATCGCCCAGGCACGATCTGACTGGATGGAAGGGGCGAGGTTCGGGGAAGTGCACGGCTACGACGGTGACCGCCTGGCCGCGCCGACGCTGCCGTCGGTGCCCCTCAAGCCTCGGGGAAGGGCACGCTGACCTGGCATGTTGTTCGGTGGGGCGGCTGTGTCCGCACGCTGTACGGGTGCCGGCAGGCTCGATCGCGGCTGGCGGTGGAGGCCGCGCTCAGCTGGGTTCGGTGACGTCCATGGAGGCCCGTGAGCGCCAGAAGCGAGTCCCGTGTTCAGCTGCCTTTAGCAGCGTCCAGTACTACTGATGCTGACCTTTTGCTGACCCCTGAGTGGGTTGAGGTCTAGACCATTTGGTCTAGACCTCAACAACTTGTAGCCTTCGTGCCCTGCTGAGACTGATAGTCGGGGGCCCTCCCGTGAGTGCCGGGCCTGAGCCTGATCCGGACGGCATTCCGGCCCACTGTCCGGAACCTCTCGCGAGCGCGAGGTCGACACGGAGGTCCATTGACCCGCGTCTTCGAGAGGGCATGGACCAGTGGACCGGTCGATTCGCGCAGCTGAACACCTGTAGCTCTAGGACCGGCCCGGGTGGCGAGCCGGTACCTGGGCCAGCCGGAATCTCCTACACCCGAAAATCCTTAACCACGCGGCCTTGCTGGTTCACCCATCGGGACGTGAACAGGGACGTCGCCGGACAGCATTGCCAGCTGTTGAGGCGTCTGAGAGGAGTTGGCAGGGCTTTCACTGATCTGGGTCGGGTCCGTACATGCGAACCCGACCCAGATCGCTAGAGATTGCTGCCCGAGGGCAGCCACCTGCGGCCACCGCTTAGGATCGCCACCGCATGTGCGGGACGACTGGTCAGAATCGGACTATCCGAGCTGGAAGGTGGTTCCGGTACCGACGCCCTCGATCGGTGCCCATCCTTGCCAGGTGCCGTCTGGGTTGCGGATGCAGTGGTAGAGCGCGTGGTCAACGCCGACCGTGATGATCTGTGCAGAGTTGCTTGTCTTTGAGCCGGCGATGGTTGGGCCGCTTCCGGTGAAGGTCGATGATCCGAAGCCGGGGACTTGGGCCCATCCTTGCCAGCCGCCGTTGGCCAGGCGGATATTGTGGTAGAGCACGTGGTCCAGGCCGTAGGCGACGAGCTGTGTGTCGCCGTTCGGCATGGCCGTGATCGAT
>NZ_JBIBIJ010000003.1:400906-577627 GCF_042957465.1 Kitasatospora sp. NPDC008050
GCCAGCCGCCGTTGGCCAGGCGGATATTGTGGTAGAGCACGTGGTCCAGGCCGTAGGCGACGAGCTGTGTGTCGCCGTTCGGCATGGCCGTGATCGAGGAATGCTCATCCAGGTACGTCCACATATTTGCTGTCTGCCATCCGGTGCAGGTGATTCCTGCCGAGGTCGAGGCGCAGGCCCGGATTGCGGCGGGTTCGTTGTTGTCGGGGTTGATGCTGTTGATCCAACTGGTCGGCCAGCCGCCGCCGGTGGAGGTGGTCTTCTCGATCTGGGAGTCGAAGGCCGAGCGGTCGGTGCTGCCGTCCCAGGAGCGGTCCATCCAGACTTGGTCGCCGTTGCTGGCATTGTCCAGACCGCCACGGACCAGTCCGGTGGAGTTGGACGTGATGACCGTGACGTTCTTGCCGGTGGTTCCGATCGGTACCGATACCGCTTGGGCGGCGTCTGCTGGGGCGTTGCCGGTTCCGTCGCAGGTTCCGTTGCGGCAGATCTGTCCGATCCACGGTGTGCAGGTGATTCCCGCCGAGGTCGAGGCGCAGGTCCGGATTGCGGCGGGTTCGTTGTTGTCGGGGTTGATGCTGTTGATCCAACTGGTCGGCCAGCCGCCGCCGGTGGAGGTGGTCTTCTCGATCTGGGAGTCGAAGGCCGAGCGGTCGGTGCTGCCGTCCCAGGAGCGGTCCATCCAGACTTGGTCGCCGTTGCTGGCGTTGTCCAGACCGCCACGGACTAGTCCGGTGGAGTTGGACGTGATGACCGTGACGTTCTTGCCGGTGGTTCCGATCGGTACCGATACTGCTTGGGCGGCGTCTGCTGGGGCGTTGCCGGTTCCGTCGCAGGTTCCGTTGCGGCAGATCTGTCCGATCCACGGTGTGCAGGTGATTCCTGCCGAGGTCGAGGCGCAGGCCCGAAGAACCCCATGGCGTCCACCTGTCGGATCGTCGAAGTTGTAGTAGGTCGTTGGCCAACCCGAACCGCCTGGAGCTGTCGTCAATCCTAGTTGCGAGTCGCCGACTTGCTGACCGCCGTTCCAGGACCGATCTATCCACACTTGATCGCCAGCTCCGGCGTTGTCCAGACCTGCCCGAGCCATGTCAACAGATGTCGAACTGACGACTGTGACGTTCTTCCCGGTTGTCCCGATCGGCACGGATACGGCTTGAATGGCGTCGGCTGGTGGACCTCCCCAACCGTCGGTTTGTACGTTGTGGATTCCATTGCCGACCGTGATGGTCATGGTCTTGGTGTTGTCGATTTGGTTGGTGCTGGTCGCGTCGAAGGCTGCTGCTGTGATCGTGTGGGTTGAGCCGTTGGCCAAGCTAGTGGTGTTGAACAAGAGCTTGTGGGGCGGGGTTAACCCACCGCCGGAGTCTCCACTGCTTATCGGCGTACTCGAGCCGGTGGGGTTCGTGTTGTCGAGGTAGTACAGGACTCGGGATGCTTTGGTCTCGGTGGCGGTCAGCGTGATCGTGCCGGATACGGACTGCGGAGACGCGGTATTCACCGTGGAGCCGTTCCAGGTACCGACCTGGTCGACGGTCGCAGGCGTCGGCGGTGGCGGGGTACCCGTACCTGGGCTGATGTACCCGCGGACCCACATCTCGTAGTTGGTGTTGGGAAATAGGTGCTTGGTGGGGTCGTATGCGGTGCCGCCGTTGTCCTCGTCGATGTTGACATGGCTCGTAGACCACCAGGGAGGCGGTGGAGTGAGATTGTTCGGGTTCTTTCCGCCACCCTGGTCACCGCCGACGTCTGACAGTAGGCCGTTGGCGTAGCTGGTGACGATGGAGATATGGCTGCCCGGATTACCATTCGAGTCGTTGTAGTTGTCGTCGTTCCATATCACGGCATCGCCGGGCTGTGGAGTGTAAGTGCCGATGTTGTGGTACTGCTTGGACTGCAGCCAATCCGGTACGAAGCTTGACATCCAGGATTCTGCGGGCACGCCCTCCTGAGTCCAAACCCGTTTGACGAAGTCCCCGCACCACAGTTCGTTCCACGGGCCCATCGTATGGTCCTGGCCGATGTAGGACATTGCCTTGGCTGCGATAGCGTCACCGAGTGCGTCGGCATTAGCCGGCGATGGAGCGAGTACGGCCAGACCTGAGGCGAGCAGGGCACCGCAGGACAGGGCGGTGACAAAACTACGTATGTGTTTCAACAGCATGATTCTTCTCTCAAGCTGGGGACGTTTTCCGAGGTTGTCGCAGGCGTTCTTCCGCTGAGGGGCGTGGCTTTGCCCGGGAGGATCCGGCTGGAAAGCGCGTCCGCCGGTCGATGACCAGGAGGCGAGTGGTCTGAGGCGGCTCAGCCGCACTGGCCCCCTTATGTGGACAGGTGGGCTGCAATCGCGTGGAGCACAGCAGCGTCGCCGACCACGTCGTACGGTGCAGTGGAGGCGGAAGCGCTAGGTCCTTCGTTGAAGTCAACGACGGTGAGTACTACGCCGCGTTGCAGCACGTACCCGTGGTCAGTCTGGATTCCGGGTTCGGTTCCACCAGCCGGCGTCTCTACTCCGGTCCAGTGCCGTGACCATGACGCGCCGTCGTTGACAGAAGCAGTCTGGACGATCAATGCGTCCGTGGGGGCACCGAAGCTGGACTGCTCGCTGCGGGTCTGGCCTCGGCAGTTCTGTTCAGAAGTGAGAACAGCCTGATAGGCGTGCTGTGCAGCCTGGGCTGATGCATAGAAGAACATCCATTGGGTTGTGTCAAAGTTCTTCGCTCCTGTGAACCCCATGACCTGCTGTGCGATCGGCTCCGGCAGACCCCTGCACCATGGTGTCGGGCCGCCTCTTGTTGGCACCGCACTCGCCGAGGCGGCGACAGATGTCTGGTCCGAGAGGGAGTTCATTGACGCCGTGTCAGCAGGTATGGCCTGCGTAGCAAGCGTCGAGACCGACGTTGATGCTCCAGTCGCACGTACGTTACTGCCACAACCGCTGAGCAGGCTCAGCGCGACGATAGTGATCGCCGTGATCCCGCGTGGCGTCAGGCGGCTGGTATGGAGACTCGTGAGCATAGGGCTCCGTCTGTCCGGGAGTCGGGTTGCCGCCGACTCGGTTCCGCTGGTAGAGCGCCCGGCTGGCAGTACCAATGCGCACGTACCGCTTTCCGCCGACGGCAAGTCCCCCAGGCCCAGTTGGTCGTCTGGGCTCGACGAGCACACCAGTACCTAGCCCGGTACGCAAGACGTCGCCCATCATCGCCATGGTGAGACAATATTCACAACGTTTTGATGTATCTGGTAAATATGCAGACAAGTCCAGAAAGACTGGGCACCGCTGGTCAGTGCTTGCCACCAGGAATCAGGAAGCTCTGGGTCGGTGGCAACTACGCTGCCGCCGACCGGTTTTCCTGGCAGGAGGATGGTCTCGTCGGCCCGCCACACCGCCGCGTGGGACTCATCCCACCAGGCCAGTCCCGCGCACCAGGTGGGCTTGGCGATTCCCGTCGAACGCCTGCGCACATTCGGTCGCCGGTCCCAGGGGCTGGAGCCGCGGTCCCGTGAGCTCCAGACGGTGATTCCCGACCATGTGGAGGTTGTTCAGATGCCCGAGAAGGTCACTAAGGAGAAGGTGCTCGTCTACGTCGTGCGTCGCCCTGGACGCCGCTGACCAGTAGGGACGATGAGCCCGCTCAGGGACACCGACTTCAGGCTTCAACAGTAATTTGATGACGAATCACTATTTCGGGTGCCGCATCATGAAGTTCTCCCGCTGGGCTGTCACCACTACCACCCTGGCATCCGCCTACCGGCTCACCGGCTCGCAGACCACCACCGCCTCCGGCCGCGGGGTCCGAGAGGACACCGTGCAACCGAACAGCCCGGGGGCGTGGACCCGCCGGGTCGCGGCCGCCGCGCTGGCGCTGGGGCTCGTGGGGGCGCCGCTGCTCGCGGCCGCTCCGGCGACGGCCGCCACGACCGGCAGCCTGTTGTACTCCACGGACAACGGAGCGACCTGGTCGTCCAACCCCACTGTCCCCCCTGGCGCCACGGTGCTGGTGCGCGCTTGGTACAACAACTCCGACCCGGTCGAGCACGCCGGCGCGCAGGTTTCCACGACGCTTCCGCCCGGCTTCACTCTGTCGCCCAACTCCACCACGGTGTGCCTGAACCCGACGACTCCGGCCGGCTCCGAGGCCACGCCCACCCTGACCGAAGCCGACGGCAGGACCTCCTCGCTGATCTGCAACACCGATACGGGGCAGTCCGGAGCGATCAACGAGGCCGCCGTCTGGACCGGTTCGACGCTCACCATCTCCCCGACGGCCGGCCTGTTCGGCCAGCCCGTCGGCGCGACCAGCGGTCCCATGGAGTTCGGCAAGAAGCGCTACTTCAACATGAACAACTGCGACCGCCAGCTCTCCGCCAACGGCCCGCAGCTCATGACGAGCATCACGGCGCCGAGCCTCGGCCCGTACGTTGCGGGGTCGAACGTCTCGAACTCGGCGGATACGGTGCCGTCCTGCCCCGCCGCCCCCGGTTGGCCCGTCAACCTGCAAGGCACCCAGGCATTTGACCTGCTCGGGCGGCGCTACCTCAACATGAACAACTGCGACCGCCAGCTCTTCGCCAACGGCCCGCAGCTCACCACGAGCATCACGTCGCCGAGCCTGGGTCCGTACACGGCGGGCACGAACACGAAGAACACCATCGACACGGCGCCGTCCTGCCCGGCCGCCCCCGGCTGGCCCGTCAACATCTCCGGAACCCAGCCGCTGGACCTGCTCGGGAACCGCTACCTGAATCTGCACAACTGCGTGCGTCAGATCGCCGGTACCGGCAACGGCCCGCAGCTCACCACGACCATCACGTCGCCGAGCCTGGGTCCGTACACGGCGGGCACGAACACGAAGAACAGCATCGACACGGCGCCGTCCTGCCCTGCCGCCCCCGGCTGGCCAGTCAACATCTCCGGGACACAGGCATTCGACACCCTGGACACGGCGCGCGGAGCGGGGTTCGTGCAGTTCGCGATGATCGCCCCCACCTGCCTGGCCGCACAGACCGCGACGGTCACCGGCGCCGGATTCACCGTGCCTCCCTCGACCACCTGCCTGACCGTCGCCCCGACCCCCTGACCACTGACCGTCACCACGATGAAGTGCCAACTACGGGCACACGTAAGGCCCCTGGTGCCCAGGATGCGGCCAGGACCGCGCCCTCCCCGGGCGTCATCCCGTCGACGGCTCCGCGATCTGCACGACCTGCGCCGGCTTCTCCCAGACCTTCGACTGCTCGCGCTGCGGCTTCGAGGGCAAACTGCTGGGCGGA
Source organism: Kitasatospora sp. NPDC008050 (assembly GCF_042957465.1). Taxonomy (NCBI): domain Bacteria; kingdom Bacillati; phylum Actinomycetota; class Actinomycetes; order Kitasatosporales; family Streptomycetaceae; genus Kitasatospora; species Kitasatospora sp. NPDC008050. The sequence goes on from NZ_JBIBIJ010000003.1 coordinate 406,181, forward strand.
GGGCCCTGCGAACGCTGCACGCTCACCGACCGGCTGACCGCCCTCCTGGACGACGGCACCGGCCGCGTCCGGCCCGCGCTGACACCCTTGTTCAACCTGCTGGTGGCGATGGACGAGCCCAGGAGCGGCCTGGCCTGGCTGGCGATGCGCCGCAACCATCTCGGAAACGCCTCCCAGATGCTGCGGCGGCTCGGCCACGGACAGATCCCCCTGACCCACGACGCCTTCCACGAACTCCAGCCCTGGCGGGCAGCGGCCCATCTGGAAGAACTCCTGATGGCCAGCGGAGTCCTGCCCGCCGTCGACAAGTACATCTGCTCCTTCCAACGATGGCTGCCCGGTCACCTGGCCGGCATCGCAGAACCCGAGCACCTGAAGGCCGAGCCGGCCAGCCGGCCCGCCCCGACCACCTGTCCGCACTCCTGGGTGAGATCGGCATCCCGGTCGCCGCCGCCCGCGGCGCCGCCATCCGACAGCAACTTCTCGAACTGCCCGCCCCCGTCGTCGCGGACGCCCTCGGCTACCACGACAAGACCACCAGCCGCCTCCTCCGAGAGGCCGACGGAAACTGGAGCCGATACGCCGCCGGCGATCACACCCGGTCACCGGCGGGCTGGGCTCCTCGGGGAAGCTGCGACGGTTGAATACGCGAGCCCACCAGTACCGAGGCCGGAGTCCATGACCCGGGCGAGCGGAAGGTAGCTGAGCCGGTCCAGGACGAGCCGGAGGTCCGCGATCCGGGTGTCCACCATCGTGCGGAAGGTTGCCGGGTCCGGGGGTCCGAACAAGACGGTCGTCCGCGGCCCGTTTATGGTGGGTGGCCGTACGGCGGTGCGGAAGCGGCAGGTGGTGCCTTCGTCGACCCTTGACGGCCTCGGTCTCCTGTCCCAGACCCGGGTGCAAAGCAGGCGTCTCAGCTCTCGGCGGGGGCGGCGGGCTGGTCTGCTTGCCGGGAATCGGATCGCCATCAACGGGGTTGGCGGGGGATGAGCCGTTATAGGAGGGGTCATGCGAGCGATTCAGGTGTACGAAGTGGGCGGTCCCGAGGTGCTGCAGGAGGCCGAGGTGGACCAGCCGCGGCCGGGTCCGGGCGAGGCGCTCGTGGAGGTCGCCGCATCCGGGGTCAACTTCCTCGACGTCTACCACCGCGAAGGCCGGTACAGCCTCCCGCTGCCCTTCACCCCGGGCGCTGAGGGCGCCGGCACGGTCGTCGAAGTTGGACCCGGCGTCGCTGACGTCGCAGTCGGGGACCGGGTCGGTTGGGTGGAGGTTCCCGGCACGTATGCCGAGCGGGCCGTCGTGGACTCCTCCCGGCTCGTGCCGCTGCCCGACGATATCGGCTTCGAGACAGCCGCCGCCGTGCTCCTCCAAGGCATGACCGCGCACTACCTCGTCAAGGACGCCTACCCGGTCCAGCCAGGCGACACGGTGCTCGTGCATGCGGCTGCTGGTGGCATGGGGCTGCTTTTGACCCAGCTCATCACCCATCTCGGCGGCAGGGTGATCGGCACGACGTCGACCACGGCGAAGGCCGAGCTGGCGAAGCGTGCCGGGGCCGCTGAGGTGATCCTTTCCTCCGCAGTCGACGATCTCGCAGCCGAGGCGAGGCGGCTCAACGGCGGTCAGGGACTGCCGGTTGTCTTCGACGGCGTCGGCGCGCACACCTTCGATGCGAGCCTCGCCAGCCTGCGAACCCGCGGCCATCTCGTGCTCTTCGGCGCGGCAAGTGGTGCCGTGCCTGCGTTTGATCCGATTCGGCTCGCCCACGGCGGTTCGCTGACCCTGATCCGGCCCAGCCTCGGGGACTTCATCGCCGATCGGTCCGAACTGCTCCGACGGGCCGCCGATGTGTTCGAGTGGGTGCGCTCCAAGGCGCTTGAGGTCACCGTAACGGGCCGCTACGCATTGTCCGAGGCCGCCCAGGCCCACAGCGATCTGGAGGCTCGGCGTACCACCGGCAAGCTGCTCGTCGTACCCGATGCGGCCGCTATTGGACGCCGCGAGGAGACGCAGAGCTGATCGCGGGTGACGAGGTCGGGGATCTTGAAGACTGGGATGTCGAGGGCATGGCCGACCGTCATCGCCAAGATCCCCGACTGTGAGGATGTGCGAGGCACCGCTCAAGGGTCTGACCCGATCCCCGATTGACGCTTCGGCTGTCCTCACTCTGAATCGTCGACCTCCGAGCGATGCCATTGCGCACCGGGCACCACCTGGAGCCAGTACGCCGCCGGCGATCACCTACGGTCACCATCGGGCCGGACTCCACGGCGAACTGGCGACAGTTGAATAGGCGAGCTCACCAGTAAAGCAAGGATGGGACCGCTGCCCCAGCCCTGGTAGCTGGTGGGCTCGCGCATTCAGCCGCAGTCCTTGCAGATCGGTTGGCCGTTCCTCTCCCCTGCCAGTTCGCTGCGCTGGCGGACGAGGAAGCAGCTCATACACGTGAACTCGTCTGCGTCTTTCGGGAGTACCCGGACGGCGAGCCCTTCGTTGGAGAGGTCAGCGCCCGGCAGTTCCATGCCCTCAGCTTGGAAATCGTCGACGTCAACTGAGCTGGCCGACTTGTCGTTCCGACGGGCCTTCAGTTCCTCAAGGCTGTCCGCACCGAGGTCGTCAGCATCTGTCTCGTGCGCCACGTGGTGTCTTCTCTCGTCAGAGGGTGCAAACCAGGGTCGGCCCGAGTCTGCCCTTCCCAGGCTCTCGGGCAGCCCGTGACACAAACCCCTTCGTGGTGCCACGATCTCGGATATCGGCATGAAGCAGCGTCTATGGCGTGCACTTGTCATTCGAAAGGAGTGGCATTCGGCGCGCCTGCCGTGAGTTATGGCCTCAACTGATGTGGCGCCCAGAGGCACTGGCCTGCCCGCGGACCAGGACAGTTGAGAGGCGGAACCGCCGGTGGCGTTCCCGTGGGTAGGGGATGACTGGGGAGAGACACCCGTGAAGACGCAGGGATACGGCGACCGCCGATGAAGACCCGGTAGAGGACCGTAACTTGGCTGGAACCTCAGGCTACGAGCAAGACCCTTCACGCAGAGTCGTCTGCCTCGTGCGCACCAGCAGCGACCGGGAGCGCGATGTGCTGCTGCTCGGCAAGCTCCCGGCCACCCGCCCGGTCACCGGGATGAGCGCGCACTGCCTGCTGCGCACCTTCTGGGGCGGCCCGACCGGATGGAACGCGACAACCTCCGCACTGACTGCGGCGCAGGTCGCGGCGCTCGCACCCGAGCCCGGGCCGCCGGCCTCGTCACGGCCGCCGCAGGGCCCGATCGCGCTCGACCAGGACGACCAGGTGCTGCTGGCGGAGCTGGCCGGTGACGGACGGGTGAGCAACACCGAGCTCGCCACGGCGACCGGCTGGCACGAGGCGACGGTGCGCCGCCGGATCGAGGCCCTGCGCGCGGCGGGGGTGCTCTACTTCGACCTCGACGTCGAGAGCGGCGCACTCGGGTACGGGTGCACCGCGCTGCTGTGGATCAAGGTCGAACCCGCCGAACTCGCGGCGGCCGGGCAGGCCCTCGCCCGGCACCCGGAGATCTCCTTCGCCGCGGCCACCACCGGCCCCACCAATCTGCTGGGCACGGTCGTCTGTACGGACGTCTACGCCCTCTACGACTACATCGCCGAGCGGGCGGGCAGGCTGCCGGGGGTGCGCGAGATCGAGTCCGCGCCGGTCACCAGGACGGTCAAACGCGTCGGCGCGGTGACGGCCGCCGCACGCCCGTCGCGCCGCGGGTAGGGATCGGATCCGGGGGTCCGTCCGTCCACCCGGTCGGATCGATCTACCGGCCCGGGTCGGAGAAGGTCAGGCCGCCGGTGCCCGTGGGGCGGCGAACCGGGCTCGGCACCGGCGCCTCCTCGCCGGGCGGCTCACGGAAGTCCGCGCCCTGCTCCAGCGGCTCCGGGCGGTGCCCAGTGGACTGGGCGGGCACGGAGACTTCGGTGGCGGGCTCGGAGAAGGCGGGCAGCCCGAGGCTGCGACGGTCAGGGGTCATGATCCCCAGTCTCTCAGACCCGCCGGCCGACCGGAGCCCGAAGCCCACAGCCGGGCCTTGGCCCGGTCCCGCTTGCAACTTGCAACTTGCAACTTTCAGCGGGCGAGGGCCGCTCCCCAGGGCGACCCTCCTCGGCCGCTACGGGACCCGCGCCACGGATCCGTGACCGGCCCCCGGCACGGCGACGGTGTCCGGGCGGCGGGCCAGGGCTTCGGAGGCCTTGGCCGTGGCCCAGAGCGAGACGCCCAGCGCGAGGGCCAGCGCGGCGCCCGCGGCGAAGATGCTGCCCGAGGAGACGGCCTGCGCACTGCCGGCCTCGCCGCGGGCCGAGCCGCTGAGGAAGGGCATGACCGCGAGCACGCCCACGCCGAGCACGACCTCGCCCCAGACGACCTTCGGGAAGTGCCGCAGCGTCAGGTGCCGCAGCGAGGCGGTGTCGTCGGCGCGACGGGCCCGCACGATGCGGGGCATCAGCCAGAGCTGGTTGACCGCCCCGGCCGTGACCAGGCCCAGGACCAGCAGGATCTTCACCAGCAGGGCCAGACCGTAGCCCGTGGTCCAGAGCTGGTCGATCGCTCCGACGTGCCGCCAGCCCATCCAGAGGCCGGAGATGACGACGGCGGCGACACAGACCATCGCGACGAGGCTGAAGCGCCGCCATATGTCGGCCCACAGCGGGCCGGCGCCGTCGCCGAGCCGGCCCCGGGCGGTGGCCAGCACGACCAGCAGGGCCAGGCCGCCGAGCCACACCGTGCCGCTGATGATGTGGACCTGGTCGAAGACGAGGTCCAGCACGCTGTCGCCGTTCTTCGGCGTGGTGACGGGGACGGCGGAGATCAGGGTGGTGGCGAGGGAGAGCGGCAGGGCGGTGAGCGCGAGCGCGTCGAGCCGGCGGCGCGCGGCCGGCGCGAACAGGGCGATCAGCAGGGCGGCGGTCAGCACCAGGACCACGCTCTGGACCAGGTAGACGGTGCCCTGCGCGATCCAGGCGCCCTTGCCGGCTGGTGCGCGCAGGAAGTGCCAGATCCGTCCCGGCGCCAGCGCGTCGGCGAACGGCATGCCCTTGCCCGCGCGGGCGACGCGCGCGGCCAGCTGGAAGTAGCCGGCGACGAGCAACACCACGCCCGCCCAGGCGAGATGGAGCGCCGACCGGTGGCGCAGCACCGCGCCGTCCTCGGCCTCGCCCGCCCCGGTGCGCAGCGCCGGACGCGCGGTGGTCGCGTAGGTGGCGGTGGCGCCGATGGCGCCGCTCAGTCCGATGAAGTAGCCGGACTTGGTGAGGATCCGCCAGAGCTGGGGCGTGGTGTATCCGGCCGTGTTCGCGGCCAACTGCACACTGTTCATAAGGCAAGGCTAACCTAAATATCGGCCCCGCTGCCCACTCCCGGATCCCGTGGATTCCCTGGGAGCGGGGCCGACTTGCCGGACATCACCACAGGTCTCTGACGTCCGATCAGCTCACGCGGACGGCACGGCGGCGGCAGTCACGGCCGCGTCGCGGTCCGGTGCCGCACCGGCACCGGCGCCACTGCCGATGCCGGCACCGGCAGTGCGCCCACTCAAGCTGGTGGACTGCTTGTCCATCCTGGACGGATAGTCCAGAATGGAGGGCATGGAAGAGACCGCCGAGACCACCGACCCCCGGGTACGGCTCTGGGCACCGGTGTGCCAGGCCGTCGCACTGCTGCTCGGCCCGTACGCGGAGGTGGTGCTGCACGACCCGGACACGGACCGGATCCTGGCCATCTGGAACCCGATGACCACCCGCGGCCCGGGCGATCCCTCGCTGCTGGGCGAACTCGACGACCTCGACCCCTCGGCCCAGGACGTGTTCGGCCCCTACCCGAAGCTGCTCGCGGACGGCCGGCGCCTGTCGTCGGTCAGCGCCGTGCTGCGCGAGCCGGACGGCAGGGCCACCGCCGTCCTGTGCGTCAACCTCGACCGCACCCCGCTGGAGCAGGCCGCGGCCGTGCTCTCCGCGTTCGGCGCCGCCACCGTGGCCCGGCCGGAGCCGCTCTTCGAGCAGGACTGGAACGAGACCGTCCAGCACATCGTCGGCGGATACGTGCGCGACTGCGGCCGCCCGGTGGAACGGCTCACCCGGGCCGACCGGCTGGCCGTGCTCGGCCGCCTGGAGGAGGCCGGCGTCTTCGCCGTGCGCCGCGCCGCCCCCGTCGTCGCCGCGGCCCTGCGGGTCTCCCGCTCCACCCTCTACGGCCTGCTGGCCGAACTGCGCGCGCCGAACCCGATGGAGGACACCCCATGACCCGACTGCCCGACTTCCGTCTCGAAACCTACCTCTCCCGCTGGGAGTTCACCGCCCGCCACCACCTCACGGCCTCCGACCTCCAGACCATGACCATCGGCGAACTGCTCGCGCTGGCCGACGAGGAGGACCGCGAGGCCTTCGGGCAGCTCCCCCTGGGCTACACCGAGACCTATGGCGACCCGGCGCTGCGCGAGGTGATCGCCGGCATGTACGAGCGGGTGGACGCAGCCGACGTGCTCTGCTTCGCGGGCGCCGAGGAGGCGCTGTACGTGGCGATGAACGTCCTGCTGGACGCCGGCGACCACGCGGTCGTGGTGACCCCGAACTACCAGTCCGCCGAGACGGTGCCGCTCGCGCTCTGCGAGGTCAGCGGCGTGGCCCTGGACCCCGACCGCGACTGGGCGCTGGACCTGGACGCGGTGCGGGCGGCGATCCGGCCGAACACCCGGGTGGTGTCGGTGAACTTCCCGCACAACCCCACCGGCAAGGTCGTCTCCGCCGCCGAGTTCACCGCGCTGGCCCGGCTGTGCGACGAGCGCGGCATCCACCTGTTCAGCGACGAGGTCTACCGCGGCCTGGAACGCGACCCGGCCCGCACCCTGCCGCAGGCCGCCGACCTGTCGCAGCGCGCGCTGTCGCTGAACGTCACCTCCAAGTCGCTGGGCCTGCCCGGCCTGCGGATCGGCTGGATCGCCTGCCGTGACCGGCAGTTGCTCTCCCGCCTGGAGCGGGCCAAGCACTACACCACCATCTGCAACTCCGCCCCGAGCGAGGTGCTGGCCCGGATCGCACTCAAGGCCCGCAGCACCATCCTCGACCGCAACCGGGCGCTCATCGCGCGCAACCTGCCGCTCTTCGACGCCTTCTTCGCCGAGTTCCCCGACCTCTTCGAGTGGCGGGCCCCGGACGGCGGTTGCACCGCCTACCCCCGCTTCCTCGGCCCCGAGGGGGTGGAGGAGTTCTGCACCCGCCTGGTCGAGGAGGCCGGCGTCCTGCTGCTGCCGGCGAGCGTCTACCGCTCCGAGCTCACCCCCACCCCCACCGACCGCTTCCGGATCGGCACCGGCCGCGCCGACCCCGAGGCGGCCCTGACCGCGTTCCGCCAATGGCTGCGCACCAAGCGCTGACGCCGCTCACCCGGACGGCCCACCAGTGCGCGTCGCCGCCCACCGACGTGCCGCACACGGACGCCGACCGGTTCAGCCCCGGGAGGGTTCCTCGCACGCGGCGCGGGTGAGGGTGGTGGCCGTGTGCACGATGCTGACGACGGCCTCCTCGGGGTCGAGCCCGTGCAGGTCGGTGAGGCTGAACAGGGCCTCGGCGCTCACCACCACCGCCAGATCGCGCTTCAGTTGGGCGAGGGCGGCGGGATCGGTGGCGCCGAGGCTGTCGTCGAGGGGGGCGAGGGCGCTGTCGATCAGCCCGAAGCGCAGGCCGGGGCGGGCGTGCGGCTTGCCCGGCCGGGTGATGGTCGCCGCGATCAGGGCCCGCACCACGCCCTGTCGGCTCAGCACGTGGCGCAGCAGGAACTCGGTGGCGGCGGCGATCCGGATCACCGGGTCGTCGCAGTCCGCGACCGGTTCGAGCGCCTCGGCCGCGCTGGGCAGCTGGTCGGCGATCGCCTCGCCCAACAGGCTGGCGAGGTCGGGGAAGTAGCGGTAGGCCGTGGCCTCGGAGACCAGTGCCACCCTGGCGATCTCGGGCATGGTCACCTCGCGGCCGGTGGCGCTCAGGTCGGCCGCGGCCTGGACGATCGCCTTGCGGGTGCGGAGCTTCTGGTTGACGCGGCCCGCCGTGCTCTGTTCTGCCACCAGTGCGCCCTCCTCGGCCGAAACGGTGATCCTGCGAGTCTACTACGCTCACGCGACCGCGCTCTCACAAAGGAGCCGGGGGCGGAAACACCTGCGGAGAAGCGGAAAACACCCCGGAGAAACCGCGAAGGCAAGAGGGAGAAACCCACCTCTTGCCACTCTCAGGATATAGCACATGGGGGGCCTTGCGGCAAGGCCCCCCTGGGGGCGCAGAATCGCTGGCCGAGGCCAGAACCTGCGGAAACGGGAGATCCACCCAGTGCCTGACACCACCCCCCTGACCACCAGTGCGTTCGCTCTTCCCGACCGCCTCTCCCCCAAGGCCGACCCGGCGCTGATCGCCGGCGACGAGCGGCACTTCGCCGCCCTCGCGAACAGCCTCGACCAGTCGATCGCCGAACTCTCCGACCGGCTCGACGCCGAGCGCCGGGCGCCCGGCGGCAAGGGCCGGGACGCGATGGACCGCGACCTGGAGATCCACCGGCTGACCGGTCGCCTGAGCGCGCTGCGCCGCTTCGGACTCGACCTGTGCCTGGGACACATCGTCAGCGCGGACCACCCCGAGCCGGTGTACGTCGGACGGCTCGGCCTGACCGACAGCGCGGGCCGCCGGCTGCTGCTCGACTGGCGCTCCCCCGCGGCCGAACCGTTCTTCGCGGCGACCCACGCCAACCCGATGGGCCTGCTCAGCCGTCGCCGCTACCGCTGGACCCGCGGCCGGATCAGCGACTACTGGGACGAGGTGTTCACCACCGACCGGCTCGAAGGGCACGCCGCGCTCGACGACCAGTCCGCCTTCATCGCCAGCCTGGGCAGCACCCGCTCGCCCCGGATGCGCGACGTGCTCGCCACCATCCAGGCCGACCAGGACGCCATCATCCGGGCCGGATCACGCGGCGCCCTGGTCGTCGACGGCGGCCCCGGCACGGGCAAGACGGTGGTGGCCCTGCACCGCTCCGCCTACCTGCTCTACGCCGACCCGCGCCTGGGCCACCGTCGCGGCGGCGTGCTGTTCGTCGGTCCGCACCAGCCCTACCTGGCCTATGTCGCCGACGTCCTGCCGAGCCTGGGCGAGGAGGGCGTACAGACCTGCACCCTGCGGGACCTCGTCGCCGAGGGCTCGAAAGCGACGGTCGAGACCGACCCGCAGGCGGCGCGACTGAAGTCCTGCGCGGACATGGTGAAGGCGATCGAGAAGGCCGTGCGGTTCTACGAGGAGCCGCCCACCGAGGGGATGACGGTCAGCACCGACTGGGCCGACCTGCGGCTGAGCGCCGAGGACTGGGCCGAGGCCTTCGACGCCCCGGGGCCGGGCACCCCGCACAACGAGGCACGCGAGCAGATCTGGGAGGAGCTGCTCGCGATCCTGCTGGACCAGCTCGACGACGAGGACGTCACGCCCGAGCTGCTGCTGCGGCAGCTGCAGCGCGACGAGGAGCTGGTCACCACTCTCAACCGGGCCTGGCCGCTGATCGAGGCGGCCGACCTGGTCGGGGACCTCTGGACGGTGCCAGCCTACCTGCGGATGTGCGCGCCCTGGCTCGGCCCCGACGAGGTTCGCGCCCTGCGGCGCCCCAAGGCCGACGCCCAGGCCTGGACGGTCTGCGACCTGCCGCTGCTGGACGCGGCCCGGCAGCGGCTCGGCGACCCGCAGGCAGCCCGGCGCAAGAGCCGCCACGACGCCGCGATCGCCGCCGAGCGCGAGCGGCTGGCCGGCGTCATCGACGACATCCTCCAGGCCGACGAGGACGGCGAGGGCGCGGTGACGATGCTGCGCGGCCGGGACCTGCAGGACAGCCTGATCGACGAGAGCGCGCTGCCCGGCCCCGAACGGGACGAGCTCGCCGGCCCGTTCGCGCACATCGTGGTCGACGAGGCGCAGGAACTGACCGACGCGCAGTGGCAGATGCTGCTGCTGCGCTGCCCGTCCCGCAGCTTCACCATCGTCGGCGACCGCGCCCAGGCCAGGCACGGGTTCACCGAGTCGTGGCAGGAGCGGCTGGAGCGGATCGGGCTCGACCGGGTCGAGGTGACCTCCCTGAGCGTCAACTACCGCACGCCGGAAGAGGTGATGGCGCAGGCCGAACCGGTGATCCGCGCCGCACTCCCGGACGCCAACGTGCCGCTCTCCATCCGCAGCAGCGGCATCCCCGTCCGGCACGGATCGGTCGCGGACCTGGAGGCGATCCTGGACAGCTGGCTCGCCGAGCACGCCGAGGGCACCGCCTGCGTCATCAGCACCGGCGAACTCGACACCGGAGACCTCGGCGCCGGAGACCTCGGCACCGGAGACCTCGGCACCCGCACCTTCCCGGCGGCCTCCCGGGTCCGGTCGCTGACGCCGGAGCTGTCCAAGGGACTTGAGTTCGACCTGGTCGTCCTCATCGACCCGGAGAGCTTCGGCCAGGGCATCGAAGGGGCGGTCGACCGCTACGTCGCCATGACCCGGGCCACCCGCCAGCTCGTCATCCTCACCACCGCCTCCTGAGCATCGGTGTTCCAGGCGGCTTCGCCCGAGTCGGGAACCGTTGCGGCGGGCAGCGCGTTATCGCCGACGCAGACCGATACACGCGCGAGAGCGCTGAAGGAGGATTCATGGGCGTGGTCCTGACGAGGGGCGGCAACGTGTCCCTGGGTGAGGTGGCGCCGGGTCTGGGCACCGTGCGCGTGGGGCTGGGGTGGACCGCCCTCGACGGGTGCGAGCTCGATGCCAGCGCGCTGCTCTGCGACCGCACGGGCCGGGCCGACGACCAGAACTTCGTCTTCTTCAACAACCTGCGCAGCCCGGACGGTTCGGTGCGCCATCTCGGCGCCGCCCCGGCCGGGTCGGTGGACCGGGAGCAGATCGAGGTCGAACTGGGTGCCGTCTCCGCCGAGGTGGAGAAGATCGCCTTCGCCGTCGCCGTCTACGAGGCGGCCCAGCGCAGGCAGACCTTCGGTCAGGTCCGCAGCGCCCACATCCGGCTGACCGACCCCGCCGGCGGCGCCGAACTGGCCCGTTACGACCTGCCGCAGGCGGCCGCGGGCGAGAGCGCGATGGTCTTCGGCGAGCTCTACCGCCACCACGGCGGGTGGAAGTTCCGCGCGGTCGGCCAGGGCTACGCCTCGGGGCTGGCCGGGATCGCGGCCGACTTCGGGGTACGGGTCCTCCAGCCGGCCCCCGTGCCGAGCACCCCTGCGCCGCCGGCCCCCGCACCCGTGGCTGCGTCTGTTCCCGCGCCCGTGCCCGTGCCTGTTCCCGTGCCCGGAGCGGCCCGGTCCACGGCAGTCGGCGCCGCCGCGACGTGCTTCTTCGATCCGGTGCACGGAGTCGGCAGCAGCCGCGTCGTGTGGTCGCCGCAGTGGGGCACGGCCCGCGAGGTCCACGCGTGCGGGGCCTGCGCGCAGCGGGTGCTGACCACACCGCCGCCCTTCTACACCCCGCCCCAGCCGGCCGAAGCCGTCCACCCCCAACCCGCCTACCCGCAGCCCACCTACCCGCAGCCCATCTACCCGCAGGCCGTCCAGCCCGCCTACCCCCAGCCGGTGCAGCCCGCCTACCCCCAGGCCGTCCAGCCCGCCTACCCCCAGCCGGTGCAGCCCGCCTACCCCCAGGCCGTCGAGCCCGGGTATCCGCCCGTCGGCGGCCATCCCCAGCCGACCGGGCCGGACCAGGGACGCCGCTTCGGCACCGGAGCCCTGATCGGCGCCGCCGGGGCCGGCATCCTCGGCGGCATCCTGCTGGACGAGGCGCTGAGCGATGACCGGCCCGACGTGGTGGTCAACAACTACTACGAGGACGACGGCTTCTTCTGAGGTCTGGCGGCGACCTTGCTCGCCCGGCCGCTCCAGGATGAGCGGCACCGCGTCCTCGGTGCCACTGTCCCGATCCATCGTCGGCCGCCGGCCCCGGCTCGCTGTCACCGGCACGCTGTCACCGGCACGACCCCCCTACCCCCGCTGACCAGCCACGGGGCCCGTCGACCTGCCGTCATGGGGGCGCGGTACGGTACCGAGCCGGTTGATCGAAATGGGGGGACATGATCCTGTCGCGTATGCCGCGCAGTCGTGCCGGGTGGCTGGCCCGGGCGTGGGTGGTGCTGGTGGCAGGGGTGCTCGGGATGCTCCTGTTCGGCAGCAGTGTGCCTTTCGAGCTCGGTGATACCGGCAAGCCGGGGAAGCTGACCATCACGTCCTGCGAGACCGTTGGTGAGGGCAAGGGGCGCCACACCTATTGCGCCGGGTCCTTCACCTCGGACGACGGCACCGTGGTGGACGAGTACCACGGTGACGAGAGCGTCTACCCGGTCGGCAAGGTGATGCGCCGCCAGCGGGAGAGCTCCTTGGTGCTGGATCCGGTGGGCTGGGGTGCCGCGGCGCTGACGCTGAGCGCGGTGCTGGGATCGCTGGCCGCTGTCGGCGTCGGCTTGCAGGCCCTCTCGGCCGTCTCCCGGCGCCATCCGACCGATCGGCAGCGCGCGCAGCGGCCGCCGATCGCGGCCGCCGCCGCGCGCGGACGCACGCTGTATCCGCTCTCCCCGGCCATGCAGCGGGTCGAGTGGGCGGCCTGGGGCCTCATCGCGGTCAGCGTGGCCGGGGCAGCGGTGCTGCTCTGCGTCGGGCTGCTGGCCTGACGGGGCGCCACCGCGCCGGCCCGCGCCGGCCGGCGGCAGGCGGTGGCTCAGGCCCAGGGCAGCCCGGTGCGGGTGCGCCAGTAGGTCTCGGCGGGCTCGGCGAGTGCGGCGAGCCCGGCCAGCTCCTCCGGGGCGAGGCCGAGCCCGGCGGCGGCCAGGTTGGAGGTCAGCTGCTCCAGGGTCGCCGCGCCCGAGAGCACGATGCCGGCCCAGGGTTGGGCGGCGGCCGCGGCCAGCGCGAGCGCGTCGCAGGTGGCGCCGGTGCGGGCGGCGAGTGCGCGCAGCGCGGCGGTGTCGGGGCCGGTGGCGTTGCGGTCGGCGAGGCGGCCGTTGGCCATGCCCTCCTTCACGACCACCAGCCAACCCGCCGCGTGGGCCTCGGCCAGCGCGGGGGCGGCGGAGGTCTCCAGCAGATTCCAGGTGGCCTGGACGGCGCTGAACAGCGGCCGGCCGCCCACCGTCACCGCGAGCGCCGCCCGGATGGTCCGGGCCTGGGCGGGACCGCTGGTCGACAGGCCGACCCGGACTCCCTGCCCGGCCAGCGCCGCCAGCCGGGCGTGCAGCGCCGGGTCGGTCAGCGCCGGGCTGTCCGGGGTGACCGAGTGCACCAGGTAGACGTCCAGGTGCGGGCCCAGCAGGGCCCGGGTCTCCTGGACCTGACGGTCGAACACCGTCGCCGAGTGCTCCTTGACCTCGTGCACGGGCACCCCCGAGGCCTGCCAGTCGGCGGTGTAGGTGTAGCCCCACTTGCTGCCGACGACGCTCTCGGCCGCCGCCTCGGGCCGGGCCGCCAGCCACTCGGCCACGAACTCCTCGGCCCGGCCGTAGGACCGGGCGGTGTCGAAGTACCGCACCCCGGCGGCGTGGGCGGCATCCAGCAGGGCGTGCGTCCGCTCGCGCAGTGCCGCCACGGTGCGCTCGGCGGGCAGGTCGAGGTCCCGTCCCAGGGTGATGTAGCCGGGGCGCCCGACCGCGGCCGTCCCCAGGCCGAACCGGGTGATCGGCGAGCTGACGGAGCCTTCGGTGGCGGGTGCGGTCGGCATGCTGGGCGTCCCTTCGGTCGTTCCGGTGCTGGTGGGCGGCCCCCACCAGCACCGGAACCCTATCCGCCGTACCCGCCCCGCGCATCGTCGGCGGCTGCCGGGCGCTCGGCGCGCAGCTGTTCGGACTGGTCGGCCTCGTCAGCGGGGCTCTAGGGCTGCTCCACCGGTCCGGCGGTCCCCGCCGGGCCTGAGCAGCTCCTCGACCAGGGTGTCCACCAGCGCATCAGGCACAGGCACAGGCACACCGGAGATCATCTGACGAGTCGTCAGACTCCTTGCCAATAAGGTCATATGAACGACTTACAGCGGCATGGCGTGGCGATCGCCGCTCCCCCGTCGGCGACAACGCCTTTTCCGCCAACCGGCAGGCGACTTGGCGGAATTCCCGAGTCCGTGGTGCCAGATCCACGGGGCCCGGTCCCGTAGCCTGGATCGCGCAAGTTCGGATACGCACGCTCCGTGCCCGACACAGAACCCGCACGGAGCCGCTCACTTCGCAGGAGCCGCTATGAGTTCCGACCGGTATCACCGGGACCGCTCGCACCCGGGCCTGATCTCGCTGCGCGAGGCGATCGAGCCCGAGCGCCGGGAGGTCGTCAGCAATCCGATCTACCGGAAGCTGAACTCCCTGGAGCGGGTCCGGACGTTCCAGGAGCACCACGTGTTCGCGGTCTGGGATTTCATGTCGCTGCTCAAGTCCCTGCAGCGGCAGCTGACCTGCGTGCAGATCCCGTGGGTGCCGAGCGGGCCGACCGCCAGCCGCCGGCTGATCAACGAGATCGTGCTGGTCGAGGAGAGCGACGAACTCGGCGACGGCTACACCAGCCACTTCGAGCTCTACCTCGACGGGATGGCCAGGTGCGGGGCCGACACCCGCCGGATCGACGGCTTCCTGCGGCTGATCGGCAACCGGACCGGCGTCCTGGAGGCGACGAAGTCGGCCGAGATCCCCTCGGCGGCCGCCGACTTCGTGGCGGTCACCTGGGGCATCGTCGAGAGCGCGCCGGTGCACTGCCAGGCCGCGGCCTTCGCGTTCGGCCGGGAGGACCTGATCCCGGCGATGTTCGAACAGGTGATCCGGATCGAGGACCCGGAGGGCCGACTGACCGTCTTCAAGGACTACTTGGCACGCCACATCGAGGTGGACGGCGAACAGCACACGCCGATGGCCATGCGAATGCTGATCGACCTCTGCGGCGACGACACGGACCGCTGGACGGAGTGCGCCGACACCGTCCGCCGGGCGCTCCGCGCGCGGGTCGCGCTGTGGGACGGGATCCTCGCCGACTGCGGCGTCTGACGCACCACCTACCGGTGGCGGCCGACTACCCGGCGGCCGCCACCTTGCCGTGGTCGACGAGTCGTGCCCCCGCGCGTGCCGCTCCCGACAGCAGGCCGCCGAGCAGCAGGGCGTACTGGAGCGGCAGTTGGGTGGCCGCCAGGAAGGTGACCACCAGCAGCGAGCGTTCGCGCCAGCCCCGCCGCCAGGCCAGGGCGATCTCGGGCAGGCGCGCGACCACCAGCTTGATGCCGATCAGGATCAGCAGGGCGCCCACCACCGCCAGCGGGATGAACCCGGCCACCCGGCCGAAGAAGCACAGCAGCAGGGCCAGCACCACGCCGGAGGCGACACCGGCCCACCGGGTGCGCGCCCCGGCGGAGGCCGCGACCGCGGTGCGCGAGGGCGAGCCGCCGGCCGGCAGGGCGTGGAAGAAGGCCCCGACCGCGTTCGCGGCGGCCTGCGCGAGCACGTCGCGGCGTGCGGCCCGGCGGCCCACCGGCGCGGGAGCCGGCGGCGGAGCCTGGGCCTGGGGCGGGGCCTGGGCCGGCGGCGGAGCCTGGGCCAGGAGCGGCGCCTGGGCCGGGCCCTGTGCTCGGCCCTGCGCCGGGCCGTGTGCCGGAGCCACGGCCGAGGCCGGCACCAGGTCCTGCGCCGGGCTGCCGGGGGCGATGGCGGCGGCCTGTGCCAGGGCCACCGCCGCCACCGAACAGGCGCCGCCGACCAGATGGGGCATCACCCACCAGTTCGGCACGGTCAGTTGCGGGAGCCCACCGGGCACCGCGCCCAGCGAGGCGGCCAGCGGCACCGTGACGCCCGCGACGTGCACCAGGACCCCGGTGACCACCAGGGCCACCAGCACGGCGAGTGCGCGCAGCCGGGTGACGGCGTGCGCGAGGGCCCAGACCAGCACGGTGGCCGCCGCCACCGCCGTCATGCGATGCGACCAGGACCCCGGGTGCGCCAGCCAGGAGGCCAGCCGCAGCAGCCGGTTGTGGTGCCGGGCCCGGTAGCCGGTCGCCTCGCGCAGCGCACCCACAATGATCTGGACCGCGGTCCCCAGCGAGAACCCGGTCACCGCGCCCAGCGAGATCCCCCGCAGGGCCGAGCCGAGCCCCAGCAGCGCGAACAGGGCCATCGCCGCGGCGACCAGCAGCGTGAGTGCGGCCACGTTCGCCGGCCGCGTCGGGTCCAGGTGCGCGTGCCGCAGCGCGTTGCCCGAGGTGAGGGCGATCGCGCTGGTCAGGGTGGTGATCATCAGCGGTGTCCGGGCCAGCAGCGAGCCCACCACGGCCGGCCACACCCCGCTGCTCAGCCCGCTGCCGGGAGCCAGACCGGCGATCGCCGCGTACGCCATCCCCTCCGGCACGCTGAACAGCGCGGTGATCCCGCCCGCCAGCAGGTCGCCGAGGGCCGGCCTGGGCCCCTGTGGCACCGGCCGGGCGTCCCGTCCTGACTCCGGGCGGGCGTCCCGTCCTGACTCCGGCCGGGCGTCCCGTCCTGACTCCGGGCGGGTCCCTGGTTCGGCGTCGGCCTGGTCCACTGCGCACCTCCGGCTGTGCTTCCCGGCGCCCGCTCGCACGGCAGCCGGAGGCCAGGGTGACGGTCGGCAGGGGTGACGGGCCCGCAGGCGGCACCCGGATGTCCACCCTTCGCGTGGACTTGTCCGGATTCGTGGCATGTCGCGGCGCCGGATGCCGTAGAGGCGCCGCCACCACGCCTGCCCGAGAGGCCTACCCGCGAGGCGGCCTACCCGCGGACTTCCGCGCGCGCCTTGGTCCAGGCGGCCTCGCGCAGCAGGCGCAGGCCGTTGAGGCCCACGATGACGGTCGAGCCCTCATGGCCCAGGACGCCGAGCGGCAGCGGCAGCCGGCCGGCGAGGTCCCAGACGACCAGGCCGGTGATGAAGACCGAGGCGATCACCAGGTTCTGCACGACGAACGCGCGGGCCCGCCGGGAGAGCGCGATGACCGTGGGGACGGTGGCGAGTTCGTCGCGCACGATCACCGCGTCGGCGGTCTCCAGGGCGAGGTCGGAGCCGGCCCGGCCCATCGCGATGCCGGTGTGGGCGGCGGCCAGCGCCGGGGCGTCGTTGACGCCGTCGCCGATCACCAGCACCCGGCGGCCGGCCCGCTCCCGCTCCTGGACGGCCGCGACCTTGTCCTGCGGCAGCAACCCGGCCCGGACGTCGGTGATGCCCACCTCGGCCGCCAGGCGGGCGGCGGCCCGCGGGTTGTCGCCGGTGACCAGCATCGGCAGGGCGCCGGTCAGGTTCGTCAGCGCGCCGACGGTGGCGATGGCGTCCGGGCGCAGGCGGTCGGCGATGCCCAGCACCCCGACCGGCACGCCGTCGGCCGTGACCAGCACCGCGGTCCGGCCGCCCTGTTCCAGCTCGGCCGCGACCTCGGCGGCCGAGGCGGCGAGGTCACCGGCCGCTCCCCCGGCCGTCGGCCGGTCCCCGGCCCTCAGCCCCGCCGGCCGCGCGCCGTCTCCCAGCAGCCGGGCACCGTCCCCGAGCAGCCGGGCGGGAGCGCCCACCGCGACGGCCCGGCCCGCGACGGTGGCCCGCACGCCGACGCCGGGCGCGGAGGCGAAGTCCTCGGCGGCGGCGAGCGCCAGGCCCCGGGCGCGGGCCGCGTCCACCACGGCTCGGGCGAGCGGGTGCTCGCTCGGGTGCTCGGCCGCCGCGGCGAGCGCCAGCAGCTCCGCCTCGGTCAGACCCGAGCCGGCCAGCGGGCGGATGGCGGTGACCCGCGGCGTGCCCTCGGTGAGTGTGCCGGTCTTGTCCAGCGCGACGGCATCGACCTGCCCGAGACGCTCCATCACCACCGCGGACTTCACCAGCACGCCGTGCCGGCCCGCGTTGGCGATCGCGGAGAGCAGCGGCGGCATGGTGGCCAGCACCACCGCGCACGGCGAGGCGACGATCATGAAGGTCATCGCCCGCAGCAGGGCGGTGGTCACGTTCGCGCCGAAGGCCAGCGGGACGGCGAAGACCGCGAGGGTGGCCGCGACCATACCGAGCGAGTAGCGCTGCTCGACCTTCTCGATGAACAGCTGGGTGGGAGCCTTGGTCTCGGAAGCCTCCTCGACCAGCCGCACGATCCGGGCGATCACCGAGTCGGCGGCGTCGCGCTCGACCCTGACCCGCAGCGCGCCGGTGCCGTTGAGGGTGCCGGCGAAGACCTCGTCCCCGGGCTCCTTGGCCACCGGCAGCGGCTCGCCGGTGATGGTGGCCTGGTCGACCTCGCTCGCCCCCTCCAGCACCCGGCCGTCGGCGCCGACCCGCTCCCCCGGGCGGATCAGGATGGTGTCGCCGACCGCGAGGTCCGCGGTGGCCACGCTCTCCTCACCGCCGTCCGTCGCCAGGCGGGTGGCCGTGGCGGGGGCCAGGTCGAGCAGCCCGCGCACCGAGTCGGCGGTGCGGGCGGTGGCGAGCGCCTCCAGCGCGCCGGAGGTGGCGAAGATGACGATCAGCAGCGCGCCGTCCATCAGCTGGCCGATCGAGGCGGCGCCGATCGCCGCGACGATCATCAGCAGGTCGACGTCGAGCGTCTTCTCCTTGAGCGCCTGCAGTCCGGCCCAGGCCGGCTCCCAGCCGCCGGTGGCGTAGGCCAACGCGTAGAGCGGGCCCCAGGCCCAGGCGGGGGCGCCGGTCAGCTGGAGCGGCAGCGCGGCCAGGAACAGCAGCGTGGCCGCGGCCGCCCAGCGCGCCTCGGGCAACGCGAACACCCGCGTGCGCCGCCGGGGGGCGGAACTCGCGGCTGCGACGCCCGCCTCGGGGGCGGGGCGCTCGATCAGGGTGGAGGACATGGCAGCGGAGTTCCTTCGCGCGGGCAGGGCAGGGCGGCCTGTTCACCATACAGGAACATATGAACACTCCTTCAAGCATGCATGATGAGGATCCCCCGCCCCCGTGGACCGGACACCGACCCTGGAAGGATCACGGCTTGACATCCTCCCCGCCCTGAGGGGCGGGGTTTTCTTGGAGGTATCCGATGACCGCGACCTCTCCCGCAGTACCCCTGGACACCGCGCGCCTGCTGCGCCGGGGCTTCGCCCTGGAATGGGCCACCCTGAGCTGGAACGTGATCGGCATCGCGGTGCTCGCCGTCGCGGCGATCGGCGCGCGGTCGGTGGCACTGGCCGGTTTCGGCCTGGACTCGCTGATCGAGATCGGCGCGTCCGCCGTGGTGATCTGGGAGCTGACCGGCTCCGGCGAGGAGCGCCAGAAACGCGCGCTGCGGCTGATCGGCGCCGGCTTCGCCCTCCTCGCGCTCTACCTGGCGGCGCAGTCGACGCTGGTCCTGGTCACCGGCCTCCACCCGCGGCACTCGCCGCTCGGCATCGCCTGGACCGCGGTGACCGCCGCCGTGATGTTCGCCCTGGCCGCGGGCAAGGCCCGCACCGGCCGCGCGCTGGACAACCCGGTGCTGAGGACCGAGGGCCGGGTCACCCTGGTCGACGGTCTGCTGGCCGCGGCGGTCCTGCTCGGCCTGGTCCTCAACAGCGCGCTGGGCTGGTGGTGGGCCGACCCGGCGGCGGGCTATGTGCTGGTGTACTACGCGGTCCGCGAGGTCCGCGAGATCTTCCTCGGCGAGCACTGACCGACCCGCCCCGGGGCAGGAGCGCCCTGCCCGGTTCAGGTACCTGCCCAGGCCGCCCCCAGCCCGTCCACAAGGAGGGGAAACCCTGAACGCCTCGCTCGCGGAGGCCTGTCCATCGGCCTGCCGGCGTTGGTGCCGGCCTGTGCGGTGATCCGCCCGTGGGGCCTGCCGGAGGCGGGCCCCGGGTCAGAACTCGTCGTGGGTGAACGGCAGGAGCTCGGTGCGCAGCGCCGCATCGAGTCGCCGGGCTGCGCCGGGCGTGTTCTCGGTGACGAGTCCGGCCTGCGCGAGCGGCCACAGCCCGGTGCCGCCGAGGTAGCAGGCGGCCAGGTCGCGGACGTCGAGCACGAGGTCCGCGGGGTCGGTGGTCGGCTCGTACCGGTTGCCGTCCCGCGCGCCGTCGGGGCCGGCGGTCAGGCGGAACCGGCCGTCGTTCGACGGGACCGCCTCGTCGCGCACCTCCAGGACCAGGTCGACGGGTTCGGCCCAGGCGCGGGCGGTCAGCGCCGCGCGCACGTCCACCAGGCGCAGCCAGAGCGCCGGGAACTGCCGGGTGATCCGCACCTGGTCGCGGTCGGCGCTGATCAACGGCAGCGGATCGTCGGCGGGGCGGCCCCAGGCCCGGACCCGGCCGGTCAGGTCGATGGCGGCGAGGTAGCTCCACAGGGCGGCGGCCACCGGGGCGCTGTCGCTCTCCAGTTCCTGGACCTCGACGAGGCCGGGGGTGTTGTTGTTGTCGTTGTCGTCGCCGCCCCGGGTGCGGTAGATCGCGTAGCCGGTGCACGGGTCCTGACCCGACATCACGATCCGTGGCGGGCCGAGTTCGTCGTCGTCCTCGTCCTCCTCGGGCAGCACCTGTTCGCGCCACCAGAGACGGTCCCGGGCCGGCCGCCCGGCCCGCCGTGAACGGCTCGCCTCGTAGCGGGGACCGAGCAGGTCGGGGGCCTGGGCGGCGTCCAGCAGGCGCAGCGGCCCTGGGTCGGGGGTGAGGCGCAGGGCGAGCGGCCGGGTGGAGTCGATCTCCAGGGTGGTCAGGTGGGTGGCCGCGCCGAAACCCTGACGGCCGTAGATGGCGGCCTCCGAGGCCCAGAGCGCGGCGAGCGGGCGCCCCTGGGCGGCGCAGTCGCGCCACAGCTGCGCCAGCATCGAGGAGAGCACCCCGCGACGGCGGTGCGTGGGTGCCACGCAGACGAAGGTCAGCCCGGCGCAGGGCAGTTGACCGCCCGGGACGGAGAGCCGGAGCCGGTGGGCGGCGAGCAGGCCCACCAACTGGCCGTCCGCGTAGGCGCCGAGCCGGTCGCAGCGGCGCAGCAGCCTTCGGTACCGGTCGCGTTCTTCCTTGTCGTAGCTCTCGTGGAAGACCAGCGAGGCGAGGTCGAGGGCCCGGCCCAGGTGCGCCTCGGGGACCTCGCGGATGTCTGGTGCCGCAGGCGGGGTGCTCACCTCACGGGAGTCTAGGAGGTTCTGACGGTGGGACAGGTGTCTTCGCCCCTGCGTGGCGGCTGGCGATTCGTTCGGGACGCGCGCCGGCGCCCTGTCGGGACTTGCGTCCTGCCGAGGCTTGCGCCATGACGGGACTTGCGCGATGACGGGACTTGCGCCATGGCGGATGACACCATGAGCCGTGCGTGGCGTTGTCACGGTCGGACGGCGGTGCCGTGACGAGGGGCGGACAGGGTGACGGTGTGCCAGTAGGGCTTGGTCAGGAGGGTGTGACAGATGGCGGACGAGACCCGGCGGGACGACTGCCCCGCCATGCGGCCCGCGGTGCGGGAGACGTACGGTCCGGCCGATCTGAGCGGGCTGCAGATCTTCGCCGGAGGGTTCATCAACTTCGGGTACTGGCAAGCCGTTGATCTGGATCTCCCGCTCGACGAGGCGCAGCGGATCCGCAGCCAGGAGGACCTCTACCGGCTGGTCCTGGACACCGCCGGAGCGCTGCGCGGGCAGCGGGTGCTGGAGGTGGGCTGCGGGCTCGGCATGGGCTGCGCGCTGACGTTGCGGGAGTACGCTCCCGCCGAGGTCACCGGCATGGACATCCACCCCGAACAGCTGCGGCGGGCCCGTGCGGCGCAGGCCGGCCTGCTGGGGCGGGAGCCGGAGCGGCTGCGGTTCGTCCAGGGAGCCGCGGAGCAGATGCCTTCGGCAGCGGGCGAGTTCGACGCCGTGATCAGCGTGGAGGCCGCCCAGCACTTCCCGGATCTGGTCGCCTTCGCCGCCGAGACCGCGCGGGTGCTGCGGCCGGGCGGCCGGGCGGCGGTCACCAGCTTCTTCACCGTCGACGACGCGCCGGGCCGGCCCGGTGAACTCGCCAAGCTGCTGGAGACGTTCGCGGACGGCCTGGACATCGCCCGGCCGGTGGCGGCACTCGCGCAGGCGTTCACGGCGGCCGGGCTCACGCAGGTGCGCGTCGAGTCGATCGGGTCGCAGGTGTGGCCCGGGTGGGACAGCTGGCTCTCCCGGTGGTGGGCGCCGGGGACCTGGCCGCGCAACTTCCTGCCCGCCTACCGGAGCGGGCTGCTGGACTACTACGTCGTCACGGCCGTGAAAGAGGGGGCCGACCAGTCCCCTTGATCGGCCGGGTCGCGTAGCGTGTGACATGTACCATTCCATTGACGCTCCGCCGCCGGGCCCTGCCCGGCGGCGCGCCGAAGGGACGGCCCATGGCATCTCTCACCCGCGTTCCCGGCCTCCTGCACGGCGGGGACTGGAGCCCCGAGCAGTGGCCCGAGGCGGTCTGGGCCGAGGACCTGAAGCTGATGAACGAGGCCGGGGTGAACCTGGTCACCATCGGCGTCTTCGCCTGGGCCCGGATCCAACCCGACGCCGACAGCTGGGACTTCGGCTGGCTCGACCGGCTGCTGGAGCTCTGCCACGCGCACGCGGTCGCCGTCGACCTGGCCACCGCCACCGCCTCACCGCCCGCCTGGCTGGTCCGCGCCCACCCCGAGCTGCTCCCGCAGACCGCGGACGGGGTGCGGCTGGAGTTCGGCTCCCGCCAGCACTACTGCCCCTCCTCCCCCGTCTACCGGGCCGCCGCCGTCCGGCTCACCAAGGCGCTGGCCGAGCGCTACCACGCCCATCCGGCGCTCGCGCTCTGGCACATCCACAACGAGTACGGCGACCACGTCGCGGAGTGCTTCTGCCCCGAGTCCGCCACCGCCTTCCGCCGCTGGCTGCGCGAGCGGTACGGCGAGCGCATCGCGGAGCTCAACCGCTGCTGGGGCACGGCCTTCTGGTCGCAGCACTACGGGCAGTTCGAGGAGATCGAGCCGCCGCGCACGGCGCCGGGACCGGTCAACCCGACGCAGCTCCTGGACTGGCGCCGGTTCTGCTCGGACGCGCTGCTGGCCCTGTACCGGGCCGAGAAGGCCGTCCTCGACGAGGTCGCGCCCGGCGTGCCGGTCACCACCAACTTCATGTCGATGCTCAAGTCGCTGGACTACTGGGAGTGGAGCCGGCACGAGGACCTCGTCTCCGACGACGCCTACCCCGACCCGGCCGACCCGCGCGCCCAGGTGACCGCGGCCATGAACTACGACCTGATGCGCTCGCTCAAGGGCGGCCGGCCCTGGCTGCTGATGGAGCAGGCGCCGTCCGCCGTCAGCTGGCGGCCGGTCAACCTGCCGAAGCCGCCCGGGCTGTACCGGCTCTGGTCGCTGCAGGCGCTGGCCAGGGGCGCGGACGGGGTGCTGCACTTCCAGTGGCGCGCCTCGGTGGCCGGGGCGGAGAAGTTCCACAGCGCGATGCTGCCGCACCGGGGTACCGCCTCGCGCGGCTGGCGGGCCACCGTGCGCCTGGGCGCCGAGCTGCGCCGGCTGGGCGAGATCGCCGGCAGCCGGCTGCGCGGGCAGGCGGCCGTTCTGCTCGACTGGGACAGCTGGTGGGCGCTGGAGCTGGACGACCACCCCTCCGCCCGGATGCGCTGGCCCGAGCTGCTCGGGCCCTGGTACGCGGCGCTGCACGAGCGCGGCATCACCGTCGACTTCGTCCCGCCCACCGGCGAACTCGACGGCTACCGGCTGCTGCTGGCCCCCAACCTGTACCTGCTCGACATCGCCACCGCCGACCGGCTCACCGCCTACGTGCGGGCCGGCGGCCACCTGGTCTGCGGACCGTTCAGCGGGATCAGCGACCGGCACGACCACATCCACCCCGGCGGCCACCCGGGGCCGCTGCGCCCGCTGCTGGGCATCGTCGTGGACGAGCACCGGCCGATCCCGGACGGCGCGGCGACCGCCGTCCGGCTCGGGCCCGGCCCGGGGCCGCGCGAGCTGCGGGCCGTCACCTGGAGCGAGTGGATCGAACTGGAGGGCGCCGAGCCCCTCGCGCACTACGCCACCGGCGAGCTGGCCGGGCGACCGGCCGTCACCCGGCACCGCCACGGCCGCGGCAGCGCCTGGTACCTGAGCTGCCACCTCGGCTCGGACGTCGGCCCCGTCCTCGAACTGCCGCTCGCCGAGGCCGGGGTGACCCCGGAGCTGCCGGGCCTGCCGCCGGGCGTCGAGGCCACCCGCCGCCGGGCCGCCGACGGGACCGGCTACCTGTTCCTGCTCAACCACGGCCCGGCCGAGTGCCACGTCCCGCTGGACGGCGGGACCGACCTGCTCACCGGCGCGGAGGTCACCGGCGGCGTGACCCTCGCCCCGCTCGGCGCCGCCGTCGTCCGCATCCCCCGCGCCACCGCGCCCACGCCCGCGCCCACCCCCGAGCCCGCTGAGGAGCACCTATGAGCCCGCTGAGCCGCCGTCACTTCCTGGCCACCACCGCCGCGGGCCTCACCCTGGCCGGCGGCCTCGGCGCCCCGGCCGCCGCGGCCGCTGACGCCGACGCTGACGCCGGTACCGACGCCGCTGCCGGCGAGCGCTGGGCCGATGTGCTGGACCTGCACGGCACCCCCGCCCAGGCCTACCCCGGCGACGCCGCCGACAACAACCCGATCAACGTCTTCGCCGACCTCGGCGCCTGGCACGCCTACGCCCTGCCGCGCCCGCAGGACCCCCTCGGTGGTTTCACCGGCCCGCTCCACCTGGCCCAGGAGTACCCGTGGTGGCTCAGCGACGGCTTCAGCCGCCTGCTCCTGAGCGAGCAGGGCCGGGCGCTGGACCTCACCGCCGGCGGCGCCCCCGAACTCCAGTCGCTGCCAGGCCTGTTACGGCAGTCCTACGACCTGGGCGGCGGGCTCACGCTCACCCTTGAGCTGCGCTTCGCCGGTCATCGCACCGCCCTGGTCCGGGCCCGGCTGGTCAACGACGGCCCGGGCGAGCGGATCCTGACGATCGCCTGGAGCGGCACGCTGCTGCGCCCGGCCGACGCCCCGCAGCACGACGCACCGGCCCTGGTCACCGCCCCGCGCGGCGTCGGCGTCCGCTTCGCGCGGGTACGGCAGACCTGGGACTACCTCACCGACGGCACCGAACGCTTCGAGGTCCGCCACGCGGATCCGGTCCGCAGCACCGTCAGCGGCGACAGCTACCGCACCGAACTGGCCGACGCGGTACGGCTGCTGCCGGGCACCGGCCGCACCCTGGACTGGACCGAGAGCTACACCTTCACCGACGCCGAGCACACCCGCGCCGTCACCGAGGCGGACGCCGCGCTACGCGACCCGGAGGCGGTCGCGGTGGCGGGCGCCGCGCGCTGGGCCGGCTACCTCGCGCGGGCCACCGAGGGCCTCGCGGCCGCGCGAGCGCGCACGGCCGTCAAGTGCGTCCAGACGCTGGTCACCAACTGGCGCAGCCCGGCCGGGCAGATCCGGCACGACGCGGTCACCCCCTCGCTCTCCAACAAGTGGTTCAACGGGGTGTGGGCCTGGGACACCTGGAAGCAGGCCGTCGGCACCGCCGTCTTCGCGCCGGGCCTGGCCGCCGACCAGATCCGGGCGATGTTCGACCACCAGATCGCCCCCGGCTCGCCCGACCGCCCCGGCGACGCGGGCATGATCCCGGACTGCATCTTCTACAACGACCCGAGCACCGGCGGCGGCAACTGGAACGAGCGCAACTCCAAGCCCCCACTGGCCTCCTGGGCCGTCTGGGAGGTCTACCGGCACGGCGGCGACCGCGCCTTCCTGCGCGAGCTGCTGCCCAAGCTGACCGCCTACCAGCAGTGGTGGTACCGCGACCGGGACCACGACCGCGAGGGACTGTGCGAGTACGGCGCCACGGTGGACCCGGGCAACGCCACCCCGGAGGACTGCCGCCAGGCCGCGGCCTGGGAGTCGGGCATGGACAACGCCCCGCGCTTCGACGCGGCCCTCGGCGCCACCGTCGTCGCCAACCGCGGCCCGGACGGCACGCTGCTGGGCTGGTCCCTCACCCAGCGGTCCGTCGACCTGAACGCCTACCAGGCCGCCGACCACCGCTACCTGGCCGCCATCGCAGCCGAGTTGGGTGATGCGCCCACCGCCGACCGGCTGCGCGGCCAGGCCCAGGCGATCGACCGGGCCGTCCGCGACACCATGTTCGACCAGGCCGGCGGCTGGTTCCACGACACCGACCTGACCACCGGCGCCCGCCTCACCGCCCGCGGGCGCGGCATCGAGGGCGCGATCCCGCTCTGGTCCGGCACCGCCTCGCCCGCCCAGGCCCGAGCGGTGCGCGCACTGCTGCTCGCCCCCACCGAGTTCGGCACCGCGATGCCGTTCCCGACGGTCGCCCGCAGTTCCGCCTTCTTCGACCCGGCCGGGTACTGGCGCGGCCTGGCCTGGATCGACCAGAGCTACTTCGCGCTGGAGGGCCTGCGGCGCTACGGCTGGCAGCAGGACGCTCGCCAGGTGACGGACCGGCTGCTGGCGACCGCCGAGGGGCTCACCGGCGACGGGCCGGTGCGGGAGAACTACGACCCGCTGACCGGCGCGGGGCGCAACTCCACCAACTTCAGCTGGTCGGCGGCGCTGCTCCTGCTGCTCCTGCACGGCTGACCGGCCCCGGCACCCCGGGACCGGTCAGCCGTTCAACGGCCGGTCTCGGAGCGCCCCGAACGCAGCCGGGCCGCTGCCGCCCGGCCGTCACACACCGAGCTGGAACTTCTCGTTACCGGAGCCGGGCACGCAGTCGAAGAGGATCATCGGCGTGAGGTTGGCCCAAGTCGGCCCGGCACCCGAGACGTTCAGGCAACGGCCACTCGCCGGGTTCAGGAGCTGGCCGTCAGCCGTCAGCCGGAAGCTCTCGTTCGGCGCACCCTGCACGCAGTCGAACAGGATCATCGGCGTGCTGTTGCCCCAGGCCGGCCCGGCACCCGAGACGTTCAGGCAACGGCCACTCGCCGGGTTCAGGAGCTGGCCGTCAGCCGTCAGCCGGAAGCTCTCGTTCGGCGCACCCTGCACGCAGTCGAACAGGATCATCGGCGTGCTGTTGCCCCAGGCCGGCCCGGCACCCGAGACGTTCAGACAGCGACCACTCGCCGGGTTCAGGACCGCACCGGCCTGGGGAGCGGGGGCGTTCGGGTCGTCCGTGACCAGCAGGAACTTCTCGTTGTCCTGGCCGGGCACGCAGTCCCACAGGATCATGGGCGTGCTGTTGCCCCAGGCCGGCCCGGCACCCGAGACGTTCAGGCAACGGCCACTCGCCGGGTTCAGGAGCTGGCCGTCAGCCGTCAGCCGGAAGTTCTCGTTCGGCGCACCCTGCACGCAGTCGAACAGGATCATCGGCGTGCCGTTGCCCCAGGCCGGCCCGGCACCCGAGACGTTCAGACACCGACCACTCGCCGGATTGACGAGCTGACCGTCGGCGGAGAGCTGGAACTTCTCGTTTCCGGAGCCGGGCACGCAGTCGAAGAGGATCATCGGCGTGAGGTTGGCCCAGGTCGGCCCGGCACCCGAGACGTTCAGACACCGACCACTCGCCGGATTGACGAGCTGATAGGTCCGCTTGGTCAGGCTGCTGATCCAGTCGGCGAGGTCGTCCACCCGGGTGCTGTGGGCACCGGCCTGGGTGTCGGTGGCGCCCAGGCAGCCGCCTTGCCAGGAGCGGCTGGTGACGGCGGCGAGCTCGGAGCCGCCGTTCTTGGCGCGCAGGGCGGGACCGCCGGCGTCGCCCTTGCAGACGGTGGCGTCGGCCGGAGCGGTGGCGGCCAGGTCGACGGCGGTGGCCGCGACGGTGCCGGTGGTGAACGTCGCGTTGTGGGGCTGGTTCGGCAGCCACTCGGTCCTGGTCCGGCCGAAGCCGAGGACCTGGAGGTTCTCGCCGGTGGCGGGTGCGGTGGTGGCGACCGGAACGGGAGCCACCCCGGTGACGGACTCGGCCAGGCGGACCATCACGAGGTCGCGGTCGGTGCGGGGCGCGAGTTCGGCGACCTCGATGCCGCGGCCGGCGATGGTGGCGGTGGTCCTGCTCCTGGGCAGGCCGGCGGGAACGGTGGCGAGGTCGTCCGGCTTGTCGGTGAAGCAGCTGGCCGCCGACAGCATCCACTGCGGGGTGATCAGGGTGGCGGTGCAGGCGCGGGATCCTGGGTGGCCGGGCCGGCCGACGGTGACGGTGCCGACCGCCGGGTTGGGGTTGGCACCGGGCGAGGCGGCCGGTCCGTCGGTGGCGATCAGCTCCAGCAGCGTGGTCGCACCGGTGGCGCTGCCCTCGCCGACCGGGGTCCAGTCGTTCTTGTTGATGTCGCGACTGGTGACCGTGCCCGCCGTGTTCAGCGTGGCCGTGATCGCGTGGTCGTCGCCCTTGATGTTGTAGACCTGCGGGATCTCCATCGACAGGTAGCCGGTCCGGTCCGTGATCCTGAAGCAGACGTGGCTGGAGGTCGCCACCCGGCTGTACAGCTCCACCAAGCCCGGTCCTGACGCGCAGTCGGCGAGCACGAAGTGACCGTCACCCGACTTCAGCGTGATCCCCTGGGCGGCGAGGATCTGCGCGCTCCCCGGGTAGGAGAAGTCCTCCACCGCCGACGGCACAGCCGGTGCCGTCGCGGTCGCGGTCGCCGTCGCCGTCGCCGTCGCCGTGGCCGGGAACGAGAAGCCGGCTACGACCGGCACTGCCAGCGCCGCCACCAACGGCCATATCAGTCTTCTGCGCATCAGAGAAACGACTCCCCAGGTGATGAGATGCCCAGGGAAACATCAAGACTTCGCCAATGACCCCCGAGCCGACGAAATTCGAACCTCGC
Organism: Kitasatospora sp. NPDC008050; assembly: GCF_042957465.1. Lineage (NCBI taxonomy): Bacteria > Bacillati > Actinomycetota > Actinomycetes > Kitasatosporales > Streptomycetaceae > Kitasatospora > Kitasatospora sp. NPDC008050. The sequence continues at coordinate 434,909 of NZ_JBIBIJ010000003.1, forward strand.
GGACCGTACTGGCCGTAATTCGCGCACGTCAAACAGGACGACTCACCTGACAGCACAGCAGACCCGCCGAGCAGGCGGCCTACCATCTGTCATGAGCGGGCGTCAATCCATCGAAGGTCCGACCACGAACCAGGTGATTCCGGGCAAGTCACAGCAAGGGGGCGGCCTGATCCGGCCGCACCACGTGACGCGCATCACGAGGGTAAAGCCGATCTATTGGATGTCCCATGCACTGGATTGCCGGTTCCCGCCGTCGCCGCTCATCGCCCGAGGAGCCGCCGCAGCCAGCGGGAGCGGGCCGCGCGGGCGTCCCGGCTGAGTACGGCCTGCGGTGCGAGTGTGTCGAAACCGTGGAACGCGCCGGGCCAGACGTGCAGTTCGGCGTCACCGCCGGCCTGCCAGATCGCGTTGGCATAGGCGACGGCCTCGTCCCGGAAGGTCTCGGCCGACCCGACCTCGACATAGGCCGGGGGCAGTCCGGACAGCTCGGTGGCGCGGGCGGGGGCCGCGTAGGGCGGCAGGTCGGCGGCGCCGTAGCGCTCGCCCAGCAGGGCCTGCCACCCGGTCGCGTTGGAGGTGCGGTCCCAGGTGTCGCGGCCTGCCATCTGGTGGCTGGAGAAGGTGCTGCCGCGGTCGTCGAGCATCGGGCTCAGCAGCAGTTGGCCGATCGGCACCGGCCCGCCGCGGTCGCGGGTCAGCAGAGCGAGCGCGGCGGTCAGTCCGGCACCGGCGCTCTTGCCCGCGAGGATGACGCGCTCGGCGTCGATGCCGAGTTCGGCCGCGTGCTCCACCGCCCGGACGAGTCCGGCGTAGCAGTCCTCCACGGGTCCGGGGTAGCGGGTCTGCGGGGCCAGGCGGTACTCGACGGAGATGACGGCCAGCCCCAGCGGCAGGGCCCATTCGCGCAGCACCCCCGGCAGGACGGACCAGGCGTTGCCCATGACCATGCCGCCGCCGTGCAGGTAGTACACGAGCGGCAGCGGCCCGGCGACCCCGGCGGGGCGGGCGCTGACCAGGGTGACCTCCCGCCCGTCCGGAGCGGCCGGCACCCGCAGCTCGGCCACCTCGAACCGGCCCTCGGCCCGCAGCTCCTCGACCGTGGGCCTGGGCCGGACCCCTGCATCCAACTGCTGCCTGGCCGCGAGGTTCTCCGGGGTGAGCGGCTCCCTCATGGCTTCCCCCAGGGCCGCCAGCACGGTATCCAGCTCCGGATCGAAGGGGGGCGCGGGCCGGGCGGACGACCCCACCGGTATTCCCTCGGCAGTCACAACAGGCCTTCCTTTCTCAAGTGCCGGATGCCGCAGGGCATTCCGGCAGGGGCGCTGGTCCGCTCCCGTGCGGCGGATCTGCTCCAGCGGGTAGGGGGTCTCCCGGTCCTCGCGCTGCAGGCGGCGGTAGAAGCCGGACATCACCGTGGCGAGCGGCGCGTGCCGGGCCAGGATCGCCGCCGCCGCGTCGGGGATGCCCTCGGCCGAGCTGCCCTCGGCGTAGGCGCGCACCAGTGCGTCACGCTCGTCCCCCCGGAGGCCGTGCAGGGTGGTGACCAACCAGTGCACCAGGTGCGTGACGGTGTAGCAGCGGTCGTAGCTGCGGTGCCGGTCGAAGAACTCGGCCTCCTGCGCGGCCAGTTCGAAGCGGGAGGAGAGGGCGAGGCCGTAGTCGGCGAAGTAGAGCCGGCGGCCGTCGGTCAGGATGTTCTCGAAGTGCGCATCGAAGTGGAGCAGCCCGCGCGCGTTCATGAACGAGGTGACGGACGCCAACTCCCGCTCCACCATGGCACAGGCGCGGTCGGCGGCCCGGCCGCCCGCCTGCAACTGTTCGCCCAGCCACTGGCCCAGGGTCTGCGGGAGGTACTCCAGGAAGAGCGCGATGCTCGCCGGTGCCTGCTGGAGGGCTTCGAGCCGGCCGCGGACCTCCTCCCGGCCGCCCCAGTAGGCAACGGCCCCTGCCACGTCGGCCAGCTCCTCCGGCAGCCCGGGCGGCGCGGTGTTCGGCAGCACGCGCCAGTGGTACGTCAGCGGGAATCCCGCGTGCTGTCCGGCGAGTACCCAGTTCGTGGTCATGGTGTGCACCGCGAGTTCGCGCCAGGCCCCGAAGCCGGGGCTGCCGATGCCGTAGTGGCAGAAGGCGGGCAGCGAGAAGAGGTTCACGGTGGACCGGGTGTGTTCCGGCAGCGTCTCCAGGGCGGTGAGCGGGACCAGCTTCACGAAGACCGGGGTGCCCGCCACCTCCAGCAGCGCCGTCCGTCCGCCGATGCCGCTGCCCAACGGAGCAGCCGCGTCGAGGAGTTCGCGCAGCTCGTGATCACTGCGCAGCGCCAGCGAGGTGGCGACGGCGCTGTGGGCGGCCAGCCGCGCATCCGGTGACCTGTCATCGTGCTTCACTCCGGCACCCACCTGGCACCGACCCCCGATCGGTTGCGACTGCGGCCAGGGTCGTCCAGGACGGGCCGGTGACGACCGCCCTGGACAACCCTCGTGAACCGCACCCTACGTGAACGATCGTCAGAAGGCCGCCGTGCGGTCCTCGCTGCGCGGATCGATCACCTGGTGCCGGGCGTGGACGCCCGCGCGCGACTCACGACGCCAGGGGCGCGCGTAGGCCACCGACTCGGCGGCGGCCTCGGAACCGTCGTCGAGGTCCACCACCGCCAGCGACGGCGAACCGTCCGCGGGGCACCGTTCGATCCAGTCGCCGTTCGGGGCGATGACCCCGGACGGCGCGGTGGCGCTGTGCTGGGTCGGCACCGAGAAGCTGACCCAGTAGCCGTTGGCCGCGGCGTGACCCTGGGCCTGGGCGCCGGCATTGCCCGGCCGGACGCCGGTGGTGGAGAACAGGACGCAGTCGACGTCGAGCTTCTCGTACTCGGCGAACAGCTCCGGGTAGTGGATCTCGATGCCGAGCAGGCAGCCGAAGCGCACGCCGTCGACCTCGAAGGTCACCGGCGAGGTGCCCGGCGAGTACAGGTAGGAGACCTTGGTGTTCGACAGCAGGCGCTCGTCGTAGCGGGTGACGACCTCGCCGTGATCGGAGATGACGTAGAGGCTGTTGTGCGGGCGGTTCGGCCCGGTCAGGCGGTGCACCGAGGCGATCACCGTCCACAGCCGCAACTCGCCTGCCAGCTGCGCGATCGCGGCCAGCTCCGCCTGCAGCACCGGCCACTGGCACCGGTCCCAGTCCGCCGGACCGACCGCGTCCGGGCCGTCGACGGACATCACGAGCTTGTGGGGGAAGCAGATCGCGCCCTCCGGGAAGTGCACGATCCTCGCGCCCCGGGCACTCGCCTCGCGCATCAGCGCGCGGACCTGACGGCCGCTGTCGCGCAGCGCCGCCACATCCCGGGGATCCTCGCGAACGGGGGTCTGCGCGACGGCGAGCCGCACGCTCGCGGAGTTGACGGCGTCCGGTACGCCCTCTCGCACGGTCACGTGCACGGCCTCCTGCCCGGCCTCTCGCACGGCCTCGCCGGACGGAGCCGGGCGGAAGTGTCGCAGGGCGGAGGTGTAGGACTCGCCGGTCTTGGCGGCGCGGGCGCGCACCTGGCGCTTGAAGTTCTTGTGGGCTGTCATCGCGGCCTTCCACGCCCAGGGCAACGGCTCCCCAGCAACCCCGCCCGAGGCGAACGGGCTGCAACAGCGAACCTGAGACGCTGGTCCCTTTGCCTCCACTGGGAGACCGTGCTGGGGACGGTCGCGGGAGGTTCGGCGTAGGCCACGCGGTTTGCCATGATGCCGCCGCCCGTCGGCGCCGTCAACCACCGCCGCCTGCGCGGTCAACTCTCCAGGGCCGCTCTCGCCTTCAGCGGCTCCCACCAGGCGCGGTTCTCGCGGTACCAGGTGACGGTGGCCGCCAGGCCGTCCTCGAAGCGGACCTGCGGCTCGTAGCCGAGCTCGGTGCGGATCTTGCCGATGTCCAGGGCGTAGCGCCGGTCGTGCCCCTTGCGGTCCTCGACGTACTCGACCCTCCCCCAGTCGGCTCCGACAGCCGCCAGCAGCAGGCCGGTGAGCTCCTTGTTGGTCATCTCGGTGCCGCCGCCGATGTGGTAGATCTCGCCCGCGCGGCCGCCGCGCATCACCAGGTCGATGCCCCGGCAGTGGTCCGAGACGTGCAGCCAGTCGCGGATGTTGCCGCCGTCGCCGTACAGCGGCACCGTGCGGCCGTCGATCAGGTTGGTGAGGAACAGCGGGACGACCTTCTCCGGGAACTGGTGGTGCCCGTAGTTGTTGGAGCAGCGGGTCACCACCACGTCCATGCCGTGGGTCCGGTGGTAGGCCAGCGCCAGCAGGTCGGCGCCCGCCTTGGCAGCGGAATACGGGGAGTTGGGGGCCGGCGGCCACTCCTCCGTCCAGGAGCCCTCGCTGATCGAGCCGTACACCTCGTCGGTGGAGATGTGCACGAAACGGCCGACACCGTGCCTGCGGGCGGCGTCCAGCAGGACCTGGGTGCCGACGACATTGGTCGTCACGAAGGGGCCCGCGCCGACGATCGAGCGGTCGACATGCGACTCCGCGGCGAAGTTCACGACCACGTCCTGGCCTGCCATGACGTGGTCGACGGCCACGGGGTCGCAGATGTCGCCCCTGACGAAGGTGAAGCCCGGCAGGCCCGCGACCGACGCGAGGTTGGCCTCGACGCCGGAGTAGGTCAGCTTGTCGAGGACCGTGATCCGGGCCGTGGCGTCGGTGGCGAACTGCCGGCGGACGAACTCCGAACCGATGAAGCCGGCACCGCCAGTGACGAGAATGTGCATAGTGTGCGAAGTGTAGCGACCGGGCGGCGGGCGGCGGCGGCCGGACACTCGACGGTGAGCGCCGGCCCGGCATAAGGTCGTGGACGCGGCATCGCGTGTCGGTCACCGACCGGGTGAGGCATGGAGGTGTCCGCGAGTGCCTTACGGAGGCATGTCGCTCATGTCAGTCGAGTTGAACCACACCATCGTTCACGCCCGGGACAAGCGGGAATCCGCCGAGTTCCTGGCAGGGATCCTCGGCCTGGAGGTCGGGGCCGAGTGGGGCCCCTTCGTTCCGGTCGCCACCGCGAACGGCGTCACGCTGGATTTCGCCAGCATCCCCGTCGAGTCGATCACCAGTCAGCACTACGCCTTCCTGCTCTCCGACGACGAGTTCGACGCGGCGTTCGCGCGGATCCGCCAGGCCGGGCTGACGTACTACGCCGATCCGCAGATGAAGCAGGCCGGCGAGATCAACCACCATCACGGCGGGCGCGGGCTGTACTTCCTGGATCCGGTCGGCCACGGCATGGAGATCATCACTCACCCCTACGGCAGCCACCCCACGACAGCCGGGTAGCGCGATCCTGCTGCTCCCTTCCGAACGGCCGCCCCGGGCCAGGCCGTTCGGAAGGGAGCCGACTCGATGGCCCGATGGGCTCAGCCCGTCCAGCACGTCAGGCACGTCAGGAGGGCAGTGCGGCCGGGCTGTCCGTTGCGGTACGTCCGGCTTCCGCCGCGTCCGCCCGTGCTGCGTCCACCTGCGCCGCACCGGCCCCGCTGCGCCGCGGCGCGACGAGGACCGTCAGCGCCGCGATGCCGATCACCGACGCACCCACCCACAGTGCCGGGACCAGGCCGTCGACGAAGCGCTCGGGGCTGGTGTAGTCCCCGTGCGCGGTGAAGACGGCGGTGAGGACGGCGACGCCGAGCGCCCCGCCCACCTCCCGCAGCGCGTTGTTGACCCCCGAGGCGACGCCCTGCTCCTGCTCCCGGACCGAGCTCATCAGCAGCGTGGCGACCGGGGCGAAGAAGAGCGCCATGCCGGCCCCGGAGAGCACCAGCGCGGGGACCTGCGCGGCGTAGCTGACGTGCGCCGTGGCGACCGACGCGAACCAGCCCAGACCGGCCGCCTGCAGGCCCAGCCCGACCGCGATGATGTTCCGGCCACCGATCCGGTCCGCCAGCATGCCGGCCAGCGGGGCGACCAGCATCGGCATACCGGTCCACGGGAGCATCCGCACGCCCGCCTGCATCGGGCTGAACCCCTGTGCCGCCTGCAGGAACTGACTGAGCAGGAAGATCGCCCCGAACATGCCCAGGGACATCAGCGTGCTCGCCGCGTTCACCGCCGAGAAGGCCCGGCTGCGGAACAGCCGCAGCGGCACCGCCGGCGCCGGGCTGCGCCGCTCCCAGAGGAGGAAGGCGATGAGCAGCGCCCCGCCGACGATCAGGCCGGCCAGCACCGGGCCGCTGGTCCAGCCGTCGTCGTTGCCCCGGATGACGGCGTAGACGATCCCGAACAGGGCGACGCTGGCCAGCGCCGTGCCCGGGATGTCGAGCCGGTTGTCGGGGCCGACGCTCTCGGTGAGCCGGAGCCGGGCCAACGGCAGCAGGAGCAGGCCGAGCGGAACGTTCAGGGCGAAGATCCACTGCCAGGACAGGTGCTCGACCACGGTCCCGCCGATCAGTGGCCCCATCGCCACCGCGATGCCGTTGACCGCGCCCCAGGCACCGAAGGCCAGTCCGCGCCTGGCCGCCGGCACCGCCGCGGTGAGCAGGGTCAGGCTGACCGGGGTGAGCATCGCGGCGCCGACGCCCTGCACGGCCCGGGCTGCGATCAGGGCGCTGATGTTCGGGGCCAGCGCGGCCGCGAGCGAGGCGAAGGTGAAGACGCCGAGCCCCGCGATGAAGACCCGGCGGCGGCCGAAGCGGTCACCGAGCGCCGCGCCGAGCAGCAGCAGGACGGCGAAGCTGAGGGTGTAGGCGTTGACCGTCCACTCCAGGTCGCTCATCCCGCCGCCGAGGTCGCGGCGTATGGAGGTCAGTGCGGTGGTGACGACCAGGTTGTCCAGCGCGGCCATGAATCCGGCGGTGCTGGCGATCGCGAAAGCCCAGACGGCCGGGTTGCCTCTGCGCATGGGGACTCCTCACAAGACACAGGTGGTGCGTGCGGACCGATGAAGGTAGTAATCACTCAATAACTTTTGCGCTCACAGAAAGCCGGGCCCGCGCGGAGCGACCCTGGTTAGGGCCTGTCCGGCAAGCCCTGGTCACACCCCTGCTCCCCCATGCCGAACCCCTCCCAGAGCCGGTGCCCGGCCGGAAAGCCCATGGCGAGCAAGGTGTTGATCAACATCCCACGGGCGAAGAACTCCGTGATCTCCTCCGTGCTCATGCCGGCGGCCACCCGCACCGAGTCCCAGAGGTCCATCCACAGCGCCCGCACCGCCTCCCCCACCTCGGCGTCCCCCTTCGCCTCCGCGGCGGCCGTGGAGACGTACATCTGCATCTGCATCAGCAGCAGGCTGCGGTCGGCCATCAGCTCGACATACGCCTCCCCCATGGCCTCGGCCCGGTCCTTCGGATCGTCCAGGCCCTCGACCGCCTTGAGGAAGGTCGCCTTGATGTCCTGCGTACAGCGGCGCACGGTCGCCTCGAAGAGCGCCCGCTTGCTGGGGAAGAGCCGGAACAGATAGGGCTGCGAGACACCGACCCGCAGGGCAATCGCCTGCGTCGACGTGCCGTTGTAGCCACGCTCGGCGAACTCGATCATCGCCGCGCGGATGACGCTCTCGCGCCGCTCCTCCGCCGACATCCGTCTACTCGCTCCTGCCATGACCCTCAAGTTATTGGCCAATCACTAACTACGTCAAGACCGACCGCCGCCAAACCCCGGACACCGCCAGGCCCCGGACACCGCCAGACCCCGGACACCGGCGCAGCACCGGATCCGGCCAGCTGCGACCAGCGGATCAGGCAGGTTCCCGCTTCTGCTGAGCCTGCCGGGCCGACTGCTCCAGGCGGTCCTGGCGGCGGGCCGTTCGGATCGCCAGGGTGGCGAGCAGGGCGGTGAGGGGGACCTCGGCGATGAGGGCGAAGGCCCAGGCCGTGTACCAGTCCGCGCCGGCGAGGGCGGTCATCGTGTCGAACCAGGCGTCGATGCCGAACAGCGTGGCCGTGGCGGCCGCCACCGGGGTCAGCAGGGCCGGGCGCCCTGGGTACAGCAGGGCCGTTCCGAGGAGCCCGATGAGCTCCAGGACGTCCAGGCCGATCCACGAGCTGGACCAGTTGCGCACCTCGGCGTGCCCTTGTGAGGCCGCGCCCATCATGAAGATCCACACCATGAGCACCACCGCCAGCGTGGCCAGCCCCAACCGCAGCCGTGCCTCGTAGCGCTCCTCGAAGATCCGCATCTGTTCCCCCAGCCTCGTCAGATGATGATCATCATATTCGAAGCAGTGAACAGGGCTACGGTGGTCAACAGGAGGCCGGGATCGTGGCGCATGGGCCTCGTCCGTCACCGCTGTGATCGGAGGAACCGCGATGGGGCACCAGGAGACCCGAGCGGCGCTGGATCGGCACTGGGCAGCGTCCGCCGCAGGGGACCAGGACACCGAGCACGCGATCTACCACGACGACGCCGTCGTGGATTACCCCCAGTCGGGCGAGCGCATCCGCGGGCGTCACAATCTGCAGGCACTCCGCTCGCACCATCCCGCCGAGCTCGATTTCACCATTCGCCGGATTCTCGGCAGCGGCGATCTCTGGGTCACCGAATACGTGATGGCCTACGACGGCAGTCCGGTGTCCGTCGTCAGCGTGATGGAATTCCGCGACGGAAAAGTCGCTCACGAGACCCAGTACTTCGCGGATCCATTCGCCCCGCCCGCCTGGCGTGCCCGCTGGGTGGAACCGGCACCGTGACGCAGCCGGGCTCAGTGGAGGTCGACCGTGAGACGGTCGGCTCGCAGGTCCAGTTGCTCGACCTCGACGGGGTCCGCGCCCGCGACGAGCCCGGGAGCGCTGAGCCGGACCGGGAAGGCGTCGACAAGGTGCCAGGTCACCAGGGGTTGGGCACCGGACTCACTGGTCAGGCTGATGGCGACGTTCCGCCGGTCGATCCGGTCGAGGAGAAAGGCGTTGAGCCAGCCGCGGAAGGCGGCCGACCTCGGCACGGCGCCGTGTCGCAGTGAGACGTCAACCGGATGGTTCTGGGCCGGCATCGGAAACACGTGGCCCATGCCGTCGTCGCATTCGACGATGTCGTGACCGATGTCGAGACCGGCGGCGGTGAGAAAGGCGACCGCCTCGCCGTCCACGGTGAGGCGGAAACGAGGGGCGAGTCGGGGACGGGACACGGAATTCCTCCGATGGGAGAACGGCAGCGGTGCAGGCGGGCCGCAGGGCCTTTCCCTCGCTGTTCCCGCTCCGTCACCCAGCCTCGCACCGCGCCCGGCCGCCCAGGGTCCACCGGTCGGAGGACGGCTCGGAGGACGGCTCCGGGAGGCAGAACATCCGGTGCGGCACGGCGAAGGAGAGGGTGGCCGGCTTGGGGCAACGGCACGTTCGCGGGCGGACGACGAACGGTCGGGCGGGAACAGTCCGGTGACGAACGGTCAGGCGGGGACGGACTGGGGGAAGTGGAAGACGCCCTGCGGGTCGTAGTGCTGCTTGACCTGGCGCAGCCGGGGCGCGTTCGTGCCGTAGTAGGCCTGTTCCCAGGAGGCCAGCTGGGGGTCGACGTAGTTCTGGTAGGCCTGCCCGCTGGCATAGGGGCGCACGGCGGTCCACAGGTCGTTCAGCCAGCTGCGCGACTGGTCCACGCCGACGCCCGAACCTGCGCCTGAGCCGGGGTAGTTGGCGGTGTACTGGGCCAGGAAGAGCGCGTCGCGGTGGACGAAGGCGGTGTCGCCCGGTGCGACCCGGTTCACCGCGCCGCCCAGCGCGTCGAAGGCCACTCCCGCGCTGCCGCCCTGGGGCGCGGTGCGGGCGTAGCGGGCCACGGCGTCGACCAGGGACGCGATGCCGGTGTCGGGCAGCGCCTCGGTGAAGAAGTCGGAGCGGGCCGCGTACGACTCGCGGGTGAGCCGGCCCTGCGGGTTCTGCCCGGGGAGCGAGCCGGGCAGGTGGGCGGCGGCCTGGGTCCAGCCCGACACTCCCCCCATCACCTGCATGGTCTCCAGGAAGGACTTGGTGTGGACCGGCGCGCTGCTCGGTTGGACCCCCAACCGGCTGATCAGGTTGGACAGTTCGCTCGCCGGACCGAGGTACACGGCGGTGCTGCTCAGCTCCAGCCGCCCGTCCGGCCAGGCCAGCAGGTGCAGATCGGCCCAGAGCTGGTCGGGGGCGGTCGGCGCCCAGGCCTGCCAGGCCCGCACCACCGCGGCCGCGGACGACCAGGGCCAGGAGAGGAAGGCGTAGGAGCAGTCGACGGCGGGCCGGGTGCGGAAGTCCAGCGAGGTGACCACGCCGAAGTTGCCGCCGCCTGCGCCGCGCAGCGCCCAGAAGAGGTCCGGCTCGCTGGACGCGTCGGCCCGCAGGATCCGCCCGTCCGCGGTGACCACCTCGGCGCCGGTCAGGCTGTCGCAGGTCAGTCCATAGGCCCGGGAGGTCACCCCGACACCGCCGCCGAGGGTCAGCCCGGTCACCCCGACGCTCGGGCAGGACCCGGCGGGTATCGCCGCGCCCTGGCCGGCCAGGCCCGCGTACACGTCGATCAGCCGGGCGCCCGCGCCCACCGTCGCGCCGCCGCCGGAGGCGGTGACCGCGTTCAGCCGCCCGACGTCCAGCACCAGCCCGGGACCCGCGGACCAGCCGCCGTAGTTGTGCCCGCCGCTGCGCAGGGCCACCGGCAGGCCGTACCGGCCGGCGAAGGCGAGTGCGGTGACCGCGTCCTGGGCGTTCGCCACATACACCACCCCGCCGGGCCGCACGCCGTCGAACTGCGGTTGGTACTGCCGGGCGGCGGCCGTGTACTGGGCGTCCCCGGGGCGGATCAGGCTGCCCTGGAGGTCCTTGGCCAGCGCGGTCCAGTCGGCGGGGCCGGCCGAGGTGGCCGGTGCGCTCGGGGATGCGCCGGGGGCGGAGGCGGCGGCAGAGGTGGCGGACCGGCTCCCGGCGGGGCCCGGTGCGGTACTCGGCGCGGGCCCGGATCCGGTGGCGGCGCGGGAGGTGCAGCCGGTCAGCGCCGCGGCCGCGGCAGCCCCGACGCCGAGCCGCAGCAGGGCGCGTCGGTCCACCGGCTGCCGGTCCAGCGGCTGCCGGTCCAACGGCTCGGGCGAGGCCGGCGAGGGTGCGGTCTGCTGGGTCATGGGCTGCTCCGCCTGCTGGGCCGCTGTTCGAGCGGTGTTCGTGTCGCGGGTACGACGCGCCGGCGAGCCGGGCCGGTTGCACGAGCGTATGCCCGCGTGGTCGGGCCCGCCGCTCCCTGCCCCACCACCGCGACCACCGCGACCACCGCGACCACCGCGACTATGCGTGCTTCCAGGCGCTGGCGCCGATCTGGCCCGTGGTTCCGAGGTCGAGTTCCGGTGTCACGATCACACTCGGCGCCCCGGTCTGTGCCGTCACCCGGACGTAGGGGACGTTCACGGGGTCGCCCGATCCGGTGGTGTTGCGCCAGGCCAGGGTGGCGGAGGCGGATTCGCCCGGCTGCAGCGTCACGGGCTGGGGCGCGGCATCGGGCACGACCCCGGTGGCGATCCGGTCGGTGCCCTGCAGGATCCGGATGCCGTCCACCGGCTTCCGCTCCTCGTCGAGCACCTGGAGCCGGGGGTAGCCGTTGACGCGGTAGGCACCGGATCCGCAGTTGGTCAGCCGGAGTCCCATCGCACGCAGTCCCATCGCGGCCTCGACCTCGCCGGCCGCCACGCGGATCCCGGAGGGCGGGCAGACTCCCGCCGCGACGGGTGCCTCGGAGGTCGGCACCGCCCGCACCTTGGCGATCCGCAGCTGTGACCCGGCCTTGGCTGTCCCGGACCCGGACGCTCCGGACCCGGACGTCACGGACCCGGCGGTCATGGACCCGGACTGCCCGGTGTCGACGGCCTGCCGGACGGTCCGGCCGGGCGCCACGGACGCCACGGTCTGCGGGATGCTGTCCAGCACCTCCCCCGCGGTGTTCAGCACGGAGAAGGTGACGGTGTAGGTGAACGGTTCGCTCTCGGTGTTGGTGACCTCGAACTCGGGCGTCGACCCCGGGGACGTGCGGCACCCGGGGCTGACGATGGTCACGTTCTCCCGCTTGGACCCGGCGGCCCCACCGGTGGGCGTCGGTACCGCGCACGTCGGCGCGGCGGAGCTGTTGGCGCTGTTGACGCTGTTGACGTCCCGCGATGCGCATCCGGTGAGGACCACGGTGCCGACGAGGACGGCGGACAGGACGAAGGGGGTGGTGTGACGCATCGGCTCAGCTCATCAGGAGTCGATCTTGCAGGGCAGTGAAGCAGACCACAGATCCTGTCACAGGCCCGTCACAGCCCGCCCAGCGGCCCAGTCGCACGGGCGGCCCGGGCACACCGGCAACCCCGCTGCCGTCCCGGGCGCGTCGCACTGGTGCGGCCGCCGACGGGTCTGGTACGGATCAGGGCAGCCACACACCCCCCACGAACGGAGCAGCCCGCCATGGCGGACGTCCCCAGCCGACCCACCCTCGCCGTCACCGGCGCCTCCGGCCGTCTCGGCGGGCGCGTTGCCCGCCTGCTGGCCGCCGCCGGCCTGCCGCAGCGGCTGCTCGCCCGCAACCTCGCCAGGGTCCCCGCGCTGCCGGGTGCCACCGCCCTGTCCTGCTCCTTCGGCGACCGCGAGGCCGTGGTCCGGGCGCTGACCGGCGCCGAGCGCGTGCTGATGGTCTCCGCCGCCGAGGCGCCCGACCGGCTTGAGCAGCACCGCACCTTCGTCGACGCGGCCGTCGAGGCGGGGGTCGGGCACCTGGTGTACATCTCGTTCTACGGCGCCGCGCCCGACGCCACCTTCACCCTGGCCCGCGACCACTGGCACACCGAGCAGCACATCCGCGCCAGCGGGCTGCCCTTCACCTTCCTGCGGGACAACCTCTACGCCGACTTCATGCCCTTCATGGTCGGCGAGGACGGCGTGATCCGCGGGCCCGGCGGTCAGGGACGCGCCGCCGTGGTCGCCCAGGACGACATCGCCGAGGCCGCCGCGGCCGTGCTCGCCCGGGCCCCCGAGCATGCCGGGGCGACCTACGACCTGACGGGTCCGCACGCGCTCACCTTCGAGGAGATCGCCGCGGTGATCGCGCACACGACCGGGCGTTCCGTCGACTACCACGCCGAGACGGTCGCGGAGGCCTATGCCTCGCGCGCCCACTACGGTGCGCCGGACTGGCAGCTCGACGCCTGGGTCTCCACCTACACCGCGGTGGCCGCCGGCGAACTCGACGGCGTCAGCGACGCCATCGAGCGGCTGACCGGCCACCCGGCGACCGACCTCACGGCCGTGCTGCGCGCCGCGCGGGGCTGAGCGCCGGCACGCGGCTCAGGTGACGCGGCTCAGGTGACGCGGCTCAGGTGACGCGGCTCAGACGGCGCGGCTCAGACGGCGCGGCTCAGGTGACGCGGCTCAGGTGACGCGGTTCAGACGGTGGGGCTCAGTCGGCGCGGCTCAGGTGGCGGCCGACGGGCGCGGGCCCAGGGCCTGCGTCTCGACGCGCGGCAGGACCATCACGCCCGCCGCCACCAGCAGCGCGCCCACCGCCTCGGGGAGCAGCCACCAGCCGGTGCGCACATGCTCGCCGTACACCAGAATGCCCAGGGCCAGGCTGGTCACCGCGTCCCCGAGGGTCAGGGCGGGCTGGGAGGCCAGCAGCGGGCCCGACTCCACCGCGTTGGAGAGCAGGAAGAGCGAGCAGCCGCCGACCGCGGCGAAGGCGTAGGTGGCCCAGCAGGTGAAGAACGCGGTGACACCGTGGCCGGCGGCGCTGACGGAGGTCTTCATCAGCGCCGCCGTCAGGGCGTAGCCGATCGCCGCCGACGCGCCGAACAGGGCCGCCCGGGCCTTGCCCCGGCCGTAGGGCAGGGCCGCCAGCACGCAGCAGACCATGGCGCCGCCGCCGGCGGCCAGGGTCAGCACCCAGACCGCGGCCGCGGCGTGGTCACGCCCGCCGGAGGGGGCGGCCGAGGCCAGGGCGAGGCCGATCCCGAGGGTGACCGCGATGATCCCGAACCAGCCCAGCGACGGCAGCCGGCGCCGGAAGACCGCGCAGGCGATCAGCAGCACGAAGGTCAGCTCGGTGACGAAGATCGGCTGGACCAGGGCCAGCGAGCCCACCGCCAGCGCCAGCGCCTGGAAGACCGCCGCACACAGGACCGTGAGCATCCCGCCCAGCCAGGCCGGATGGCGCACCAGGTCGAGCATCAGCCGCAGGCTGAACGCGTCGCTCTGCGGCACCGTCCGCGCGGCGGAACGTTGCAGCACCATGGCACTGGCGTTGCTCAGCGCCGCGAGAACGGCGAAGACCACGGTGAGCACAACCGCCACGGGCTCATCTCCCTGCCACTGGTGACACTGCTTCAGCAGCACGCTACACAGTGGTGAGCCGATCCTCCCGCTCGATCGGTGATCCGTCGCGCCGCTCCCGCCTCCTTCCGGCCGGGAATCCCACGCCCGGGCCGCCGGGCCGACGCCGTGGACGGCTCGGCCCGGGCACCCTCAGCCGCCGAGGCGGCGCACGACACGGACCCGGGCACCGCGCTGGGGCACCAGGACGATGTTGCGCATCGTCGCCGGCTCGTCGGTCCACCGGTCCGGCCGCAGCTCGACGTGGCGCAGCACCGTACGCAGGATCACCTCCATCTCGACCTCGGCGAACTGCGCCCCGAGGCACCGGTGGACGCCGCCCCCGAACGGGAGGAAGGCCCGCAGCGGCGGATCGGGCTCCAGCCAGCGCTCCGGCCGGAACGCGGCGGCGTCCGGCCCCCAGATCCCGGGGTCGGAGTGGATCGCGGCCAGCGACGGCCAGACGAAGGTCCCGGCCGGGAGCCGGTATCCGCCCAGTTCGACCGGGGCGGTGAGCCGGCGGGCGACGTTGTAGCTGGTCTGCCGCAACCGCAGGGTCTCGCGGACCACCGCCATCCGGTACTCGTCCTGCGGGTCGTCGAGGCCCTTGCGCAGCCTGACGAGCACGTGCGGGTGGCGGAGCAGCCGCTCGAACATCCAGGCCGAGGCGACCGCCGTGGTCTCGAATCCGCCGGCCAGCAGGGTGACGAGTTCGACCCGGACCAGCTCGTCGTCCACCTCGCCGGCGCCGCCGTCCAGCAGCGCGGCGAGCACGTCCGGCCGCCCCTCGCGGCCGGCGTCGCGCCGCCGGCGGCCGATCTCCTCGAACAGCAGCTCGTCCGCGTGGTCCAGGCGCCGGGCCTTCCGCCGCCAGGGCCCGACCCCGGCCAGCCGCGGCCAGACCCACATCAGCATGTCCGGCGTTTTGATGTCGACCACCTGGCGCAGCGCGGCGACGAACCGGTCCAGCCGGGCCGGCTCCTCGACGCCCAGCACGGTCCGGACGATCACCCGCAGGGTCAGCTCCCGCATCCGGTCGACCAGGGTGACCGTGCCGCCGACCGGCCAGCGCGCGACCTCCTCCGCCGCCAGCTGCTCCATCAACGGCACCACGCGGGCCAGCCGTTCGCCGTGCACGGCGGGCATCATCCGGCGGCGCTCGGAGCGGTGCATCGGGCCGTCCAGCGCCAGCACGGTCCGTTTGCCGAGCAGCGGCTCGAACAGCGCGTTGTTCTCGCCAACCGGATAGGTCTGCGGCCCGCCGAGGACGACCGTGCGGACGTCCTCCGGGGCGCAGAGCACCACGAGCCTCCCGATCGGGGCGACGCGCAGCGTGAAGGTGTCGCCGTACCTCGCCCGCACCGCCGGGAAGTAGGTGTTCCGGCCGCTCCAGACCAGCAGCGACTGCAGCGCGGCCGGGGTGCGCGGCCCCGGCGGCAGTTCCTCGCCGGGTGACGGCACGGTCGGGTGGATCTCCGGCCGCCAGCCCTGGAGCCGCTCGGCGACGGGCCGGTACGGGCAGCCGGCGGCGGTCTCGTCCACGGTCGTCGCCCCGACCGGGCCGGGCGGGGTCTCCCGGGGCGCGGTCACTTCCACCCCGGGAAGTAGGGGTCGACGGGAAAGCTGGGGACGGGTTCGGCGTGGTCCGGATCGAGCGCGTTGAGGACGTGCAGCCAGGCGCGCTCGTTGTAGATGATGCCGGCGTGCTCGGAGAGGTCCTCCGGGCAGTCGTCCTGGAGCAGGATGTTGGTGACGTTGTCGCCGTCGAGGAAGGCCTTCTTGTAGGGCGTGACGATCTGGTCGTGCTCGGTCATGATCACGGTGTACCGCGGACCGGGCCGGGTGTCGCCCTTGCCGTAGATCAGCTCGATCATCTCGGAGTCGGGGGCACCCTGGTCGCAGAGCGGGAAGATCCGGCGGGCCATCAGGTGGTACGACCGCGGGGAGGCGTTGCGGAACACGTAGGTGAGCGTGGAGAACGAGACGCCGTGGTTGGACGGCGCGATCGAGACCGCCTTCTCGACGTTGGGATACCCCTCCAGCACGTTGAGGTAGTACTGCATCAGCAGCCCGCCACCGCCGGAGTGGCCGACCAGGTCGACCTTGGGAACGCCGGTGAGCCGCTTGATCCGCTCGACCTCCTCGGCCAGTTGCTCCCCGCCCTCACGCAGGTCCGCGCACCCGTTGACGGGCACCTCGAAGCGGCCGGCCCAGCTCGGCCGCCCCCAGTTCATGGTGAACACGCAGTAGCCGTGGTTGCGCAGGAACGGCGCCCCGGCCTGGAAGTTGAAGGACTGGTTGGACATGAACGCGTGCAGCAGCAGGACGGGCCTGGGGTGCTCCTCGGTCGGCCGGACGGCCGGGTCGTTGGCACCCGGCGGGGGCTTGCCCGGCGTCCAGTAGGCCTTCACCCCGGCCCGCATGTCCCAGGGCACGGGCAGCAGGCCAGTCCCCGGACGGCGGGACACCGTGGCTCCTCGGTTGGTTCCGGCATTCACCGCTGGTCCTCCTCGTGGATGACGTCAGGTTTCTTCGGTGCGTCCGGCACGGGCCGGAGGTTCGGTCCGGCGCCGGCCGGAGGTCGGGTCCGGCCCGCGTCGCGGGTCCGGCGCGCGCCAACAGCTCGGGCGTGCTCCAACAGCTCGGGCATGCTCCAACGGCTCGGCTCAGGAAGGGAGTTCGCAGCGCATCGGGGCGATGTTCTGCCGCCGGACGACGGAGGCCGGCGCGTAGCGGAGCGCCAGGTTGCGCAGGCCCACGACGAGCGGGTTCCCGAGCTGCTCCAGCCGGCTCAGCCGCCGGGACGCCGCGACCAGGGATCGGGCGCGCTCCCGGCGCGCGGCCTCGTACCGGCGCAGCCCGGTGGCGACGTCGCCCGCGCGCGCGAGGTGGTGGGCCAGCGCGTAGCCGTCCTCGATCGCCGAACCGGCGCCCTGGCTCAGACTGGTCAGCATCGGGTGGGCCGCGTCGCCGACCAGGGTCACCGGCCCGTCGCCCCAGGACTCCAGGAAGGACCGGTCCTGTGCGGGCACGGCCGTGATGCTCTCCTGCGGGGTCCGTGCGACGACCTCGCGCACCTCCTCCGCCCAGCCCTGGTAGCTGCGCAGGATTTCCGCCCTGCCGCCGGACCACCGGCGCGCCTGCTCCGGCGGGAGGTTCTTCGTCCCCCACCAGTAGGCCTGGCCGCCGCCGATGTCGATCAGGCCGAACCGCTGCCCGCTCCCCCAGTAGTGGACGGCACCGCCGTCCGGCAGCCGGCGGTGGCGGAAGGGGACGGTCGCGATCCAGCAGACGTAGCCGTACTCGTGGACCGGCTCCGGGCCGGCCGACTGGGCCCGGACCACCGACCGGATGCCGTCCGCGCCGACCAGCAGGTCGGCGGCGAGGGTCCGGCCGTCCGCGCAGAGCACCGAGACGCCCTCGGCCTCCCGCCGGTAGCTGACCGCCTCGGCGCCGTGGCGGACCGGGGTACCGGCCAGCGAGCGGCGGAGCAGGTCGATCAGGTCGCTGCGGCGGACGTTGACCACAGGGGAGCCCAGCTCCTCGGCGATCGAGCGGATCGGCAGCTCGCGCAGCGGCCGTCCGCTCGCGGTGCACAGCCGGAAGTGCTCGCAGACCCGGCCCACGCCGGCCGCGGCGAGGTCGATGTCCAGGGCGCGCAGCACCTTGGTGGCGTTGCTGGCGATGCCGAGTCCGCCGCCCGAGGTCCGCGCCTCGGGGGCGGCCTCCAGCACCTCGACGTCGACGCCGTGGCGGCGGAGCGCGATCGCCGTCGTCAACCCGCCGATGCCGGCGCCGATCACCAGCGCCTTCACCGGGCCGCTCCCTCGTACGCGCCGGCCCGGCCCTTCTCCGGTGCCGGATCGGCGAACTGACGCTTGATCAGCGCGTCGAGCACCCGGTCCGGCAGCAGCCGGGCCGCCACGGCGGCGGCCCGGGCGTCCGGCCCGACCCGGTAGCGGGTCCGCGGCCGCCGGGCGGTCAGCGCGTGGGCGACGGCCCGGGCGACCGCCTCCGGGCGGGTCCGGCTCTGCCGGGCGCGCTCGTCGTTCAGGGCGACGAAGGCCTCGAACCGGGCCCGGTAGGGGGCGGCGACCGCCTCGGGGGCGGCCGCCAGTATCTGCCGGGCCGTCTCCTCGACCTTGGACCAGATCGGGGTGGGCACCGCGCCCGGCTCGATCACCGAGACGCTGACCGCCAGCGACGCCAGCTCGCGCCGCAGCGCGTCCGACACCCCCTCCTTGGCGAACTGCGAGGCCGCGTAGGCGCCGAGGAAGGGGGCGGCGACCCGCCCGAGGCCGGAGCTGACGGTGACGATCCGCCCGACCGGTTCTCCCGGGACGGCGGCCGAGGGCCGGGCCCGCAGCAGCGGCAGGAACTCCTGGGTCACCGCCACCGTACCGATCAGGTTCACCTCCAACTCGGCCCGGAGCTGCTCCGGCGGTACGCACTCCAGCGGCGCCGGCACGCAGGTGCCGGCGTTGTTGACCAGCCCGTGCAGCCCCGCGTCGCCGACCTCCTCGCGCACCCGCCTGCCGGCCGCCCGGATCGCGTCGGCCGAGGTGACGTCGAGCATCAGGGGCCGGATCGCCGGGTTCACCCGCAGGGCCCGGGCCGCGCTCTCCTCGGTCCGCACCCCGGCGTACACGGTGAACCCGGCTCCAGCCAGGCCCTCGGCGATCGCCGCGCCGAGCCCTGACGACGCGCCGGTGATGACTACCGCTCCCCGACTGTTGGTCATGATCAGCCTCTCGCTTCGGTGGGGGCCGGCGTTTCGGTGCGCCGCAGGCCCGCCAACAGGGTCCGCACCGCGTGGTCCGCGATCCGCCCGGCGCGCTCGGCGCCGAGCGCGCCGTCGATGTAGGTGAAGTTCCAGTGCAGCGCCGCGTGGCTGGTGTTGACCGTCGCGACCAGGTAGCCACTGACCGAGATGCCGGCGACGAACTGCGCGCCGGACAGCTCCCACCGCCCGACCCGGTCGGGGAAGTCGACCACCCCGAGGTTGGACAGGCAGACGTTCCCGGGGCCCTGCCGGTCGACCGCGGTGACCGCCCGCGCGCTGCGCGCGGCCGAGGGCGGCGACATCAGCCGCAGCAGCGACACCAGCGCCAGGTGGCGGCGGCTCCGCACGCTGCGGCGCAGGTCCCGGGTGACGCCCCGGGCCGCCGCCCAGAGCCCGGCGGCCGGGCCCACCCGGACGTAGGTGGGCACGGTCGCGACGTAGGCGCCCGCGTCCCGGGGGCCGACCGGCGGGACCAGGTGGGTGCGGAAGTCCACCGGCGAGCCGATGCAGACGGTCCGGGTCCCCGCCGGGGCCTGCGCCCCGGCGACGGCGAGGGCCAGCGCGGCGGCGAGGGCGCCGTGCACGGTGGTGCCCTCGCGGTGGCAGCGGTCGGTCAGCGCGGCCAGCTGTCCGGCGTCCAGCTCCCGGTGGAGCAGCCTGGTCCGGCGGTGCTGCGGCTGCAGCGGGACGGGCGGCGTGAGCCGCCAGGGCCGGGCGGCCAGCAGGGCGAACTGCTCGGCGGCGATGGCGAGGGCCAGGTGCGCGGCGCGGGGCAGGCCGTTGATCCGGCGCGGCAGCAGCGCCTCGGGCGGGGGCAGTGCCGGGCGGGCCGGCCCCGGAGCCGGGTCGTGCGCCGACTCGACCAGCCGGCGCAGCAGTTCCAGGACGGTGGTGCCGTCAGCGATGACATGGGAGACGGTGAGCAGCAGGTCGTGGCACTCCTCGGGGGTACCGGGGTCGTGCACGACGTCGACGATCCGGGCGAGCGGTCCCGACCGCCGGTCGAGCGGGGTGACCAGCTCGACGGCGTCGACCTCCTGCGCCCAGCGGCCGGAGCAGGGCGGCCCGTCGGCGCGCACGGTCCGCACCGGGATCCGCCCGTCCCCGGCGGCCACGAACCGCGGGCGGCTGCCGTCCGGCCGGGCGGCGACGGCGACCCGGAGCAGCGGGTTCTCCAGGACCAGCGCGGCGCCGGCGCGGTCGAGGGCGCCGGCCGGGAGAGCACCCCGCAGGTGCACCCGGGCGACGACGTTGAGCGGGGAGAGCTGGTCGCAGATCCAGTACCAGCGCTCCATCGGGCCGAGCGGCCGGCGGACCTCGCCGGCCGCACCGGGCCGGGCCCCGCTCATCGGGCCTGCTCCGGTCCGGTACCGGCGGGCGCCTGGGCGTCGCCGCGGGCCAGGGCCCGGCCCAGCTCCTCGGCGAGGCCGGCCACGTGCGGGGCGGCCATCATCGAGAGGTGGTCGCCGGGGACGTCCACCGTCTCGACCCGGTCGGCCCAGTGGCGCCAGCCGTTGGCCGGGCTCTCGAAGAGGCTGCCGAAGAGCCGGTGCGTCGAGGCCACGGCGGCCGGCAGCCCCTCCATCGCCCGCAGCACCAGCAGCGGCTGCCGCACCCGCTCCGGCCGGTGGTCGACCGTCGCCCGGTAGTGGGCCCGGAAGACCCCGTGGAGTCGGCGGAGCAGGTGCGGCGAGGCGTCGCCGGGCAGGACGCCCAGGTCGACGGTCCGCCGGAAGACGGCGTCGAACAGCTCGGGCAGCTCACGTCCAGCGGCGGCGAGCTCTTCCTCGGCCGGTTCCCGGCCGGTGGCGTCCCGGACCAGTTCCCGGAAGAAGAGCAGCACCAGCTCCCGTTCCTCGATCTCCGGCCGGGGTCCGTCGCCCAGGGCGACGGTGTCCAGCAGCGTCAGCGAGGCGAGCCGCGCCGGGTCGAGGCGGCGGGCCAGCTCCACCGCGACGTAGCCGCCGAAGGACCACCCGGCCAGGTGGACCGGGCCCTCGGGACGGACCCGCCGGATGGCCGCGAGGTACGAGTCGGCCAGCGCGTCCATGGCGGCCAGCGGTTCGGTGCCCGGCTCCGCGCCGGGCGCCTGCAGCCCGTACACCGGGCGGTCGCCGGGGAGCCGGCCGGCCAGCTCGCGGTAGCACAGGACGTTGCCGCCGATCGGGTGCACCAGGAAGAGCGGCGGCAGCGCGCCGCCCGTCCGGAGCGGGACCACCGGGTCGAAGCCGCGCCGGGCGTCCCCCGCCCGGACAGCCTCGGCCAGCCGGCGCGCGGTTGGCGCCGCCAGGAAGGCGGGCAGCGGCAGCTCGACGCCCCACCGCCGGGCGACGGTCATCGCCACCCGGGTGGCGCCGATCGACGTTCCGCCGGCGGCGAAGAAGTCCGCGTCCACGGCCAGCCGCTCGACGCCCGCGAACTCCGCCAGCAAGTCGGCGAGTTCCTCCGCCAGCCGGTCCACCGGGCCGGCCGGCGCCGCCGTTTGGGTGGCGTCGGACGACGGGCCCCGGGCGGCCAGCGCGCGCAGCACGGCGTCGGCACGCTTGCCGCTCGACG
Source organism: Kitasatospora sp. NPDC008050 (assembly GCF_042957465.1). Lineage (NCBI taxonomy): Bacteria > Bacillati > Actinomycetota > Actinomycetes > Kitasatosporales > Streptomycetaceae > Kitasatospora > Kitasatospora sp. NPDC008050. The sequence goes on from NZ_JBIBIJ010000003.1 coordinate 456,499, forward strand.
TCAGCGGCATCGCGTCGATCCACCGGTAGTGCGCGGGTACCAGGTACGACGGCAGTAGCTCGCCGAGCGCGGACCGCAGCGCCTCGGTGTCGGCCCGGTCCGGGTCGCCGACCAGGAAGGCCTGCAGCACCGCGTCCGTGCCGCCGAGCGTTCGCGGGACCACGGCGACCTGCTCGATCCCCGGGTGCTGCGCGGCGAGCCCGAGCACGGCCAGCTCAACCTCGGCGCATTCCACCCGGTGGCCTCGCACCTTGACCTGGCCGTCCGCGCGGCCCAGGCAGACGATGTCGCCGCTCGGCAGGGCGACGCCGAGGTCCCCGGTGCGGTAGCGGATCCGGCCGCCCGGCGCGGCGAGGAACCGCTGCGCGGTGAGCCCGGGCCGGTTCTCGTAGTGGAGCGCGACGCCCGGCCCCTCGACGTGGATCTCGCCCTTCACCCCCGGCGGCACCGGCCGCAGTCGCTCGTCGAGGATCGTCACGGTGGTGCCCGTGACGGGCGTGCCGACCGGCGGCAGGGGCGGGTGGTCGGCGGCGGCGCCCGGCAGCTGGTACGCCAGCACCACGTGGGTCTCGGTGGGGCCGTACTGGTTCTCCAGCACCAGGTCCGGGACGGCGGCGCAGAGCGCGCGGATCTCCGGGGTGACGCGCAGCTGTTCGCCCGAGGAGACGACGGCCCGCAGCCCGGCCGGGTACGTCCCGGTGGCGGCCGCGGCCTCGGCCAGTGCCTGCAGCGCGACGTACGGCAGGAAGAGCCGGTGGACGCGCTCGGCCTCGACGATCGCCAGCACGGCCGCGAGGTCCTGGCGCCGCTCCTCGTCGAGGAGCCGCAGGGTGCCGCCTGCGCACAGGGTGGAGAAGACCTCCTGGAAGGCGACGTCGAAGCCGAGCGGCGCGTACTGCAGGGTGGTCAGGCCCACGCAGCCGGTGGCGCGCCGGTTCTGCCACGCGATCAGGTTGGACAGCCCGCGGTGCGGCATGGTGACGCCCTTGGGCTCGCCGGTGGAACCGGAGGTGAAGAGCACGTAGGCGGCCGACTCGGGGTGGATGTGCGGGAGCGGGTGCGGCTCGCCGGCCATCGCCCGACCGTCGAGGAGCAGCTCCGCCGTGACCGCCTCCGGCTCGCCGGGCGCCGCCTCGCCGGGCGCCGCCTCGTCGGGCGCCGCCTCGTCGGTGACGGTGACGAAGGGCGCGGCGATCGCGGTCATCATCCGGATCCGGGCCTGCGGGTGCTCCGGGCCGAGCGGGACCACGGCCGCGCCGGCCCGCAGCACGCCGAGCACCACCGCCAGCTGGGCGGCCGACCGCCGCATCCGGACCGCGACCCGGGCCCCGGAGGGCATCCCCCGGCCCAGCAGCCGCTGGGCGACGGTGTCCGCGGCCTCGGAGAGCCGGTGGTAGTCCCACCGGTCCGCGTCCGTGCCGCCGGTCAGTGCGAGGGCCTGCGGGTGCTCGGCCGCCACGTGCGCGATCTGGACGGCGACGTCGCGCCGCCGCGCGGTGGCCAGGTCGACCGCGCCCTGCGGGTCCCGGACCAGCGCGGCGAGGACATCCAGCAGGGTCCGGCCGAACTCCGCGCGCTGGTCCCCGGTGAGGACGCCGCCACCCGAGCCGATCCGCAGCCGCAGCGCGCCGTCGCGCGGGTCGACCATGGCGGTGGTCAGCAGGGTGAAGTCGGTCTCCTCGCGCACCGCGAAGTCCACCAGCTCGACCCGGCCCTCGCCCAGGACCTCGCCAAGCGTGTGGTAGTCGACGAAGTTGAACGCGGTCCGGATGACCGGCCCGCCCCGCTCGGCGGTGAGCGTGGCGATCGGGTACCGCCGGTGCGGGAAGGCGTCGCGCTCCCAGCGGACCACCCGGCGGACCGTCTCCAGCCAGCTCCGGGCCCGCCCGTCCAGCCGGACCGGCACGGTGTTGAGGAAGAGCCCCGCGCACTGCTCGGCGCCGGCGCGGGCGGGCCGGGTGTGGGTCACGCAGCCGGTGACCACGTCCTCGGTGCCGGACGCCGCCCGCAGGGCGAGGCAGTGCGCGGCCAGCAGGACGGACTTCAGCGGGACCCCGTGCCGGCGGACCAGTCGGCGCAGCGCGCGCTCCAGCCAGGTGGGCAGTGTCAGCACCCGGTCGCCGTCCTGCGCCGGGCCCGGCGCGAGGTGGGCCCGCAGCGGCTCGATCACGGTGGGCCGGCTGCCCTCCAGGGCGCGCGCCCAGAACTGCCCGGACGCGGCCGAGGTGCGTGCCTCGCCCTCCGCCCGGGCGTGCTCGGCGAGCAGCAGGGTGGGGACGGGTGCCGACGCGAGGCTCTCGCCGCCGGCCAACGCCGTGTAGTCGCGCAGGAGTTCGCCGATCAGCCCGGCGACACTCCAACCGTCCAGGATCGCGTGGTGGAAGTGGAACACCAGGTCGACGCCGTCCGGCCGGACGAACACCCGCATCCCGTGCAGCGCGGCCGGCTCCTGCGGCCGGTCGTCGAGCAACGGGTACGCGACGTGGTGCATCGCGTCCAGGTAGGCGTCGAGGTCCGTGGCGTCGGGCGCGGCGACCACCACCAGTGGGTCCGGCACCTCGCGCAGGACAAGCTGCAGCGGGGTGGACCGGCCGGTGAGGTCGAAGGTCGAGCGCAGCGCCGGCTGCCGGCGCAGCAGCCGCCGGTACGCGGTGCGGAACGCCGCCTCGTCCCAGGGCATCCGCAGCCGGTACCGGAAGACGTCCTTGTACCGCGCGGAGTCGGCGCTCCGCAGACTGTGGAAGAGCATGCCGAGCTGCAGCTGCGAGGCGGGGAAGGCGTCCTCAGCCGTGCGGACGGCGGCCCGGTCGAGTAGCGGGACGAGGGCGAACGGCTCGGTCACGCCGGAATCCGCCTCCGGGACGGGGGCCGCCACCTGCTCCGCGAGGCCGGCGACGGTCGGGCGGGCGTAGAACCGCTCGACGTCGAAGGGCAGTCCGCGCCGCTCCGCCTCGGTGCGCAGCCGCAGCACCAGGATCGAGTCACCGCCGATGGTGAAGAAGTCGTCGTGGGCGCCGAACGCGTCCGTCCCGAGCACCTCGTGCCAGAGGGCGGCCACCTGTTCCTCGACCGGGCCGTCCGGCCGGGCGGAGCCCCGCTCGCGCCGGCCGAGCGCGGGCAGGGCCTTGCGGTCCACCTTCCCGCTCGGGGTCAGCGGCAGCCGGTCCAGGCGGACGAACTCCGCCGGGATCATGTACGCCGGGAGCCGCTCGGCGAGGAAGCCGACGACGGCCTTCACCAGTGCGGAGGGGCCGTCGGCCGCGGAGTCGGTGACGGGGTCGGCGGCCACCAGGTACGCGACCAGCCCGGCCCCGCCCGCCGTGGCCTCGCTGGCCACCGCCGCCGCGGCGACGGCCGGGCAGCGGGCCAGCGTGCTCTCGATCTCGCCGAGGGTCACCCGGTTGCCCCGGACCTTCACCTGGTCGTCCAGCCGGCCCAGGTACTCCAGGGTGCCGTCGGCCAGCCAGCGGGCGAGGTCACCGCTGCGGTAGCGGCGGCCCTCCGGCAGCGACTCGTCGGCCAGGAACGCCGCGGCGGTGAGCTCCGGCCGGCGGAGGTAGCCCCGGCCGACGCCGACGCCGGCGATGTTCAGCTCGCCCGGCACCCCGACCGGGCAGCGCCGCCCCGCGGCGTCCAGCACCAGCAGCGCGAGGTTGTCGATCGGCCTGCCGATCGGCACCCGTTGGACCGGGCCGGTCCGGGGCGGCTCGAAGAAGGAGACGTCGACCGTCGCCTCGGTCGGCCCGTAGAGGTTGACCAGCTCGGCCTCGGGGCGGCCGGCTTCGGCGAACACGGCACGGAAGCGCTCCACCAGCGCCGGGACCAGCGCCTCGCCGCTGCAGAAGACCCGCCGCACCGTGCGGACCTGCGCAGCGGCCCGGGGGTCCCGCTCCAGGTGGTCGAGGAACGGCCCCAGCATCGAGGGCACGAAGTGCAGCACGGTCACCCCGTGGCGTTCGATCGCCGCGCCCAGCTCGCGCGGATCACGCTCGGCGCCCACCGGCGCCACCGCCACCCGGGCGCCGGCCTGCGCCCACCAGAACAGCTCCCAGACGGAGACGTCGAAGGTCGCCGGGGTCCGGTGCAGCACGACGTCCTCGGCGCCGAGCGGGTACCGGCGCTGCATCCAGGCCAGCCGGTTGACCACCGAGCGGTGCTCGATCATCACGCCCTTCGGCGTGCCGGTGGAGCCGGAGGTGTAGAGCACGTACGCCAGATCGGTGGGCCTCGGGCCCGGCCCGCCGCCCGCCGGCGGCCGGTCGGCGTCCGCCGGCTCCACCGGGAGCGGCCGGATGCCCAGCTCGTCGAGCAGCCCGTCCGCCCGCCCGTCGGTGACGGCCAGCCGCGCGCGGCAGTCGGCCAGCACGGTCCGGGTCCGCTCGGCCGGGTGATCCGGGTCGATCGGGACATACGCGCCCCCGGCCGCGTGCACGGCGTGGACGGCGACCAGGTACTCCGGCGACCGCGGCAGCACCACCGGCACGCACTCCTCGGGCCGCAGCCCGGCCCCCCGCAGCCGGGCCGCCAGCCGGTCGACCCGCTGGAGGAACTCGGCGTAGGTCAGCGTGACCGGCCGCCCGTCGAGGCCGGTGCCGGCCACGGCCGGCCGGTCCGGGGTGCGGCGGGCCTGCTCGGCGGCGAGCCGGTCCAGCGTCGCGGTCTCGTCGAACGGGGCCCGGTGCGGGTGCTCGAACGCGGCGATCCGGGCGGCCTCGTCGGGGCCGACCGCCGTCAGCGTCCCCAGTGGCGCCTCGGCGGACCGCAGCCCCTCGTCGAGCAGCCGGATCACGTGACCGATCGCCGCCTCCACGGAGAAGTCCTCGTCGAAGACGTCGTCGGCGTAGAAGATCTCCACATCCAGCGGGCCGTCGGCCGCGTATTCGCGCACCACGATGTTGACCGCGTCCAGGGAGTAGCCGGAGGCGAGCACGGTCGACTCGGCGCCGCCGAGTCCGCCGGAGCTGCCGGGCCCGCCCTCGGGCACGGTGACGTAGGAGTAGGTGACGTCGAACAGCTCCTGTGCCGGGCGGCCCCGGTCGCGCAGCGCGGCCCGCAGGTCGCCGAGCGGGAACTGCTGACGTGCCGTCAGCTCCCAGACGTCGGAGCGGATCCGGTCGGCCAGCTGGAGCAGGGTCTGCCGCTCGTCGACCGGCACGTGGAGCGGCAGGATGTTGGTGACGTGCGACATGGTCGCCAGCTCGTCCGGGGTCTGCCGGTTGAGCAGCGGGACGCCCAGCACGATGTCACCGTCCCGGTGCACCCGGCGCAGGTAGGTGGCGAGGGCGGCGGCGGTGACGGCGAAGACCGAGCGCCCGGTGGCCCGCACCCGGTCGACGAGGTGGGCGTCCACGTGCACGGACCGCTGCCGCCGGTGGTGGCCGCTGACGGTCGCGGTGCGGGCGAACAGGGCGGGCGTCAGCGGCCCGACCGCGTCGGCCAGCGCATCCCGGTCGGCCCGCCACTGCGGCGACTCCCGGTACGCCCGGTACGTCGCGGCGGCGTCGAGGCAGCTGGGGGCCGGGGCGGGCGCGGGTCCCGCTTCGGCGGACAGGTACTGCTCGCCGATCTCCCGGACCACCAGGTTGATCCCCCACGCGTCGGCGACAACGTGGTGGAACCGGCAGTAGACCACCAGCGAACCGGGATCGTCGACCAGTATCGCCGTCTGGACCAGCGGGCCGTCCAGGGGCAGGACGGTGTCGGTGGTCCGCCGGATCCACTGGCGGCACGCCTCACGCGGGTCGGGCTCGGCGAGGAACGACACCACCTCGACGTCCGGGAGTTCGGGCCGGACCCACTGGGTGGGCTCGTCGCCGTGCGGATCCAGCCGCAGCCGCATCGCGTCGTACCGCAGGGCGGTGCGCCGCACGGCCTCCGCCAGCCGCTTCGGGTCGCTCGCGCCGGGCAGGCGCAAGTAGCCGCTGGGCTGGGCGATCGGCAGGTCGGGATGGGTCAACGCGGCCACCACGACGTCCCGCTGGTAAGCGCTCAGCGGGACCGGTCCGGTGACCGGGGCGGGCCGGGGCTCGGCGACCGGCTCGGGCGCGGGCTCGGTCACCGGCTCGGGCGCGGGCACCGGCGTCACGACGGCGGCCCGCGGCGCCGGCTCCGTCGCCGCGCCGGCCGGCTCCGCACCAGCCGTCGCCGCACCGGCCGGCGCCGCCAGGGCGGCCAGGTGCTCCGCCAGCACCGACGGCGTCCGGTGCTCGAAGACCGCGGTGGTCGCGATCGGCAGCCCGGTGATCTTCCGGAGCCGGTTGCGGAAGTCGACGGCACCGAGCGAGTCGAAGCCGAGGTCGCGGAAGTCGGCGCCCGGGTCGACCGCGTCGGGCGACTCGTGCCCCAGCACCGTGGCGGCGACGCTGCGCACCAGCCCGAGCAGGGCCGCCCGCCGCTCCTGCGCCGTCATCGCGGCGGTGTCGCCCAGGCGCGGCGTCTCCTCGGCCGGCCGGCGGCCGTGGCTCGCCGCCCGCAGGCCGGGCCGGGCGAGGCCGCGCAGCACCGCCGGCCACTCCTCGGGGTGCCCGGCCCGCCCGATCCGCCGGTCCAGCCGGGCCGGGACCAGGAGGGCCCGGCCACTGTCGAGCGCGGCGTCGAACAGGGCCAGCCCCTCCTCGGCGGACATCGCAGCGAAGCCGGTCCGGCGCAGCCGCGCGTGGTCCTGCTCCCCGAGGTGGCCGGTCATCCCGGAGGCCGACGCCCAGAGCCCCCAGGCGAGCGAGGTCCCGGGCAGGCCGCGCTGGCGCCGGTGCTCGGCGAGCGCGTCGAGGAAGGTGTTGGCGGCGGCGTAGTTGGCCTGGCCGGCCGTGCCGAGGATGCCGGCCGCGGAGGAGAACAGCACGAACGCGGCGAGGTCCAGCTCGCGGGTGGCCAGGTGGAGGTTCCAGGCCGCGTCGAGTTTCGGCCGGAGCACCCGGTCCAGCCGGTCGGCCGACAGCGCGGCGAACACCCCGTCGTCCAGGACGCCGGCGGCGTGCACGACGGCGGTCAGCGGGTGGCGCACCGGGACGTCCGCCAGCACGGCGTCCAGTGCCTCCCGGTCGGCGGCGTCGCAGGCGACGATCCGCACCTCGGCGCCCAACGCGCGCAGGTCGTCGCCGAGTTGCCCGGCGCCCGCCGCCTCCGGTCCGCCCCGGCTCGCCAGCAGCAGGTGCCGGGCGCCGTGGGCGGTGACCAGGTGGCGGGCGAGCAGCGCGCCCAGCACACCGGTGCCACCGGTGATCAGCACGGTGCCGGCCGGGTCCAGCGGCCGCGGCAGGGTGAGCGCGAGCTTGCCGGTGTGCCGGGCCTGGCCGAGCTGGGCGAGCGCGTCCGGCAGCTGCCGGACGTCGCGGACCGCCACCGGCAGTGGGTGCAGCTCCTCGCGGTCGAACAACTCGCGCAGCTCGGCCAGCAGTTCGCGGGTCTCGTCCGCGTCGACCAGGGTGAGGTCGAAGTGCGTGTACCGCACACCGGGGTGGCGCCGGGCCACCTCCGCCGCCTCGCGCAGGTCGGTCTTCCCCAGCTCGACGAAGTGACCGCCACGCGGCAGCAGGTCGAGCGAGGCGTCGACCAGTTCGCCCGCCAGCGAGTCGAGCACGACGTCGACGCCGGCTCCGCCGGTCGCGGCGAGGAAGGCGTCCCGGAACTCCGTGGTGCGCGAGCTCGCCAGGTGGTCGTCGGCGATGCCGAGGGCGCGCAGTGTGTCCCACTTCGGCGCACTGGCGGTGGCGTAGACCTCGGCGCCCAGGTGCCGGGCGAGCTGGATGGCCGCCATACCGACCCCGCCGGTTCCGGCGTGCACCAGGACCCGCTGCCCCGGGCCGAGTTCGGCGATCCCGCGAAGGGCGCACCAGGCGGTGAGGAAGACGGCCGGGGTGCCGGCCGCCTGCTCGAAGGTCCAGGCGGCCGGGAACCGGGTGAGGAAGCCGTGGTGCCGGACGACCAACGGGCCGATGCCGAAGAAGGTCCCCATCACCCGGTCGCCGGGTTTGAGGGTGCGGACGTCGTCGGCGACCTCCACCACCACGCCTGCGCCCTCGTTGCCGAGGTCGACGGCCGGGTCCGGGTAGAGCCGGTAGGCGATCATGACGTCACGGAAGTTCAGCCCGACGGCACGGACGTCGATCCGGACCTCGCCCGGGCCGAGCGGCCGGGCCGCCTCCTCCCACGGCGCCAGCGCCAGGTTGGCCGCGTCGAGGGTGCCCTCGCCGAGCGTGCGCAGCTGCCACGGCGGCTCGGCCAGCCGGTCGAGCCCGGCGACCACCGAGCCGCCGGCCCGGGCGACGCGCGGCGCGCGGGCGGCTCCCTGACGGAACGCCAGCTGCGGTTCGCCGCTCGCCAGGGCGACGGCCAGCAGCTCGTCCCGGCGCGTCCGGTCCTCGACGTCGAGGTCGAGGTCGAAGTCGAGGTCGAGGTCGAGGTCGAGGTCGAGGTCGAGGTCGAAGTCGAGGTCGGCGTCGACCAGGACGATCCGGCCGGGGTGCTCGGTCTGCGCGCTCCGCAGCAGGCCCCAGACGGGGGCGTGCACCAGGTCGGTGACGTCGTCGCCGGGGCCGGCGGAGACGGCCCGGCGGGTGAGCACCACCAGGGTGGCCTGTTCGGTGCCGGGGTCGGCCAGCCAGGCGGTGACGGCGCGCAGGACACGGTCGAGCGCCTGCCGGGCGCGCTGGGGCAGGCCGGCCGGGCCGGCGGCGGCCGGCTCGGCCGGGCAGCACAGCACCGTCGCGCCGGGGGTGCCGGGCGCGGGCACGGCGGGCCACTCGGTCCACGACCGCGGCCCGGCGGGCACCTGCGCGGCGGGCACCGGGACCGGGATCCAGTCCAGGGCGAGCAGCGCGTCGTGGCCGCCGCCGGCGGCGGCGAGCAGCCGCTCGCGGGTGATCGGCCGCAGGGTCAGCGCCTCGACGGTGCAGACCGGCTGCCCGTCCGGGTCCGCGAGCGCCAGCCGGTACGTGTCGGGTGCGGTCGCCGTGACGGTGACCCGGAGCGCGGTGGCGCCGGCCGCGTGCAGCCGCACGCCGGTCCAGGCGAACGGCAGCCGGACCAGGTCCGGGGTCGCCTCCGGGCCGGGGTCGAGCTGCCCGGGGTCGAGGTACTCAAGGGTGTGCAGGGCCGCGTCCAGGAGCGCCGGATGCGCGCCGAAGCCGTCGGCGGGGATGCCGTCCGGCAGCGCCACCTCGGCGAAGAGGTCGGTGCCGCGCTGCCACACCGCCCGCAGCCCCCGGAACGCGGGACCGTAGTGGTAGCCGCGGCCGGCCAGCCGCCGGTAGCCGTCCGAGACGTCGACCGGCTCGGCGCCCGGCGGCGGCCAGGCGGCCTGCGGCGCGGGGACGGCCGGGGGCTCCGCGGTGAGCAGCCCCTCGGCGTGCTTGACCCAGCCGGGCCGGGCGTCGAGCGGTCCGGCCGGCTCCCGGCGCGACCAGATCCGCACGGCCCGCCCGTCGGCCTCCTCCTCGGCGACGAGCACCCGGACCAGCACGGCCTCCCGCTCGGGGATCACCAGCGGCTCGTGCAGGACGAGTTCGGCCAGCGCCGGGCGGGCGGCCTGCCGGCCGGCGTGCAGGGCCAGTTCGGCCAGCGCGGCGCCGGGCAGCAGGACGACCCCGTTGACGGCGTGGTCGGCCAGCCAGGGGTGGGTGGCGAGCGAGAGCCGGCCGGTGAACCGCAGCACCTCGCTCTCGGGGTCGTCCAGTTGCCCGGCGCCGAGCAGTGGATGCGCCGCGTCGTCCGTACCCGGCCGGGGCGCGGCGGACGGAGCGCCGGTGCCCGGCGGCATCCAGTACCGACGGCGCCGGAAGGCGTAGGTGGGCAGCTCGACCAGGGCCGCGCGGTCCCCGCCGGGGCAGCCGGCCGGGTCGATCGCCCGGCCCGCCACGTGGACCTCCGCCGCCGAGGCGAGCAGCCGGCGCAGCCCGCCCTCGCCGCGCCGCAGGCTGCCGACCACCGCCACCGGGTCGTCCGGGGCGACCTCCTGCAGCGTCTCCTCGATCCCGACCGTCAGCACGGGGTGCGGGCCGACCTCGACGAAGTACCGGTGCCCGCGCGCGTACGCGCTGCGCACCGCCTGCTCGAACAGCACCGTCTGCCGCAGGTTGCGGTACCAGTAGCCGGCGTCCAGCGCCGTGCCGTCGACCGCGTCCCCGGTGACGGTGGAGAGGAAGGCGACCTCGCCGCGGGCGGGCCGGACGTCGGCGAGCACCCGGTGCAGCTCCTCCGCCAGTTCCTCGACGTGGGCGGAGTGCGAGGCGTAGTCGACGGGCAGGCGGCGCACCGGGACGGACGCGGCCTCGCAGTCCCGCACGAACTCCTCGACGGCCGCCACGTCGCCGGAGACGACGGTCGCGCGCGGCCCGTTGACGGTGGCGATCCCGAGCCGGCCCGCCCAGGGCTCCAGCCGGGCGGCCGTCTCCGCGGCGCCGAGCGCCACCGAGGCCATCGCACCGGTGCCGGCGATGGCGACGATGGCCCTGCTGCGCAGGGTGACGATCCGCGCCGCGTCCCGCAGCGGGAGCACGCCGGCCACGTACGCGGCGGCGATCTCGCCCTGCGAGTGCCCGATCACCGCGGCGGGCCGGATGCCGAGCTCCCGCCAGCAGGCGGCCAGCGCGACCATGACGGCGAACAGCACGGGCTGCACGACGTCCACCCGCTCCAGCATCGCCGCCTCCTCGCGGCCGCGGAGGACATCGGACAGGGACCAGTCGACGAACTCGGCGAAGGCCCGCTCGCAGGCCGCGATCCGCTCGGCGAAGACCGGGTGGGAGTCGAGCAGTCCGGCCGCCATCCCGGCCCACTGCGCGCCCTGCCCCGGGAAGACGAGCACCACCTCGCCGTCCACCGCGGCCCGGCCGGTGACGGTGGCGGCGCTCGGCCGGCCCTCGGCGAGCGCGGCCAGCTCCGCCAGCGCCTCGGCGCGGTCGCCGGCCACCACGACGGCGCGGTGGTCGAACGCGGTGCGGCCGGTGGCCAGGGTGTGGGCGACGTCGGCGAGGCGCAGCTCCGGACGGGCGGTCAGGCAGGCGTGCAGCCGGGCGGCCTGGGCGGGCAGGGCCTCCTCGGTGCGCGCGGAGAGGACCAGCGGGAGGATCGCCGCGGGCGTGTCCGGGGTCGCCTCGGACGGCGGCTCCGCGGGGGCCTGCTCGACGAGGACGTGGGCGTTGGTCCCGCTGATCCCGAACGAGGAGACGCCCGCCCGCCGCGGCCGGTGCGCATCGTCGCCGCCGGCCGCCGGCCAGGGCACCGGCCGGGCCGGCACCTCGACGGTGCCGGCCGACCAGTCGACCATGTCGGTCGGCCGGGTCAGGTGCGCCGTACCGGGCAGCTCGGCGCGGCGGATCGCCTCGATCACCTTGATCAGCCCGGCGACCCCGGACGCCGCCTGGGTGTGCCCGATGTTGGACTTGACCGAGCCGATCAGCAGCGGCCGTCCGGCCGGCCGGGCCGCGCCGTAGGTCGCCTGCAGCGCCCGCGCCTCGATCGGGTCGCCGACCCTGGTCCCGGTACCGTGCGCCTCGACGACGTCCACGTCGGCCGCGGTGAGCCCCGCGTCGGCCAGCGCGGCGCGGATCACCCGCCGCTGCCCGGCCTCGCTCGGCGCGCTCAGCCCCTCGGAGGCCCCGTCCTGCCCGATCGCGGTCCCGCGCACCAGGGCCAGCACCGGGTGGCCCTGCCGCCGGGCCTCCGAGAGCCGTTCCAGGACGAGGACGCCCACCCCCTCCGAGACGCCGAACCCGTCGGCGTCGGCGGAGAACGGCTTACTCAGCCCGTCCGGCGCCAGCGCGCCGAGCCGGGCGAAGCCGACCAGGATGCTCGGCGCGCAGACCACGTTGGCGCCGCCCGCGACGGCGAGCGTGCACTCGCCGGCCCGCAGCGCCCGGACCGCCAGGTGGATCGCGGTCAGCGAGGAGGAGCAGGCGGTGTCCACGGTGACCGCCGGGCCCTCCAGCCCCAGCGCGTAGGCGATCCGCCCGGAGGCCACGCTCGTCGTCGTCCCCGTCGTCAGGTGGCCGGCGTGGTCGGCCGCCGCCTCGAACACCCGGGGGCCGTACTCCTGGGCGACCACCCCGAGGTAGACGCCGGTCGGGGTGCCGGCGAGCGCGGCCGGGTCGACGCCGGCCCGTTCCAGCGCCTCCCAGGCGGTCTCCAGCAGGAGCCGCTGCTGCGGGTCCATCGCCAGCGCCTCCCGGGGGCTGATGCCGAAGAAGGAGGCGTCGAAGTCGCCGGCCGCGTCGAGGAAGGAGGCACCGCGGACGTAGGTCGCACCGGGCGCCCCCGGCTCGGGGTCGGTGAGCGTGGTGAGGTCCCAGCCCCGGTCGGCGGGGAACCCGGTGCCGGCGGCCGAGCCCCCGGACCGGGCGAGGTCCCAGAGCTGTTCCGGCGAGCCCACGGCCCCCGGGAATCGGCAGCCCATCCCCACGACGGCGATCGGGTCGGCGGCCGGGTCCGCGCCGCCGGCGCGGGCGGCGTTCCCCGGCGCGGGCACAGCGGTCTCACGATCGGATTCGGCTGACACGCTCCGGCCCCCAGATGCTCGTCGACTGTGGTCCCCACCCACCGGACCCCTGCTCCGGACGTCTCGTGCGTGGACGTCCGGGCGGCGCTCTCGGCTCCGGGGAACGTACGGTCGATCCGGTTACGAACCCGTTACGACTGGTCCCCCGGAGTGACCACGGCCCGCCGGTGTTCGGCTACAACAGCTGGCATGACGACACCGACGGAGCGGCTCCGGACCGAGAACGCCCGGCTGGTCGCCGTGGACACCTCGCACCGGCTCGACGCCCTGCTCGACCGCATCCCGCTGCGGAGCACCGCACTGGCCGCGCCGCCGCCCGGCAGCGGCCTGGCCGCCGTCACCGGCGACCGGGGGCTGCCGTTCCTCGGCCTGGGCCTGCAGACCCTGCGATACGGCCCGGCCTTCCAGCTCCAGCTGTTCCGCCGGCACGGACCGGTGTCCTGGTGGCGGGCGTTCGGCCGTGACATCGTCGCCGCCGCCGGGCCCGACGCGGTGCAGGAGGTGCTCGCCAACCGGGACAAGGCGTTCGTCAGCGGGTGGCCGGATGTGATCGGTCCCTGGTTCGACGGCGGCCTGCTCGCGATGGACGGGGCCGAGCACCTGACCGACCGCCGGCTGCTCCAGGCCGCGTACGGCGAGGAGGCACTGCGGGGCCACGTGCGGCCGCTGGCCGAGGACGCCGAGACCTTCCTGGCCCGCTGGCCCACCGGGCGGCGGTTCGAGGCCGTCCCCGCGCTACGGGAGCTGTCCGGGCAGATCACCGCCCGGGCCTTCCTCGGCCTCACCGACGAGGCGCAGGGCCGGCTGGTGATGCGCGCGGTGGAGGCCTGCATCCGCGCCGAGACGGCCGTGGTGCGGCTGCGGCTGCCCGGGACGGACTGGCGGCGCGCGCAGGACGCCCGCCGCCGGCTCACCACCCTCCTCACCCGGGCGCTGCCCGCCGCCCGGGCCCGGGAGAGCGGCGACTTCCTCTCCGTCCTGGCCCGGCTGGACGGACCGCCCGACAGCCGCCGGCTGGTCGACCACATGGTCTTCACCCTGATCGCGTCGCACGACACCACCACCTCGGCCACCGTCGCGGCGGTCTACTTCCTCGGCAAGCACCCCGAGTGGCAGCGCCGGGCCCGGGCCGAGTCGCTCGCCCACGCCGCCGCGGCGCCCGGCCTCGACCGCCTGGCCCGGCTCGACACCCTCGAACGGATCGTCAAGGAGAGCATCCGGCTGGTCTCGCCGTCGCCGATCGCCATGCGGACCGCGGTGCGGGACACCGCGATCCTGGGCCACTTCGTCCCGGCCGGGCAGCTGGTCTCGGTCTGCACCGGCGTCAACCAGCTGCTGCCCGAACTCTGGCCGGAACCGCACCGGTTCGACCCGGACCGGTTCGGCGCGCCGCGCCATGAGGACCGCGTCCACCGGATGGCCTGGGCGCCGTTCGGCGCGGGCGCCCACAAGTGCATCGGGCTGCACCTCGGGATGCTCAAGGTCAAGGCGACGCTGGACGCCATGCTGCGCCGGTTCACCTGGAGCTTGCCCGCCTCCTACGAGGCGCCCTGGCGCTTCACCTCGCTGCCGGCACCGTCCGACGGGCTGCCACTGGTCCTGCACCCGTGCCCGCCCGACCGGACGTAGCACGCAGCCGGGCGTGCCGTCCCCCGTCAGGTGCCGGAGCGTTCGGTTCCTCAACTCCCGTACCTGACGGGGGAAGCGGCGCACGGCACGTGGGCATCGCTCACCACGAGCTCGACGCCGACGCCCCGGCAACCTTCGGCTGAATCGCTTCTCTCGGCTGCGTGGTGACCTGCCGACCGGCCCGCCCGCAGGCGGCGATTCCAGCCATTGTGCGGACACCCCCTATCGGTGTCTTTCGGCAATGAGGAGACTGATCAGGTCTCACCCCATGTGTCCCTGCGTGCCAAGCCGTTTCAGGTACCACTGAAGCGTCGCACCGCACAACAGTCACGATTCTCCCACCGGGCTTCCTGGTGAAGATCGAGGGGAAAAGGAGAAGAAGACGGTGCCCGAGCACGATCCTGCCCGGATATTCACCCATCAATGGATCGACGGCGGTTGGACGGCTTGCGACGCCGATCGCTCGATCACCGCAGTCGACCGGCGGGCGCCTCCAGCCGCCGCACCGAACACCGCAGCACCGCCGACCGACGCGGCACCGACGTGGTGGACCGGACGGGGAAGGCCCGCCACCGGGTCGGTTCGGGCGGAACGGGAGATCGCCCGAACCGACGCCGGAACGAACGTGCCGGCGCCGTTCGGCGGGTTCGAGCAGTCCGCTGTCGGCCGCGGGTGCGGGGTCGACGGGCCCGTTGCCTTCCTGGAGACCACGTCGGTCCAACCGCTCCGGCAGGTCGCCGAGTCGGCCGGCCGGCGGGTGCGCGGTGCGGCCCGCTCCGACGCGGGGGGCGAGGGCAGATGACGGCTCAGGGCACGCTCACCCCGCCCAACTCCATCCAGACCCTCGGCGGCTTCCGTGTCACCCTCAACGGCACCCCTGTCCAGCGCTGGCGGGCCGGCCGGGCCCGGCAGCTCTTCCAGCTGCTGCTGGCCCACCACGGCCGGCCGATCCCCAAGGCGGACCTGATCAGCGCCGTCTGGGGCGACTCGCCGGCCCGTTCCCCCGAGGTGTCGCTCAAGGTCGCGGTCTGCATCCTCCGCGGCATCATCGCCGAGACCGGCACCCCGAACGGGGACGGCGGCGGCATCCGGATCGTCTCCCATCCGGCCAGTTACTCGCTGGAGGCCGACAGTACCTTCATCGACGTCGAGGAGTTCGAGAGCCTGGTCGCCCAGGCCACCGCCCTCGACGCGCTCGGGCGGCGGGCGGAGGCGGCCGACCACTACCGCCGGGCCGTCCACCTCTACACCGGTCCCTACCTCCCCGAGGGCCGGGAGAGCTGGGCGATGATCCGCCGCGAGCGGCTCCAGGACGCCCTGCTGCACGCCCTCGGCTGGCTCGCCGACGACGCCGAGCTGCGCGGCGACCAGCTCGCCGTCCACGACCTGCACCAGCGGATCCTGGAGGTCGACCCCTGTCGCGAGGAGAGCTACCGGGCGCTGATGCGCTACCACGCCCGGGCGCGGCAGCCCTCGCGGGTGCAGCGCTGGTACATCGCCTGCGCCACCCAGCTCAGCGACCGGCTCGGCCTGGAGCCGGACCGGCAGACCCGCAGCCTCTTCTACAAGGCCATGTCCGGGAATCCCGAGCCCCTGCACCGCGTCCACTGAGGTCCGTCGCGCCGCCTGAGAACCTCTCCCGCGCCGCCGTGCTCCCGTTCACCGTCCCGGCGAAACGCGCCGTCGGGGGCCTGCTTCGGGGTTCAGGTGGGGGGCATCGTGCGCAGCAGGTGGCTCAGTGGCCGCCCGCCGAGCGGGAACGGGCCTCCCACCAGGCGCGGCCCTCGGGCGGGAGGGTGTCGACCGGGTCGTAGGAGCGGAACTGCGCGTGCTCGTCGGCGCCGGTCCAGGACGCGATGCCGCGCACCTGGTCGTAGTCGGCCACCTGGTGGACCCAGCGCTTGCCCAGGTCGGGCACATCCGCCACCAGGCGCGGGGTGGCGAAGCCGGGCAGCCAGCCCATCAGGGCCGCCTGGAGCCGCTGGGCCTGGTGCAGCGAGGTACGCCAGTGCTCGCTGTGCGGGACCATGTCGCACAGGTAGAAGTAGTAGGGCACCACCTGGGCCTCGTCCTGGAGCGCGAAGCACAGGTCGAGCAGGGCCTCGGGCGAGTCGTTCACGCCGCGCAGCAGGACGCCCTGGTTGCGCACGTCCCGCACGCCGGTGGCCAGGACGGCGCGGGCGGCCTCGGCGGCCAGCGGGGTGATGGTCTGCACGGTGTTGGCGTGGGTATGCACGGCCAGGCCCACCCCGCGCCGACCGGCCAGCCGGGCGAGCCGGGACAGGCCGTCCAGTACCTCCTGCTGCAGCCAGTGCTGAGGGAGCGTCAGCAGGGCCTTGGAGGCCAGCCGGATGTCCCGGACCGAGTCGATGGTGAGCAGCTCGGCGACGAAGGACTCCAACCGGGGCCAGGGCAGGTTGCCGACGTCGCCGCCGGAGACCACCACGTCGCGCACCGTCGGGTTGGCCCGCAGGTAGTCGAGCATGGCGGGGTAGCGGGCGGCGGGCTTGGCCTCGAACCGGCGCTTGTCGGTGCCGGGGGTGGGCGGGCCGACCAGGTCCATCCGGGTGCAGTGCCCGCAGTACTGCGGGCAGGTGGAGAGCAGCTCGGCCAGCACCTTGGTCGGGTAGCGGTGGGTGAGCCCTTCGGCCACCCACATCTCGGCCTCGTGCAGCGAGTCGCGTTCGGCCAGTGGGTGGGAGGGCCACTGGGCGCTGCGGTCGCCCGCCAGCGGGAGCATGTAGCGGCGCACCGGGTCGGCCAGGAAGTCCTCGGTGAGCGAGCCGGGGCCGGCCGGCTCCCGGTGCGGCATCACGGTGTTGAGCATCTGCGGCGGCATCAGCAGCGGCATGGTGGCGAACTTCTGCTGGTCCAGGGCGAGATCGTCGTAGATCTCGTCGCTCACCAGGGAGCCGAGCACCTCGCGCAGCTGGCGCGGGTTGCGGATGCTGTGGGCGCGCTGCCAGCGCGGTGAGCGCCACTGCTCGGCGCTCACCGCGCGCCAGCCGGGGAAGCGTCGCCAGTCGGGCTCGACGAGTTCGCGCCGCTGGTACCGGTAGGCCGATCCCGCGATCCCGCGCGGCGGTTCGTCGACCAACTGGGCTGCGGTCAGGGTGAGGTGATCAGCCATCAGATCTCTCCACGAGGCGGTGGGAACGAGGACGGGCAGGAGCTGACGGCCCGTCCGAATTCTGCATGGTTCCGGAACTCGGTCCACGGCTCGTCCGGTCGGGGTCCAGTGCGTCCAGCAGGCGTCCAGCGGCGTCCACTCGGCGTCGGGGGCGGTCCGCCAGACTCCTGCCCGGACCGCCGTGGCGCACCGCGGGCAGCCTCAGGGCCTGCCCGGCGCCGGCCCCGCGTTTGCGCACCTCACCGCCACGGTGGGCGCACCCCGCAGCAGCCACGCCCCTGCGAGCTGCCCGAGACAAGGAGTTGGCCGATGCCGTCCACCCGGCCCGAGCACCCCGGCGACCCGAGCGGCCGCCCCGACCAGGCCGGCCTGCGCGAGCGGCTGGCGGCGCTCTGGTGCGACCTGCTCGGTCTGCCCGCCATCGGCCCGAGCGATGATTTCTTCGCCCTCGGCGGGCACAGCCTGCTGGCCACCCGGCTGGCCACCCGGATCCGCACCGAGCTGGGCCTGCCGGTCACGGTGGAGCAGGTCTTCACCCACCCCACCACCACCGAGCTGGCCCGGGCGCTGGGCGCCGAGCAGCCGGCCGGGGAGCAGGTGGCGGGCGAGCCGGCGATCCGGCACCTGCCGCGCACCGGCCGGGACCTGCCGCTCAGCTTTCCGCAGGAGCGGATCTGGCTGCTCCAGCAGCTGGTTCCGCACAACACCGCCTACAACTTCCAGTGCGCGCTGACGTTGCGCGGTCCGCTGGACGTGCCGGCGCTGGAGGCCGCGTACACCGAGGTCGTGCGACGGCACGAGATCCTGCGCACCTCCTTCCACGAGGTGGCGGGGCGGCCGGTGCAGCGGGTCCATCCGCCGTTCGCGGTGCTGCTGCCGGTGCAGCCGGTGCCCGGCGACACCGAGGACGAACGCCGCGCCGCGGTGCCGGAGTTGATCCGCCAGGCACTGGACGGCGGCTTCGACACCAGCCGGCTGCCGCTGGTGCGCTGGCGGCTGCTGCGGGTGTCGGCCACCGAGCACGTGCTGATCCAGGTCGAGCACCACTTCGTGCACGACGGCTGGTCGCTCGGGGTACTGCTCGGCGAACTGGTGGCGCTCTACCGGGCTGCGGTGGCCAGCCGACCGGCCGAACTCCCCCAGCTGGAGTACCAGTTCGGTGAACTGGCGGCGCACACCCGGGCAGTGATCGCCGGCGACCGGCTGGAACGCGAACTCGACTACTGGCAGCAGAAGCTGGCCGGCCTGCCACCGCTGCTGGAACTGCCGCTGGACCGCCCGCGCCCGCCGCGCCAGAGCTTCGACGGCGGGGTGCACAAGGAGCTGCTGGCCCCCGGCCTGTACGAGGAGTTGAAGGCGCTCGGGCGGGACTGCGGCGCGACCCTGTTCATGCTGCTCAGCGCCGCGTTCAGCACGCTGCTGCACCGGGTCAGCGGCAGCACCGACGTGCTGACCGCCACCGGGGTGGCCAACCGGCGGCTGCCGCAGAGCGAGCCGCTGCTGGGCATGTTCGTCAACACCCTTCCGCTGCGCACCGATCTCGGGGGCGACCCGAGCTTCCGCGAGCTGGTGGCCCGGGTCCGGGCCGCGACGCTGGAGCTCTACGCGCACCAGGACGCGCCGTTCGAGAAGGTGGTCGCGGTGGTCCGCCCGGACCGCGACCTGAGCTACAACCCGCTCTACCAGGTGATGTTCAGCTTCCACGACGCGGCCGTGCCGGACCTGGAGCTGGCCGCGGCCGAGCCGGACGGCGCCGAAGCCACGGCACCCGGCGGCGGGCCGGCCGCACAGGACGGCGCGCTGCGCGCCGAGTTGGAACTGCTGCACAACGGGACCGCCAAGGCCGACCTTAACGTCATCGTGGTCCCCCGCCCCGAACAGCGGGCGGGGCTGGGCGTCCAGCGGCCCGGGAGCGGGCTGGTGGGCGCGCCGGACGACGGCGTGCTGATCTGGTGGGAGTACTCCAGCGACCTGTTCGACCCCGAGACCGTCGCGGCACTCGCCGGTCACTACCAGGCGCTGCTGCGCGCCGTCGTCGCCGACCCCGACCGCCCCATCTCGCGGCTCGACCTACTGGACGAGGCGCAGACCGCGGCCGTGCGGGCGGCCGGCAGCGGACCGCTGCGGCCCTGGCCGCAGGGTGATCCGGTGCCGGCCGCGATCGCCGCGCGGGCCGCCGAGCAGCCTGGTGCCCCGGCGCTGGTCGCGGTGGACGGGACGCTCTGGAGCCGGGAGCGGCTGGACGCCGCCGCCGGGCGCGTCGCGGCGCGGCTGCGGACCCTCGGGGTGCGCCCGGAGGACCGGGTGCCGCTGGTGCTGCCCCGCGGCCCGGAGGGGATCGCCACTCAGCTGGGCGTGCTGCGCGCCGGCGCGCTCTACCTGCCGCTGGACCCGGAGCAGCCCGCCGAGCGGATCGCCGCGCTGGCCGCCGACTGCGGTCCGGCCCGCGCGGTGACCACGGCCGCGCTGCGCGGGAGCCTGGGTCCTGTCCGGGCGGGCGACTGGCTGACGGTGGAGGAGCTGCTGGCGCCGCTGGACGAGGAGCCGGGAGCGCCGGAGCCGGCGCGCCCGGCCGACCCACTGCCGGCCGACCCACTGCCGGCCGACCCGCTGCCGGGCCAGGCCGCCTACGCGATCTACACCTCGGGCTCCACCGGCCGCCCCAAGGCGGTCACCGTGACCCACGCGGGCCTGGCCAACCTGGCCGGCTGGCACCGCGAGCGGTTCCAGCTGACCGATGCCGACCGGGTCGCCCACCTGGCCGGCCTCGGCTTCGACGCCTCGGTCTGGGAGGTCTACCCGGCGCTGGCCGCCGGTGCCACGGTGGTGGCGGTGCCCGAGGCGGTCCGCCGGGACGCCGAGGCGCTGCGCGACTGGCTGGTCGAGCAGCGGATCACCGTGAGCTTCGCGCCGACCCCGCTGGCCGAGCGGCTGCTCGCGCTGCCCTGGCCGGCCGGGACCGTGCTGCGCCACCTGCTCGCCGGTGGCGACCGGCTGCGCCGCCGGCCGCCGGCCGGGCTGCCGTTCACGCTGGTCAACGCCTATGGGCCGACCGAGCACACGGTGGTGGCCAGCAGCGCCACCGTCGATCCCGACGGTGCTGGGCTGCCCTCGATCGGCACCGCGGTGGACAACACCCGGCTGCTGGTGCTGGACACCACCGGGCGCCCGGTGCCGCCGGGGCTGCCCGGTGAGCTGTACCTTGCGGGGCCCGGCGTGGCCCGCGGCTATCTCGGTGATCCGGCGCGCACCGCGGCCGCCTTCCGTCCCGAGGCCGGCGGTCCGCCCGGCAGCCGGACGTACCGGACCGGGGACCGGGTGCGGCTGCGGCGCAACGGCGAGCTCGACTTCCTGGGCCGGGTGGACCAGCAGGTGCAGTTGCGCGGGGTCCGGATCGAGCCGGGCGAGATCGAGCACGCCCTGCTGCGGCATCCGGAGGTGGCCGCGGCGGTGGTGGTGCTGCGCGGCGAGGGTGAGAGCGCGGCGCTGGCCGGATACGTGGTGCCGCGCGACCCGGCCCTGCCACCGGACCCGGCCGGGCTGCGCGGCTTCCTGACCGGGCACCTGCCGCTGCATCTGGTGCCGACCGCCTGGGCGGTGCTCGCCGCCCTGCCGCTGACGCCCAGCGGCAAGCCGGACCTGGCCGCGCTGCCCGAGCCCACCAGCGGGCAGCGGGCGGCCGAACCGCTCGGCTCGGCCGCCGAGCGGCGGGTGGCCGAGGCCTGGTCGGCGGTGCTCGGCCGGCCGGTCGAGGACCGCAACGCCGACTTCTTCGCGCTCGGCGGGCACTCGCTGGCGGGCTACCAGGTGATGGCCGCGCTGGCGCCGGGCGCACCGCTGCGCCTGCTGTTCGAGCACCCGACGGTCGCCGAGCTGGCCGGGGCACTGGCGGACGGCGCGGCCGGTGCCGTCGGCCCGGATGGCCTGGACGACGCGGCCGGTGCGGTGGGCGAGGACGGCGAGGACCCGACGGCCGGCCTGTCCGACGCGGAGATCGACGCCCTGCTGGCCGCCTGGGACGGTGCGCCGACCGAAGCGACGGAGGAGATCCAGTGACCGAGCAGCAGCCCGCCACGCCACCCGCCACGCCACCCGCGAACCCACCTGCGACCCCGCCCGCCACGCCGCCCTCGACTCCGCTCTCGGCGGCCGAGAAGCGGCGCCTGGTGGCCGCCCGGCTCGCCGGACGGTCCGGCGGTGGCCAGGTGCCGAAGGGCCCGGCGGTCTTCCCGCTCGGCGCCCAGCAGCGCGGCATCTGGTTCACCGAACAGGCCTCCCCCGGACGCTCCGCCTATCACATCTGCCGCTCGATCACCGTCGACGGTCCGCTGCGGGTGGCCGAACTACACGCCGCACTGAGTGATCTGACGGCCCGTCATGAGGCCCTGCGGACCAGCTTCACCGTCCGCGACGGCGTCCCGCTGCAGCAGGTGGCGCCGGCCGTCGAGGTGCGCCTGCCGGTGCAGCAGCTCCCCGACGAGGACCCGGCCACCCTGCGACGGATCGTCCAGGCCGAGGCCGAGCAGGCCTTCGACCTGACCGCCGGGCCGCTGCTGCGCTGCCGCCTGCTGCGCCGCGCGCCGCAGCGCCACCAGCTGGTGCTGACGCTGCATCACATCATCGCCGACGGCTGGACGGTGGGCCGACTGCTGCGCGATCTCGGGGAGCTCTACGCGGCCCGCTGCCGGGGCGAGGCGGCGCAGCTGCCGCCCGCTCCCGGGTACAGCGGCCACGCGCTGGCCCACCGCGGCTGGCTGGCCGGTCCGCAGGCCGCCCGTTCGCTCGGGTACTGGGCCGAGCGGACCGGCGACGTCCCGCTGCTGGAGCTGCCCACCGACCGCCCCCGGGTGGCCCGGGCCGGGCGCCGCGGCGCGCTGGTCCCGCTCACGCTGCCCGCCGAGGCGCTGCGCGGCCCGGGCGGCGAGGGCGCCGGCGGCACCGCGTTCCCCGCTGTCCTGACCGCCTGGGCCACCGTGCTGCACCGGTGGACCGGGCAGAGCGACTTCGCCCTCGGGGTGCCGGTGGCCGGGCGCACCGGCGCCGACTGGTGGCAGAGCGCGGGCCTGTTCGCCGACTTCCAGCCGCTGCGGGTCGACCTCTCCGGCGATCCCTCTTTCGCCACCGCGACCGAGCGGAGCCGCCAGGCCCTGCTCGCCGGCCTCGACCACCCGGGAATCCCCTTCGACCGGCTGGTGGAGGAGCTGCGCCCGGCCCGACTGCCCGGCCGCACCCCGGTCTTCGACGTGGCGTGCACCATGCTCAGCGGCCACCGCGAGGAGTTGGTGCTGCCGGGCCTGGACACCAGCGTGGCGCGGGTCTACGCGGGCGGCGCGAAGCTGGACCTGACCCTGGAGCTGGTCCAGCGGCCCGACGGCTCGGCCACCGGCCATCTGGAGTACGACCGCGACCTGTTCGAGGATGCCACCGCCCACCGGCTGGCCGATCACCTGGTGCGACTGAGCCGGGCGGCGGCCGATCAGCCGCACACCGCGCTCAGCGCCCTGGAGTTGCTCGACGCGGCCGAGCGCGGCGAACTGATCCGACTGGGCACGCCACCGGCGGTCGACTATCCGCAGGAGGCGACCGTCGCCGAGCTGTTCCGGCAGGTCGCGGCCCGGCGCGGCGAGGAACTCGCCCTGGCCTGGGCCGAGTCCGCCCAGCTCGGCACCCCCGGAGCGCTCAGCTACCGCGCGTTGGACGCCTGGTCCGATGCGGTGGCCGCCGGGCTGACCCAGCACGGCGTACGCCGTGGGCAGTTCGTCGGCGTGGCGGGCGGGCGCTCGGTGCGCTTCGTGGTGGCCGTGCTCGGCATCCTCAAGAGCGGGGCCGCCTACGTGCCGCTCGACCTCGCCCAGCCGGCCGAGCGCACCGCGCTGCTGATCGAGCAGGCCGGACTGGGCCTGGTGCTGGACAGCGGCTCGGGCGCACCGGCGACCGGCCTCGGCATCCCGGTGCTGCCGCTGCCCGAACCGCAGGACGGCGTCCGGCCGCCCGCGCTGCCCGTGCTACCCGTGCTGCCCGAACCGCAGGACGGCGTCAGGCCGCCCGGCGGCGCTCTGGACCCCGCCTACCTGATGTTCACCTCCGGCTCGACCGGTGTCCCCAAGGGCGTGGCGGTGCCGAACCGGGCCGTGGTGCGCCTGGTGCGCGGCGGCCGGTTCGCGGCGATGACCGAGGACGAGCGCTGGCTCGCGCTGGCGCCGCCCGAGTTCGACGCCTCGACGCTGGAACTGTGGGCGCCGCTGCTGGCCGGCGGCGTGCTGCTGATCGGCCCGCCCGGGGTACCCGACCTGCAGGGCCTCGGTGCACTGATCGAGCGGTCCGGCACCACCTCGCTCTGGCTGACCGCAGGCCTCTTCCACGCGATGGCGGAGGAGAACCCGCAGGGCCTGCGCCCGCTGCGCCAACTCCTGGCGGGCGGCGATGTGTTGGCGCCCCGCCAGGTGCGGGCGGCGCTGGCGGCGGTCGGCGGGCCGGTGGTGAACGGCTACGGGCCCACCGAGAACACCACGTTCACCACCTGCCAGGTGCTGCGCACGCCCGAGGAGGTGACCGACCCGGTCGCCATCGGCCGGCCGGTCGAGGGCAGCACGGTCCATCTGGTCGACGCCCACGGGAACCTGGTGCCGCGCGGGGCGGTCGGCGAGCTGTGCACCGGCGGTGACGGCGTGGCGCTCGGCTACCTCGGCCACCCGGCGCGCACCGCCGAGCGGTTCGTGCCCGACCCCTTCGATCCGCGCCCGGGGCGCCGGCTCTACCGGACCGGGGACCGGGCCCGCTGGCGGGCCGACGGCACGCTGGAGTTCCTCGGCCGGGCCGACGGCCAGGTCAAGCTGCGCGGCTTTCGGATCGAGCCGGGCGAGGTGGAGAACGCGCTCACCGAGCACCCGCGGGCGGCGCAGGCCGCCGTCGCGGTGCGTCCGCTGCCCAGCGGCGACAAGCACCTGATCGCCTGGGTGGTGCCCGCCGAGGCGACCGGACCCGAGGAGGGGCTGGCGGCCGAGCTGCGGGAGTGGCTGCTCGGCCGGCTGCCCGCCCACCTGGTGCCGGGCCGGGTCGTGCTGGTGGAGCGGCTGCCGCTGGGGCCGACCGGCAAGGTGGACCGGCGCGCACTCGTCGACCCGGCCCGCGACAGCGGCGACGCACCGGCGGGCGAGGAGCCGCGCCCGGGGACCGAGGAGCTGCTCGCCACCCTCTTCGCCCAGGTGCTCGGGGTGGCCCAGGTCAGCCGACTCGCCGACTTCTTCCTGCTCGGCGGCCACAGCCTGGCCGCGATCCGGCTGATCGGGCGGATCCGCTCCTGGTTCGGCGTCGAGCTGCCGGTGAGCACCGTCTTCGCGGCGCCCAGCGTGGCGGGCCTGGCCGTCGCGGTGGACGCCGCACGTGCGGCCGGATCGGCCACGGTGCCCGCCCTGACGGCCGGCGGCGCAGAGCTCGGACCGCTCTCGCACGCCCAGGAGCGGCTGTGGGCCGTGCACCTCAAGGACCCGTCCGACGTGGCCTACACCGTGCCGCTGGAGCTGGAGCTGACCGGGCCGCTCGACCCCGCGGCACTGGCCGCGGCGCTGCGGGCCGTGGTCGACCGGCACCCCGCGCTGCGCACCGCCGTGGCCGCCGAGGGGGCCGAGCCGCGCCAGCGCATCCTGCCGCCCGGCCTGCCCGTCCCCCTGGAGCGCGCCGACCTCGGCGCGCTGGCCGGGCGGGCCGGCGAACTGGCCCTGCAGCAGCTGCGGGAGGAGTTCCTGGCCCGGCCCTTCGATCTGACCCGGGCCCCGCTGCTGCGCGCGCTGCTGGTCGGGACCGGGCCGCAGCGGGCCAGGCTGCTGCTGACCGTCCATCACCTGGTGGTGGACGGCGCGGGGGTCGCGGTCCTGCTGCGGGACCTGGCGCGGGCCTGCGACACGGCCGGCGCGCTGCCGCCGGCCGCCGCGGGCACCCCGACCGGCATCGACCTCGCCCTCGCCGAGCAGCGGCTGCTGACCGGGCCGGCGCTCCAGGAGCTGACCGGGCACTGGCGCCGACGGCTCGCGGGCCTGCGCCGCCCGGCCGCCGCCTCCACCACCGTTTCCACCACCGCCTCCACCGCCTCCACCGCCTCCACCACCGTTTCCGCCTCCGGAGACAGCTCCGGGGAAACTCCGGCGGGCGAGCTGCTGCGGGTCGAGGTGCCCGCCGCGACGGTCGCGGCGCTGCGGGCGCGGGCGGCCGGCGCGGGTGCCACCCTGCACATGGCGGTCACCGCCGCCGCCGGGCTGCTGCTGGCCGAGGAGCACGCGGGCGAGGTGGTCCTCGGCACGCCGATGGCCCAGCGCCTCGACGAGGGCTTCGAGCGCGAGATCGGGCTCTTCCTCAACACCGTGCCGCTGCGCCTGTCGCTCGGCGACCGGCCCGCCTTCGGCGAGGCACTGGCGCTGGTCCGGCGCACCCTGCTGGACGCGGTCCGGCACGCCGCGCTGCCCTACGAGCGGATCGCCGAACTGGCCCGCGACGAGGACGGCCAGGTGCCGCAGCTGATCGACGCGCTGGTGCAGGTGCAGCCCGCGCTGCCCGCCCGCCTCGCCTTCGGCGGCGCCGAGGCGGTGCTGCGCCCCGCACACCACGGCACCGCGAAGTTCGCCCTGACCCTGTCCCTGTTCGACGACGGCACCCGGCTGACCGGCTTCTGGGAGTTCGCCACCGCGACCCGCACCGCCGCCGAGGTGAGCCGGCTGCACGAGCGGCTGCTGGCCCTGCTGGCGGCCGCCGGCGCCGACCTGACGGCTCGCCCCTCCTACGGCGGGGCAACCACGCCCGACGCCGCCACCGAGACCGAGACCGAGACCGAGACCCAGGATGCACCGGCGCACGCGGCGCACGCCGCGGACCCCGCTCTGGTCGCCGCCATCGCCGAGATCTGGCACGAGCTGCTCGGCACCCGTCCCGAGCCGTCGGACAGCTTCTTCGCCCTGGGCGGCAGCAGTATCAGCGCCACCCGAGTGGTCTCCCGGCTGCGCGTGCACACCGGTCGCGAGGTCGCGCTGCGCGAGCTCTACGACTGGCCCCAGCTCGCCGAGTTCGCCGCCCGGGTGGCCGGCGCGCCGGCCGCCGACCACCGCCCGCCGCTGACCCGCGGCGAGGCCGACCACGGGCCGCTCTCCTTCGCGCAGCTGCGGCACTGGGTGCTCGATCGGCTGAACCCCGGTACGTCGGCCAACAACATCCCGCTCACGCTGCGTCTGTCGGGCCCCCTCGACCGGCCGGCCCTGGCCCAGGCCCTCGCCCTGGTGGCCGCCCGGCAGGGCGCGCTGCGCACCGTCTTCGCCGACCACGACGGCGTGCCCGAGCAGCGGCTGCTGCCGCCGGTCCCGATCGAGCTGCCGCTCACCGAGGTGGCCGACGAGGCCGCCGCGCTGGCCGCCGCCGACCAGCAGGCCGCCCTGCCGTTCGAGTTGACCGCGGGCCCGCCCTGGCGTGCGGCTCTGCTGCGGCTGACCGAGCGGGAGCACTGGCTGCTGCTGACCTTCCACCACATCATCGCGGACGGCTGGAGCGCCTCGGTGCTGCTCGGCGAACTGGCCGCCGCCTACGCGGTGTTGTGCGAGGAACCGGGAGCCGCCCTGCCACCGGCGCCGCCCGTGCGCTACCTGGACCACGCGCGCCGCCAGCGCGAGTGGCTGCGCGGCGAGCAGCTGGCGGCCGAACTCGCGCCCTGGCGAAGCCTGCGCGGCACCCCGCCGCTGGAGTTGCCGCCACCGGCCCAGGCCGAGCCCGGCGGGGTGGGCTCCATCGCGCTGACGCTGCCCGCCCGGTGGCGCCGGGAGGCCGAGCTGCTGGCCGGCCAGGAGCGGGCCAGCCTCTACATGCTGCTGCTGGCGCTGTGGGCCGCCACGCTCGAACTCCACACCGGTCAACAGGATTTCGCGGTCGGCACGTTCACCGCCGGGCGCACCGAGCCGGCCCTGGAGCAGCTGGTCGGGTTCTTCGTCAACAACCTGGCGCTCCGCTGCGAGCTGGCCGGCGATCCCAGCTGGCGCGAGCGGATCGCCCGGGCGCGGGCCACCTGCACCGAGGCGTTCGCGCATCAGGAGGTGCCGTTCGAGAAGGTGCTGGAGGCGGCGGGGGTCGAGCGGTCCGCCGAGCGCACCCCGCTCTTCCAGACGCTCTGCGTCCTGCAGAACTACCCGGGCCGGCCTGGGAACTTGGGAGCGCTCGGGCTCGACCTGGTCCGCCGCCCCTACGACCGGGCCGACTTCGACCTGACACTGTGGCTGCGCCCGGACGAGGACGGCGGGCTGAGCGGCGGCATCGACCACGACACCGCCGCCGTCGACCGGGCGACCGCCCAGCGGATCGCGGAGACCTTCCGCCGCTTCGCCGAGGCGCTGCTGTCCGGGCCGGACGAGCGTCCGCGCCGGGCACTGCCCGCGGCGCCGCCGGTCCGCCCGGCCCTGGCACCCGCCGCGGGCCCCTGGCTGCACCAGCGCACCGCCATGGCCGCCGCCCGCACCCCGAACGCCCCGGCGCTGATCGAGTACCGCCCGGAGGACGGGAGCACCCTCGTCACCACCCACGGGGAGCTGGAGCAGGCCGCAGGCCGGCTCGCCCACCGGCTGCGGCAGGCGGGGATCGGGCCCGAGCGCGCGGTCGCGGTGCTGCTGGGCCGCTCGGCGGCGGCCGTCACCGCGTTCCTGGCCGTCCTCAAGGCCGGTGGCGGCTATGTGCCGATCGACCCCGGCTACCCGCCGGAGCGCATCCGCACCCTGCTGGAGGACTCCGGCGCCGACCTGCTGGTGGGCACCACCGAGCAGCTGGCCCGGCTCACCGCGAGCGGCGCGATCGACCTGCCACAGGCAGCGGCTCCCGGCCGGCTGCTGGCCCTGGACGACCCCGCCACGGTGCGCGAGCCGGCCGCACCGCCGGTCGGCGCTCTCGCCGAACAGCCCACCGTCGCCGACCAGTTGGCCTATGCGATCTTCACCTCCGGCTCCACCGGACGCCCCAAGGCGGTGGCGGTGAGCCACGCCAACCTGAGCGGCTATCTGGACGCCATCGGCCCGCGGCTGGCCCTCGGGCCGGGCGACCGGGTGCTCGGCTTCGCCTCGGTGAGCTTCGACGCCACCGTCGAGGAGCTGTATCCGGCGCTGGTGGCGGGTGCGAGCGTGGTGCTGCGCCCCGACGGGCTGCGCACGCCGGACAGCGGCTTCGACGCGTTCCTCGCCGCGACCCGGCCCACCGTGCTCAGCCTGCCGGTCTCGTTCTGGCACGCCTGGGTGGAGCGGATGACGGCCGAGCGGCTGCGGGTGCCGGCCGGGGTGCACACCCTGCTGCTCAACGCCGAGGCGCC
This sequence comes from Kitasatospora sp. NPDC008050, assembly GCF_042957465.1. Classification (NCBI taxonomy): domain Bacteria; kingdom Bacillati; phylum Actinomycetota; class Actinomycetes; order Kitasatosporales; family Streptomycetaceae; genus Kitasatospora; species Kitasatospora sp. NPDC008050. Next base: position 485,074 of record NZ_JBIBIJ010000003.1, read on the forward strand.
CGCGCCGGCCCGCTACCAGGAGTGGCTGCGGCTGTGCGACGCACCGGTGCGCTGGATCAACACCTACGGGCCCACCGAGGCCACCGTCACCGCCACCCTGCACCAGCCCGCGGCCGACAGCGCCGCCCCGCCCCTGCGGTTCCCGATCGGCACGGCGCTGGCCAACACCACGCTGCACGTGCTGGACGGCTACGGCACTCCGGTACCGCCGGGGACACCGGGCGAGCTGTTCCTGGGCGGGCTGGGCGTGGCGCGCGGCTACCTCGGGCGGCCCGCCGCCACCGCCCGCGCCTACCCGCCGGACCCGTATGCCGCCACGCCCGGCGCCCGGCTCTACCGCACCGGCGACCGGGTCCGCCAACTGCCCGACGGTGAGCTGGAGTTCCTCGGTCGGCTGGACCACCAGCTGAAGATCCGCGGCCACCGGGTGGAACCGGGCGAGGTGGAGGCGGCGCTGGCCGGGCACCCGGTGGTGCGCCAGTGCGCGGTGTTGCCGCACGGCGCGCCGCCGGCGCTGCGGCTGGTCGCCTACGTGGCCCCGGCCGGCGAGGCGGCGAGCGAGCAGACGATCCGCCGCGACCTCGGCGCCCGGCTGCCCGAACACCTGGTGCCCGCCCGGATCCTGTTCCTGGACCGGCTGCCGCTCACCCCGAACGCCAAGGTGGACCGGGCCGCGCTGGCCGCCCGCCTGACGCAGGACCTGCGCGCCGCCGAGCAGGACGCACCCGCCGCAGATCTGACGGAACGTCAGGAGCTGCTGGCCGGAGTCTGGCGCGCGGTGCTCGGCCGCGAGCAGATCGGCCCCGGGGACAACTTCTTCGCGCTCGGCGGGGATTCCCTGCTGGCCGTCCAACTGGCCGTCCGGGCCCGGGCGGTCGGCCTGGCCCTGGAGGCCCGGGAGGTCTTCCGGTACCAGAGTCTGGCCGAACAAGCCGAAATAGCAGATCAATTGACCGAGCCGGCGGTGAGCCCGAGCACATCGGCCACCCGCCTGGACGGCCGGCAGAAAGCGGAGCTCATGGCCCGCCTGAACGGAAGGTGAGCGGCGATGACCGAGATCGTGGACGTGTACGACCTCACCCCCCTGCAGGAGGGCCTGCTCTTCCACGCCCTGCGCGGCGAGGAGCAGCCGGAGCACACCGGCTACCTCAACCACCTGGAGTTCGACCTGGTCGGCCCACTCGACCGGGCCGCCTTCGGGGCCGCCTGGCAGCAGGTGGTGGACCGCCATGACGCGCTGCGCGCCGGGTTCCACTGGGCCGAGGCGGCGAACCCCGTCCAGGCGGTGCACGCCACCGCGCCGCTGGTGCCGGCCGTGCACGACCTCAGTGCGCTGCCCGAGCAGCACCGCGCGGCCGAACTGGCGGACGAACTGGCGACCTTGCGCGCCACCCCGCTGGACCTCGCCACCCCGCCGCTGATGCGCCTGACCGTCTTCACCCTGACGCCCGAGCGGCACCGGGTGCTGTGGACGCACCACCACCTGGTGCTGGACGGCTGGAGCCTGGCCACGGTCTTCGCCGAGGCGATGGGCGCCTACCAGGCGCTGGTCACCGGCGCCGCCTGGCAGCCGGGCGAGGCGGCCTCCTTCGGCGACCACCTGCGCTGGCTGCGCGGGCGCGACCAGGCGGCGGACACCGCCTTCTGGAGTGCCGAGCTGGCGGGCCTGGCCGGCCCGACCGTACTGCCCCGCACCCCGCTCGCCGGGCAACACGGGTACGGGCGGCACGCCGTCGAGCTGACCGGCGCCGAGACGGCCGCCGTGCGCGCGCTGGCCGCCGGCTGCGGCGTCACACCGGCCGTGGTGCTGCGGGCCGCCACCGCGCTCGCCCTCAACCGCTACACCGGCTCGGGCGACGACCTGGTCTTCGGCACCACGGTGGCCGGCCGCCCAGCCGAGCTGGCCGGGGTGGAGTCGATGGTCGGACTGTTCATCAACACGGTCCCGGTGCGGGTGCGGATCGACCGCCGCCAACGCGTCCGGGAGTTCCTGGCCGAGCAGATGGCGCGCACCGCCGCACTCCAGGAGCGGCAGTACACACCACTGAGCACCGTGCAGCGGCTCGCGCAGGTCGACGACCTGTTCGACACGCTGCTGGTGGTGGAGAACTTCCCGCTCGGCGAGGCGACCAGGACCGAGTGGGGCGGGCTGCGCGTGGTCACCGGCGCCGCCGAGGAGCACACCCACTACCCGCTGACCCTGACCGCGCTGCCTGGCGAGCGGCTGCGGCTGGAGGCGGACTGGCGACGCGACCGGGTCGACGACCTGGTCGCCACCGGCCTGCTCGACCAGCTGCGCCACGTGCTGGCGGAGCTGGCCGCCGACCCCGAGCGCCCGCTGGGCCGGCTCGCCCCGCTGCCCGCGCCCACCGCCGAGCTGCTGCGCGAGTGGGGCGGCGGCCGGCCGGACGTCCCGCCGGCGCCGGCCCTGCCCGAGCAGATCGCCGCCCGGGCGGCGGCCGCGCCCCAGGCGGTGGCGGTGCGCGCCCCCGGGGCCGAACTCGGCTACGCGCGGCTGGTCGAGACGGCCAACCGGCTGGCGGCCGCGCTGCGCGAGCGCGGCGTCGGCCCCGGCGACCTGGTCGGGGTGGCGCTGGAGCGCGGCGCGCAGCTGCCGGTGGCGCTGCTGGCGGTGCTCACCGCCGGTGCCGGGTACGTCCCGCTCGACCCCGAACTGCCCGCTGCCCGGCGGGCCGCGCTGACCCAGGCGGCCGGGCTGACGGTGATCCTCGGCCCGGCGGACGTCGACCTGTCCGAGGGCGGTGCCCCATCCGTCACCGTGCCCGCCACCGGATCGCCCGACCACCCCGCCTATGTGGTCTTCACCTCCGGCTCCACCGGCACGCCCAAGGGAGTGATCGTCACCCGGGGCTCGCTCGCCCGGCACAGCCGGCTGATCGGCGAGTGCTACGGGCTCACCACGGCCGACCGGGTGCTGCTCTTCTCCCAGCCCTCCTTCGACGTCGCCGCCGAGGAGATCTTCGCCACCCTGGCCGCCGGCGCCACCGTGGTCGTCCACCCGCCCGGGCGCACCGACACCATCGAGGAGTTCCGCGACCTGCTGGAGCGCGAGGGCGTGACGGTCGCCAACCTGCCCGCCGCCTACTGGCACACCTGGCAGCGCGAGACCGAGGCCCCGGTGCCCGAAGGGCTGCGCCTGCTGGTGGTCGGCAACGAGAAGGTGTGGACCGCCGCGGCGGCCACCTGGCGCGAGCGCACCGGCTCGCGGGTCGAGCTGCTCAACGCCTACGGCATCACCGAGACCACCATCACCTCCACGCTCTACCGGCCCCCGGCGCAACTGCCCGCCACCGAGGCGCTGCCGGTCGGACGCCCGGTCCCCGGCACCACCGTCTGCCTGGTGGACGCGCACGGCGAACCGGTACCGCCGGGGGTGCCGGGCGAGCTGCAGCTGGGCGGCTCCGGCGTGGCGCTGGGCTACCTGGGCGACCCGGCCCGCACCGCCGCGCGCTTCGTGCCGGACCCGCGGGCCGCGCGCCCCGGTGCCCGGTGCTACCGCAGCGGCGATCTGGGCCGCTGGCTGGCCGGCGGCGTGCTGGTGCTGGACGGCCGGGCCGACGAGCAGGTGCAGATCCGCGGCCACCGGGTCGAGCCGGGCGAGATCGAGGCCGCGCTCTGCGCCCACCCGGCGATCGCCGCGGCGGCCGTGGTCGCCGTCCCCGGCCCGCACGGCACCCCGCTGCTGGTCGCCCACCTGGTGCCCGCCGACCCCGCCGGGCCGCCGCCGCGCTTCGCCGAGCTGGCCGCCCACCTGGCCGAGCGGCTGCCGCGGGCGATGATCCCCACCGCCTGGTCGCTGCTGACCGCGCTGCCGCTGCTGCCCAGCGGCAAGGTCGACCGCCGGGCGCTGCCGGCGGTGCGGGCAGCCGAAGGGCCGCGCAGCGCACCGCGCGGCCCGGTGGAGAGCTGGCTGGCCGAGGTCTGGCAGACGGTGCTGAACGCGGGTGCGGCGCCGGTGCGCGAGGACGACTTCTTCGCGCTGGGCGGCGACTCGCTGGCCGCCGTCCAGGTCACCGCGCGGGTACGCCGGGCGCTGCGCACCCAGGTGCCGGTCCGGCTGCTCTTCGACCAGCCGACGCTGGCCGGCTACGCCCGGGCGGTACAGGCCACCGGGCAGCCGCAGGCCCCCGCGCCGGCCCCCGCCGACCCGGCCAGGCGCGGCGAACTGGCCCCGGGCGAGGAGCGGTTGTGGTTCCTGCACCAGATGGATCCGCAGGCGACCGGCTACCACCTGCCGGTGGCCTTCCGGCTGGCCGGGGCGCTGGATGCGGCCGCGCTGCGGCGCGCGATCGCCGCGCTCTCGGCCCGGCATCCGGCGCTGCGCACCCGCTACCTGGACCACCCGGGCGGGCCGCTGGCCCTGGTGGACCCGGTGCCCGCCGACCCCGGGCCGGCCGTGGAGCCCATCGAGGCGGGCGAGTTGACGGCCGTCCTCGCGGCGGAGGCCCGGCGACCGTTCGACCTCGCGGCCGAGCACCCGGTGCGGTTCCGGCTGCTGCGGATGGCCGCGGACGACCACGTGCTCGCGCTGACGGCCCATCACATCGCGGTCGACGGCTGGTCGCTCTCACTGCTGCTGGCCGACCTCGCCACCGCCTACCGCCAGGCGCTGGAGACCGAGGCGGCCTCGGCCGGCGGATCGGCTCCGGCTCCGGCTCCGGCTCCGGCTCCGGCATCAACTCCGGTGCCGGCCCTCGACTTCCGCGACTTCGCCGTGGCCCAGCGCGACCGGCTGGCCGGCCCCGAGGCCGATCGGCTGCTCGCCCACTGGCGCGAGAGGCTGGCGGGCGCCCCGCAGTTGCTCGCGCTGCCCACCGACCGGCCGCGGCCACCGGTGCGCGGTGACGGCGCGGCCCGGCACTCCTTCACACTGCCCGCCGAACTCGCCGAGCGGGTCAAGGCGGTGGCGGCCGGGACGGGCAGCACCCCGTTCGTGCTGCTGCTGGCCGCCTACCAGCTGCTGCTGCACCGCTACAGCGGACAGGACGACCTGCTGGTCGGCGTCCCCGTGGCCGGGCGGCTGACCGAGGAGTCCGAGGCGGTGTGCGGCAACTTCGTCAACACGCTCCCGCTGCGGGCCACGATCGCCCCCGGCGCCTCGTTCACCGAGCTGCTCGGCCAGGTCCGGGGCAGTGTGCTGGACGCCTTCGACCACCAGGAGCTGCCCTTCGACCGGATGGTGGACGCGCTGGCACCGCGCCGCGACCTGAGCCACCCGCCGCTGGTCCAGACCCTGTTCGCCTTCCAGAACACCCCGGCGCCGGCCTTCAGCCTGCCCGGGCCGGCCTGTGAGCCGCTGCCCTCGGCGCCAGGCGCCCAGCTGGACCTCTCGCTGGCGATGGCCGAGCAGCAGGGCACCCTGGCCGGGCTGTGGGAGTACAGCACCGAGCTGTTCGACGCCGAGACCGTGGCCGCCCTGTCCGAGGCCCTGCTGCTCCTGCTGACGGACGTGTGCGCCGACCCGGACGCCCCGCTGGAGCGGGCCCGGCTGCTCGACTCCGCCGCCCAGCAGCGGGTGGCGCGGCTGGCCACCGGGCCCGCCGCCCAGGCCGCACCGGTCACCCTGACCACGCTGCTGGCCGAGCGGGTGGCCGCCACGCCCGCGGCGCCCGCACTGCTGGCCGATGGAGCCGACGGTGCCTCTCTGCGGCTGAGTTGGGCCGAACTGGACGCCTGGGCCGGGCGGATCGCCGAGGCGCTGGCGGCAGCCGGCATCGGCCGCGGCGACCTGGTGGGGGTGCACGCCCAGCGCGGCCCGGCGCTGGGCGCCGCGCTCTGGGGGGTGCTCAAGGCGGGTGCCGGGTACGTCCCGCTGGACCCCGACCACCCCGAGGCCCGGCTCACCGCCGTGGCCCGGGCGGCCGGGCTGCGCGTGGTGCTCACCCAGCAGGGGCTCGCCCGCCCCGACCTGACGCCGCGGCCGCGGTGGATCGAGGCGGACGGCGCACTCCCGGCGCGGGCCCAGGCGGCACCAGCCGTGCCGTCCCCGGCGGATGCCGCCTACGTGCTCTTCACCTCCGGCTCGACCGGCGTCCCCAAGGGCGTGGTGATCACCCACGCCAACGTCACCACCTACCTGCGCTGGTTCCAGTCGGTGTTCCAGGGCACCGAGGCCGACCGGCTGCTGCTGCACACCGCCTACAGCTTCGACGTGTCGGTGCCCGAGCTCTTCGGCGGGCTGCTCGGCGGCGGCGCCACCGTGCTCGTGGACCCGCGGCACCAGGCGGACGCCCGCGCCGCTCTGGACCTGGTCAGGCGGCACCGGGTCAGCTACCTGGGCGGGGTCCCGTCCTACCTGCGGCTGCTCGCCGACGACGGCACGCTCGCCGACTGCCCGTCGCTGCGGCTGATGGTCAGCTGCGGCGAGGGCCTGCCGGTGGAACTGGCCGCGTCGCTGCGGCGGCAGAGCGCGGCCGTGCTGGAGAACCAGTACGGGCCCACCGAGACCACCGTCGCCCTCACCGGCTGGCAGGACTGGGCGCACGCCCCCGCCCACGGGATCGCCCCGCTGGGCACCGGGGCCCCCGCCTGCGGGGTCCAGGTGCTGGACCGGCAGCTGCGCCCGGTGCCGCCCGGGGTGGCCGGCGAACTGTATCTGACGGGCCATCAGCTCGCCCGGGGCTACCTGGGCGACCCGGCCCGCACCGCGCGGGCCTTCCTGCCCGACCCGTTCGCCACCGAACCGGGCGCCCGGATGTACCGCTCGGGCGACCTGGGCCGCCAACGCCGCGACGGCACCGTGGAGTTCCTCGGCCGGATCGACCGGCAGACCAAACTGCGCGGCTTCCGCGTGGAGTTGGGCGACATCGAGGCCACCCTGACCGGCCACCCGCAGGTGCGGGCCGCAGCGGTGCTGCTCGACGGCGAGGGCGAACACGCCCGGCTGGTCGGCTACGTGGCCCACGCGGCCGATGCGGCCGACCTGGCACCGGCCGCGCTGCACGCCTGGTGCGCCGAGCAGTTGCCCGGCTACCTGGTGCCCGCCGTGCTGCGGGTGCTCGACGCGCTGCCGCTCAACGCCAACGGCAAGGTCGACCACCGCGCCCTGGCCGCCCTGCACCCGCCCGCCGTGCAGGGCGCCGCAGCCGTCACCGCTCCCCCCGAGGGCCCCACCGAGCAGTCGGTTGCCGCCAGTTGGGCCGAGCTGCTGGGGTGCCCGGTCCCCGGCCGGGACGAGGACTTCTTCGAACTCGGCGGCAACAGCCTGCTGGCGGCCCGCGCGGTCGCCCGGCTGCGGCGCGACCTGGGGGTGGAGCTGCCGGTGCGTACCGTCTTCGCCTCCCCCACCGTGCGCGCTCTGGCCGCCGCCGCCGACGAGGCGCTGCTGGCGACGCTCGACGAGAGCGAACTGACCACGCTGCTGGCCACCGTCGACATCACCACCGCCACCACCGCCACCACTACCGCAACCGACCACCGCGCGAAGGGCCCTGGCCATGACGGAAACTGACCCCGGGGCCCAAGCGCCCTCCCTCGATCCGGAGCGCCGGGCCGCCGTGCTCGCGCTGCTCCACCAGCGCCGCGCCGCCGAGCGGCAGAGCGTCGACGACACGATCCCCGTCCTGGCCCGCGACGGCCGGCCCGGGCCGGTCTCCTTCGCCCAGGCGCGGGTGCTCTTCCTGGAGGAGTTCGACCCGGGCACCGCCCAGCACAACATGCCGCACGCCTTCACCCTGGACGGCCCGCTGGACGAGGCCGCGCTGCAACGGGCGCTGGACCAGGTGACGGCCCGTCACGAGGCGCTGCGCACCGCCTTCCCGCGCTCGAAGGGGCAGTGGAGCCAGCTGGTCACCCATCCGGCGCCGGTGCCGCTGCCCCGGCTGGACCTGTCCGGCCAGCCCGAGCAGGAGCGGGCGGCGATGGCCCGCGCGGTGCTGGCCGAGGAGGCGCAGCGGCCCTTCGACCTGGAGCGCGGCCCGCTCTTCCGGGCCCTGCTGATCCGGCTCGCCGAGGAGCACGCGATCCTCTTCCTGGACTTCCACCACGCCGTCTGCGACGGCTGGTCGGTGGGCCGGGTGATGGCCGACCTGGCCGCCTGCTACCGGGCCTCGGTGGCCGGCGAGGGCGCGCCGGTGCTCGATCCGCTGCCCGTGCAGTACCGCGACTTCGCCGCCTGGCAGCGCGAGCGGCTCGGCGAGCCGCAGCTGCGGCGCGGGCTGGACTTCTGGCAGCAGCAGCTGACCGGCGTCCCGGCCCTGGAGCTGCCCACCGACCGGCCCCGGCCGCCGGTGCGCGGCCACCGGGGAGCGCTGGTGACGGTCGAGTGGCCGCGCGAGCTGCTGGACGGACTGACGGCGCTGGCCCGGGACTGCGAGGCCACCCTGTTCGCGGTCCTGCTGGCCGGCTACCAGTGCCTGCTGGCCCGCAGCGCCGGGCAGCGCGACTTCGCGGTGGGCACCATGGTGGCCGGTCGCGACCGTCCCGAACTCGAACCGGCGGTGGGCCTGTTCGCCAACACCGTGGTGCTGCGCGCCGACGTCGCCGGGCGGCCGGCCTTCGCCGAGCTGGTCCGCCGGGTGCGCGACCGCTCGCTGTCGGCCTGGGACCACCAGGAGGTGCCGTTCGAGCGCGTGGTGGACGCCCTGGACGTGCCGCGCGACCTGAGCCGCACCGCGCTCTTCCAGGCGATGCTGGTGCTCCAGAACACCCCGCCGGCCGCCTTCACCCTGCCGGGCCTGACGGTGGGCGCAGTCGAGCCGGACAGCCGCACCGCCAAGACCGACCTGACCCTGTATGTGACCGAGCCGGCCCCGGGCGGGAGCGAAGGCCTCACCGTGGCGGCCGAGTTCAGCGCCGACCTGTTCGAGTCGGCCTCGGTGCGCGCCCTGCTGGACCGGCTGCGCACGCTGCTCGCCGGCGCCGTGGCCGCCCCGCAGACCACCCTCGACGCGCTGCCGCTGCTCACCGCCGAACAGCTGGCGGCCCTGACCGCCGCGCCGCAGGCCTCCCCCGTAACGGAGCTGACGGTCGGTCAGCTGATCCGGCAGCGGGCCGCCGAGCGGCCCGACGCCCCGGCCGTCAGCGCCCCGGGAGCCGCCTGGCTGAGCTACGCCGAGCTGGACCGCGCCGCCGACCGGCTGGCGCACCACCTGGCCGCCCGCGGGGCCGGCCCGGGCAAGCTGATCGGGGTCGCCCTGGAGCGCGGCGCCGAGCTGCCCGTCGCGCTGCTCGCCGTGCTGCGCACCGGCGCGGCCTACGTCCCGCTCGATCCCGACTACCCGGCCGCCCGCCTCGCGGTGATGACCGAGGACGCCGGCCTCGCTCTGACCCTCACCACCGGCAGGCTCGCCGCCCGGATCCCGGTCCCGCACGAGGCGCTGGTGCTGCTGGACGAGCAGGCCGAGGCGATCGCGGCCGGGCCCGCCGGGCCGCTGCCGGTGGTCGTCTCACCCGACCACACCGCGTACGTCATCTTCACCTCCGGCTCCACCGGGCGCCCCAAGGGCGTGCGGATCGCCCACCGCTCGCTGGTGAACCTGCTGACCTCGGCGGGCGAACGCTGCGGGATCGGCGCGGGCGACACCCTGCTCGCGGTCACCTCGCTCTCCTTCGACATCGCGGGTCTCGAACTGTGGGCGCCGCTGGTGAGCGGCGGCCACCTGGTGGTCTGCGACCGCCAGTCCGCCGCCGCCGCCGACCAGTTGGTCAAGGTGCTGGCCGAGTACCGCCCCACCGTGATGCAGGCCACCCCGGCCACCTGGCGGCTGCTCACCGATGCCGGCTGGCCGGGCGATCCGGCGCTCACCGTGCTGTGCGGCGGCGAGCGGCTGCCGGAGGACCTGGGACGCGCGCTGCGCCCGCTGGTCAGGGCGCTGTGGAACATGTACGGCCCCACCGAGACCACCATCTGGTCGGCTGCCGGGCCGGTGGAGTTCGCCGAGGACGAGGACCGGGTGCCGATCGGGCCGCCGCTGGCCAACACCGACCTGCACGTGCTGGACCCGTACCTGGCCCCACAGCCGGACGGCGTGGCCGGCGAGGTGTGGATCGGCGGAGCCGGCCTGGCCGAGGCCTACCACGGCCGTCCGGCGCTGACCGCCGACCGGTTCCGCCCGCACCCCTTCGCCGCCGCCCCCGGTGCCCGGATCTACCGCACCGGCGACCTGGCCCGGCGCCGCCCCGACGGGCGCCTCGACTTCCTCGGGCGCCTGGACGACCAGGTGAAGGTGCGCGGCTACCGGATCGAACTCGGGGACGTGGAGGCGGCGTTGGCCGCCCACCCGAAGGTCGCCCAGGCGGTGGCGGCGGTGCGCGCCACCGCGGCCGGCGAGCGGCTGGTCGGCTATCTGGTGGCCGCGCCCGAGGCCGAACCCACCGTCACCGAACTGCGGGCCCACCTCAAGGAGATGCTGCCCGACTACATGGTGCCGGCGCTGTTCGCCACCGTCCCCGCCTTCCCGCTGACCCCCAACGGCAAGATCGACCGGCGCGCGCTGCCCGCCCCCGAGCAGTCCGCCACCGCCTCCGGCACCGTCTACCAGGAGCCCGAGGGCCCCGTCGAGCAGGCACTGGCCGCGATCTGGCAGGAGCTGCTCACGGTGCCCCGAGTCGGCCGCCAGGACGACTTCTTCGCGCTCGGCGGCGACTCGCTGCTGGTGGTCCGGATGGTCGGCGCGGCGGCCCAGCAGGAGATCCGGCTCACCGCCAAGCAGGCGTTCCAGCACAAGACGCTGGCCGAACTGGCCGCGGCGGCCGGCACGGTGAAGCTGCTGGCCCGTCAGGAGGAGATCACCGGCCCCAGCCCGCTGCCGGTGGCCACCCACCAGTTCTTCGAGTCCGCTCCCCCGCGCCCCGACTACCACTCGCTGAGCTTCCTGCTGCGGGCCCGCGAGCACCTGGACCCGCAGCTGCTCGACGAGGTGCTCGACCAACTGGTCGGCCACCACGACACGCTGCGCCTGCGGCTGACCGAGCAGGACGGCGAGCTCGGCCTGGCCCACGACCCGCACCGGCGCCGTCCGCTGGTCGAGCGGGTCGACCTCGCGGAGCTGGACGACGAGGCGGTCGAGCAGGAGATCCAGCGGCACACCGACCGGATGCAGACCCGCTTCACCATGACCGAGGGCGAGCTGTTCGGCGCGGTGCTCTTCGACCTGGGCCCCGGGCGCGACCAGCGGCTGCTGCTCGCCGGGCACTACCTGATCGCCGATGTGATCGGCTGGCAGATCCTGGCCGGCGACCTCGACGTGCTCTACCGCCGGCGCGCGCACGACGAGCCCTACCAGCTGCCCGCCAAGACCACCTCGCAGCACGAGTGGCTGGGGCGGCTGACCGAGTACGCCACCGGGCAGGCCGCCGGTGAGCGCGGCTACTGGCTGGATCCGGCCCGCTCCCGGGCCGTGCCGCTGCCCCAGGACCACCCCGAGGGCGACAACCGGGTGGCCGCCAACCGCCCGCTCTTCCTGACCCTGACCACCGACCAGACCGAGGCGCTGCTGCGCCGCGCCAACAAGGCCGCCAAGCTGCCGCTGGACGCGATCCTGCTGTGGGCGCTGGTCGGCGCGCTGGGCGAGTGGGCCGGCACCGAGACCCTGCCGGTGGACCTCTACGTGCCCGGGCGCGAGTCCCCCTGGGAGGACGTGGACCTGTCCCGCACGGTGGGCTGGCTCACCTACCGCTACCCGGTCTGGCTCGACCGCGCCCGTGCGCTGCCGCCGGCCGAGGCGGTGCGCGCGGTGTCCCGGCAGCTCAAGGCGGTGCCGCAGGGCGGCCTGGGCTACGGCGCGCTGCGCTACTTCGGCACCGACCGGGCCACCGCCGAGGCGCTGGCCGCCCAGCCCGTCCCCGAGCTGATGTTCAACTTCTTCGGCACGCCCGCCGGAGGGTTCCAGCTGTTCCAGCCACTGGCCGGCGACTCCGGCCACTACCACGACACCGAGTCGCGCCGGATGCGCCTGCTGATGGTCAACGGCGCGGTCGCCCACGGCCGGCTGCGGCTGGAGTGGGAGTACAGCGCGGGGCGGCACGAGGAGTCCACCATCCAACGCCTGATCGACCGCTGCACCGCCCTGCTGATCGAACTGACCGCGAACTGCCCGGAGAGCGACCGTGACTGACACCCCGTCCCCGACCAAGCGCCTGACCGGCTGGCCGGCCTTCCTGACCCTGTGGTCGGGCCAGACCGTCTCGGCGATCGGCTCCGGCATGTTCGCCTTCGCCGTGGGCCTGTGGGTCTACGAGCGCAGCCACTCGGCCACCCAGTTCGGCCTGATCATGGTCTTCGACCTGCTGCCGGGCCTGCTGCTGGCCCCCTACGTCGGCGTCCTGGTGGACCGGATCGACCGGCGCACCGCGATGATCGCCGGCAACGCCGGAGCGGCGCTCAGCAGCCTGGCCGTCCTGCTGCTGGTGCACACCCACCACCCGGCGCTCTGGCCGCTCTACCCGGCCCTGGTGCTCGGCTCGCTGGCCGGGATGGTCCAGGGCACCGCCTACGACGCGGCCCTCACACCGCTGATCGACGAGCGCCACCGCGGGCGGGCCAACGGCCTGGTCCAGGTCGGCCAGGCGGTCGCCGAGGTGCTCTCGCCGCTGCTCGCCGGCGCCCTGATGCTCACCGTCAAGGTCACCGGCGTGGTCCTGCTCGACCTCTTCTCCTTCCTGTTCGCGATCGTGACGCTGCTGCCGCTGCGGATCCCGGCGGTCCTGGACGAGGAGGACGAGGAGGACGGCCCGGCCGGCGCCGAGGACACCTTCGCCTACGGCTGGCGGTTCATCCGGCAGCGCCCGGCCCTGCTCGGCCTGCTGCTGATGTTCGCGGCGCTCAACTTCGCGGTGGGCCTGGCGGCGGTCGCGGTGACCCCGTGGGTGCTCTCCTTCTCCGGGCCCGGCTCGCTGGGCGCGGTGCTGACGGCGGGCGGGGCGGGGATGCTGATCGGCGGGGTGCTGATGACCGCCTGGGGCGGCACCCGGCGCCGGGTGCACGCGCTGCTCGGCGGCCTGCTGCTGGAGGGGCTGTGCATCGCACTGCAGGGTGTGCACCCGACGGCCGCGCTGGTCGGGGCCGGTCTGTTCGGCTTCTACCTCTTCCTGCCGGTGGTCAACGCCTCCTCGTCGGCGATCTGGCAGGGCCGGGTGCCGCCCGGCGCCCAGGGCCGGGTCTTCGCGGTGCGCCGGATGGTCGCCCAGATCACCGCCCCGCTGGCCTACTTCACCGCCGGCCCGCTGATCGACCTGGCCTTCCGGCACCTGCTCACCCCCGACAGCTGGGCGCACCACCTGTTCCCGATGCTGGGCACCGGCTCCGGGCGCGGGATCGGCGTGCTCTTTCTGTTCATGGGCGCGGCCGTGGTGGTGATCGCCCTGCTCGGCCTGGCCAGCCCGGGGCTGCGCTCGGTGGAGCAGCCCGAGACTCCGGCCGAGGCACCGACACCGGTACCGGCCGCCTGACCTGTGACCTGTCGAACCCGTTACCGACCCAACCTTCTGAGGAGACTGTCATGAGCGACCTGACCCGTTACCTGGTGGTGGCCAACGACGAGGAGCAGTACTCGATCTGGCCGACCGACCGCGAGCTGCCGCTCGGCTGGCACGACCGGGGCTTCGCCGGCACCGAGCAGGAGTGCCTGGACCACATCGAGCAGGTGTGGACCGACCTGCGCCCGCTGAGCCTGCGCCGGGCGATGGCCGCCGCCGCCCAGAACGGCTGACGGCAACGCGCCGCAGGGCCCGCCCCCAGGAATCCACCAGGATCGGGGCGGGCCCTGCGCCGTGCACGGGTGGGCCTGCTCAGCGGACTCGGTCAGCCCGGGTTCTCGCGAAGGTGCCGGTCAGAGCGGTCTTCGCGTGGGCGCGCTGTTGGCCAGCTCCGCGCCCGTCTCCCGGGCGAAGGTCCCGATCGTGCCCAGCACCCGGTAGCGGGCCTGCCCCGCCACCCGGTCCACCGCCACCAGCGACCGGTCGACCAGCCGGTTGACCAGCGCCGGCAGGTCGGCGGCCGGCACCGGCACGCCGGCGCAGCGGATCATCACCTCGCGATAGCTGACCGGCTCGCGCTGCTCCGCCAGCCGTGCCAGCACCGCCCGTTCGTCGGCGGTCAGCCGGGCGAAGCTCCACTCCAGGCAGGCGCGCAGCGTGCGGTGATGGCGCGGGCCGCCGCGCCGGACCATGGTCAGCAGCATGAACGGGTCGTCCAGGCCCGCCACCAGCTCCTCGATCGGCATGGTGCGCAGGCAGGCCGCGGCCAGTTCCAGCGCCAGCGCCAGCCCGTCCAGCAGGCGGCACAGCTGGGCCACGGCGTTGGTGTTCGCCGCCTCCAGCCGGAAGCCGCAGGCGTCCTCGGCCCGGCGGCAGAACAGCGCCACCGAGTCGACCCGGGCCAACTGGTCGACGCCCAGGGCCCCGGCGGGCGGCAGCGCGAGCGGTTCCACCTGGTGGATCGCCTCGCCCACCACGCCCAGCGGTTCGCGTGAGGTCACCAGCACCCGCACCCACGGGCAGCGCCGGACCAGCCGTTCGGCCAGCGCGGCGGCGGCCTCGGCCACCTGGTCGGCGTCGTCCAGCACCAGCAGGGCGGGGCCCTCCCGGAACAGCGCCGCGAGCCGCTCCTCCACGGTGGCGCCCGGGAGGCCGGGCGGTCCGCAGACGGCGATCAGCTGCTCGCGCAGCGCAGCGTCGTCCTGGCAGTCGGCGAGCGCCACCACCAGCACCCGCTGCCCGGCGCCCTGACCCACCGTCGCCGCGTAACGCAGTGCGAGCGCGGACTTGCCACAGCCCGGGGCGCCGACCACGGTGGTCAGCTGCCGGCGGGCGCACAGCGCGGCGAGGCGGCCGAGATCGTGCTGACGGCCGATCAGCTCCGGCAGGCCGGCCGGCGGCCCGCTCCACCGGTGGCCGCGCTCGCGCGCCCGCTCGCCGCCGGACCGGGCCTGCGGCACCTGTGGCTCGGGCGCCCGCAGCACCTGGCGGTGGGCACGGCGCAGCTCCTCGCCGGGCGAGATGCCCAGCTCGTCCCGCAGGCGGCGGCGGATCGCCTCGAAGCGGCCCAGCGCGGCGGCGGTGTCCCCGGCGCCGGCCAGTGCCAGGACGAGCCGGGCGTGCAGTGCCTCGTGCAGCGGGGCGAGCCCGGCCAGCGGTTCCAGCGCGTCGGCGACCTCGCGCGGGCGCAGCAGCGGCAGCCCGAGGTCGGCCAGCGCCAGGGCGGCGGTGAAACGCAGCCGGGAGAGCCGGGCCAGTGGCTCGGCCTCGGACCCGGTCGCCGCACAGTCGGCCGGGGCCGGGCCGCGCCACAGCGTGAGCGCGTCCCGGTAGCGGTCGAAGGCCTCCGCGTTCCAGCCCTCGCCGGCCAACGAGGCCGCCTGGCGCGCCAGTTGTTCGAACCGGAAGGCGTCGACGCACTCCTCGGGTATCCGCAGGGTGTAGCTGGTGCCGGAGGAGACCAGCAGACAGGACGGCTGCCGGGAGGGACGCTGGGGTTCCAGCAGACGGCGCAGTCGTGCCACGTAGGTCTGTACGATGTTCACCGCACTGGCCGGCGGCCGGCCTTCCCACAACGCCTCGATCAGCGACGTCCGTTGGACCGGGCGGTTGGCCTGCACGGCGAGCAGGGTGAGTAATCTGCTCTGCTGTGGCGAGCCGAGCGGGAGCACCGCGCTCCCGCGTCGGACGGACAGCGGGCCGAGCACGGCGAAACTGAGTTGCGGTTCGACAAGGGGCGGGTATGGCATGTCCATGAAGCTGCTCCTGGCGCGCGAATCCCCGGCGAGCGCGAGCATCGTGTGCGGACTCGACGGGGCCTGGTGAAGGCCTGGGTGGGGCTGAAACAGGGCGGTGAAGACCCTGTGGATTTCATGGGTCCGGCGGTACGGCGTCATTAGCGTACTGCCCGGGATAACACACGAAAGCTCGTTCCTGGCCACCGCTGGAATCCGCGTATGTCCCGCCATAGGCGGCCATTCTCCGGGCCCGGCAGAATACCGTCCGGCCATCACCGAAGAACAGCGCCCCAAACACCGCGCAAACTCTCCGTCAACAAATGGCGAGAATCGACTATTCGGACTGTGAACCACTGTGACAATGGGATGACAATGGTGGGGGCATGACAATATCGGACCGATGAACTCCCCCACCGGCCCAGGTCACCCCACCCGCCGATGCCCGCCGCCCTACACCGGACGGCCACCGCCACCGGCCCGCCCCGACCGGCGGCGACCGCCTTGCACCCGCACGCCGCACCGCGCCGCCCACCGTGCGGCGCGGCGACCGTCGCGCCCTCCGCCGGCGGCCGGAATACCGGGGCCGGGGGCCCGCGGAAAATACCCGGGCCGAGTCATTTCGACGGCCTTTCCAGGCGGGGCACGCCCGCGTCGTCCAACCGGCCCCCGGACGGCGCCGGGGGCGCGGACCCGCCGGCTACAGCGAGCCGACGACCTTGCGCGGGCTGACCCGCACGACCACGCGCTCGGCATCGTCCTTCGAAGCGGGGTTGAAGTCCGCGTAGTTCTTGCCGGTGTACTTCCGCGAGAGGGTGTCGATCAGCTCCTGGCCGCCCTCGGTGGTCATGGTGACGGTGCCGCGCACCTCGGCGTAGGTGTAGGGCGCATCGGCCGGGTTGATCATCACCGTGATCCGCGGGTCGCGGCGCAGGTTCTTCTCCTTGCGGCGGCCGACGGTGGTGGAGATCAGCAGGTCGTCGCCGTCCCGCAGGACCCAGGTGACCGAGAGCTGGGAGCTGCCGTCGGGCTGGATCGTCGCCACGGTCACGAAGGCGAGCTGATCGTCGAGGTACTTCTTCAAGTCGTCAGAGAGTGCGGCCGACACTGTCGATCACCCGTCCTTGAAAGGGGTCCGTTTGAGGTGTTAACGCACCTTATCCCCCACGGCAGTTCAGCACCGTACCCCACGCCCGGGCGCACCGGCGCAACCGGGCCGACGAGCGCCGTGCACGCTCCCGCACGGCGCATTGGTGCTTGCGGAGCCGATCGCACGCCGGTTAGTTTCTTCCTAAAATTAACCAAGACGACTGGTGGGGCGGGATGGCACAGCGAGCGGCACTCTACGGCTGCGCGGTGAGTGAGCGGACACGGTGGCTGGTGCTGGCACTGACCGACGAGGACGGGCTGACCGGGTACGGGGAGTGCTCGGACGCCGGGCCGGTGACCGCCGTCGTCGAGCGGCTGCGGGCCTGGGCCGCCGGGGCGCCGCTGCCGGGCGACTTCACCGCACGCACCGTCAGCGGCGGTCTGGCGCAGGCGCTGGCCGACCAGGCCGCCCGCCGGGCCGGCCGGCCGCTGTGGTCCTGGTACGGCGGCGCGGCCCCGCGCCCGGTGCCGCTCTACGCCAACATCAACCGGGTGCCGGGCGGCCGCGCGCCCGCCGAGGTGGCCCGCGCCGCCGGGGCCGCGCTGGCCGCCGGGCACCACACGGTCAAGCTCGCCCCCTTCGACGTCCCCGGCACCGGCGGGCTGGGCCGGCTCGGGCTGCGGCGGGTGCGGGCGGTGCGCGCCGCGATCGGGCCGGGGCCGCGCCTGCTGGTCGACTGTCACGAGCGGCTGCCGCTGCGGCAACTCAGCGCCCTGCTGGACGAGCTGGCCGCCGCCGGGGTGGACTGGCTGGAGGACGGGGTCGGCATCGACCGGCCGGCGGAGCTGCGGCTGCTGCGTGCCCGCACCGCGCTGCCGCTGGCCGGCGGCGAGTTCGCCCACGACCCCGGACAACTGGCCGCGGTGGACGGCCTGTTGGACATCCTGCTGCCGGACGTCAAACACGCCGGCGGTCCGGCGGCGGTGCGCGCACTGGCCCGCGCCGCCGGCCGGGCCCGCATCTCGCTGCACAACCCGAGCGGACCGGTCGCGGCCCTGCACAGCGCCCATCTGACCGTGGCGCTGGACGGCGACCTGCTGGAGAGCGCGGTCGGCGAGGTGCCGTGGCGGGCCGACCTGGTCGGCGGTGGCGAGCGGATCGTGCGGGGCGAACTCCACCTGCCCCCGGGCCCCGGACTCGGCGCCGACTTCGACACCGCGCACCCGAGCGGCACGCTGCTCTGGTCCGCCACCACGACCGCCGTCACCGCCACGACCGCCGTCACCGCCACGACCCTTCACACCCCTGAACCGGAGCACAGCCGATGACCACCAGTGGGCCCGCACCCGCGGGCCGGATCGCCCTCGTGACCGGCGCCGCCGGCGGCATCGGCCGTGCCGTGGTCACCGCGCTGGCCGAACGCGGCCACGCCGTACTGGCCGTGGACCTCGACCCGCGGGTCCATGCCCTGGCCGCCGCGGCGCCCGCCCCGATCGCCGCCGTGGTCGCGGACCTCGCCGACCCCGCGACCCCGCAGCGGGTGCTCGCCGCCGCCCGCGAACTGCCGGGAGACCCGCACACCCTGGTCAACTGCGCCTTCGCCGAGGAGCGCGGCCCGCTGCGCGAGGCCACCGACGAGGGTTGGGCCCGCACCTTCGAGGTGAGCCTGCACGCGGCCGTCCGCCTCGCGCGGGCCTTCGCCGACACCCTGATCAGCTCCGGCGCCCCCGGCGCGGTGGTGAACATCGCCTCGGTGCACGCCGGGCTGGCCGCGCCGGGCATGGGCCCGTACGCCGCCGCCAAGGCCGCACTGCTCGCCTTCACCCGCACCGCCGCCGTCGAGTGGGGCGGCCACGGGATCCGGGTCAACGCGGTCTCGCCGGGCTTCATCGCGGTCGAACGCAACCGTCATCTCTGGCAGGACGAGGCACAGTTGGCGCGTCGGCTGAGCCAGTACCCGCTCGCCCGGGCCGGCCGGCCGGCGGAGGTGGCCGAGGCGGTGGCCTTCCTGGCCGGGGACGGCGCCTCCTACGTGACCGGCGCGGTGCTGCCGGTGGACGGCGGTATCACCGCCCGGCTGCCGGAGCTGTGACCGCCATGGACCGATCCCCTGTCACCCACCGGGCCCACCCCGTGGTCCACATCCGCGCCGAGGTCGGCGAGTCACCGCTCTGGGACCAGCGGGCCGGCGTGCTCTGGTGGACCGACATCCCGCGCGGCCGACTGCACCGCTTCGATCCGGCGGACGGCACCGACACCGTGCCCCGCCCGGACCTGCCCGGGCCGCTCAGCGCGGTCGCGCTGCGCGCCGGGGGCGGGCTGCTGGCCGCCGTCGGGGACCAGGTGCTGGGCCTTGGGCCCGACGACGGGCGCACCGCCGCCGGACCGGCCCCCGGACCGGACCTGGTGGCCCGGGTCCCGCTGCCCTCGCCCGACCACCGGCTCAACGACGGCCGCGTCGACCCGCTCGGCCGGTTCTGGGTGGGCACCATGTCCACCACGGGCGAGCCGGGCACCAGCGCGCTGCACCGGATCGACCCCGACGGGCGCAGCACCCTCCAGCTCACCGGGGTGAGCATCTCCAACGGCCTGGACTGGTCGCCGGACGGCCGGCTGGCCTACTACGCCGACTCGCCGACCGGCGAGGTCGCGGTGCTGGACTGCGCCGATCCGGACCGCCCGCCACGCCGGGTGGGCACGCTGGCCCGGTTCGCCAACTGCGTGCCGGACGGGCTCGCGGTCGACGCGGCGGGCTGCGTCTGGGTGGCGCTCTTCAACGGCTGGGCCGTGCACCGCTACCGGCCCGACGGCACGCTGGACGCGGTGGTCCCGCTGCCGGTGGCCAAGGTGACCAGCTGCGCCTTCGGCGGTCCGGGGCTCGACACGCTCTACATCACCACCGCCGGCCGCCTGCTGGACGCGGCCGCGCTGGTGCGGCAGCCGCTGGCCGGCGCGCTCTTCGCCTGTCGGCCCGGCGTCACCGGCCTGCCCGGGCACGCCTTCACGGGCTGAGCCGCCTGCGGGCCTGGTGTGTTGCGCCGCGTGAACGGCGTGTCGCCGCGGATGGCGAAACGGCGCCCGATCTTGTCGTCCTGACGCCGGCTTACTAAATTTCCGGAAGAAATTAAGCGCCGAGCGCCGCCCGCCCCGCCGGACCGCGCTCGGCACCCGTGCCGTGCCGAGGAGCAGGAACCCCATGAGCACCCCCGTGACCACCTCGCGCGTCTCCGCGCGCACCGTGCGCAGACTCGCCCCGCCGCTGGTGGCCTTCGGCGAGTTCGTCGACGGCTACGACCTGCTGGTGATGAGCTGCGCGCTGGTCTTCCTCACCCCCGCCTTCGCGCTCACCGCGGCCGACAAGGGCGTGCTCGGCGCGGCGAGCTTCGTCGGTGCGGCCCTGGGCGCCCTGGTCTTCGGCGACCTGACGGACCGTTTCGGACGCCGGGCGATCTTCGTGCTCAACCTGGTGCTCTTCGTGGTCTCCGCGCTGGCCTCCGCCTTCGTCACCAACGTCCCCGAACTGGTCGTCGCCCGCCTGCTGGTCGGCATCGGCGTCGGCATGGACATCCCCACCAGCTCCTCGTTCCTGGCCGAGGTGGCCCCGCGCGGCCGCCGCGGCCGGATCTCCGGCACCCTGCCCAACGCGATGTGGCTGCTCGGCGCGATCACCTCGGCCGGCGTCGCGATCGCCCTCCAGGGCCACCCCGACGGCTGGCGCTGGCTGTTCGGCCTGGCGGCCGTGCCGGCCCTGCTGGTGCTGGCCGCCCGGCAGGTGCTGCCCGAGTCGCCGCGCTGGCTGCAGTCCCAGGGCCGCGAGGCCGAGGCGCAGGCCCTCTACGCGGACCTCGGCCTGGAGCCCCCGGCCCGGCCCACCCCGGCCGACCCGGCCGGCACGGCGGGCATCACGGCGGGCACGGCGGGCACGGCGGGCACGGCGGGCACGCCGCGCGGCTACCGCGCCCTGTTCGGCCGCCGCTACCGCACCCGCACCCTCGCCTTCGCCCTCTTCTTCGCCGCCAACGGCCTGGGCGGCGGCGTCAGCACCATCGCGGGCCCGCTCTTCCTGGCCGCGGCCGGGCTGGACAAGAGCCAGACCATGCGGTTCACCCTCTACGGCTTCCTGGTCGGCCTGGCCGCCGTCCTGCTCGGCGCCCTGCTGATCGACCGGATCAACCGCCGCTGGTTCGGCGTGGCCACCGCGCTCGGCGCCCTCGCCTTCACCCAACTCCTCGCCTGGGGCGGCAAGGAGAACCACACCCTGGTCTTCAGCTGCTGGCTCGCCTTCACCTTCTTCACCTGGATCGGGCCCGGCACGCTGGCCTGGGTCTGGTCGGCGGAGCTCTTCCCGACCGCGCTGCGCGGCGTCGGGGTCGGCTTCACCCAGGCCGCGGGGCGGCTCGCCATCGCCGTCACCGCCGGCTTCGGCCCCACCGTGATCAGTGCCTGGAGCCTGCACGCGGTGGCCCTGTTCTCCGCCGCCTACCTGGTCTGCGCGCTGGTCCTGGTGGCCTTCCCGTTCTTCGCCACCACCGGCGCCGAGTTGGAGGAGACCGCCGCCGAGGCACCGCTCGCCTCGCCCGCCGAGCCTGCCGCCGGTGCCGCCGGTGCCGCCGGTGCCGCCGAGCGGCTGACCGCGCTGCCCTCCTGAGCGGCCACCATCCCTGCTCCCCACTCCCCACTTCCCCGCCCCCGGTTCGCGAAGGAGGACCCCTGGTGTCACCACGCACCCGCCCCGCCCGGCTGCGCCCGCTCGCCCTGATCCTCGGCGTGCTCGCCCTCGCCCTGCCCGCCGCCCCGGCCACCGCGGCCGCGCCCGGCCCCAGCACGTACTACCTCGACTGCTCGGCCACCACCGACGGCACCGGCAGCCAGAGCGCCCCGTTCAACAGCCTGGCCGACGTCAACGCGCTGACCCTGCAACCCGGGGACGCGGTACTGCTGAACCGCGGCACCACCTGCCCGGGCACCCTGGCCCCGCAGGGCTCGGGCACCGCCGCGGCCCCCATCACCATCGACGCCTACGGCACCGGTGCACTCCCCGCGATCAACGCCAACGGCGCCACCCAGGCCGTGCTGCTGTCCGGCGAGTCCTACGTCCAGGTCCGTGACCTGTCGCTGTCCGCGCCCGGCGACAACACCACCGCCCGGCGCGGCGTCTACGTCTACGCCGCCGACACCGGCACGCTGCCCGGGATCGTGCTGCAGGGGCTGGACATCCACGACGTGCGCGGCGCCCTGCCGTCCGCCACCAAGACCGGCGCAGGCACCGGCAAGTACGCCGGCGCCTCCGGCGGCATCGTCGTCGAGGCCCAGGGCAGCACCACCCCGACCGCCTTCGCCGGGCTGCAGATCCTGGACAACCGGATCCACTCGGTGGACCGCCAGGGCATCTACACCTGGTCGAACTGGTGCCGCTCCAGCCGGCTGGCCGCCTTCTGGAACAGCCTGTGCAGCGCGCCGTGGAACCCGATGACCGGCCTGGTGGTGCGCGGCAACCTGCTCTGGGACATCGGCGGCGACGGCATCGCCCCGATGACCGGCCAGCAGACCCTGGTCGACCACAACACCCTGCAGGGCTTCAATGTGCGCTCCGGCTCACCGAACGCCGGGATGTGGACGGCGAACACGGTCAACGCCGTCTTCCAGTACAACGACACCTCCGGCGGCCGGACCACCGCCGACGGGATGGCCTACGACGTGGACCACTCCACCGACGGTGTGGTCTTCCAGTACAACCTGTCGCACGACAACCAGGGTGGCTTCTTCCTGCTCTGCCCATACAACACCCCGACCAGCGACTTCACCATCCGCTACAACATCTCGGTGAACGACGCGACCCGCGGATTCCAGGTCTGCGACGGAGCTCTGACGAACGGTCAGATCTACGGCAACACGCTCTACCTGGCCGACGGCCTCAGCCAGCAGATCGTCACCGAGAACACCAGCGCCACCCTGGACGTGCGTTTCACCGACAACGCGGTGATCCGTCACGGCTCCACCGGCACCGTCGGCTGGACACTCAACGCCCCCGCCTGGGTCAACGACC
The DNA here is from genome assembly GCF_042957465.1 of Kitasatospora sp. NPDC008050. Classification (NCBI taxonomy): domain Bacteria; kingdom Bacillati; phylum Actinomycetota; class Actinomycetes; order Kitasatosporales; family Streptomycetaceae; genus Kitasatospora; species Kitasatospora sp. NPDC008050. Next base: position 507,881 of record NZ_JBIBIJ010000003.1, read on the forward strand.
ACAACCTCTTCTACGACGTCCCCGTCCCTGCCGGGGCCACCAACTCCACCACCGCGGCACCGCTGTTGAACGGCCGTGAACTGGTCGACGCCTACGGCTACCAGTACGGCGCGGGCTCCGCGGCGCTGGGCGCTGGCGTGAGCGTAGCGGGCAACGGCGGCCAGGACTACTTCGGCACCCCCGTGCCGAGCAGCGGTCCCGTCTCCGTCGGCGCCTACACCGGCGCCCCGGTCTGCGCCGCCCCGCTCGCCGACTCCTTCAACACCGACCCGGCGGGCAGCTCCCCCGCCGGCTGGACGGTCAGCGGCCCGGCCAGCGGCGCGCTCGCCGGTGCCGACCCGTCCGGCGGCTACGGCGCCGCCCTGCTGCTGACCTCGGGCACCAGCACCACCAGCGTGGTGCGCTCGTTCACCGCGCCCGGCGGCGACGTCCGGATCGACACCCGGCTGCGCGCCGCCCAGACCGGCGCGGCGCTCGGCTTCCACGTGCTGGACGCGGCCGGCAACCCGCTGGCCCAGTTCAGCCTCGCCGCCGACGGCAACGCCGCCTACACCGACGCGGGCAGCTGGACCGACGCCGCCTTCGCCTACCCCGCCGGGGTCTGGCTGCCGGTCTCGCTGGTACTGCACCCCGCCACGGGAACCTACGACATCACCGTCGCGGGCCGGCCCCTCGGCACCGCCCGCCTCACCCCGGGCGCCGGCCCCGCGGCCCAACTGCGCTACAACGTCCCGGCCGCCTCGGGCGCGGCCGCCTTCGCGGCGGACGACGCGTTCGTCCAACCGCTCAGCTGCTGACCGGCGCCCGGCACACCCACCCCACCGCACACGCCGTCGCTGCGCCCCGCCGGCTCAGCAACGGCCAGCAGCGGGTCGACTCCTTCGTCGAAGCCCCGCGCCCCGTCGGACGACGGGGCGCGGGGCACGGGGCGCGGGGCACGGGGCACGGGCGGTACGGGTGTTTCAGCTGAGGCAGCCGACATGCGCCAGGGCGCGCTTGAGCAAGGCGCCCTGCCCGTTGGGCATCTCCTGCTGCACCAGCGGCGACGCGGCCTCCTGGGGGCTGAACCAGACCAGGTCGAGCGCGTCCTGGCGCGGGCGGCAGTCGCCGGCCACCGGGATGACATAGGCGAGCGAGACCGCGTGCTGGCGGGGGTCGTGGAACTCGGTGATGCCCAGGGTGGGGAAGTACTCCGCGACCGTGAACGGCTGGAGCGAGGCCGGGATCCGGGGCAGCGCGACCGGACCGAGGTCCTTCTCCAGGTGCCGCAGCAGCGCGTCGCGGACCCGCTCGTGGTGCAGCACGCGCCCGGAGACCAGGGTGCGGCTGACCGTCCCGTCCGGCCCGATCCGCAGCAGCAACCCGACCTGGGTGACCTCCCCGGCCTCGTCGACGCGCACCGGCACCGCCTCGACGTAGAGGATCGGTATCCGGGCCCGGGTCGTCTCAAGTTCCTCGGGAGCGAGCCAGCCTGGCGTGGTTTCCGTCGTGTCAGACATTCGCTGATCGTACGTTCCCCGGCACCCCGCGCGTCGGCGCCCCGCCCGGCGGTCACATCGGGCAGGCCGCTACGGCTCTGTCGAGCGGGGCCGGCCGGTCGGGATCCGGTTCGTGAAGAACAGTGCGAGGAGAGCCATGAGCACGAGAACGGCCAGCGCGGCACGCAGGCCGTCGAGCCTGGCCGCGGCGTTCGCGTCGATCGCGGCCTCGGTCACCGCCGCGCTCGTGCCCGCCTTGTCAAGGGCTGTCCTGAGCTGGGCATCCGACAGGAAGGGCGCACCGCCCTGGAGTTGGGTGGTCGCTCGGCTCTTGACCTCGGCCGGGATCGCAGGATTCTGCTCGATGGTGGTCAGGAACGAAGTCGTCAGCGTGGCGATCAGGATCGACCCGGCGAGCGCCGTTCCGATCGAGGCGCCGAGATTGGTGACGGCGTTCTGGATGCCGCCGACCTCCGCGCTCTTCTCGTCCGGGACGGCCGACACCGTTACCGCCCCGAGCTGGGAGGCCAGCGCGCCCATGCCGAGCCCGATCAGGAGGAGAGGGATGGTGACGATCTCCGCGCCCGCATGCGCGTCGAGTGCGGCCAGCAGAACGACCGCTCCCGCGAGCAGGAAGAGGATCCCCAGCCGCACCACCCGCCGCGGTGAGATGTCGGGGAGCAGGCGCGGGATCAGGATCGCGGCAGCCAGCAGCGCCAGAGACAGCGGAAGGATGCGGGCCCCGGTTGCGAGCGCGGACAGGCCGAGCGCGACCGACAAGTAGAGCGGCACCACGAAGAACACGCCCATCTGGACGAGGTACTGGAAGAAGAACATGGTCAGGCCGCCGGTCAGCTGCCGGTTGCGCAGCAGGGCGGGGTCCACCAGCGGCTCCCTGTCCTGCTCCACGAGGCGGGCCTCCCAGCGGAGGAAGAGCCAGATCAGCAGCAGGCCCGCCAGCATCAGCCACACGGCGAGGGAGATGCCGAGCCACACGGGTGCGTGGGGCTTCGGCCGGAACCAGCCCCACTCGTTCGAGCGCAGTACGCCGAAGACGAAGATCCCGAGCCCGAGGGCGCAGAGCACGGCACCGAGGAGGTCCAGGCGCGGGCGTTGGCCGGTCCGCGTCTCGGCGATCCCGCGGGCGAGCACCAGGATGCCGAGCACGATCGCGGACTCGCCGGCGAAGACCCAGCGCCAGGAGAAGTACGTCGTCGCGACGCCGCCGATGAGCGGCCCGAGTGCGATCGCCACGGCCCCTGCGGCGGCGACGAGTCCGTAGGCGGCGGGCCGGCGTTCCGCGGTGAAGTTGCCGGCGACCAGCGCCACGATCGCGGGCAGGATGAGGGCCGCACCGATCCCTTCGAGGAACGACCAGCCGACCAGGAGCACGGGCAGGTTCGGGGCGAGCGCGGTCGTGAGGGATCCGCAGCCGTAGATGACGCAGCCGATCATGAACGCGGGCTTGCGGCCGATGAGCGCGCCGACCTTGCCGCCAGGGATCATGAACATCGCCATGACGAGCGTGTAGGTCGTGATCGCACCCTGGATCCCGGTTACGGTCGTGCCCACGTCGTCGGCCACCGTCGCGATGGAGACGTTCATGACCGAGCTGTCGAGCGCCATCAGGAACTGTCCGGCCGCGAGTGTCGGCAGGACGAGCCCAGCCGCTGCCGAACCCTCGCGCGTGCCTGCCGGGGGTGCCATGGGCGTATCGTGCCAGCGCCCCCGGAGGGCGGAGTCCCGACCCGCCACGGAGGTCAACCAGTTGGCGCTGGTCGACCGCCCCGCCTCACGGTGATCACTACGGGTTCGGTGCCCGCGCAGCAGCCGTCCGCCGAACGGGCAGGACCGTTCACCGCGCGACGGGGCACCGCCGCCGGGCTGAACCTGGAGCAGGTGGCAGAGGCCATGGGCGAGAAGTGGGACAACTCCAAGCTGTCGCGGATCGAGAACGCCAAGGCAAGGATCAGCGCCGCTGACGTGGCCCGGATCCTCCACATCTGCGGAGTTGAGGACCCGAGGACCATCGCCGCCATGGAGGCGCTGGCGAGAGACGCCGGGAAGACCGGGTGGTGGGCCAACTACACCGCAGCGCCGTACTGCCTCCAGGATCTGATCAGCGCCCAGTCAGATGCCGAGAGCATCCGGCAGTACCAGCCAAACGTGATCCCCGGACTGCTGCAGACCGGCGCCTACGCCAGGGAGATCACCGCGGCGACAGCCTTTCACCGACCGCCGGACGAGTACGCGTCCATCGCCGAGTTGCGGATGGTCCGGCAGAACATCCTCACCAGGCCAGGCAGCCCCGTCGCCTACTGGGCCGTGATCAACGAATCTCTCCTCCACCAGCGCTTCGTCTCCCACCCCTCCCTGATGCGCGAACAACTGCGCCACCTGCTTGACATGAGCGAATTGCCCAACATCACGATCCAGGTCATGCCACTGACGGCGGGAGCCCATCCTGGCGCCTCCGGTACCTTCTCGATCACTCAGTTCCCGCAGCCGTGGCCGTCGTTCGTAACCATCGAGCATCGGGTTCAAACGCAGTATGTGGAGAACCGAGAAGAAGTGCGGAACTTCGAGAACGCCTTCGACAGGATCCGGGCAGCAGCGCTCGCCGACGACCAGTCGCGGGAGACCATCAGAACGATCATGGAAGGACACTAAAAGGTGACTCCCAACCCCGACGCCAAGCCAGAGTTGTACGCCCTGGATCTAAGCAACGCCGTCTGGCGCAAGTCCCCGTTGAGTCAGACCAACTCGGACTGCCTGGAGTACACCGATCTCCCCGGCGGTGGCAAAGCCATCCGGGACTCCAAGAACCCCCACTTCCAGCCGCTGTGCTTCGATGGCGCAGAGTGGGACGCCTTCAAACGAGGTGTCCAGGAGGGACTGGTCTAGCCCCGGGCACCCGTAGCGAACGAGCCGCTTCCCCCTATTCGTGGTGGGGGGAAGCGGCTCGCGCATTGCTGCTGTTGCATCCCCAGGGCACCACAGACCGAAACCCGCTGCTCCGCCGACCCGTCCGGGTCGGCGGCCGGTCAGCAGAACCGGAGTATGGCGGTAATCGAAATCGACGGCTTCGCCCAGGGCGCGCCGGGACTCGCCCAGAACCGCCCGGCTTGAACGAACCATTCGAACACCGGCAGGATCAGCGGACATGGACGACACCTGGGAGATCATCAACTCCCTTGCCAGGCACCTTGATTCCCACTCGCCGCTGCCTGCCGGCGAGGAGCGGTGGGTGCTCCAGGCGCTCAAACTGCAGGAGGAGTGCGGCGAGGTCGCCGAGGCTGTCATCGGCGCGCTCGCGCTCAACCCCCGCAAGGGGCACAGTCACTCCTGGGACGACGTCCGGAAGGAGGCCTGCGACGTGGCGGTCAGCGCGCTGGTCCTGCTGTCCCGGATGGGCGGCGACCCGCGGTGGTTCTTCGAGGAGCACCTGCAGGCGCTGCGCCGCCGGGACCTGCCCGGGCAGTGACCCGGGCAGTGACCGGGGCAGTGACCGGCCCCGGTCACAGGACGCCGTCGGTGCCCGCGATCAGCGCGCCCGGGTGCTCCGGCACCCAGCGGGCGGCGTCGCTCCCGCCCCGCAGCAGCTGGTCGCCCCACCGGTCCAGGTAGCCGCGCACCGCGTCCGGGTCGCCGTCCAGCAGGTGGGTCAGGGCGTCGGTGGTGAGGTCGGCGATGGCCAGGAGCAGCGCGCAGGTGTCGTCGAGGAGGTGGTCGTCGCGGACGAAGCCGTCGTAGCGGCTGGTGAAGCGGTCCGCGGGGCGGTACTGGGACCGGCTCGACGGCCCGGGGACGCGCACGGCCATCGCCTCGATCCCCAGCCACACGAGGGCGAGCGCGGCCGGCTCGGGCGAGCGGGCGGCACCGGCCGCGCGGGCCGTCTGCCGGGCCGCGGCCGAGGCCTCCCCCAGCCTCGCCTTCGCAGCGGCGGTGTTCCCCTGGTGGAGCGCCACGACCAGGCCGGCGGAGCGGGCGGCCAGCCCGTCGAGCACCGCGAGCAGGCACTCGCGCGGCAGCGCACCACCGGCGCTGGGGCCGGCCAGCCAGCTCTCCAGCAGATCGAGTACCCGGCCCGCCCGCGTGCGCCGGGCCGAGGCCGTGTCGGTGCCGGCGCCGGTCAGCGGGTCGTGGGCGGCGATCCGCAGCACGCCGACCGCGACCAGCCCGGCCTCCGGACCGCCCGGCCAGGGCGGCGAGCACCGTCCGGTCATGACGATCCCCTCCCTCTCCTCCACCGGCCCCCGCCACCGCGCGCCCGCGGGGCACGGCAGAACACCGGCCATTCGTCACGTATACGAAGCCTCTGCACAGTACACGCGGGGTGCCGCTCTCGTCACCAGCCGCGATCAGATCGGCCGGTCCGCCCGGTGCGCTCCGTCCCGTGCCCGCCGCCGCCCGGCCCCGTGGAGCGCGGCTCCCGGCCCGGTCAGGACGCCACCTCACGCAGCCGCTCGGCCGCCGCCTCGGGCGTGACGTCGTCGCTCCAGCGGTGGACGATCCGGTAGTCCCCTGACCGACCCGACCACGAACGCCCCGACCTGCACCGTCCGGGCCGGGGCGTTTCGTCAACGACCGGGTGCTGCTGGTCCTGTTACGCCAGGTCGGGTCGGGCCGGTGCGCCCGGCGGCGGACCGCCGGCCCCTCGGCGGGATGCCAGCGCCTTGCGGAACACCTTGGCGGCCACGGCCGGGTGGAAGAGGGTGGTGGGCGGGGAGACCATGTTGATCACCCGGGCGAAGCGGGTCCAGACCGCCGGGTCGTGGGTGGCGACGGCGAAGAGCCAGGTGTTGTACCAGTGGGCGAAGCGGGCGGGCAACGGGTGGCGGCCGGAGTCCCACATCAGGTCGGAGTTGCCGGAGAGGGTCCACGGGGCGAGCACGATCCGGGCCACACCACGCTGGAAGGCGCGGCCGAGGGTGGCGAGGCCGTCAGGGCGGGTGCGCCGGGTGCGGAGCATGCGGTGGAGCAGGTCCGCCTCCAGGGCGGCCACGGTGAGGCCCTGGCCGTAGACCGGGTTGAACACGCAGACCGAGTCGCCCAGGGCCAGCAGGCGCCCCGGCCAGTTCCGGCAGGCGTGGAAGGGCCGCCAGCGGCTGTTGACGTTGGTGTAGCGGTGCACCGGGCCGGCCTCGGTGCGGTGGGTGAGCTGCTCGGCGAGGCGTGGGTTGCGCAGCTGGCGGGCGAAGTCGAGGTAGCCGTCGTCGTCGGTGGGCGGCACGAGGTCGCCGTAGCCGAAGAGCGAGCAGGTCCACCGGTCGTACTCGACGGCCATCAGGACGCCGCCGCGCGCGACGCCGGGTGCGAAGGTCATCTGGTAGGCGACCTGCTGGTCCGGCGGGTTCGCGGTGTCCCGGTCGAAGGTGGAGGAGGTGTAGGTGATCCGGGCCTTGATGACGCGCTCCGGCGGCACCTCGACCCCGGCCTCGCGCAGCCACCGGTCCAGCGGGCTGGAGCGGCCACCCGCGTCGACCACCAGGTCGGCGGACAACTCCCGGACGGGCTCGTCCTCGGCGGCGGTGCGGTAGCGCACGCCGGTGACGGCTCCGGTCGGGGCGAAGACCAGCCCCTCGCAGTGGGTGCCCGCGTGCTGGGTCACGTTGGGCAGGGCGAGGACCCGACGGCGCAGGCGGCGTTCCAGCTCGCCGCGGGTGAACGTCTGGATCCGCACGCCGGTGCGGCAGCGCGGCGCGTAGCCGGACGGCAGGAGGAAGCTGATCCCCTCGCCGTAGTCGAAGACCGGCGCTCCTGCCTCGTGCAACTCCGCGCGCAGGCCCGGGAAGTACCGCTCCAGGACTTCGGCGCCCTTGGCCAGCATCGCGTGGGCGTGGTGGCCCTGCGGAGTGTGCGGGTGCACCCCGGTGTCGCTGGTCACCTCGTCCCGCTCCAGCAGCACGACCTCCCGGAAGTGGTCGGCCAGGACCCGGGCGGTGACCAGGCCCGCGTAGCCGGCGCCGATGACGACGGCGGTCTGCCAGGGCGGGCGCCCGGCGGGTGGACGGGGTCGCAGTCGCAAGGGTCCTCCACGGGCACGGTGACGCTCGGTCAGATGGCCCTCACAATGATCGCCGCGTTTCTCCGTCGGGTCCAGGGAGCGTACGGGGCGCACGCCGGCTCTCGGACAGGGCCGCCGGACCGGGCGGCCGGACCGGGCGGCCGGACCGGGCGGCCGGACTGGGCGGCCGGGCAGCGCCGCCGGGCAGGCCCTAACCGAGGCTCACGGCCTGCTCCCCGGTGATCTGGGGTGCCCGATCGCGGCGGGGCAGCAGGAGGGGGGTGGCCAGCAGGAGGACGCCGGCGAGGGCGATCGCGGTGCGGGGGCTGGTGGCGGCGGCGAGCAGGCCCCACAGGGCGGTCATGGCCGCGATGCTGGCGCTGCTGCCGATCGACCACGCGGTCAGGGTGCGGGCGACGCGCTCGGAGCCGGTGTTTTCGAGCCGGTAGGTGGACAGCAGCGGGCCGAACAGGCCGCAGCAGGTCACCAGGCCGAGCTGGACGCCGATGACGAGCAGGATCCCGGGGAGACCGGGCTGCACGAATGCCAGTCCGACGGGCCAGCACGCGCGCAGCACCCCGGTGGTGAGCAGCGTCCGGCGCTGACCGAAGCGCGCCGCGAGCGGGCGCGCGAGGCGTGAGCCGATCAGTCCGCCGATGCACGGGGCCGCGAAGGCGAGGCCGTACTGCCAGGGGGCGAAGCCGAGGTGGCCCAGCATGAGGACGGCCATGAGCGGCTCGGCGGCCATGATCAGACCGTTGACCACGATCGAGTTGAAGAAGAGTGGGCGCAGCACGGGGTGGCGCAGGATGTGGCGCCAGCCTTCGAGCAGATCGCCCGCGCGCAGCCGCGGCGCGGCGCTCCGGGCGGGGTGCGGTTCGGTCCCGCCGATGGCGCGGATGCCCAGCGCCGAGAGCAGGTAACTGACCGCGTCGGCCAGCACGGTGGTCACCGGGCCGAAGAGCGCGATCGCGGCGCCGCCCAGCGGTGGCCCGATCACGGTCGCGCTCCAGGTGGTGGACTCGAAGCGGCCGTTGGCGACGAGCAGGTCCTGCGGCGGCACGAGCGTCTTCAGGTAGGCGCCGCTGGCCGCCTTGAAGCCGATGTCGGCCGCGGCGGTGGCGACGGAGACGAGGAGCAGCTGGGCGAAGCTGAGCAGGCCGAGCGCGAAGGCGGCGGGGATGCTGAGCAGCGCCGCGCACCGGACCAGGTCCATCGTCACCATGACCGGCCGCTTGCGACGGAACTCCACCCACGGGCCGAGCGGCACCGCGACCACGGCCCCCACGGCCCGTCCCGTGGCGGCCAGCGCCGCCACCTGGGCCGGCCCGCAGTGCAGCACCAGGACCGCGATCAAGGGGAAGGCGCCGAACCCGAACCCGGTGCCGTACGCGCTGACCACGTACGCCGTCCACAACCACCGGAACTGCCGCCCGAGCCCCCGTCGCCCCGCCATACCCACCACACCTCTCCCGTGCCCTGAACAACCAGCTGTTGACCACCGGTATCCAAGCGGGTGGCAGATGGCGAGATCAAACAACCGACACGCCACAAAGGCACAACCATACGTTGTAGCGCTAGCATGACCGGCGTGGATCTCGACGCTGTGCGCACCTTCGTGGCCGCCGCGGACGCGGGGCGCTTCCAGGAGGCCGCCGCCGTATTGTCGGTCACCCAGCAGGCCGTCTCCAAACGCATCGCCACGCTGGAGAAGCTCCTCGGCGTGCGGCTGTTCACCCGCACCGCGCGCGGGGCGAAGCTCACCATCGACGGACAGGCGTTCCTGCCCCACGCCCGCGACCTGCTGCGGGCCGAGGAGCGGGCGCTCGCCTCGGTCCGTCCCGGCCACCGCGCGCTGCGGGTCGACGTGATCGGCCGCCGGCTCGCCCCAGCCACCCTGCTGCGCGACTTCCGTCGCGCGCACCCCGAGGTCGAGCTGGACGTCGTGACCCTCTTCGACGCCGACGCCGCCGTCGAGGCCATCCAGTCCGGCACGATCGACGCGTCCTTCCGCGCCGTCACCAGGCCCGGCCGGCAGCTCCCCGACGACCTCGGCGCCGCCCGCGTCTACGACGAGCCCATCGAGCTCCTCACCGGGCCGACCCACGCGTTGGCCGGCGCCCGCGCGGTCACGCCCGCCGAGCTGGCCGGGCACCGGATCTGGATGCCCGGCATCGTCGCGGGAACCGAGTGGGCCGCCTACTACGCCGACCTCGCCACCGCGTTCGGGCTCACCATCGAGGTCACCGGCCCCGACTTCGGCACCGAGCCCCTGCTGGACACCATCGCCGACTCCCGCTCCCTGGCGACCTTCGTCGGCGAACGGACCCACCTGGTCTGGCCCGCCGACCACGGCCTGCGGCGCATCGCCCTGCGCGATCCCACACCCGTCTACCCGCACTCACTGGTCTGGCACCGCGACAACCCGCACCCGGCCCTCGCCACCCTCCGCGCCCACCTGCGCTCCGGGCCGCGCTCCCCTGGCGGCGCGGACCACAGCGACGGCGTGGCAGCCATGGCGACCTGGACCCCGGCCTGGGCCTAGCCACCAGGACGACGTCACGGGCTGCTGTCGGCGATCGCGATCACCGCGGCGGTGCTGGGCTGGGGGTCCTCGGTGGACCGGATCAGCAGCATCGCCTCGCCGTTCTCCGTCCAGGCGACCGCGCCGGGGTCGGTGAACTGACCCGCTGAGCACAGTCCGACGGTGGCGACCGGCATGGCGGTGCCGCCGCCCCCGCCGAACGCGCCGAGCGTGAGCGTGCGGTCGTCCGCGCCGACGAGCACCTGCCCGGTGCAACCGGTGAGGGTGACGGGCGGGGAGAAGATCGAAGGCGGCGCACTGAGCAGGTGCGCGAACGCGTAGGAGAGCAGAAGGACGACGGCGGACAGGGTGGCGGCCAGGGCCGAGCGGCTGCTTATCTTCGCCATGGCGATGGGACGTTGCCGACCACGACCCGGTTCCAGCGCCCCGGACACCTGGGAACATCACCATGACGAGCCGCTGCTCAGCCGCGCTCAGCCGCGCTTGAAGAACTCCACCTCGGCCAGGGCGATCTGGCGGCCCGGTCCGGTGCCCGCCACGCCGCGGACGACCAAGGTCACGCGCACCACGTCGCTGATCCCGGTCGTGACGGTCTGCGGACCCGGCTTGTCGTTGAGGGTCACCTGCTGCTCATGGGTCTTGCCGTCCGACGTGGTGACCTGGAGGTCGAGGGTGGTGGGACGGGCCTGCTGCTGGTACTGCTGCGGGTCGGCGGAGTCGCCGGTGTGGATGATCAGGTCCACCAGCCGGAAGGGGCTGCGGAAGCCGAAGGTGATCGAGGCGCCGACGTCCGGCGCTCCCCAGTAGGTGTTCGTCAGGCCATCGTCGGCCGCGGCCGCGGGATGGTCCGCGAGCGCGGCGCTCGCCGAGACCGAGGTGGGGGTGATCGCGCCGGCATCACGGACCTTGTCCAGCGTGTCCTGGTAGACGTTGCGGCCCGCCGGATACAGCAGGATCCCCGCGACCACCAGCGCCGCCAGCACCAGCAGCGCGATGATCCGGCGCAGCGCGAGTCCGGAGCCGCCGATCCGCACCCGGCGCCGGAACGGCCACCGGGTGCGCCACCAGGGCAGCGGCCGTGGCGGCGCGGTGACGGTCAGCGGGGACGCGCAGCGCCGGCAGAACCGCCGGTCGGGCCGGTTGGGGGTGCCGCACCGGGGGCAGGGCGGGCCGTCCTGGACGTCCTCGGTCGCGGACGTCCGGACCACCGGGCGGGGCGCGACGGGCCTGGCGGGCTGCACCGCCACCGGGTCGGCCTCGGGCCTCGGGGTCTCGCCGGTGGCGGGCGCGGGGGTGGCGCGCCCGGGAGGCCGGACGGTCCCGGGCCGCAGCGGTGCGGCGGGCGGGGTCGGAGTCGGAGTCGAGGCCGGGGCCGGGGGTGCCGGATCGGGAGCGGGCGGAGCCGGCACCTGGGCAGCGGGAGCAGGGCCGTCAGGCGCAGGGGTGGCGGGCCCGGGGGTGGCGGGCCCGGGGGTGGCGGGCGCGGGGACGTCAGGGGCGGGGACGCCAGGCGCGGTAGCGGCGCCCGCCTGCGACCAGCCCAGGTAGGCACCGCAGTTGCCGCAGAAGTCGTCCCCATCGCCGTTGGCCGTGCCGCAGTCGGGGCAGGTGCGCATCGGTCAGCTCTCCGCTCTCCCTGGTTGATCGGCTGGACCGGACGGACCGGCTGGACCGGCTGGACCTGGCGGACCGGGCAGGATCTGCACCCGGCAGGTCAGGTGGACCGGGCAGCCCGCCCGCACCACGGCCAGCACCTGCTCCTCGGCCACCGCCGCGGCGCGCTCGGGCCAGACCCGGACCAGCAGCTCCCCCGAGGGCGCGGGCGGCAGCGCGGGGTCCGGGGTGGTGGACCAGGCCACGCCGCCGCCGTCCACGATCTGCGCCCCGACACCGAGGATCAGCCGCAGCCGCTCTTCCAGGCCGCGCCGGGTGCCGCGCCGGCGGTGCAGCTCCACCGCGCGCCGGACCACGGTGCGGCGTACCTCCTGCGGCCAGACCGGGTCGGTCTCGATGGCGACCCAGGAGGCCAGCCAGCCGAGGAAGTCGTCCGGGGCCAGGCGTGGTTGGAAGTAGGCGGACAGGTTGTCCAGGGTGGCGAACACCGGGGCGAGGACGGTGTCCAGGCCCGCGGTGAACCGCTGGGCGAAGTCGTCGTCGGCGTAGAGCGCGGGCAGCAGCTCACCGATGGGGTGCGGGCTCGGCAGCCCGGGGACGGCGGCCCGGCTCATGAGGCACCCTCCGCGGGAGCCGGGACGATGGCGACCTGGTGCTGGTGGGAGAAGACCAGGGCGTCGGGTGCGACGTCGACCCGCTCGGCGGGTGCGCCCCGGCGTCCGGTGATCGGGTCCGCCGGGAACAGGCGCAGCTCCTCGACGGCCGCCACGCCGGGCACCTGCTGGAGCACGGCGAACATCTCCCCGTACTGCACCGCCCGGCCGAACGGCCAGCCCGCCCCGTCGGCGCCGCCGACCAGCGGGTTGAGGTAGCGGAAGAGCGCCGCGAGCGCCGCCTCCCGCACCCGGTCGGCGTCCGGGGAGCGGGTGGTGAGCCGGGCGACCACCGTCACGCCCTGGTAGTCGGGGGGCTGCACGACGAGCCGGGTGCCGAGCAGCCGGCGCTCGTCCAGCGCGGCCGCGATGGCGGCCACCATCTGCTCGGCGGGGATCAACTGCTCGAAGCGCAGCCGGTCGCCCTCGTCCGCCACCGCGCCGGGCACCACGAGCACCCGCACCGCGCCCGCCTCCCCGGCGACGGCCGGCACGCAGCGGACCCGGGCCGCGGCGGGCGCGGCCTGCCGGGCGATCAGCTCGAAGTCCTCGGCGGTGACGGCCCGTTCCTGCAGGCGCAGCAGGTGCGGGGCGCGCAGTTTGGCGTTCTCCGGTGTCTCGCCGTCCACACCGCCGTGGGCCGCCTCGCGGTTGTCGACGCCGGCCACGTACGGCACCGAGCTGCGCAGCACCGAGATGGTGCCGCGGGCGACGTTGCCCGCGCTGCCACCGCCCGTGCGGTAGTGCGGGACCCGCAGCTGTGCCCCCTTCGCCGGCACCGCGCCGAAGGAGCGCACACTGCCGTCGGGTTCCCGGACGGCGGGCGGGAAGGTGAACTCGCCGGTGGTCGCGTCGATCACCACGTGCCGGTCGGTCGGTGACGAGTCGCCGAAGTGCTCGACGGCGGTCCACCGCTCCCAGCCCTCGCCGGCCGACACCTCGACCGCCGGCGGTTCGCCGTCGAGCAGGATGGGCACCCGGGCCAGGCGGAAACGCTGGCCCGCGACCCCTTCCGAGGTGCCGAGCGGCGCGTCGGCCACGGTCTGGGCGTGCACGACGGTCGCGATGGCGCCGACGGTGAACACCTCCGCCCGGCGGATCGTGGGGGACTCGGCGTAGAACGGCTGTCCCGGCTCCGGCTCGGTCACCCGGCAGCGCAGCCAGGCCGCCCGCCGCCCGGCCACCACCGAGACGGCCTGTCCGGCGGGCACGAAGACCACCACCTCGCCGGGCCGGTTGAGGCCGCCGGTGGTGTCGGTGCCGGTCTCGCAGGCGATCCACCGGGCGCCGTCCCACACCTCCCAGCGCAGCGGCGGCTGCCGCGGGTCGACGCCGACGCCCTCCACCCGGCTGTCCAGGCGGACCACGAGGATGCACCGCGGCACCACGGCCGGCAGCGCGAACAGCATGGCGTCGCCGACCTCGGGACGCGGCTGGAAGCAGGGCAGGTCCGCGCCCTCGGCGAGCTGGTCGGTGCGGTCGCGCTGCTCCCCCGAGGCGGCGATCGTGACCAGCCGGTCGAGCGCGCTGGGCACCACCGGGAGGTCCTCGGCGGTGGCGAACACCACCGCCTCCTCCGTCTCGGTGCGCAGCGTGGAGACCTCGGTGCCCGCCCGCAGCAGCACGGTCTCCGGCTGTGGGGCGGACAGCCAGAAGTCGACCTCCGCCCGCGCGGCGGCCGGCGGGAAGAGCTGGATGCCGAGCAGGTCGAGGAAGGCCGTGTAGTTCTTCTCCGGCACCCGGTTGAGCCGGTAGAGCAGTTGGTCCACCAGGTAGGCGAAGGTCTCGATCAGGGTGACCCCGGGGTCCGACACGTTGTGGTCGGTCCACTCCGGCGCGCGCTGCTGGACGTAGCGCTTGGCCTCGTCGACCAGTTGCTGGAAGCGGCGGTCGTCCAGGTTCGGGGAGGGCAGTGCCATCAGTGCGCTCCCCCGTCGAATGCGTCCGGACCATCGGCCGGTTCGGGGATGGTGTAGAAGGGGAAGACGAGGTTGCGGCGGTCGTTGGTGGACCGCACGGTGTAGTGGACGTCGATGTAGAGCGTGCCCTCGTCGACGCTGTCGAAGGCGATCCGCACGTCGTCGACCTCGATCCGCGGCTCCCAGCGCTCCAGCGCGGTGCGCACCTCGCGCGCGATCCGGCCGGCGGTGGTGCCGTCGCCCGGCGCGAACACGTACTCGTGGATGCCGCAGCCGAACTCCGGGCGCATCGGGCGTTCGCCGGGCGCGGTGCCGAGGATGAGCCGGATCGCCTCCGCGATCTCCCGGTCGCGGTCGACCATGCCGATGCCGCCGGTGGCGTTCACCCGGAGCGGGAACGCCCAGCCGCGGCCGATGAAGCCGCCACTCACGCGGCGCCTCCGATCAGCACGTTGAAGGCACCGATGGTGATGGTGGCTCCGCAGGCCGTTTTGTCGCCCATCCGGGCCGCGGGCAGCCCGCCGATCAGCACCACTCCCCCGGCGGCCGCGGCGAGGCCCGGCATGATGACGTTGGCGGGCCCGAGTTCCACGTGGGGGACACAGGTGTGCAGGCTGCCGGTGACCGCGGCAGGGCGGCCGCCGATCAGCACGGTCGCCACCGCGATGGCGCCTGGCGGCGGGGTGGCGATCACGCCGCCGTGGTCGGTGGCATCGCCCGTCCGGGCTGCGGGGGGCATGTGCGCGCTCCAATCGTTCGGTACTGGTTTGGTTCGAGGTCAGTTGATCCTGACGAGGGCAGCCTTGAGCACCGCCATCGCACCGCCGTCCACGGTGGCCGCCGTCCGGCCGGTGACGGTCACCTCGGCGCCGTCCACGGTGACCGCCGTCCGGCCGCTGACGCTCACCGAGCCACCGGTCAGCCTCACTTCCCCGGTGCCGGCGTCGAGGGTGATGCCGGAGGAGGAGAGACGCACCGAACTCGCCGCCGCACCGGCCGCATCGAAGACGGTCAGCACGATCTGGCCGTTCTGCTCGTCCAGCCTGACCTCCAACTTCTTGTCGCCGCTGGCCAGTCGAACCCCGGAGGGGCCGCCCGGCACGTCCAGCAACTCCAACCGGTTACCCGAACGGGACACCAGGGAACGGCGGTTGACCTGGCCGCTGCCCGGGCTGATCAGCGGCACGTCGTGCGGCGACGGCGCGTCGACGCCGTTGTAGAGGCCGCCCAGCACGTAGGGGCTGTCGAGGCTGCCCTGTTCGAAGCCGACCAGCACCTCGTCGTTGACCTCGGGGCTGAACACGCCGCCACCCCCCTGACCGCCCCACTGCACCGTGCGCACCCAGTCGGAGACGTAACTGTCGTCCAGCCACGGGAACTTCAGCCGCACCCCGCCGCGCTGCGCGTCCCCGGGCTCCCGGACGTCGGTGACCACGGCGATCGCCAGCCCCGGCATCCGCGGCCCGCGCGAGGCGGCGTTGCCCCCGGTGACCAGCCCTGCCAGCGAACGGTCCGGGGCCGCGCTGACCACCACCGTGGTGCGGTAACCGCGGTACGGCTCAAGGAGATGGCGCACCGCGGTGGCAGTGTAGCGGCCGGAGAACGCGGCACCCACGTTGCCCAGCGCGACGGGTGTGCCCGCCCGCAGCCGCGGGTTGCCCTCGGCGACCACCTCCAGCTCGCCGAATCCGGCGGCCACCGAGGCGGCGATCGACCCGGCCGCGGCGGCCGTCTCCGCCTGCGTGCGGTAGGGGGTGTCGGCGACCGTCAGCCGGGTGGGACCGGGGAAGGCGCCGGTCACCACCGACGGGCTCATCCCCGGCTGCACGGTCTGCGCGGTCACCGACGGCTCGGTGGCCACCAGTTCGCTCCTGGTGGCCACGTTCCAGCCGCGCACCTCGACCGTCTGCGCCCCGCCGGCGGCGGTCAGCACCCCGCGCAGCTCCAGCAGGTTGCGCCCGTACTCCAGCACCAGCGGGCTCAGCGGCGCCGGGGTGCTGGGGGCCGGGGCCGAGGAGGCGGGCTCGGGCTTGACGAACTCCAGCAGCCCGTCGTCGTCGACCCGCACCTGCGCACCACTCTCCTGCGCCAGGTACTGGAGGAACTCCCAGTCCGGGACATTGGCTTGGGAGAGCTGCTGGTGGACGACGGCGAACGCGTCGACCCGGCCGCAGCCGAGCCCCGCGCCCGCGGCCACCTCGCGGACCACGTCCGAGGTGGTCATGTTGCGGAACGCCTTCACCCGGCGCCCGCGCATCAGCCGGTGGGTGATGGCTGATGCCCGCACCACGGTGAACGAGCCCGTGGTGTCGACCTCCAGCTCCACGGCGGTCACCTCGCCGGTGAACAGCCGCACCTGCGCGTGCCCCTGCACGGTGACCACGGAGACCCGCAGCGGGGTGCCGATGGTGATCCCGGTCGCGGTGAGGAAGGTGTGGTTGGCGTCGCGGAAGGTCAGCGCGGCGGTGTCGGGCAGGCCGACGCTCTCCTCGATGTCGCAGCAGACCAGTTGCCGCGCCCAGACCGGCGGCAGCGGGCCCGGCGCCTCGACGACGGGGTCCGCGGCGAAGGAGCGGCCGCCGCGCGCCTCGATGGTGCTCATGGGCGCCCGCCCCGGGTCCGCTCGTCGATCCCAGGCACGATCAGCTCACTGCCCGGGACCAGCACCATGGGGTCGTCGATGCCGTTGGCCTCGGCGATGGTGCGCCAGGCCGCCGCGTCGCCGTACGCGCGCCAGGCGAGCAGCGGCAGGCTGTCGCCCGCGATCACCTGGTGGGTGCTGCGCGCCTCCGGCGAGCCCGAGGTCGGGTTCTGGCCCGCCGGATCGACACTCGCCTCCTCGATGGTGAGCGCGCAGGTGGCCCGCAACGGCTTGCCGTCCACGTCGAAGAGCGTGTAGGTGACCGACAGGTCGGTCAGCACCCCGTTGAACGAGGTCGTCTCCGTGGAGCCCCAGTCCAGCCGGAGCCACGGGCTCGCCGGGGTCTTGCTCGCCAGGCTGCTCGGGGTGGGGACACAGCCGATCATCAGCTGCTTCACCGCCCGCTCCACCGAGTTGTCATGGGTCGCCGTCGCGTCGAGGAACACCTCCAGCGAGAGCGAGCGCGGCCCGCTGCCGACGAACTCGGGCAGCGCCGACTGGCCCGCCATCCGGGACGGGGTGCGCC
Organism: Kitasatospora sp. NPDC008050; assembly: GCF_042957465.1. Lineage (NCBI taxonomy): Bacteria > Bacillati > Actinomycetota > Actinomycetes > Kitasatosporales > Streptomycetaceae > Kitasatospora > Kitasatospora sp. NPDC008050. The sequence continues at coordinate 525,264 of NZ_JBIBIJ010000003.1, forward strand.
GCCACTCGGTGGACTTGCGCAGCACCAGGGTGGCCGGGTTGAACTGCAGTGGCAGCAGCGCGAGTTCTCCGCCGGGCTGGGCGCCGACCGTCGACGGGGGCTCCATGATGGTCAGTTGGGCGCGGGTGACACTCGCGGGGACCGCTGAGGACATCCCGGATCTCCTTCCGTGCGTCGGGCAACGGGTCCTGTGGTGCGGTCCGTCATGACGGGCGCAGGCCCGCGTGGGCGATTTCCAGGCTCTCCACCGCTGCTTCGGAGTTCGCCGGGTCGAACGACGGCCCCTGCCACCGCACGGGGACGATGCCGAGCACCTGCCAGGCGACGATACGGCTCAAGTCGGGTCGCAACGCCACGATTTCACCGTCCTTCGGCTCCACCCGCCGGACGATCTCGTCCAGCCAGCGCGCGATCTTGGTGGTGTCCGAGGTGACCGCGCGGGTCAGCGTGATGTTCGACCAGGTGATGCGGCCCGGCAACTGCCAGGAGAAGCCGTTGTTGCCGCCCTCCGCGTACTCCTCGATCTCGACCTCGGCGCCGAGTCCCGAGCAGGTCGTGAAGTCGCCGAGGTCGTTGCCGCCGATCGTGAGCCTGAAGAAGACGCTGGTCGCGAAGATGTTGTCGGTCATTCCTGCCTCCGTCGCCTGGCCGCCGCCGCTGCCTTGCCCTGCCCTGCCCTGTCTGCTGATGGCGCCGTGTTCTCAGCGGTGGCCGTCGTACGGCCGTCCGGCGCGCTCCCTTCCCCTGCGCAACTCGGCGCGCAGCAGCCGGCCGACGGGCTCGATCAGGCGCCGGGCCAGTTCGTCGAGGTCGGCGGCGGCCGCGGGCAGCGGGGCGGCGCCCGGCTGACGGTGCGAGGTGGTGGAGGCGGCGGTGGCGGGGGCCGAGGTGCGGGCCTGGATGGTGGCCGGGGTGCGAGAGGGCACGGCGGTCAACGGCACCCCGGACAGCCCCGCCTGCTCGGCCACCCGCCGGAGCACCGCCGCCGTGGCGGGCGTCGGCCGCGAACGGGCGGGCGGACTGCTCGCCCGGCCGGCACCGGGCACCACAGCGGCCGGCCAGGGCGCGGCGGCCGACACCGGTGCGGCGACCGGACGTGACGTGGGCTCCGGGCCCGCACCGGGCAGGGGCACCGGGGAACTCCGCGCCGGCCGAGCACCGAGCGGCAGCCGCTGAACCGCCACCACAGCCGGCAGGGCCACCGCACCGCTCGACGGCGCGAGGCGGACCACCGGCCCGCGCGGCGGGGCGCCGCGCTGCTCGTGGTGCGCGGGGTGGGCAGGGAGCGCGGGGTGGGCGGGGAGCGCGGGGTGGGCGGGGAGCGCGGGGTGGGCGGGGAGCGCGGGGTGGGCGGGGAGCGCGGGGTGGGCGGGGAGCGCGACAGGGGCGGAAGAGCCTGCGGGCACTGCCTCCGACCGTGTTGGCGCAGCGCCACCGGGGATGGCGGGCCGCGCGGGTGCCGCCAGCCGTGCGATGGGAGTTGTGGCACGCGCCGCGCCCGATCGCGACGGACGGTCGGTGGCGCCGGGCACCGCCGGGGCCGCCGGGGCCGCCGGGGCCGCCGGGCGCGAGGCATCGCGATGGCCGGCAGCCTCGCGCCCGGGCAACGACCGCCGCTGGACGGCGGCAACGGCGCCGGAGATCACCTGGCTCACGACTGACCGCCCCTCACCGGGCCGGGGAGGGGTCACCGGACGCGACACCTCGCGAGCACCAGCTACCTCACGCCCCCGCCGGCCGGCGACAGCCCCCGCCCGGTCCACCGCCGACCCGCGCTCACCGGGCGTGGGAGGGTCCACCGGACGCGACACCTCGCGAGCACCAGCCATCTCACGCCCCCGCCGGCCGGCGGCGCCCGCCGTCCGACCCATCGCCGCCCCGCCCTCGGCCGGGGCGGGAGTCTCCTGGCGCCAGGCGGCCCTGACGACGGGTGGGGTTGGCTGCCCGGCCGACCCGGTACCCGCCGTGCCTGCCGCCGTGCTCGCCGCCGCGGCGGCCGCGAGCGCGAAGCCCATCGGCCGCTCGCCGAGCAGTCCGCGGGTGCGGTGGACCGGCCCGGCCGCTCGCGCTGGGCCGTGTGGCGCGACCACCGGAACCGCCCGCGCGTGCTGACCCTCCGCCACCGCACGCTGAACGGGCCGGCCGTCGATCGGCGAGCGGTTGGTCGACGGGGGCTGGTGGGCCTGGCCCGGAGCCTCGGGATCACCCTGCCGCGGCTCAGCGGCGGGCAGCGGCGGCGCGATGGGACGTCCGGCCCGGGGCAGCGCGGCGTCGACCGGCTGCGGTCCCTCTCCTTCTGCCCGCCGAGCCGTCGGCGTCCTGCCTTCCGGCCGCGCACTCCCGCTCGCGTCCGCACCCCGACGACCGGCAGCCGGGCCAGGACTGGCAGCGGACCGACCGTCATCGGCCTTGCGCTGGACGGCGATTGGGTCCGGCGCGGGGGTGCGCCGCCCAGGAGCCGCTGCGTCATGGGGAGTGCCTCCCCCGGCCCCCGCCGCCGACCGCGGTGGCGCGGGGACGGTGGGGACGGGAGGAGCGCTGTGCCCCCGCTCGGCGCCGAGGCCGAGGTCGAGGCCGGGGCCTGGGCCGGGGCCGGGGCCGGGGCCGGGGCCGCCGTCCGCGCCGCCCCTCCCCGCCGCTCTCGTGCTCCGCCGAACGGGTCCGCGCTCGACGGGCCGAGCCGGACGGCCGCCCGACGGAGCCGCGGTCGGCGGCAGCCCGCTGAGGGGTGCCCCCAGTCCGCCGCGCTGGCGAGCGGGGGCGGCGGCGGAGCCGCCCGCCGAGTCGGCTGAACGCTGCACGTAGGTGCCACCGGTCGGTCGGGCGGGCCCGGGCACGATCGGCAGTGGTGCGGCCGACGGACCCGAAGCACCATCGGCACCGCCGGGGCGCCGGGCAGCGGGCCGGGGCGAGGCGCTCGCGGGCAGCGCGGTCAGCGGCGCGCCGAGGACCGGTCGGGCCGGCGCGGCACCGGTCACGGCGGTGCGCTGGACCACGCCACCGGCGGGCCGGGCGGCCCCGGGTTCGCCGACGGCAGCCGGGTGCGGCTCGGGACCGGTCGGCTGCGCCGCGGACGGCGTGGACGCCGCAGGGCCCTGCGACGGAGGAGCATCGGCCGGCCCGCCCGGCTCCCCGGCTGCGGGCCGGAGTACGGCGACCGTGCGCACGGGCAACGACTCGGGGCGCCGCGCCACGGTCAGCGGCCGACCGACCGGGCGCGGCACGACCGCGCGGGGCCGCTGCCGCGCACCGGACGCTGCCGCGGGCTCGACCGACGGCACGACCCCGCTCCCGGCCCCGGGAACCGCCGGACCGCCCGCCCGGGCGGGGACCCGCCGCCCCGGCCTCTCCCGCCGCACCGCCGCCGCGGGCACGTCCAGTTCGTCCGGCCGCCCCGCCTCCGGCGCAGCCGGCGTCACATAGGGCAGCGTGAACGCCCCACCGGCCTCCCCCACCGGCCCGGGCGGCCGTACCACCGCCCGCAGGATGCCCGCCGGTGCCGACGGGAGCACCGCGTGGCCGAGGCCACTGCCGCAGCGCGACGGGTTCTGCCAGGCGGCGAGCCGGGACCGGAACCGCAGCCCGTCGCTGACCCCGGTCACCGGCTGCGCGAGGGTCGGGGCCACCGGCGCGACCGCCCGCCAGCCCCCGTCCCACGCCCCCTCCCGCTCCCGCTCCCCGACCGACTCCCCACCGACCGGCGGTGCCGCGGCCGGCCCCGCAGCCGGCACGACGGGCGCCTCGGCAGACGCCGCCGCCCCGCCGCCGCGCGCCGTCCCGCTGCCCGCCGCCCGGCGGGTGAACCCGTCCCAGAAGCCCATACCGCTCACCCGCCCTCGTTGACGCGGGTGTTGATCCGCGCGATCTCCCGGACCCAGCGCCGTCGTTCATCGTGGGTCAGATCGAGGATGGCCTCCCGCTGCCAGTGGAAGTGGTAGGCGATGTACGCGACCTCCTCGTACAGCCGGGCGGCCGCGTACGTCACGATTCCCCCAGGCGCCCACCGGCGAGGTCGACCTCGAAGGCGCCGTCGCAGTGCGGGCAGGTCACCGCGGCGCGCGTGTGGCCTTCGCTGTTGATCCGCTGGTAGAAGTCCTGGAGGAACGCCACATCGGTGGCGTACATCCGCTCGACCACGCCCGCGTGCACGTCCGTGATGCTGCCGAGCCTGGTGATCACATGGCTCAGCAGCACCACGCTCAGATAGGCGGGGTTCTCCTTGACCCGCAGGTCGATCTGGGGCATCAGCTCGTCCCGCGCGGTGGCCAGCCGCATGCTGCCGTGCCGGTGCACGGTGCCCTCGTCGTCGACATACCCGCGCGGCAGCTCGAACTCGAACTCCGTGCGCAGCTCGTGCCCCCGCGGCCGCTGCCGCGGTGGCTCACCGCTCTGCCGAGCCCCAGCCGGTGCCTGCACCGGCGCCTGCTCCGGTGCCGCTGTCCCTGCCTGGGCCAGGAGTTCCTCGACCCCGATCCGTCGCCTCACTCGACCGAGATCTCCTCGAACACGATGGTCACCGTCTCGGTCGCGGCGCTGGACTCGCCCGCGGTGAGGGTGGGGCCCTCCCACCGGCTCGCCCAGGCGTTCATCAGCTGGATGCGCCGCAGGGTGGCCCCGGTGGTGTCCTTCACCTCGATGGTGAGGTTCTGCCGCGCGGTGTTGATCGCGCCGTTGTTGAGGGTCTCCTTGATCCAGTTCGAGAACGCCGAACTCTTGTCGAGACCACGGGTGATCGTCACTTCGCCCGGCAGCCGCGCGCCGGGCTGCTTGCGGACGACCAGCTTGCCCTGCTGGGTCACCTGCTTGTACTCGACGACGTCCTGATCGACGGTGAGATTGCTGATCTCCTTGACGGACTCGACGTTGTAGCCGCCGAGTTGGACGCCGAATATGTGTGTGGAGAGCGGATCGCCTTCAGCCATGACTTCCTGTCACCTCCCGGGGTTGCTGACGCTGCTGGTCGTTCCTCGCACCCGATGTCACTCGTTGACGAGGCTGGTGCTGTCGGAGAACTGGGACAGCCGGAACACCACGAACTCGGCGGGCTTCACCGGCGCGACCCCGATCTCGCAGATCACCTGTCCGAGGTCGATGGACTCCGGCGGGTTGTTCTCGCGGTCGCACTTGACGTAGAAGGCCTCCGCGGCGGTCTGGCCGAACAGCGCGCCGCGCCGCCACTCCTCGGTGAGGAACGCGGTGATGTTCCGGCGGATGCTGGACCACAGCCGGTCGTCGTTGGGCTCGAACACCACCCACTGGGTGCCGAGCAGGATGGACTCCTCCAGGTAGTTGAAGAGCCGCCGCACGTTGAGGTAGCGCCAGGCGGGGTCGGAGGCGAGGGTGCGCGCACCCCAGATCCGGATGCCGCGCCCGGGGAAGGCCCGCACGCAGTTGACGCCGATCGGGTTCAGCAGGTCCTGCTCGCCCTTGCTGAGCCGCAGTTCCAGGTCGACCGCGCCGCGGATGACCTCGTTGGCCGGGGCCTTGTGCACGCCGCGTTCGGCGTCGCTGCGCGCCCACACCCCGGCGGCGTGCCCGCTCGGCGGGACCAGCACGTTGCGGCCGCTCGCCGGGTCGAAGACCTTGATCCACGGGTAGTAGAGGGCCGCGTAGCGGGAGTCGTAGCCCGCCTCCTGGTTGCGCCAGGTGCGCACGTGCTGGGCGTTCAGACCCGGCGGGGTGTCCAGGACGGCGATCCGGTCGCCCATCTGCTCGCAGTGCGAGATCACCGCCAGCTGGACGGTGCGCACCCCCTCCGCGTCGAGGTCGCCGCGCTGGTAGGCGCTCATCAGGTCGGGCACCGCGACCATGGTGATCTCGTCGATCGCCTCCAGGCCCGCGAAGCCGGTCCGGGCCGAGGCGTCGCCCACGTACTCGGCGGGGTCCAGGCGGGTGGCGGGGGCGGCCGACGCCGGGGCGGGCGCGGGCGCCTCGGCCAGGGCGAGGGTCTGGCGGTCGGGCCGGCTCGGCGCGGTGCCGGGCTGCTCGGTGACGGTGACGAGCCTCGACTCGCGCAGCTGGGTGACGACATATCCCTTGGTGTTCCTGCGGGTCGACACCTCGTAGGTCTCGGCGACCTCGCTGCCCTTGCGGACCAGCAGCCTGAACCGGTCCTCCGGGATGTTCTCGCCCTCGGCGTCGGCGATCTCGACGCTCACGTCGGCGCCCGTGCCGGGCAGGGCCGCGATCAGGAAGCCCGCGACGGCGGTGGGCGCCGGGGCCTGGTGGGCGGGCTCCGGCGCGCCGCCGGCCGCGGCCCGGCCGGGCTCGCCGATCCGGACGATGTAGGCGGAGCCGCCACCGTTGGCGAAGAAGCCGTAGACCGCGTGGGGCAGGTAGCTGCCCTCGGTGAAGCCGCCGAACTGCTGGACGTACTGGTCCCAGTTGGTCACCAGGGTCGGCTCGTGCCAGGGGCCGGTCTCGGCGAAGCCGACCAGGGCGGCGACGGCCGTGCCGACCCCCTCGATCGGCCGTGCACCGGACTGGACCTCCTCCACGTACACACCCGGGGTGAGGTACGACGGCATGCTCGCTCCTTCGGCCGGTCCGATCATCCGTCACAGAGTCTGCGATGGGACCGCCTGCCATGACATGTCCCGAAGTCCCGGACCAGGGGCAAGAACACTGCCCCGGCGGGCACCGGTGGTGGGCCGTGCGGCCCACCACGGTCAGCGGCCCAGGTGTCGGGTGCTCAGTTGCCGGGCAGCCACGGTCCGAACTCGCTCTCCAGCACCAGGCGGCCGAGTTTGCGGTACTCCTGCGCCACCGCCGACACCAGCTGGGCCATCTCCAGCGGTCGGCCGGTACCGGCGGCCAGGTAGGCGGCGGTCACCGCGCAGGAGCGGATCGAGCCGCCGGCGAGCTCGAAGCGGCGCGCGCAGAACGCCAGGTCGAGGTCGTCCGCGCGGGGGATCCGCGAGCCCAGGCAGCGGTCCCACAGGGCGTGGCGCTGTGCCTCGTCGGGCACCGGGAACTCGGCGATGACGTCCAGGCGCCGGGTGAACGCCTCGTCGAGGTTGGCCCGCAGGTTGGTCGTCAGCACCGCGATCCCGTCGAAGGACTCCATCCGCTGCAGCAGGTAGGCCGACTCCACGTTGGCATGGCGGTCGTGGGCGTCCTTGACCTGCGAGCGCTTGCCGAAGATCGCGTCCGCCTCGTCGAACAGCAGGACCCCGTTGACCTGGGAGGCCTCGGTGAAGATCCGCTCCAGGTTCTTCTCCGTCTCGCCGATGTACTTGTCCACCACGCTGGACAGGTCCACGACGTACAGCTCCATGCCGAGTTCGGCGGCGACCACCTCGGCCGACATCGTCTTGCCGGTGCCGGACTCGCCGGCGAACAGCGCGATCACCCCGCGTCCGCGGCCACCGCCCGGCCGCATCCGCCACTGGCCGAGCACCTGGTCGCGGTGCCTGGCGCGCAGGGAGAGTTCGCGCAGTTGGCGCGAGGTGGCGTCGGGCAGCACCAGGTCCGCCCAGCCGACCGCGGGCTCGATCCGACGGGCGAGCCGGGCGAGTCCGGCCCCGTTCTGCGCGCGCACCGCGGCCCGCAGATCGTCGGCGTGCACCGGGCGCCGCTCGGCCGCCGCCGTCCGGGCCGCCACGGTGGCGGCCCGGGCCAGCTGGTCCTCGTCCAGCCGGTAGGGGGCGAGGGCCTCGGCCAGTTCCGCGCCAGGCGCCCCGCTCACCTCGCCGTCCAGCTCACCGCCCACCTCACCAGCCAGCTCACCGCCCGGTGCTCCGCTGACCGCGCGTGCCCATCGCTCGGCGCGCCGGCGCGGGTCCGGTGGCGGCAGCACGAGGACCACCGGGCTCTCCGCCGCCCAGTGTGGATCCCACGCCAGGCTGCCGTGCACGACCAGCGGCACCCCGGCGAGCCGGGCGCACAGCTCGCGCAACAGCTGTGCCCGCTCGGGGCGTTCGGGCGCCAGCTGGTCCAGCGGGCCGAGCACCACCCCGCCGCCGGTCAGCCGCGCCTCCCGGACCAGCGGGACGAGCGCGCGCACGGCCTCGTCCGCGGGGCGGGCGGCGAGCGCGGTGACGTCGACGACCAGCGGCCGCCGCCCGCTGCCCGCGAGGGCGGCGGCGCTCAGCGGTCCGGCGGTGCCGCCCTGGTCCAGCAGGTAGACCAGTCCGCTGCCGGTCGCCGCGGCGGCGCACAGGCGGCGGGCCGGCTCCGTCAGTGCCTCGGCGGCAGCGTCGGCGGCGGCGTCGGGGTCGGGGTCGGTGTCGGTGTCGGGGTCGGGGTCGACCCGGCCGGGTCGCACCAGCCCGCGCAACGCGCCGTCGACCTCGTCGTCACCGAGCAGCTGGGCCGTCACCCGGTCGGGGACCCGCAGGCCCCGGGAGAGCAGTGGGCGGTCCGGCTCGGTGATCTCCAGGAGTCCGCCGGCGATCAGCGGGGCCTGTGCGGTGAAGCGGAACCGGCCGGGGCCGGCTCCCGGCAGTCCGCACAGTTCGAGCGCCAGCCCGATGGTCGGCCGGCGCAGGGTCAGGTCGTCGTTGAGGTAGCCGTAGAGCCGTTCGAAGCGGATGTCGAGGTCGGGGGCGAGCGCCACCAGCAGGAGTTCGAGGTCGATCGGGAGCAGGCCGAAGGCCTCGGTGAGCCGCCGCGTCCGCGACCCGGGCGGCGGCGCCGGCAACTCGCCCAGGCCACTGCCCGCGTGGCCCGCCAGCGCGGAGGCCGCCAGGATCCGCTCCACCGCCTCCGGGGTGAGGTACTGGCCGCGGTACGGGTCCTCCGGATCCGGATCGCCGGCCCGGCGCTCGCGGACCGCGGCCCGGATCCGCTGTTCCAGGCGGCCCAGCCGCTCCCACAGATGATCGTGGCCGGCCGCGGGCGCGCTCCTGGCCGCTGCCAGGTCGAGGCTCATCGCGCCGGGCCGCCGCGCCGGCGGCGCGCGGGCGGCAGCGGACGGTCCCGGGGCGCCGCGAAGCCGTGCGAGCCGGGGTCCGTGCCGTCGCGGTAGCGCAGCCGGCGGCCGGGGCCCTGCGCCCGGCCCTCCTCCGCCCCCTCACCCGTTCCCTCGCCCACCGCGGTGCTGTCGGTGGCGTGCACCACGAGCCCCTCGGTCACCGGCGGCCCCGCGGGTCCGCGCTCGCCGGACAGCGGGGCGAGCACCCGCAGATCGATCGAGGGCTTCAACTCCCCGCCGAGGGCGGACCACACGTCGGAGACCGACGGCGGGCCCGCGTCGGCCCCGCCGGTGTCGAGCCCGACGGTGAGGCCGAGCTCGGCGAGCGTCCCGGTGAGCAGCCGGGCAGGCAGCGCGTCCACCGCCGTCAGGCAGTGCAGCGCCTCCGCCAGCAGCCGGTGCTCGTCCTGCGGCCGGCCGGCCCACGCCGTCACCAGGTAGGAGAGCTCGAACCAGCGGGGTGCGGCGCGCCAGGCCACCACCATGCCGTCGGCGTCGTGCTCGGCGGCGGCGCCGGTCTGCCGACGGGTCGCCTCCTCGCGGATGCCGTAGAGGAAGACGCTGACCGTCGGGGTGTTGCGGCGAGCGGCCCAGTCCCGGGTGGGCGAGTCGAAGACCACCTCCACCCCGCGCTCCGGCAGGCCGCTCTCGGCCAGCAGCAGCCGCAGCGCCTCGTCGACCTCGTGGATCACCGCCGCTCCACCTCCTCCGGCGGGCCGATGCTGCCGGCCACCACCAGGAAGGGGCAGTTCACCGGGGAGAACCCGGGGCCGCTGGCGGTGATGGTGCGCGGCCCGGTCTGGTCCTTGGGGAGGATGAGCAGCTGGCCCGCGAAGGTCCCGTCGGCGGCGGGGACGGTGGGTGCCGCGGCGGCGGTGATGCCGGGCTGCCAGACGAAGGTGACCGGCACGCCCGGCGGGAAGTCCTGGCCGCGTACGGAGGTCACGAAGCCGGGCTTGCCGATCGGCGGCACCGCGACGATACGCGGCTGCAGGATCCGCAGCGGGGTCCTCGCCACGTGGTCCCCCGGGTCGGCGTCCGTGCCGGTGGTGGTCAGGACCGCGGTGATGGTGGCCTGCAGGGCGGCGTTCGGCGAGAGCACCACCTGCACGACCTCGCTCCCGCCCGGGGACAGGTCGCCCAGCGCGCAGGACCCGTTCGCGCAGCCGGGCGGCAGCGGCTCGGTGGGCACCCCGGCGGGCAGGCCGAGCGACAGGCTCAGCCCGGTGGCGAGCGCCTGGCCGTCGTTGCGCACGGTGTAGCCGACCGTCACATGGCCGCCGACGTAGCCGGGGTTCGGCTGGGCCCCGACCGAGACGCCCGGTCCGGCCTTCGGCGCGGGCCCCGGCTGCTGCTTCGGCGTCGGGGCGGGAGGCGTCGGGGACGGCGGTGCCGGCCGTGAGGCGGGCGGGGAGGTGACCGGCGGGGGCGTGCTGGGCGGGGGCGTGCTGGGCGGGGGCGTGCTGGCCGGCGGGGACGAGGGCGGCGGCGCGGCCACCACCGGCACGACGGTCTGCGCCGCGTTGTCGCCGGGGTTGGGGTCGACCACCGAGCCGGCCACGCTCCAGCCGAACTGCTGCCCGCCCACCAGGGTGCCGACCACCGTGGCGGTCAGCTGGACGCGGGCGCCCGGGGCCAGGGTGCCGAGGTCGCACCGCAGCGCCGTGGCGTCGCACTGCCCGGCCGTGGCCGTCAGCCCGCCGAGCCGGGCGCCGCCGGGCACCGAGACGGTGAACACGGTGCCCGGCGAGGGTGCGGGCCCATGGTTGGTCACGGTGATCGCCACCTTGGTGCTGCCGCCGGGAACGATCGCGGGCGTGGTGGCCGGCGCGCTGAGCGACAGGTCGACCGACTGCTGGATGTTCGGCTCCTTCTGACGTCCCGGCAGGTTCCAGTCGAGGGGGGTGAGTTTGGCGGTCGCGAGGTCGTAGACGGACAGTCCTTCCGGCGAGTTGGGCGCGAGCGCCCGGCGGGAGGTCAGCACCAGCTGTGAGCCGTCGGCCGTCCAGGCGGCGTCGCGGGGCTGGAAGGGGCCGGTGGTGGAGGTGTCCGGCAGCGGGCGGGTGCAGGCGTTCGGGTCCTTGCCGAGGCCCGCGGGCAGGATCACCGTGCAGCCGCTGCCGGTCGGCGAGGTGACCAGGATGCCGTCGCGTTGGTCGACCGCGCCGTTGCCGCTCTTGCGGTTGAAGGCGACCTGGTTGCCGTCCGGCGAGAAGGCGGGGCTGTCGTCGATGACGGCGCAGCCGGCCGGGCAGGCGGCCGCGGACAGGTCGGTCTGCTCGTCGAGTGCGCCGACGGGCACCGTCCACACGTGCTTGTTGGCGCCGTTGCCGTCGATCACCTCGGTCCGGGTGAAGGCGATCGTCCGGCCGTCCGGGGACCAGGTGGGCTGGGCCTCGGAGGTCGCCTGCTGCGCGGCGGGCGGCTCGATGGTGCCGACGATCGCGCCGGTCGCCACCTGGGCGATCACCACCCGGCCCGGCCCGGAGGCGGCGCCGATGCCGCCGGGCGAGGTCCGGGTGAAGGCGATCAGCTTGCCGTCCGGCGAGATCTCCGGGTCGGTGTCCCAGTCGTTCGGCCCGCGCCCGGCGAGGTTCATCGGCTGCGGATCGGACCCGTCGGCCCCCATCAGCCAGATCCGCTCGATCCGGCCTGCCGGCGAGTCCTCGAAGCGGGTCAGCACGATCTGCCGGCCGTCCGGGGTGTAGCCCTGCCGCTCGAACCACGGGTCGTAGCCTGGCCGGGGGTTGAAGAGCGGGTCGGAGCCGGGGTCGGTGTTGGTGTCGGCCGCCGGGTCCTCGCGGAGCACGCTGACGCCCAGGTCGCGTGGGTCGGTTCCGTCGGGGCGCACGTCCTCCACGTCGGCCACGTTCGCGGCCGAGGCGCTGGTCTGCTCCACCACCGGCCCGCCGTCGCTCTGGGTGCCCAGCCAGGTCGGGGTCCGGAGCAGCCGGTCGTCGCTGTAGAGGGACTGGGGCGGGGTGCAGGAGCAGGTCGGCGCCCGGTACACGTGCTGGATCGTGGTCAGGGTGCCGTCGGACTGGTTGGGGCTCAGGAAGAGCACCCCGCTGCCGTCGGGCAGCCAGGCGGCCGATCCGGTCTGCCAGGTGGAGCCGGTGCCGGGGAAGAACGCCTTGTCGGTGCCGGTGGGCGAGGTGAGCCTCAGCTGGGGGCCCACCGTGCCGCCCTGGTCCCAGGTGTAGACGATCTGCTGGCCGTGGGCGTCGTCGTTCACCGGGTTCCAGGCCGGGTCGAGGGCGCTGCCGGTGGTGACGTCGGTGATCCGCCGCGAGGCGCCGCCGGCCAGCGGCATCACGTAGAGCTGGGTGTGCGCCGGGTCGGCGTCGCAGGTGTAGGCGACCCAGGTGCCGTCGGGCGAGACGGTCGGGTGGGTCTCGTTGGAGCTGGTGTCGGTCAGCCTGCGCAGTCCGGTGCCGTCGGTGTTCACCACCCACAGGTCCCGCTGCGAGGCGCCGTTGATGCCGCCGGGCTCCAGCGCGTCGAACACCACGGACTTGCCGTCGGGGGTCAGCGTCGGGTCGGCGGTGTCCATGCCGGTGGTGAGTTCGCGCACCGCGCCGGTGGCGTCGCGCAGGTAGACCTGGGGCAGCGGGCTGTCCCGCAGGCTGGTGAAGACCAGCTGGTCGCCGCGGGCCGAGGGGTCCACGTCGAAGTGGGCGGGTCCGGGGCCGAACAGCGGCGTGGTCGAGGCCGGGCCGGTCACCCGCGCCAGGCTGCGGTGGTCCGTGCCGGCGTAGACGATCCGCGTCTCGGCGGTGGCGCTGCCCGCGGCGGCCGGGCGCGCTGCCCCGCCCGGCCCGTCGGAGTTGGCGGTGCCCAGCGTCAGGACGACCGCGGCCAGGCAGAGCAGGGCCGCGACGGCGGCTCGCGCCGACCGCCGCACGGAGCGGGGACTTGCGGGGGCGCCGATCACGCTCAACCTCACAGACCGAGAAGGGCGGTGCTCCCGGCAGTCTCCCCGGCCCGGGCCGCCGGGGGCAGAGCCCACCGGCCCGAGCCGGGGGTAGCCACCGGTGTCCCCGAAGGGCAACCGGCCGCCGCCCCGGCCTGCCCGGAGCGGAGCCGGGCAGGCCGGAGCCGGCTCTAGATGAGCCCGTGGCGCATCGCGTACCCCACCGCGTGGGCGCGGTTGCGCAGCCCCAGCCGCGTGATGATCTCGTGCAGCACGTTCTTGACCGTGCGTTCGGAGTAGGAGGTCTGCACGGCGATCTCGGCGGTGTCCAGGCCGTCGGCCACCAGCCGGAGCATCTCCGCCTCCCGGGCGGTGAGGGTCGACAGGCTCAGGCCGCGCGGGTCCAGCATCGTGCGCTGCAGGCTGCCGACCCGGTCGAGCAGCGTGCCCAGCAGGTCCCCGGGCATCACGCCCTCGCCGTTGGCGAGGGCGGTGATGAGGTGCACGAGCCGGTCCTGGTCGGCCTCCGAGCGGCGCAGCACGGCGGTGACGCCGCATTCGATGATGGTCTGCAGCCCGCCGGCCTCGAAGTGGCCCACCACCAGCCCGGTGCGGCTCTGCGTGCCGCGGCGCAGCGTGCGCAGCCGTTCGGCCACGGCGTCGTTCAGGACGTCGACCACCATCAGCGAGACCCGCGCCTTCGCGGCCTCGCCCTCGCCGAGCAGCTCCACTTCCGGGCGCTGCCTCAACTGCTGGACCACGCCGGTGTGCAGGATGATGTCCTCCGCGAACACCGCCACCGGCACCCGGCCGGGCTTGACCCGTATCCCCTCGGGTTCGGCCCCGGTGGGTGTCCCGGCCCTTGCGGGCAGCGGAGCGCGGGCGAACCGTGGTGCCACCGCCGCTTCTTGGGTTGTCTCGATCGACGTCATGAACGGATCCGTTCTACTCCTGGCGCGCCAATGGACGTGTGGTACTGATGGCCGGGCCGCCACGTCACGGCGCCGGCCCCGCGCACTGCCGGGACGTGGATCTGTTCTCCCGGGCAAGGCGGCTGCCCGCTCCTTGCCCGCACGTCCCTCTCCGCCGGCGGCTCGGCGGTCCTACCGTCGCGCTATGACCACATCCGCCGAACTCGGCCTTCCCGCACTGACGGTGTCGCCCGGAGGCGTGGTGACCACGACCCTGACGGTCCGCAACGGGACCGACATCGTCGAGGCCTACTCGCTGGAGGTGGTCGGGGACTGTGCCCCGTGGACGACGGTCGAGCCGGCCCGGGTCTCGCTCTATCCGGGGACCTCCGAGACGGTGACGGTGCGGCTGGCCCCGCCCCGCTCCCCCGAGGTGCGCGCGGGTGATTTCCCGCTCGGCATCCGGGTGCTGCCCGCCGAGCGGCCCGAGTTGGTGACGGTTCCCGAGACCACGGTGACCGTCACGCCCTTCCACGAGCTGCAGGCCGAACTCACGCCCCGGCGCCGCCGCGGCTGGCTGCGTGCGCGCTATCGCGCCGCGGTGCGGAACCTGGGCAACGCGCCGAGTGCCGTCACCTTCTCCCCCGCGCAGGCGGGCGAGGACCTGCGCTTCGGGGTCACCCCGGACCGGCTGCGCCTGCAACCCGGGGAGTCGGCCGAGGTCCGGGTGCGGGTCCGTGCGCGCCGGCTGATCTGGTTCGGCAAACCGGCCAGTTGGCCCTTCGAGGTCGCCGTCGGGCGGCCGGAGGGCGCCGAGGAGCCGGGCGCGGCGCAGCCGGGCAGCCCGCAGCCGGCCGCACAGTCGGCCGCACAGCCCACCGCCGCCCGGCCCGGCCCGGCACAGGCCGCGGGGCAACGCCAACAGCTGCCCGGCGAGTTCGTCCAGCTCCCGATCCTGCCCAAGTGGCTGCTCGCCCTCCTCGCGGCGCTGATCGCCCTGCTGCTGGCCTGGTTCGCCCTGGTGCGGCCCGCGGTGCGCAGCTCCGCCAAACAGGCCGCGCAGCAGGTCGTCGACCAGCGGACCGCCACGCCCAGCCCGCCCCCCTCCGTGAGTCCGCCCACACCGGGCCAGAGCGGTGGGGCGAGCGGCGGCCAGGGCCAGCCGGGCGGCGGCCGGCCGAGTACCGCGCAGCAGGGCGGCAGCGGTGGCGGCGGTGACGGCTCCGGCCGGGCGGTGCCGGGCACCGGCCAGCAGAGCTCCGCCACCATCGACGTGCAGACGGCGGGCGGCGCCGCCGCGGTGGGCAGCTACCAGGTGCCGGCCGGCAAGGTCCTCGGCATCACCGACATCGTCGTCGCCAACTTCCAGGGCGACCAAGGGTTGTTGACCATCAAGTTCGGCGACCAGACGATCACGACCATCGCACTGGAGACCTTCCGCAACCAGGACTACCACTGGGTGACTCCCATCGAGGTCACCGAGAACCAGACGGTGACAGCGAGCGTGACCTGCCAGGAGCCGGGCACTCCGGCCTCGGGGAAGCAGGCCTCCCAGTGCCACGAACTGCTCAACGTCAGCGGGGAGCTCAGCGATCTCAAGCACTGATGTCCCCCGGCTGCCTCGCAGAAGTCACCCGGCCCCCTTCGCCGCGGTGAACCGGTTCAGTTCTGCCATCACCACTCCCCTCCCACCCCTTTCCTACACCGTGCCCTTGTCAAGAGAGCTGCCCGCCATGGCCGGTTCGGGAAGTCGTCGGCGGCATCGCGGGACGACAGGAGGACACCGAAGGCCCAGCCAGTGACCTGAGTGGCACTCATATCCTAGGGCGGTCAAGAGATATCAGTGTTTTCCGGACAGCCGGAAGACGGCCTGTTCCCTCATCCGTCCACGATCGAGACACCGACCGGACACGATGTCCCTGCGGGGGCACGCGAAATCCCGCCGGTTTACCCGCCCAGGGCAGCCCGGGTGCCCCTTCCGACCAGTGAAGTATGCCCTGACGCACCGCCGCTGGCGTCGTCCCGGCCGGGACGACGCCAGCGGCGTCACTGTGATCGGTGCGGTCGGTGCGGTCAGCCGACGACGGTCAGGCGACGACGGTCAGGCGGCGCTCGCCGGGGTGGTGGTCGAGCTCCTCCTCCAGCTTCTCGCCCTCGATGTCGGGGTCGGGGACCAGCCGGGCGTACCAGCGCGGGTGGTACCAGATCCGCTCGCCGAGGATCGTCATGACGGCGGGCACCAGGGCGAGCCGGACCACGAAGGCGTCCACCAGGAAGACCGGCAGCGCCGCGGAGAGCTTGGCGGAGATGTCGATGTCAGGAACGGGATGCCGACCACCGCGAGGCCGCACAGCGCGATGATGACGCTCAGTCCGGCGAAGACCACCGAACTGCCCGCCGTCCCGGCGGCCCGCCCGGCGGCCTCCTCGGGGCGGCGCCCGGCCAGCAGGTTGGTGCGGTGCCGGGAGAGGATGAACAGCGCGTAGTCGATGGCGCAGGAGAGCCCCAGCATGCCGGCCACCGAGGTCGCCGACGCGGTCGCGGTGGGCGGCCCGGCCTTCGCGGCCGAGGTGGGGCTGCCGCCGGAGCACCCGCTGACCGACGTCATCAGCGCCGCGGCCGGCGCGGCCATCGCCAAGTACCTGACCGCCGGCCCCGATCCGCAGCTGCACGGCCCGTTCATGGCCTGCCTGCGCGCCATCACGACCGCGGCCTGCTGAGCCGAGGCAGTTGAGGCGGCTGAGGCGGCTGAGGCGGCCAGGGCCTGTCCGGCAGGATCCGCCGGACAGGCCCTGGCCGCCGGTTCGGTCAGCTGCCGAACGGCGCCGGGTAGCGGACGGTGCCGGCCGGCAGCGGCTGGGCGTCGTCCAGCGTCAGGGCCATCAGTGCCTCGTCGGGCACCTCGAAGCCGACGCGGATGCCGTGCGCACTGGCGCGCTCGAAGCCGAAGCGCGGGTAGTACGCCGGGTGCCCGAGGACGACGACGTGGTGCTCGCCCAGCGCCGCGGCCGCCGCGAGCGCGGCCCGCACGGCCGCGGAGCCGGCGCCGGTGCGCTGCCGTGCGGGCAGCACCGAGACGGGGGCCAGACAGAGCGCGGCCCGGTCACCGATGTGACAGCGGGTCAGCAGCGCGTGGCCGGCAAGGGCGCCGTGCTCGTCGGTGCTGACCAGGGAGAGCCCCTCGATCCAGCAGGCGTCGGCCCGCAGCGCGTCGACGAGGTCGGCCTCCGCGGCGGTGTCGAAGGCCGCGAGGGTGACGGCACGGATGGCGGGGATGTCGGCCGGGGTCTCGGCACGGGTGATCCACTGGTGATGGGTACGCATGACGGGATGAACGTCCGTTTCATGGTCGGGTTCGTGCAAGGAAGGGCCTCGCGAGCTCACGCTCTCGGCAAGGCGGGGAAAGGGCGGGTCAGACCCTCGCCCGGGACGTGAGGGCGGTCCGGGCGCTGCGCGACGCAGTGGCCTCATGCGCGGTCATCAACCCCACCTCCCTTCCTGTCCTCGACCTCGATCACCACGAACCCCGCCAAGCTAGCACGACACCGGACTCAGCCGTCCGGACGTACTGCGATCCGGTGGTGAGTCGAGCGGCAGGTGTCAGCCGGACCGGCGCGTGGAAGGGGGGACGGGGTGTGTTCGGCGAGCCGCAGGAGCGGACAGGACAGGGAGCAGGGAGGAGGTGAGCCGCCGTCGCGAAACCCGTCGGTCGCCGCGTCAGGGACCTGAGCCGAGAGATCAAGACGCTGGCACAGGACGTGTGGCGCAGCGGGCAGGAGATCGAGCTGCTGCACCGCTCGATGGCCTTCGCCGCGCTGTTCTTCGTCACGCTCGTTCCGCTGCTGGTGGTGGTCGCCGCGGCGTTTCCGAGCCGGGGCAGCGGTATCGCGGACTGGATCAACGAGGGTCTCGCGCTGTCCGGCCGTTCGGCCAAGGCCGTGGGCGAGCAGTTCGCCTCCAAGAGCGAGGTCCTCAACACCACCACCGCGCTGAGCCTGGCCGCGCTCGCCGTGTTCGGCATCTCGCTGATGGCCGCCGTCCAGCGGACCTACGAGCGGATCTGGAACCTGCGCCCCGGCGCCTGGCACGCCGTATGGCGCCAGGTGATCGGGCTGGCCGGACTGATCGCCGTCATCCTGCTCACCACCTGGCACGGCCTGCTCCCGCACGATGCCACCGCCGCCTCGGTGCTGCGGGTCGGGCTGAGCGTCTGCGGAGGGGTGCTCTACTTCTGGTGGTTGCAGCACCTGCTGCTGGCCTCCCGGGTGGCCTGGTCGGCCCTGTTTCCCGGAGCGATCGCGACGGTGGCCGCCTTCGCCGGGCTCCGGGTCTTCTCCCAGCTGGTCTTCGCGCCGCTCATCGTCTCCAACGCGGTCTCCTACGGCGCGGTCGGGTCCGTGCTGGTCGTGCAGTCCTGGCTGATCGGTGTCGGCTACACCGTGTACGCCGGTGCGATGGTCGGCCGCGTCAGCCGCGACGACCGGTCGCGCGAGGACCGGCCGCACCAGGACGAGGCGCACGAGGATCCGTGAGGTCGGGCCGGAAGAGGTCGGGCCGTAAGTCGAGGTCCTCGACGAGTACCGCGCCGCCGAGCTCACCGGCTGAGGACCGGCCCGACCGGCCCGACCGGCTCCCCCGTCAGGCGCCGACGTAGGCCGCCAGGTGCTCGCCGGTGAGGGTGGTGCGGGCGGCGACCAGGTCGGCGGGGGTGCCCTCGAAGACGACCCGGCCGCCGTCGTGGCCGGCGCCGGGGCCCAGGTCGATGATCCAGTCGGCGTGCGCCATGACCGCCTGGTGGTGCTCGATGACGATCACCGACTTGCCGGAGTCGACGATCCGGTCGAGCAGGCCGAGCAGCTGCTCGACGTCGGCGAGGTGCAGGCCGCTGGTCGGCTCGTCGAGGACGTAGACGCCGCCCTTGTCGGCCATGTGGGTGGCCAGCTTGAGGCGCTGGCGCTCGCCGCCGGAGAGCGTGGTGAGCGGCTGGCCGAGGCTGAGGTAGCCCAGGCCGACGTCGGCGAGCCGGGTGAGGACGGCGTGCGCGGCCGGCGTGCGGGCCGCACCGGTACCGAAGAACTCCTCGGCCTCGGTCACCGACATCGCGAGCACCTCGCTGATGTCGCGCCCGCCGAGGTGGTACTCCAGCACCGAGGCGTCGAACCGCTTGCCCTCGCACTCCTCGCAGGTGCTGGCCACGCCGGCCATCATCGCCAGGTCGGTGTAGACGACGCCGGCGCCGTTGCAGGTGGGGCAGGCGCCTTCGGAGTTGGCGCTGAACAGGGCCGGCTTGACGCTGTTGGCCTTGGCGAAGGCCTTGCGGATCGGGTCGAGCAGCCCGGTGTAGGTCGCCGGGTTGCTGCGCCGCGAGCCGCGGATCGCGCTCTGGTCGATCGAGACCACGTCCAGCTCGCCCGCGCCGGGCAGTGAGCCGTGCACCAGCGAGCTCTTGCCGGAGCCCGCGACGCCGGTGACCACCGCCAGCACGCCGAGCGGGATGTCGACGTCGACGTCGCGCAGGTTGTTCCTCGACGCGCCGCGGATCGGCAGCTTTCCGGTGGGCGTGCGCACCGTCTCCTTGAGGGTGGCCCGGTCGTCGAAGTGGCGCCCGGTGATGGTGCCGCTGGCCCGCAGCCCCGCCACGGTGCCCTCGAAGCAGACGGTGCCGCCGCCCGTGCCGGCGCCGGGGCCGAGGTCGACCACGTGGTCGGCGATCGCGATCACCTCGGGCTTGTGCTCCACCACGAGCACCGTGTTGCCCTTGTCCCGCAGGCGCAGCAGCAGGTTGTTCATCCGCTGGATGTCGTGCGGGTGCAGGCCCGTGGTGGGCTCGTCGAAGACATAGGTGACGTCGGTGAGCGAGGAGCCGAGGTGGCGGATCATCTTGACGCGCTGCGCCTCGCCGCCGGACAGGGTGCCGGCGGGGCGGTCGAGTGCGAGGTAGCCCAGCCCGATCTCCGTGAACGACTCCAGGCTCTGCCCCAGCGCCGTGAGCAGCGGCGCCACCGAGGGCTCCTTGAGGCCGCGCACCCAGGCGGCCAGGTCGCTGATCTGCATGGCGCAGGCGTCGGCGATGCTGATGCCCTTGATCTTCGAGGACCGGGCCCCCTCGCTGAGCCGGGTGCCCTCGCACTCAGGACAGGTGGTGAAGGTGACCGCCCGCTCGACAAAGGCGCGGATGTGCGGCTGCAGCGCCTCCTTGTCCTTGGAGAGCATCGACTTCTGGAGCTTGGGGATCAGCCCCTCGTAGGTGAGGTTGACGCCCTCGACCTTCACCTTGGTCGGCTCCCGGTAGAGGAAGTCGTGCATCTCCTTCTTGGTGAACTTGCGGATCGGCTTGTTCGGATCGAGCAGGCCCGACTCGGCGTAGACCCGCACCGTCCAGAAGCTGTCGGACTTCCAGCCGGGGATGGTGAAGGCGCCCTCGGCGAGCGACTTGGCGTCGTCGTAGAGCTGGCTGAGGTCGATGTCGGTGACCGAGCCGCGGCCCTCGCAGCGCGGGCACATGCCGCCGGTGCGGTTGAAGGTCGCCTTCACGGCCTTCGTGGCGGCGCCCCGTGCCACGGTGATCGCACCGCTGGCGTGCACCGAGGGGACGTTGAAGGCGTACGCGCTGGGCGGGCCGAGATGCGGGCGCCCGAGCCGGCTGAACAGGATGCGCAGCATCGCGTTGGCGTCGGTGGCGGTGCCGACCGTGGAGCGGGGGTCGGCGCCCAGGCGCTGCTGGTCGACGATGATCGCGGTGGTCAGCCCGTCGAGGACGTCGACCTCGGGCCGCGCCAGCGTCGGCATGAAGCCCTGCACGAAGGCACTGTAGGTCTCGTTGATCAGCCGCTGCGACTCCGCGGCGATGGTCTCGAACACCAGCGAGCTCTTGCCCGAGCCGGAGACACCGGTGAACACCGTCAGCCGGCGCTTGGGGAGTTCGAGGCTGACGTCCTTGAGGTTGTTCACCCGCGCGCCGTGCACCCGGATCAGGTCGTGGCTGTCGGCGCTGTGCGGTGCGGGCGACGTCTTCTCACGCTTGGTGTTCATGGTCTCTCACCCTACGGGCGGGGTCCGGGCTTGGCTTCTCCGTTCCTGACCGGTCGCGTGTGGATCTTGGCGAGGCAGGCCGGGAGGGCCGCGTCCGCCTCGTGGCCGCGGGCCCGGTAGGCGCTCGGGCTCTCGCCGACCAGCTCGGTGAAGCGGGAGCTGAACGATCCCAGCGAGGTGCAGCCGACCGCGAAGCAGACCTCGGTCACCGACAGGTCGCCGCGCCGCAACAGCGCCTTGGCGCGCTCGATCCGGCGGGTCATGAGGTAGCTGTAGGGCGTCTCGCCGAAGGCCGTGCGGAAGCTGCGGGAGAAGTGGCCCGGCGACATCAGGGCCACCCGCGCCAGCGCCGCGACGTCCAGCGGCTGCGCGTAGTCGCGGTCCATCAGGTCACGGGCCCGGCGCAGCCGGACCAGGTCCTCCAGTGTCACCCGTCCACCATCGCACAGCGCCGGCCCCGGACGGCGAGCCCGGTGGCTCACCAGCGGCGGCCGGCCTCGGGGACGAACCGGACCGGGGTGCCGGGCGGTGCCTGGGCCACCGCGGCCAGGGCCCCCTCGGGCACCACGCCGATCACGGGGTAGCCGCCAGTGGTCGGATGGTCGGCGAGGAAGACCACGGGACGGCCGTCGGGCGGGACCTGGACGGCGCCCAGCACCATGCCCTCGCTGGGCAGTTCCCGCTGGACGGCGCGCTCCAGCACCGGGCCCGCCAGGCGCAGGCCGATCCGGTTGCTGGCGGGCGAGACGTGGTAGTCGCTCGCCGCCAGGGTGGTCAGGGCCGCGGCGGTGAACCAGTCCTCGCGCGGGCCCAGCCGCAGCGGCAGCACCAGGCGCTCGGGCGGGGCCGCCCACGGCACCACGTCGGCGGCCGGCGGCGGGCCGGTGGGGCCGTCACCGAGCGGCAGCACGTCCTCGACGGCCAGCGGCGCCGGGCCCAGGCCGGAGAGCAGGTCGGTGGCGCGGCTGCCGAGCACGGGCTCGGTGCCGATCCCGCCGGCGAACGCCAGGTAGCTGCGCAGGCCCCGGGTGGCGGCGCCGGCCTCCAGCAGTGCGCCGGCGCCGAGCCGCAGCGGGGCGCCCCAGGCGGCGGGACGCCCGTCGACGCGCACCGCGCAGGGCGCTCCGGTGACGGCCGCGACCACCGGGCGGTGCACCCGCACCGCGCAGCCCAGCAGGGTGGTCTCCAGGGTGGCCGCCTGCTCGGGGTTGCCCACCAGGAGGTTGGCCAGCCGGTGGGCGCTCGGGTCCAGCGCCCCGGAGCGGGGGACGCCGAGGTGGGCGTGGCCGGGCCGGCCGAGGTCCTGAACGGTGGTCAGCAGGCCCGGGCGGACCATGGTCAGGCTCATCTCTGCTCCACGCTGACGAAGCGGACCCGGGTGCCCGGGGCGAACAGGGCGGCGGGCTCGCGGGCCGGGTCCCACAGCACGGCGTCGGTGCGGCCGATCAGCTGCCAGCCGCCCGGCGAGGAGCGCGGGTAGATGCCGGTGTAGGCCCCGGCCAGCGCGATCGCCCCGGCCGGGACGCTGGTGCGCGGCGCCGCCCGGCGCGGTACGTGGTAGCGCTGGTCGAGGCCGGTCAGGTAGCCGAAGCCGGGCGCGAATCCGCTGAAGGCCACCCGGTACTGCGCGGCGCTGTGGATCCGGGCGACCTCGTCCTCGCCGACCTGCCAGAGCGCGGCCACGGCCGGCAGGTCCTCGCCCTCGTAGCGCACCGGGATGGTGATGATCTCGCCGGCGCTGTCCGGCAGCGCCGGCACCCGCCGCCCGGCCAGCTGCCGGGCGAGGGCGCGCGGGTCGTCCAGGCCGTCGAGCAGCACGGTCCGGGCGGCCGGGACGATCTCCCTGACCCGGGGCAGCTGCCCGGCCTCGCGCATCCGCAGCAGCTCGGCGTGGAGGGCGGCGGTCTCCCCGGCGCTGTCGAGTTCGATCAGCAACGCGTCCAGGCCGACCGGCAGCGCCCTCATGCGAACGCCTCGATCCGGACGCCGGCGCCGTGCAGCGCGGCCCGCACCGCGTGGGCGAGTTCGGCCGCGCCGGGGGTGTCGCCGTGCAGGCAGAGCGAGCGGGCCCGCAGCCGGATCCGGCCGCCGGTGTGCGTGGTGACGGGTTCGCCCCGGGCGATGGCCACCGAGCGCCGGGCCACCTCGCCGGGATCGTGCAGCACCGAGCCCACCTCGCGGCGGGAGACCAGGGTGCCCTGCGGGGTGTACGCGCGGTCGGCGAACGCCTCGGTGACGGTGGGCAGTCCGGCCTGCTCCGCGGCCAGGTGCAGCCGGGAGCCGGGCAGGCCGAGGACGGGGAGCGTCAGGCCGGCCAGCCGCAGGCCCTCGACGACGGCCGCGGCCTGCCCCTCGTCGTGGACGGTGCGGTTGTAGAGCGCGCCGTGCGGCTTGACGTAGCGGACCCGGGTCCCGGCCGCCTTGGCGAAGGTGTCCAGGGCGCCGATCTGGTAGGCGACTTCGTCGGCCAGCTCGTCCAGCGGCAGGTCCATCGCGCGGCGGCCGAAGCCGGCCAGGTCCCGGTAGGAGACGTGCGCGCCGATCCGCACCGAGCGCTCGGCGGCCATCGCGCAGACCCGCCGCATGGTGGAGGGGTCGCCGGCGTGGAAGCCGCAGGCGATGTTGGCGCTGGTGACCACCGAGAGCAGCGCCTCGTCGTCGGTGAGCCGCCAGCGGCCGAAGCCCTCGCCCAGGTCGGCGTTGAGGTCGATCACCGCTGCCCCGGGCGCCTGCGACCCAGGTGCCGCTGCCCCGGGCGCCTGCGACCTGGGCACCCCGGGCACTGCCCCGGCGTTCACTGGCCGGCCTGCGTCATGGCGGTCACGATCACCTTCCGGGCCTCGTCCAGATACCGGGTCAGTTCCACTTCCACGTCGTCGGTGGCGCCCGACTCCAGCAACCCGGCCAGCGCCTGGTTCCAGCGCAGGAACGGCTCGTGCAGGCCCCGGGCGTCGGCCACGGCGCCGAAGGCCAGGCGCAGTTCGGCCAGCAGCCGGGCCATGCACTCGTCGATCCGCTCGCTGCCGGCGAGCGCGGCGACGGCCTGGTGGAAGCGCAGGTCAGCGGTGCCGACCGCGACCCAGTCGCCGCGCTGCTCGGCCGCCTCGGCGGTGGCCAGCGCGCCGCGCACGGCGCCGAGCAGCTCGGGTGCGGCGTGCGGCGCGGTCCGGACGCCGACCACTTCCAGGGCCAGGCGCAGGGTGAAGATGTCGGTGACGTCCGCGGGCCGCAGCACCCGGACGAAGACTCCGCGGTTCAACTCGTGGACCAGCAGGCGCTGGTCGACGAGCAGCCGGAAGGCCTCGCGCAGCGTGTTGCGGGAGACCGCGAGGGCCTCGCCGAGTGCCTCCTCGGAGAGCCTGGTGCCGGGGGCGAGGCGGCCTTCGGTGATGTGCTCGCAGAGCAGTTCGGCCACGCGCTGTGCCGCGCTGGTGCGCCCCAGGCGCCCGCGATCGGCCGCGATGGCGCTGAACTCCCCGGTCGTCGCCCGTTCCTCCGAGACCACGGCGGCCCTCCTTTCTGATCATGTATCCCGATCCAACACCGCCGTGGAGCGGGCCGCTGCGCGGCTCGGCCGGGCGTACCTCGGCCGGGCGCGGCGGCGCCCCGAGGCCCCGGCGGCCCGTAGCCGATCCGTTAGCGGAGAACGGTACACCGACTCTTGTGGGATTGTTCAACAATCCCCTAACCTCGGCTCAACTCTCCCCCAGGGCCTCCCCCACAAGGCCGGGAACCTCCTTCGGAAGGCGGCCAAGAGCGTGATCGTTCTCTTCGGCATCCTCGTCGTGGTGGCAGGATTCGCCACCAGGCGCAACCCCCTGTTGATCGTCGGCGTGGCGGGCGTCGTCACCGGCCTGCTGGGCAAGCTCTCGCCCATGAAGGTGCTGGAAGCCTTCGGCACCGGCTTCGCCTCCAGCCGCTCGGTGACCATCTTCGTCATCGTCCTGCCGGTCATCGGACTCCTGGAACACCGCGGCCTGCAGGAACAGGCCCGCACCCTGATCGGCAAGCTCGGCGCGCTCAGCACCGGGCGACTGCTGGCGATCTACCTGGTCCTGCGTCAGCTCTCCGCGGCCCTCGGCCTCACCGGGCTGGGCGGCCCGGCCCAGGCGGTCCGCCCGATGCTCGCCCCGATGGCGGAGGCGGCCGCCGAGCGCCGCCACGGCACGCTCACCCAGCGGGCCCGCGAGCGGATCCGCTCCTACGCCGCCAGCGCCGACACGGTCGGACTCTTCTTCGGCGAGGACTGCTTCCTCGCGGTCGGCTCGATCCTGCTGATCACCGGCTTCGCCAACGCGACCTACCACACGCACCTGGAACCGACCCAGCTCGCCCTGTGGGCCATCCCCACCGCGCTGTGCGCGACCGTCATCCACGGCATCCAGCTGCTGCGCGTGGACCGTGCCCTCGACCGGGAGAACGCCACCGTGCCGAACGTGAAGACCACGAAGACCACACCCCCGCAGCCCACCGCCGCCACCGACCGCGGCCAGGCCGGGGAGGCGAAGTGATCCAGGCGGAATGGCTGTACTGGCTGATCGGCGCCATGTTCCTGGCGATGGCCGGGCAGATGGCACTCGACCGCAGCAACCCCAAGCGGTTCGGCTCCGCCGCCTTCTGGGGGCTGCTGGGCCTGAGCTTCATCTACGGGACCTGGGTGGTGCGCAGGACCGCGCCCGCCGCACCGCTGGGCGCCGCGGTCCTGGTGATGATCGCACTGGCGGGCTTCGGCCTCACCGGGCGCGGCGCCTCCCGCATCCCGGAGCCCGAACAGCGCGCCGCCGGTGCGGCCAGGCTCGGCAACCGCCTGTTCGTCCCCGCCCTGACCGTCCCGCTGGTGGCCGTGCTCTGCTCGACCGTGGTCAAGGACTGGCACCTCGGCAACCGGCCGCTGCTCCAGGCGGGCAGCGAGACCATCGTGGGGCTGGGGATCGGCGCGGTGGTCGCACTGCTGGTCGCCCTGCTGGTGACGCGCGAGCGCAAGCCCGTGGCGGCCCTGCACGCCGGGCGCGGCCTGCTCGAATCGATGGGCTGGGCGCTGCTGCTGCCCCAGCTGCTAGCCGTCCTCGGCTCGATCTTCCAGGTGGCCGGGGTCGGCACCCAGGTCGGCAGGCTCACCACCGACATCCTGCCGCACGGCAGCAAGTTCCCGGCCGTGGTGCTCTACTGCGTCGGTATGGCCCTGTTCACCATCGTCATGGGCAACGCCTTCGCCGCCTTCCCCGTCATGACCGCCGCGATCGGCTGGCCGGTCCTGGTCACCCAACTGCACGGGAATCCGGCGGTGGTGCTGGCGGTCGGGATGCTGGCCGGCTTCTGCGGCACCCTGGTGACGCCGATGGCCGCCAACTTCAACCTGGTGCCCGCGGCGCTGCTGGAACTGAAGGACCAGTACGGGCCGATCAAGGCTCAGATCCCCACCGCGGGGGCGCTGTTGGTCTGCAACATCGCCATTCTCTCGTTCTTCGCCTTCTGACCCTCGCCTTCGTGATCCGCCGAGAGGTGTTGACCGCCCGATGACCCGTGTCCTGCTCACCGGCTTTGAACCGTTCGACGGCGCCACCCGTAATCCCTCATGGGAGGCCGTGCGCCTGGTCGCGGCCGACGCTCCCGACGGACTGGAGGTGACACCACTGCGACTGAGCTGTGTCTTCGGCCAGGCGGTCGACGAACTGCGGGCCGCCGTCCGGGCGACCGACCCCGAGCTGGTGGTCTGCGTCGGTCAGGCCCACGGGCGGCCCGACATCAGCGTGGAGCGCATCGCCGTCAACATCGACGACGCGCGCATCCCCGACAACGCCGGGCGCCGCCCTGTCGACGAGCCGGTGGTGGCCGGTGGCCCCGCCGCCTACTTCGCCACTCTGCCGGTGAAGGCCTGTGTGGCCGCCGTGCGGGAGGCGGGCGTGCCCGCCTCGCTGTCGCACAGCGCCGGAACGTTCGTCTGCAATCATGTCTTCTACGCCCTGATGCACCTGATCGCGGTCGAACGGCCCACGACGCGCGGTGGCTTCGTCCACCTGCCATCGCTGCCCGAGCAGGTGCTGGAGCAGCCGGTCCCCTCGCTGCCGACCGCCTCGGCCGCCCATGGCCTGCGTGCCCTGCTGGCCTGCGCCGCCGGTCGGAGCATTGACGTGCACACCTTCGAAGGAACCATTCACTGACGGGCGTTGGAAAGTTTTGCCGCCAAAGATTTGAACAGATCACAGAGTTATCACTAAGGTCGGCAAGCAGACCGTCGCGATGGTGATCACCCGGCCCGGGTGGCAGCGGCGGTGACCGCCGAGTTCTAGCGCAGCGCGGACAGTTGACTGTCCGACGGGGAACCCTCGCGAGGGAGCTGCCGAGCGGTGCCGGGGAACCATGTGTCCCCCGCGAGGGAGAGGCAGCCCATGGCGTCCCACCGTCGTCCCAAGCCCGTCGGCCGCACGCGTGCGTCGATCCTGACCGCCACCGCCGCCACGGCCATGGCGCTCTCCGCGCAGGGAGCCGCGCACGCCGACCCGGCGCCGCCCTCACTGGACCAGGTCAAGTCCCAGGTCGACGACCTCAACCACCAGACGGAGCTGGCCACCCAGAACTACGACGGCGCGCAGGCCAAGCAGCAGACCCTGCAGAAGCAGGTCGGCGACCTGCAGGACCAGCTGGCCCGCCAGCAGGGCAAGGTCTCCGACCTGCAGTCCGGACTGGCCTCGGTGGCCGCCGACGAGTACGCCAGCAACGGAATATCGCCCACGGTGCAGATGATGCTCTCCACCAAGCCGGACAACTTCCTGGACCAGGCCAAGTCGCTCAACCAGCTGAGCGACACCGAGTCCGCGGCCCTGAAGGACCTCAAGGCGCAGCAGCGCACGCTCGACCAGAGCAAGACCGAGGCGCAGGCCAAGCTCGCCGAGCTGGACGCCACCACGCAGCAGCTGAAGGCCGCCAAGGACGACGTCCAGGCCAAGCTGAAGAAGGCCCAGGACCTGCTCAACTCGCTCACCGAGCAGCAGCGCCAGGCGCTGGCCGCGGCGGAGGCGAAGGCCTCGGCCGACGCCAAGGCGGCGGCCGACAAGGCCGCGGCGGATGCCAAGGCAGCCGCCGACGCCAAGACCCAGGCCGATACCCAGACCGCCTCGCGCGGCGGGTCCCGCACCGACCCGGGCACGGCGTCCGGTTCCGGTTCCGGTTCCGGCGACACCTCGGCCGGCGCCGGCACGACCACACCGCCCGCCGGCAACTCGGCCGCGCAGGCCGCGATCGCCGCCGCCAAGAGCCGGCTCGGGATGCCCTACGTGCCCGGCGGCGCCGGCCCCTCGGTCTTCGACTGCTCGGGCCTGATGCAGTGGTCCTACGCCCAGGCCGGCATCGCGCTGCCGCGCACCTCGCAGGAGCAGGCCACCTACGGGACCAACGTCGGCACCAACATCGCCAACGCCCAGCCCGGCGACCTGATCATCTACTTCGCCGACCGGGGCCACGTGGGGATGTATGTCGGCGGCGGCCAGATCATCCACGCGCCCAAGCCCGGCGCGGTGGTCCACTACGAGTCCGCCACGGTGATGACGATCGTGGCGATCATCCGCCCCTGAGTTGCCCCGCCGGGGGATCGGGCGGAGCGCACACTCTCCCCAATCCCCCGGCGGGCGGCCTGATGCCGTGTCAGGATGTCAGCGAATCCCGGGCGCCGGTCCGGGGTCGGCCCGGGCATCGGGGCGGTGGGGGTCTGGTGGAGAAGCGGGTGCTGGTCCGGGTCGAGGGCGGCGGTTCCGCCGACGAGCTGCGCTCGCTACGGCAGTGGCTGGTCGAGGAGGAGGCACTGCGCGGCCGGGTGGTGCTGGACGAGGCTCCGCCCCCGCCGGGCGCGCTGGGGGCCCTCGCGGAGACGCTCACCGTGGCGCTCGGGCCCGGCGGCGTGGCGACGGCCGTGGCGAGCGTGCTGATCTCCTGGATCCGCCGGCAGCGGGGCAACGTGTCGGTGAAGGTGACCCGGCCCGACGGCACCGCCACCGAGTTCAGCGCCAGCCACGTCAGCGGCCTGGACGCGGCGCAGGTGCGGCAGTTGACGGCCGAGCTGGCGCGTTCGCTCGACCGGGGCGGCTCCCCCGAATCCGGGGACGGGGCCGGGCCCGGGGACGGGCAGGGGCAGGGCGCGCGGTGACCTCGGGTGCCCCGGGCGGGCTTCCCCCGGTCACCGCGCTCAGCTCGCCGGGCTCGCGAGCCCTGCTGGTCGGCACCGGCCGGCACACGCCCGGCTCCCGGCTGCCGGACGTGCCGGCGGTGGCGGCCGGCGTGCGCGAGGTGGGCCGGGTCCTGGTGGAGAACTGCGGTCTGCGGCCGGAGAATCTGCACACCCCACTGATCGACCCGCGCGACCCCATCGAGTTCGGCAACGCCCTGGTGGAGGCGGCCCGGCAGGCCGAGGACGTGCTGCTGGTCTACTACGTGGGCCACGGACTGGTCAGCCCCGGCAACGAGCTCTACCTGGCGACCGCCGCCACCGACGACGTGGCCGAGGGGCTGGCGTTCAAGGCGCTGCCGTACCAGGCCCTGCGGGAGGCCTTCAGCAACTGCCGGGCCCGGTCGATCATCGTCGTGCTGGACTGCTGCTTCGCCGGACGGGCCCGCGGCTCGTTCGGCACCGCGGCCGGCGACGGCTTCGCACTCGCCTCGCTCGGCGGCACCTACCTGCTCGCCTCGGCCTCCCGGGACGAACAGGCGCTGGCCATCGCGGGCGAGCCGTACACGGCGTTCACCGGCGCGTTCCTGCGCTTCCTGCGCGAGGGCGAGCCGGGCGGGCCGCCGGAGCTGACGCTGGAGGCCGGCTACCGCCATCTGCGCCGGGTCCTGCCGCTGCTGGGCCTGCCCGCGCCGGAGCGCCAGCTCAGCGGCCGCGCCGGCGACCTGGTGCTGGCCGCCAATCCCCAGGCGGCGCCGCGACCCGCCACGCCGTCGGCCGACACCGCGTCAACCACGGCCCAGCCGGGCGAGGCCCGGCCGGACGATCCGGTCTGCCCCTATCCCGGGCTGGACCCGTTCACGGCCGACGACGCGCGGTTCTTCTTCGGCCGCGGCGAGCTGACCGGCGAGCTGCTCGGCAAGCTGGCGGGCTGGTCGACGGACGGCGGCCCGGTCGCGCTGGTGGGGCTGTCCGGCGCGGGGAAGTCCTCGCTGCTGCGGGCCGGCCTGCTGCCCGCCGTCAAGCGCGGCGAACTGCGCATCCCCGGGGCCGGAACCTGGCCGCAGCTCGTCCTCACCCCCGGCGAGCACCCGCTGGACGCCCTGGCCGGGCAGCTGGCCGGGCCGACGGGCCTGCACCGGGCCACGGTCCTGGCCGAGCTGCGCACCGACCCGGCGCGTTCGGCCGCGCTGATCCGCCGGGCCCTGCACCGGCTGGGCGGCGGGCGACAGGTGCGGGACGGGCGACTGCTGCTGGTGGTGGACCAGTTCGAGGAGCTGTTCACCGCCTGCCAGGACGAGGCGGAGCGGCACGCCTTCATCACGGCGCTGTGCGCGGCGGCGGCGAACCCGGCCCCGGACCCGGACCCGGACCCGGATCCGCGACCTGCCGGTGCGGAGGCCGACGAGGAGGCCGGTGGGGAGGGCGGTGGAGGTGCCGCCGGGGTGCGCGCCGGGGATGCCGACGAAGCGGGCACCGCACCGCCGGCGCTGGTCGTGCTGGGCATCCGGGCGGACTTCTACGCCTCCTGCCTGGCCTACCCCGAACTCGTCGCCACGCTGACGGACCGTCAGGTCCCGGTCGAACCGATGACGCCCGAGCAACTGCGCGAGGCGATCGAGAGGCCCGCCGAACTCGCCGGTCTCACCCTGGAGGCGGGCCTCGCCGACACCCTGCTGCGCGATCTGCGCGCCGGCGGCGGCTTCTCCGGTGGCGACTTCTCCGGCGGCACCCTGCCGCTGCTCGCCTACGCCCTCTGGCTCACCTGGGGCCGCCGCACGGGCCGCACCCTGACGCTGGCCGGCTACAGCGCCACCGGCGGCATCTGGGAGGCCATCACCCGGCAGGCGGACCTCACCTACGACGCCCTCGACCCGCAGGCCCAGCGGGCCGCCGAGCTGATGCTGCTGCGGATGGTCCGGATCAGCGAGAACACCGAGGACACCCGGCGCCTGCTCGATCTGGCCGCCCTGCGGGCCGAACGGCCGCCGGGCGAGGCCGCCGCGATCGCCACCGCGCGCGACGCGCTGGCCCGGGCGCGGCTGATCACCCTGGACGGCGACACCGCGCAGATCGCCCACGAGGCGCTGCTGCGCGCCTGGCGGCGGCTGCGCGGCTGGATCGACACCGGCCGCGCCGACCTGCTGGTCCAGCAGAAGCTGCTGGAGGCCGCCGAGGAGTGGCAGCGCGAGGGCCGGGACGCCGGGGCGCTCTACCGCGGCGCCACGCTCGAACTCGCGCGTGGGCTGGGTGGCGGCCAGGGCGGCCGGGAGACCGGTGGGCAGGGCGGCCGGGAGACCGGTGGGCAGGGCGAGGGCAGCGGCCGGCTCGGGCGCCTGGCCGAGGAGTTCCTGACCGCGAGCCTGCGCGCGGACCTGCGGCGGCGTCGCGCCCGGACCCTTAGCGCGACGGCCATGGCACTGCTGATGGTGGTCTCGCTGCTCGCCGCCGGCCTCGCCGTCCAGGGCCGCCAGCAGGCCCTGCAGCGCCAGCGCGAGGCCTCCGCGCTGGCCCTGCTCAGCCAGGCCGACGCCGCCCGGGGCAACGCGCCGCAACTCGCCCTGCGGCTCGGCATCGCGGCCGATTCCCTGCACCACACCCCGCAGAGCACCGCCAACCTGCTCAGCACCCTGCTGACGCCCTACAGCAGCACGCTGACCGGCCCCCGCGACACCGTGGCGGGGGTGGCGTTCGCGCCCGGCGGCCGGATCCTGGCCGCCGCGAGCGAGGACGGCACCGTGACCCTGTGGGACACCAGTGACCCCCACAGCCCCCGCACCCTCGGCGCCCCGCTCGCCGGGAACGCCGCCGGGGTCTACGCGGTCGCCTTCAGCCCCGACGGGCACACGCTGGCGGCCGGTGGCGCGGACGACCACGTCCTGCTGTGGGACGTCAGCACCCCGGACCACCCCCGGCGGCTCGGCGATCCGCTGACCGGACCGACCGGCGTGCAGTGCCTTGCCTTCGCGCCGGACGGACACACCCTGGCCGCCGGCGGCAGCGACGGCACGGTCCAGCTGTGGGACACGACCCGGCCCGACCAGCCCCACCCGCTCGGCGGTCCGCTGACCGGCCACACCGGCGTGATCGGGTCGATCGCCTTCCGGCCCGACAGCCACGTGCTGGCCATGGGTGGTGCGGACGCCACCGTCCTGCTGTGGGACGTCAGCGACCCCGGCAGCCCACGCCCGCTGGGCGGGCCGCTCAAGGGCCACACCCAGCTGGTCAGCGCCCTCGGCTTCACCCCCGACGGGCACGACCTCGCCACCGGCGGCGCCGACGGCCAGGTTCTGCTGTGGGACGCCGGCGATCCGGCCAACCCCCACCTGCTGGGCCAACTCCCGCTCAGGAACTCCCCCGTGCGGTCCCTGATCGTCGTCGCCAACCGGATCGACGTCGCCGAGAGCGACCACGCCACCAGCTCGTGGGACACCACCGATCCCGCCAACCCCCGGCAGATCGGAGGCGGCACCCTGGGCCGGTCCACCTGGTCGTACGCGGTGGCCTTCAGCTCCCAACCGGACCTCCAGGGCCACCAGGCCCAGTTGCTGGCCACCGCTGGCGCGGACAACACCGTGATCCTCTGGGACGCCAGGGGCTCCGGCTCCGAGGCCCTCCTGCTCGCCCGGCTCGGCGGCCACACCGGCACGGTGACGTCGATCGCGGTCAGCCCGGACGGCCGTACCCTGGCCACCGCCGGCAGCGAGGGCTCGACCGTGCTGTGGGACATCGGCGACCGGCAGCACCCGAGCGAGATCTCCCCCGCCCTCACCGGCCAGAGCGACTCGGTGGACACCGTGGCCTTCAGCCCCGACGGGCACCTGCTGGCCACCGGCAGCCTGGACGCCACCGTGATCCTCTGGGACACCACCGATCCACACCACCCCCGGCAGCTGCGGAAGTTCACCGCCAACACCGGCGGGGTCCAGGGGCTCGCGTTCAGGCCGGTGGGACACACCCTCGCCACCGTCGGCGGCGACGGCACGGCCAGGCTCTGGAACACCACCGATCCGTCCGACCCCGTTCTGCTCGGCCGACCGCTCACCGGCCACCGCAACACCGTCGCCGCCGTGGCCTTCACCGCCGACGGGCGCACGATGGCCACCGGCAGCTGGGACGGGACCGCCATCCTGTGGGACACCAGCGACCCGGCCCACCCCCGGCAGGTACGTCAACTGGGCGGCCACACCAACTGGGTCGTCGCGCTGGCGTTCAGCCCCGACGGACACACCCTGGCCACCGGCAGCCTGGACACCACCGTGATGCTCTGGGACACCAGCGAACCGGCCCAGGCGCACCAGCTCGGCCAGCCCCTCACCGACCACAACAGCTGGGTACTGGCCCTGGCGTTCAGCCCCGACGGCCACACCCTGGTGTCCGGGAGCGCCGACCGGACGGCGATCATCTGGGACGTCACCAACCCGGTCCAGCCCCATGACCTGGGCAGCTCCAGCAGCCGTACCGGCTCGATCACCTCCGTCGCGCTCACTCCGGACGGCAGGACCCTGCTGACCGGCTCCGAGGACAGGACCGTCAACCTGAACGACCTCAGCGCGATCGACGCGCTGCGCGACCACGCCCGCACACTGGCCTGCACCCGGGCCGGCGGCGGCCTCTCGGCCCGGGACTGGCTCAACTACGTTCCGGGCCTGGGCTATCAGCAGACCTGCCCGTCCTGAGCGGCAGGGCCGGACAGGGCCAGACGAGCCCTACGCCCTGAACCGGCCCCGCCGCCGGGCGTCGACCCGGTCAGGCCTGCGGCGCTTCGTGTCGGGAGAGCAGCCACTGCCCGGTCAGTCCGGCCACCAGCAGGCCGCCGACCAGGGTGACCAGGGACAGCGCCGGGCCGCAGGCCCAGTGCACCGCCGAGGCCCGGACGCCCAGTTCCACGGCCACGGCCACGGCGATGCCGGGCAGCGCGATCAGCGCGGGGCGCAGCCGGGTCAGATCGTCCTCGGCCAGCGCGCCGAGGACGCCCACCCCCAGCGCGATCCCCCAGACACCGAGCGCCTGCGCGTCCGGACGGTCGACGTGCCAGGGCACCAGGGCCGCCCAGAAGCCCGGGACGGCCAGCAGCCCCGCCCCGATGCCGAACCAGCCCGACCCGAGCACGGCCATGAACGGCTTCGACCAGCCCGGCAGCGGGACGGACCGCGCGGCCGGCGGGCGGGCCGACGGGTGGGCCGACGGGTGGGCCGACGGGTGGGCCGGCTCCAGGAACTGCCGGGCCAGACAGCCGAGCGCGAGCAACCCGAGCACGCCGAGCACGGCGACCCAGCCGAGGCTGAACATCACCAGGAAGAGCGAACCGCCGCGGACCACCTGCAGTTGGCGGGCATTGAGCAGCGACACCGTGAGCAGGCCGAGCAGCACGACGGCGGTCGGCAGGACCAGCGTCCGCACCTCCTCCCAGACCCGGGCCCGGCCGACGGCGAGCAGGCCGGGCGCGACACCCAGCATGGCCGCGCCGATCAGCCCGGGGCTCAGCGGCTCGGGCGACGCCCAGGCGCCGAAGACGTGGCCCGACAGGCTCACGGCCGCCATCAGCGCGCCGGTCAGACCGCTGACCACCGCCACCACGGTGGCCAGCACCGTCACGGCCGCGGTCAGTCCGCGTCCTTCGAGGTCGGTGGCCGGCGCCACCTCGACAGTGCTCAACTCTGCTCCCTCAGCTGGTGGTTGAGTGCCACGGACAGGTCGGCGGGCCGGCCGGCGCCCGGCGCCCGACGCCGGAGCAGCTCGCGGCCGTACATCACCCGCAGGCCGACCACCGCGGTCGCCGTGAACGCCAGCACCCCGCAGCCGATGCCGACCCCCGCGGACAGGGCCGTGCGGGCGTCGAGCCCCAGCTGCCGTTCGAACAGCTGCGCCGTGCCGACCGAGAACACCGGTGCCGCCGCGAGCGCGACCAGGTGCAGGCGCCACTCCTCGCGTGCCCAGCCCGCCCCGGCCCGTCCCGCGCGCCACTGGCGGACCATCAGGACCGCATAGGTCAGGGCGTAGGGAATCAGGTACGCGAACAGCAGCCGGCGCCCTTCCGTCCCCCAGCCCCAGTACGACCTGATGATCCAGCCCAGGGCCGCCGCACCGGCCGACTGCGCCACGGCGAGCACCGGCAGCGGCACCCAGCTCCCCCGGACCCCGGGCACGCTCTCCCGCCGGTCGATCGCCCGGGAGGCCAGCAGTGCGCCGAAGACGACCACGGAGCCGAGGTGCATGATCGCCACCTGGTTGATCTGCGCCATCGACAGTCCGGGCAGCAGCCAGGGCAGCGCGCCCCACTCCAGGCGCAGCAGCGGAGCGGTCATCAGGTACCCGTAGCAGAGCAGCATCCACCGCTGGTGCAGGTCCGGGTAGCGCCCGAGGGCGGCGAGGATGCCGAAGGTCGCGCTCAGCACCGTGCCGACCAGGATGGTGGCGAGCATGATCCAGAAGGCCGACCCGCCGAACGCGTCGGCCGGACGGGTGCGCGCCAGGTAGACGGCGGCGCCCGCCATCGAGACGTAGACGGTCAGCGTGAACACCACCCCGCTGATCCGGTGCAGCCGCCGGCGCCGGCGTACCGCCGAGAGCAGTTGCACCGGCCCGAGCACCATCAGCAGGCCGCCGAGCACCGAGTGGACGATCAGCGGCACCAGGCTGCGCCCGTACGGCCCGATCCGGGTGGCGAAGGCGTCCGCCACATAGCGCGGTGACACCACGCGGGCCAGGACCCACTGCCCGAACGCCGGTGCGCCCGGGTGTGCGTACGGCCACAGTTCGGTCATCGCGATCGGTGCGTAACCCAGGCAGACGACCACCACGGCGATCGTGGCCACGCGCCCCCAGGCGACGTTCCTGAGACGGTTCACGGCGGCTCCCTCGGGGTGTACCCGCTCCCGGCTACCTTCTCGATAGTCCTTTCTGGACTATCGAGAAGGTAGCGGCGGTCCAGGGACGGGGTCAACGCCCGTGCACTGTCGTCGTTGTCAGGCGACCAGGGCGTGGCCCGCCCGGCCTCAGGCCTCGTGGTGCTCCACCCACTGCCAGAAGTCGACCATCATCCGCTCGTAGCGGATACCGAACTCCAGCGCCTCGCGCTGACCCCGGGTCAGCAGCGCGCCGACGCTCTCGGCGAGGTCCTCGTACTGCGCCAAGGTGTCGTGGTGCTGGGTCAGTTGCTCCGGAGCGAGCACCTCGCCCCGGGCGCCGAACCAGAGCTTCAGGATGCTGCGCTCGCGCGCCTCGACCGGGACGAAGGCCGTGTCCGCGAGCCACCCCGCCAGCGCCGCGCGGCCCGCCTCGGTCAGCTTCATCAGCCGCCGGTTGCGCCCGCCCTCCTGCCGGACCTCGGAGAGCAGACCCGCCTGCGCGAGCCGGTCGCACTGCGCGTACACCTGCGCGTGCGGCACCGACCAGAACGGCGCCACCGTGCGGGCCGCTTCGACCTTCACGTCGTACGGGCTGGCTTCGCCGAGCTTGTCGATGATGCCGAGGACGAGGAACGAGGGTGTGGTCAGCCGGGTGTCAGCCATGCCGCGACCGTATCGCGAGCGGGCGGGCGCGGTCGCCCGGCCGTCGGCGGTGGGCGGTATCGGCAGTGGGCGGCGGTGGGCGGTCGGCGGTACGTGGGAGGCGGTAGGGTGCGGCGGCATGGGCACGGACACACCGTTCATCGACGACGACAGCGACCATGACGTCTGCTGGATCTGCCCGGCACTGCGGTACCCGGGCGGGCGGTTCGACGTCTACGACCGGCCCGCACGCGAGGCGCCGTTCGACCCGCGGACCGGGTTCCGGTACACCGCCCAGGGCGTCCCGGTGTGCGTGCACCCCTACAAGGTCGGGCTGCCCGCCGGACGGTACGCCAGCCAGGGCGAGATGCTCCCGGCGCCGTGCCCGGCCGGGGCCGGGGCCGGGGCCGCCCGGTCCTCGGCCTGGGGACGCCCGCTCGAACCGCGGCCCGATCCCGCCCCGCCGGTACGGGCGTTCCCGGGGCCGGCGCCGGAGGTCGAGGTGGCGGAGGTCGAGGTGGCGGACGCCGTCATCCTGGCCGGGAGCCGGCCCCAGGTGCCCGCCGAACTGCTGGCCTGGATGCGGGGCCTGGTCGCCGATGCCGCACCGCAGGAGCTCGCCACCACCCTGGAACTCGCGGAGGAGGCGGCCCGCCTGCGGTTCCCCGCCGACTCGGTCGTCGAAGCGCTGCGGCGGGTGCTGGGCGGCGACGGCCGCTGAGGCTGCCGGCGGCGCTCCGAACTGGTCACAGGCCCTGGGCGCCAGGACACACGTGGTCAGACCGGCTGAACCCGGGTGTGCCGGAGGCAGAATTCGTTGCCTTCCGGGTCGGCCAGGACGTGCCGGCTCTCCTCGCCGCCCGGACCGACGTCGACGGGCCTGGCGCCGAGAGCGAGGAGCCGCTCCAGTTCGGCGTCCTGGTCGCGGTCGGTGGCGTTGACGTCGATGTGCAGCCGGAGCTTTTCGGGTCGCGGGTCGCTGGTGGGGCTGAGGACGAGGGTGAGCTGCGGGCCGCCGAAGCCGGTGTCGGGCGGCCCGATCTCGATGCTCCCGTCGTCCTCCCGGCCGAGTTCGACGTAGCCGAGGACCTGGCTCCAGAACGCGGCGAGCCGCTCGGCGTCGACAACGTCAATGACCAACTCAGTGATGCGGCATGCCATGGCCGTCAGTGTAGGTGGACGGCCCGGGAGTCGTCGCCCGCGTTTCGGACGGGCGGTCAGGGGGGTGCCGGTGTCAGGCCTGCCGGCCGGGCGTGGGCAGCGGGGTGTCCCAGTCCAGCAGGCGCAGCAGCTCCTCGTCCACGCGCGGGGCGGGACGGGCGGAGTCGCGGGGCGCGCGGGTGGCGGGGCCGGCCGGCGGCGGCGTGTTGGTGCGGCTCGCGGTGAGCTGGGCGCTGGTGGCGATGTTCTGCTCCGCGCGGGGCCTGCGGAGCTGTTCGTAGTGGGCGAGCGCCTCGGGGCGCGGGCCCGCCTCGCGCAGCGCCTTGGCGAGGACCACGGCGTCCTCCAGCGCCATCGACGCGCCCTGGCCGGTGGCCGGGGAGGCCGCGTGGGCGGCATCGCCGATCAGGATGGTGCGGCCGCGCTGCCAGCGGCCGCCCGGCCGCAGGTGCTGGGCGTTGGTCACCATCAGCCGCTCGGCCGTGGCCGCCACGATGTCCGCGGCGGGCGTGCGGTCGGGGCGCAGCAGCGGCAGCAGGTGCTCGCGCCACTGGGCGGGCGTGGTGCGGGTCAACTCCTCGGTGGTGGCCGGTGGGCCGGGAACCCGGGCGAACCAGAAGGTCTCCCCGGCCGGCGAGCAGGCGTAGCCGAAGGCGGTGCCGCTGCCGCGGAGCATGGTGATCCGGTGCGAGGCCTCGCCGGGCGGGGGTGCGGCGGCGTCGGTGGGGTGGTCGGTGGTGTAGTCGGTGGTGTAGCCGTAGAAGACGCGCTGGCCCGCGTACTGGGGGCGGGGCTGGTCCGGGTCGAGGCAGGAACGCACGGTCGAGTTCAACCCGTCGGCTCCGACGACCAGTTCGGCGCCGGCCGAGCTGCCGTCGGCGAAGGTCGCGGTGACCTTGTCGGCGCCCTCCCGGAGGCCGGTCAGCCGCGCTCCGTGCCGGATCGGGATGCCGCGGCGGGCGACCTCGCGCTGGAGCGCCGCGCCGAACTCGGCGCGGCGCAGGCAGCGGTAGCGGGTGAGGGGGTGGTCGGCCTCGCCCAGCGGCATCGCGGCGAGTTCCCGGCCCGTCGCGTCCAGCACGCTCATCTCGGTGAGCGGGAAGCCGAGTTCGGCGATCGGCGCGGCCGCGTCGAGCTGGGCGAGCGCCCGCATGCCGTTGCTCGCCAGGGTCAGGAAGGCACCGATGTCGGCCCCGGTGTCCGGGTGCGCCTCGTACACGGTGACGTCGAAGCCCGCCTTGTGCAGGCCCAGGGCGACCGCCGCTCCGGCGACGCCCCCACCGATGACCATGATCTCCGTCAACGTCCGGCCCTCCAGCCCTGTCACCGCCGCACCGGCGATCGCCGACGACGTCCCGCCTCGACCTTAGAGGGTCCGCCAGCAGGGGGCTGCGGGTGCCGGGGCGGGCCGACGGGTGTGGCGGTGACAGGCGAGCGGGTGGGGGCGGGTCAGCCGAGGGCGGGTGCCAGCAGCGCGGCGGTCCTGGCGAGCAGCGGTTCGTCCGCCGGGGCCTTCGGGTCGTGCTTGGTGGACAGGACCGCGAGCACCACCGCCTCCCCCGCCGGGGTCCAGGCGATGCCGACGTCGTTGGTGGTGCCGTAGTCGCCGGTGCCGGTCTTGTCCCCGAGGGTCCAGTCCTTGGGCAGTCCGGCGCGGAAGCGTGCGCCGCTGGTGGTGTTGCCCAGCAGCCAGCTGGTCAGCTGCTCGCGGTGCGGCGGCGTGAGCACGTCGCCGAGGACGAGCTCGGCGTAGGTCCGGCCGATCGCGTGCGGGGTCGTGGTGTCGGTGACCCGGCCGGGCTCGGCGGAGTTGAGTTCGGGCTCCCACCGGTCGAGCCGGGTCGTGCCGTCCCCGATCGAGCGGCAGAAGGCGGTGACCGCCTGCGGGCCACCGAGTTCGCGCATGAGGAGGTTGGCCGCGGTGTTGTCGCTGTAGTCGATCGCGGCCGCGCACAGCTCCGCGACGGTCATGCCGTTCGCCAGGTGCTCGGGGGTGCCGGTGACCGGCGCGTAGCCCGAGCGCGTGATGTCCTGCTGGGTGTAGTGGATGCGCTTGGCGAGGTAGCCGCCGTCGCGGTCGAGGTCCCGCAGGATGGCGGACACGGTGACCGTCTTGATCGCCGAGCAGGTCGCGAAGAGCTCGCCCGCGCGGTAGCGCACGCGACGGCCCGTCACCGTGTTGCAGGCGAACACCCCGAGCCGGGCGTCGTGTTCACGCTCCAGGTCGGCCAGCGCCTGGTGGATGTCGGAACCGCCCGGCGTTGCCGCGGCTGCCGATCCGCCGCCGGCCACGGTGGCGGCGAGCGCCGCCCCGGCACCGAGGGTCAGCATGGCGCGGCGGCTGGGACGGGCGGCGAAGCCTGCGTTGTTCATGGGTCTCCTTCTGCTGGGTCGACGGACTTCGAGGAGCAGGACGCAACCGACCGTACCCACGGTTCGCCCTCGAAAGGATCAGTCGGCGGCAGGTGGGCGTGGTCGGCCGGACCCCGCCCACCGGAGTGCGGCGGCACAGGACTACGGTGCAGGTCAGGCACGAGGGGGATGGCATGGCAGGCAAGAAGCGGCGGAAGAAACCACAGCCCGGGCGGGCGGTCGCGGTCGCCGCGCCGCCGAGTCGGCGCGAGGCACGGCTGCTGGCCAAGGCGGGACCGGACGGCGTGCCGGCCGGGACCAGCCTTCGGCACGACCGGATCGGCTACGCGCTCCTGGGCGCGGCCACGGCGGCGGGCATCGGCGTTCCCGCCGTGCTGGAACGCTGCGGCACCGTCCACGAGGGTGAGCAGCTCATCGGCACGATCACCGGTCTGGTCGCCGCGTGCGTGCTCGAACGCTGGCACAGCACCGGCCGCTGCGTCGGTCACGGCCCCGACCTGCGCTATGTCACCGCCCGCACGCTGACGGGCGTGCGGACGGTCGACCTCACCGCGCTGGTGCGGGTGCGCCGTTCCCGGATGCCCGGCAGGCGGGGGTGGGACGAGCTGTGGCTCACCGATGCCCGGGGGGTCTCGCTGCGGGTGGACGAGAAGCAGGTCCTCGAACGCGTCGCCGCCCTGCTGCGGCCGCAGGACGACGCGACAGCGCAGGCCGGCGAGACAGTGCGGGACGGCGAGACAGTGCAGGCCAGCGGGACGGTGCGGGACGGCGGGACGGCTACCGCGCGGGTTTCCCACCACGCGGCCGTACTGCTGGGCCTGGCGACCCGCTCCAGGAGCCGGCGCGTGGGCCGTGCCTGCGTCGATGTCCTGGTGGGACTCTACGCGCCGGGGACGGCAGCCGGACTCGGGCTGCTCACCACCTGGCTGCTGGCGACGGCCTGACGGCGGCCGGCCGCCGGCAGCGGGCAGCGGGCAGCGGGCTGACCGCGGCAGGTCAAGGCCCAGGGCATCAATCCAGCTTGGTGCCCTGGGCATTGACCAGCCGCCAGCGCGCCTCGTGTGGCGCCGGGTCGGCGACGAAGACATGGGTGTACCGGCTGGCAGCGGTGAACTCGACTTCGCCGACCCGGCCCGTCATCCGGGTGCGGCCGGTCACCAATGCCGTCGGGCCGAAGAGGCGCACGACCGGCTGGTCCTCCGCCCGTTCGACGGTCCGCTCGATCGTCTCGAACACCACGGTCCGCGCTCCGACATGGGAGACCAGCTCGGCCTTCGGAATCACTGAACCGGCCATGACATCGACGAGGACGAAGCGGTCGTCGAGCAATCCGTCCAACACCACGGCATCGGCGGCGAGCAGTGCTTCGAAGAATCGGGCGTCCGCCCCGAGCACCTCCCGCTCATCCGCAGGCATCTGGTTTCGCACATCCGACACGGTCAACTCGCCCATCAGGGTTGCTCCTCACGACTCTCGTAACTGATCCGGCCACCGCACGTTAGACCGTGACGCCGACGTCAAGGCCAGTCGGCAAAGCCGCCCGAGCCGGTGGTGCCGCGCAGACTTCATACGCATTCACGTTTACCGGGGATGGAAAGAAGGCAAATGCACCGTACGGCTCATGGAGAACCATCACGAGCACTGCCGACATCCGGAATAAGCGAGGAATTCGTGGCTACCACGTTCGACACTCACAGCAGCGTCGCGTCGACCATCACGCTGCTGCAGTCCGAGCTCCCCCGTCTGGAGGAGCAACAGGGCACGCTGGAAAGTCAGTTGGCGGAGGTGACGGACCGCCTCGGCGCGGTGCGCAGCGCCCTCAGCAGCCTGCAGTCGCTCGCCCCCGCGCCCGCCCCCGCCGCGCAGCAGGCGGCCACCGTGCCGGCGCAGAAGACGCCCGCCACGGAGACGATCGCGGTCGAGGTGCCCGCCACGACCCAGACGCCGGAGCCGGCAGCGGCCGAGGCCACGGGCGAGGCGCCGGCGAAGGCCGCGCCGAAGACCACACGTCGGGCGGCCACCACGAAGACGGGTCGCACGCGCAGGACTTCCCCGGCGAAGGCGTCGGCCCCGGCCAAGACTTCGACCCCGGCGAAGGCGGCCGTGAAGGAGGCCACAGAGGAGGCTCCGAAGGAAGCCGCCCCGGAGGCGGCGGCGGAGGTCGCTCCCGAGGCGGCCGCGGCGCCGGCGGCGGTCGAGGCCCCGAGCCGGGCGCGGCGTGCGGCGAAGCCGCGCAAGGGTGCGGCCCCCGCGCCGGCCGAGGCGGCGAAGAAGCGCGCTCCCGGACTCACCGACGGCATCCTGGAGTTCCTGGCCCAGGCCGGGGAGCCCGTGCGGGCCGGTGACGTCGCCCAGGGGCTGGGCCGCGAGTCCACCCCCGGCAGCGTCAACGCGATCCGCACCGCGCTGGAGCGCCTGGTGAAGGGCTCCCGCGCGCAGCGCACGGGCCGTGGGCTGTACCAGGCCCTGCCCCGCTGACCACCGGGCCGCAGGCTGTGCCTACCCGCCGGCTCCAGGGCTTGTCCGACAAGCTCTCCGGCGGGTAGGCCCCTGCGCGTTCAGTCAGTCAGTGCCTGTCCGGCGGCGGGCCCGAGGGGGCCGCCGTCCAGCAGTTCGGTGACCGAGCCCAGCAGGGCCACCAGGTCGCCCACCCGCCCGGCCAGTTGCTCCGGGCGGTAGAGCTCGGCGTTGCCGTCGAAGCAGATCTCCAGGCCCTGGCCGCCGAGCCGGTCGTAGATGTTGACCGACAGGTCGTCCACCGGCCCGGGGCGCAGGGAGTGCCCGGTGGACGGGTGGCCCGCGTAGTCCCCGCGGTAGTTGAAGGACATGATGTTGAGGTCGGGCCCGAACTGCCGCCGCCCCTTGGGCAGTCCCGGCACCTCCCGGACCAGGTGCTCCTGCGGGTAGCGCTGGTGCTCCAGGGCCTCGGCCAGGCGCTGCGAGGTCTGCGCCACCACGGCGGCGACGTCGGACTCCGGACCGAGCACGAGCGGCAGCGGCACCACATTGGTGAGCATCGTCGGCACCTGGCGCAGCAGCGGTTCGGTCCGGGCGGTCACCGGCAGGCCGACCACCAGGTCGCGGATGCCGGTGGCGCGGTACAGCTGCACCGCGACCACCGCGATCACGACCTCGGGCCAGGTCACCTCCAACCGGCGGGCCACCGCACGCAGTTCGGCGAGGGCCTCGGGGGCGAGGCGGCCGCTCTCGCGGATGGCGGCACGGGCGCGCGGCGGGCGCCAGTCGGTGAAGCTCGCCACCTCGCGCCGGCCCGCGAGCCGGTCCAGCCAGAACCGGCGGTCCTGTTCGTACGCCGGGGAGTTCTGGTAGGCGGTGTCCGCCGCGATGACCTGCTCCAGGGTGCCCGGCGGTCGGCGCCGGCGCGGGCGGCCGGTGGCCAAGGCGCTGTAGACGTCGGCGACATGAGAGGCGATCAGCGAGAAGCCGAAGCCGTCCACGACGATGTGATGGGCGGCCCGGTACCACCAGTAGCGCTCGTCGGCGAGCTTGAAGAGCGCCCAGCCGAAGAGCGGGCCCTTGGCGAGGTGGTACTCCCTGGCCAGGTCCTGCCGGATCCAGCGTTCGGCGGCGGCGGGCGGGTCGGCCTCGCCGCTGACGTCCAGGTAGTGCATCGGCACGTCGACGGTGTCGTCGATGTACTGGCACAGGCCCTCGTCACCGAGGTCGAAGCGGGCCCGCAGGGTCGGGGTGGCGGCCACCACCTCGCGCAGCGCCGCCTCGAAGAGGGCCGGGTCCACCGGGCCCTGGATGTCGCAGTACTCCGCGATGTTGAAGGACCGGTCGTCCGGGTCGAGCTGCTGGGCCACCCAGACCGCGGTCTGGGCCGAGGAGAGCGCCAGTCGGCCGGTCATCCGAGGGCCTCGGCGGATCCGCCGGTCCGGAGCTCGGCGATGAACGCACAGACGCTGTCCAGGCTGTGGAACTTCTCCCCGATGGCACTGCCGCCGGGTACTACCACGTCGAAGCGCTTCTCGATAAAGCTGCCCAGCCGGGCCACCGAGAGCGAGTCGAGAATTCCCCATTCGAGCAGCGGGGTGTCGGCTTCCACCTCCCCCTGGCCTTTCAGGACGGCCTCCTCGATAAACCCCTTGACAGCGTCGAACGTCTCGATATCCTTCATTTATATCCTCGGTACCCCATCAAGTATTCCCCACCATCCGACGATATTTCATGCTACGGTTCCGCCTTCGGCCTGTCAAGATCGATCTGCTCTTTTCGGGCAACGGGGGACAAGAGACAGGGAGACCCTGACCCGTGATCCTGCACC
Organism: Kitasatospora sp. NPDC008050; assembly: GCF_042957465.1. Lineage (NCBI taxonomy): Bacteria > Bacillati > Actinomycetota > Actinomycetes > Kitasatosporales > Streptomycetaceae > Kitasatospora > Kitasatospora sp. NPDC008050. The sequence continues at coordinate 569,507 of NZ_JBIBIJ010000003.1, forward strand.
AGCTCGTCCGGGATTCTGCCCGACGCACACCGGACGCCGTCGCGGTGGTCGGTCCGGACGGTGAGGCGACGTATGCGCAATTGGATGTATGGGCCGATGAGCTCGCACTCGAACTGACCGGCCTCGGGGTCCGCGCCGGCGACCGCGTCGGTATCTGGCTCGACAAGTCGGTGGGGGCCGTCGCGGCCATGCAGGCGGTGCTGCGCCTGGGCGCTGCCTACGTTCCACTCGACCCGCAGGCTCCCCCGCGCCGGATAGCCAAGCTGGTGGCCGACTTCACGCCCGCCGCCCTGCTGACACTTCCCGAACGGCGTTCTGCGCTGAGCGAGTTCGGCACCGACACCCCGACGCTGAGCGCCTGGCCGGACGGCACCGACTGGCAGCGGCTGCCGGCCGGGCGGACGCTTGCCGCCGATCGCCGGGCGCCCGAGGTCACCGTCGGTGAGGAGGATCTGGCCTTCATCCTCTACACCTCCGGTTCCACCGGTGAGCCCAAGGGCGTGTGCCACAGCCACAGCAGTGCCTGGGCCTTCATCTCATGGGCCGCCGAAATGCAGCAGGCGCAGCCCGGCGACCGGTACTCGAATCACGCACCATTTCATTTCGACCTCTCGGTGAACGACATTTACGTGCCGTTCACCGTCGGCGCTTCCGTGCATATCGTGCCGCAGCAGACCTCGTATTCCCCGAAGGGTCTGGTCGAGTTCCTTCTGGAGCACGAGATCACCGTCTGGTATTCGGTTCCGGCGGCGCTGATGCTGATGATGCGGCACGGTGACCTGCTGGCGTCCGAGGTACCGTCGCTGCGCATCCTGATTTTCGCCGGCGAGGTGTTCCCGATCGGTCCGCTGCGGGAACTCCACGCACATCTTCCGCACGTTCGCTTCGTGAATCTCTACGGGCCCGCCGAAACCATTATCAGCACCGGCTACACGGTCGATGCGATCGCGGCCGACCGCATCCTGCCGGTGCCGATCGGCACCGCCGCCTGTGGCAACACCGTCACCGTGATCCGCCCGGACTCCTCGCCGGCCCAGCCCGGCGAGGAGGGCGAACTGGTCGTGACCGGACCGAGTGTGATGCTCGGGTACTGGGGGCGCCCGCCGGTGGTCGACCGCAGCTACCCCACCGGCGACATCGTCCTCGTCCTTCAGGACGGGAACCTGCAGTTCGTCGGCCGCCGCGACGCGATGGTGAAGGTGCGCGGCAACCGCATCGAGCTCAGCGAGATCGAGGCGGTGCTGCAGAGCCACGACGGGGTCGCCGACGCCGCCGCGGTGGTGGTCGGCACGGGGATCGACGCCCACATCGTGGCGTATGTCGTTCCCGCTCCGGGCCATGATCCCTCCCTCATCGATCTCAAGCGGCACAGCGCCCAGCAGTTGCCCAAGCACTCGATCATCGACACCGTCCACCGGCTGGCCTCGCTGCCGCGCAACACCAACGGGAAGGTCGACCGGCGGCTGCTGACGGCCAGGGCCACCGAGCACGAGCAGGCGGCGGCCCTGGTCGACGCCCCCTGAGCCGAGCGCCGCTCCGGGGTGTGGCGGCCCTGCGGGAAGCAGGGCCACCACAGCCCGGAGCGGCGGCGCCGTGTCATCGCGCGGCCGGAGCCGGCGGCGCCGTGTCATCGCGCGGCGGCCGGCAGCACGGAGTCCTGCGCGGCCGGGGTCCGATCGGCACCGGCCGCCCCGTGCCCGTCGAACCCCGTCTCGCCGAACCCCGCCTCGCCGTACACGTCCCGGACCCAGGAGTCCTGGTAGATCGTGTCCAGGTAACGCTCACCGAGGTCGGGCGAGATCGCCACGGCGGTCAGCGGCGCACCACCACGGCCGGCGCCGCCACGGTCCGCACCGCCGCGCTCCGCGGCAGCCCGGTGCGCGGCCAGCCAGCGCTGCGCCCCGGCGATCACCGTGCCGGTGGAGCCGCCGAAGAGGAAGCCCGCCGCGGCCAGCCGGCGGCAGACCCGCACCGTCTCGGCCTCCGGCACCATCACCACGTCGTCGACGTAGGAGCGGTCCAACAGCGGCGGGCGCACGCCCGCGCCGAGCCCCGGGATCATCCGCGGCTGCGGCGGGCCGCCGAAGGTCACCGAACCCACGGTGTCCACCGCCACCACGGTCACCGGGCGCTGGCGCTCGCGGAAGTAGCGCGCACAGCCCATCAGCGTGCCCGTGGTGCCGGCGCCGACGAACAGCACGTCGAGTTCGGGGAACTGCCGGGCGATCGCCGGCGCGGTGGTCCGGTGGTGGGCCATCCAGTTGTGCGGGTTGCCGTGCTGGTTCAGCCAGACGTAGCGGGGGTCGGCGGCGCACAGCTCCCGCACGTACCGCAGCCGGGCGGCGAGGTAGCCGCCCTCGCCGTCGGGCTGGTTGACGGAGCGCACCTCGGCGCCCATCGACTCCATCAGCCGCCGGGTGTTGAGGTTGCACCGGCTGTCGGTGACGCACAGGAACCGGTAGCCCCTCTCGGCGGCGATCATGCTCAGCGCCACCCCCAGGTTGCCGGACGAGGACTCCACCAGGATGGACCGCTCGGTGAGCAGACCGGACTCCTCGGCCTGCGCCACCATCGCGGCGGCCGCCTTCAACTTGATGGATCCCGCGAAGTTGAAGCCCTCGCACTTGAGGTGGAGTCCGGTGCCGAGGACCGGTCCGAGGTCCACGTACAGGTCTTCGACGTTGAAGTCCTGTGGAGCGGTGATTATCGGCACGGTACCCACCCCGGCTTACGCATGCTGACCACTCGCCTTGTCGTCCCCGTAGCGGCTGACCTCGTGGAAGAAGTCGTCGATGACGGCGAGTTCGCCGCGCTCGCGCACCGTCTCGTAGACGTGCTTGCTCACCGCGAGGTCGAGCACACCGAGCCCGAACGGCGAGAAGACCACCGGGCGGTCGGTCGGCAGGCTCAGCCGTCCGGTCAGCACGTCGTAGAGCGTCCCGTCGATGAAGTCCCGGTGCTGAACGGCCTGTTCGGCCAGGTGCGGGGAGGTGTCCGCCTTCAGGCAGTGCTCGATGTCGTCGACCACGTTGGCCGACTTGAGGATGATCTCCGGTGCCAGGTCGCGCAGCGAGACGTGCAGCACGACCGGGTTGTGCGAGAACCAGTCGACCTCGCTGACGTGCGGGGCGCCGGCGACCGTCGCGAAGACCACCAGGTCGCTGGTGCGGATCAGGTCCTCGGCGCTCTCGTGCACCGTGACCTGGCCCTCGGCACCGGAGCGCTCCAGGTAGGAGCGGAAGCCGTTCGCGTGTTCGAGGCTGAGGTCGTGCACCCCCACCTCGTCGAACGACCAGCCCGCGCCCCGCAGATAGGTGTGGATGTAGCGGGCGATGAACCCGACGCCGAAGAAGCCGATGCGCCGCGGGCGGCCACGCTCGCGGGTCAGCACATCGGCGGCCAGCGCCGCGGAGGCGGCGGTGCGCGCGGCACTGATGATCGAGCTCTCCATGCAGGCGATCGGGTAGCCGGTCTCCCGGTCGTTGAGCACGACGACCGCGGAGGCGCGCGGGATACCGGCCTGGACGTTCTCCGGGAAGCTGGAGATCCACTTGATCCCGTCGGCCTGGGTGCGGCCGCCGATGGAGGCCGGCAGGGCGATGATGCGCGAGGTCGGCCGGTCAGGGAAGCGCAGGAAGTACGAGGGCGGGTTCACCGTGTCGCCCTCGCCGTGCACCCGGTAGGCCTCCTCGATCAGCTCGATGACCTGCTCCTCCTGCCCGGTGAGCACCTGGTGCACCTGGGAGCCGGGGATGACGGCGAAGGGGGGAATCTGAGGGTTCATGAGGAAGCGCGATTCCGTTCTCGGAGCGGGCGGTACGGGATTCGGATCGGGTACGGGAGGTGACCGGGCATCAGGAGGCCGGAGCGGGCTGGTGCGTGGGCGCGGGCTGGTGCGTGGGGTGGCAGTCGGCCAGCCGCACGGGGGCGCCGAGGACCATGCCCACCTCGCGCCGCCCCGTGAAGGGCTCGCGGCTGTGCGCCATGCGGATGTTGTCGACCAGCAGGACGTCCCCCACCTGCCAGGGCTCGCGCAGGGTGTGGGCCTCGTAGACCCTGTTGATGGTTTCCACGGTGCCCGCGTCGATCGGGGAGCCGTCGCCGTGGCGGCTGTTGAACGGCAGCCCGTCGGCGCCGAACTGGGCCACCAGGAACTCCCGGACGGCCGGCTCCATGGTCCACTCGTTGAGGAAGGCGATCTGGTTGAACCAGACCTCCTCCCCGGTCAGCGGATGCCGGATCACCGCCGAGCGTCGCTGGCTGGTGCTCAGCCCGCCGTCCGGCCGCCAGCCGAAGTCGATGCCGGCCGCCCGGCAGTACTCCTCGGCGGCAGCCCGGTCCGCGGTGCCCAGCGCCTCCGACCAGGGGACGCCGACCAGGTCGTTGTAGGAGCGCTCCAGCGACCAGCCGGTCGCGGTGAAGCGCTCCACGATCGCCTCGGGCAGCGCGGCGAGCACCGCCTGGGCGTCGGCGAGCCCGGTCACCCCGCCCTCGGCGGGCGGGCTGAAGCAGCCGACGGCCAGCAGCCGGGGGAACTCCAGCGCGTAGCTCAGCTCGTGGTGCATGCACATCGGCTGGTCGGCCGGCCACTCCAGCGAGGAGAGCACCGGTCCGCCGAGCGGGCGGCGGCGGGCGAAGGCCTGTGCCTCGGGCATCGCCGCCCCCAGGAACCGCTCGCTGAGCCGGCCCAGGGCCTGGGCGTCGCCCACCCCGAGGCCGCGGATCAGCACGGCGCCGTGGCACAGCAGGGCGGCGTCCAGCGCCGCCTTGCGCTCCTCGACCCAGTGCGGCAGGGCGTCGGTGGCCACCGGTGCCCCGACCCGCAGGATCGCGGGCCGGCCCGGGGCGAGTTCCAGGTCGAGCTCATCGGCTCCGGCTCCGGCTCCGGCTCCGGCTCCGGCCGCGGTGTTCGGTTCGGTCGGCTGTGTCATGCGCTGTGTTCCTTCCCCAGCTGCGTCTTCTGGTCCAGGACCGAGGCGAGATCGGCCAGGACCGGGTGGCGGACGATGTCCTCCAGCGTCAGTGGCCCGCCGGCGGCGATGCCCAGGCGCACCGCCGACAGCGAGGTGCCGCCGGTCTCGAAGAAGTGGTGGTGACGGGTGATCTCCTCGACCGGCAGGTTCAGCACCTGGGCCCAGAGCTCGGCCAGGTGCCGCTCGCTGTCCGTACCCGGCGCCCCGCCCTGGGTCTGCCCTGCGGCGGGCGCGGAGCTGAGGATCGCCTCGGCGGCGTCCCGGGTCAGCGCCTTCTTGTCGATCTTCCCGTTGCCGGTCAGCGGCAGGACCTCACGGTGGTGGTGGACCTGCGGGACCATGTAGCCGGGCAGCGTCTCGGCCAGCGCCGAGCGCAGCTGCGCGGTGGCCAGCGGGGCGTCCGCGGCGTAGTAGGCGACCAGGTGCTTCTCCCGGTCGGGGCCCTCCACCACGACCACCGCGCAGTCCCGCACGCCCGGGACCCGCAGCAGCTGGTTCTCGATCTCGCCGATCTCGATCCGGAAGCCGCGGATCTTGGTCTGCGCGTCGCGCCGGCCCAGGAACTCCAGCGTGCCCTGCGGCAGCCAGCGGCCGATGTCGCCGGAGCGGTAGAGCCGCTCCCCCGGCCGGTGCGGGTCGGTCCCGAAGGCGGCGGCGGTGCGCTCGGGGTCGTTGATGTAACCGCGGCCCACGCAGACCCCGGAGAAGACGATCTCCCCCGGCGCGCCGAGCGGCACCGGCTCCAGGAACTCGTCCACCACGTAGACCCGCACGTTGCGCACGGCCGAGCCGAGCGGCACCCGGCCGTGCTCCGGCACCCGGTCCATCACCTCGTGGTTGGTGTCGTCCGAGGTTTCGGTCAGGCCGTAGGCGTTCACCAGCTTGATGCCGGGGAAGGCGGCGAACCAGCGCTCGACCAGCTCCGGCTTGAGCGCCTCACCGGTGGCCGAGACGCTGCGCAGCCGGCCCAGCGGGCGCGGCCGCTCGTCCAGGCAGGTGAGCAGCACCTCCAGGTAGGAGGGCACCACCTGGAGGACCTCGACGTCGCCCTTGACCAAGGTGTCGAGATACCGCTCGACGTCCAGGATCTCCTGCTGACCGATGATCAGGGTGCGGCTGCCCACCAGCAGGGCGCTGACCAGCTGCCAGAGCGAGATGTCGAAGCACTGCGGGGCGGTCTGGGCGACCACCTGGCCGGGGCCGATCTCCAGCGCCTCGATCTTGGCGTACAGGTGGTTGAGCAGGCCGGCGTGCTCGCACATCGCGCCCTTGGGCTCGCCGGTCGAGCCGGAGGTGAAGTAGACGTAGGCCAGCTGGTCAGCGCCGACCGGGACGCCGGGGTCGGTGTCCGGGCGCCCCTGGGTGCCCGTGGCGGGGGCGATCAGGTCGGCGATGCGCGAGGTCGGCAGCGGGTCGAGGGTGGCGAGGGCCTGGTCGAGGGTGTCGGTGCTGCCGGTCTCGGTCAGCACGAAGCGGCAGTCGCTGCGGGAGAGCATCGCGGCGATCCGCTGCGCGGGGAAGTGCGGCTCCACCGGGAGGTAGACGCCGCCGGCCTTGAAGACGCCGAGGGTCGCGGCCAGCCAGTCCAGGTTCCGCTCGGTGACCACGGCCACCATGGACTCGGGCCGCAGGCCCTGGGCCAGCAGCGCGTGGGCGATGCGGTTGGCCCGGCGGTTGAGGCCGTCGTACGTCCACTCGGTGCCGTCATGGACGGCGGCGATCCGCTCGGGGTGCTCACGCACCTTCTCCTCGAACAGCTCGTGCATCCGGCGGTCCGGGAGCTCGCGCCGCGGGCCGGCCAACCCGTCGATCTGGTAGGCGAGTTCGGCAGGTGACAGGAGGCGCTGGTGGTGCTGGTCGGCCGTCTCGTCGGCGGCCAACAGCTCCAGGGCGGTCAGCAGGTAGCCGGCGATCCGCCGCGCGTGGGGCAGGTCGAGCGCCTCCGGGCTGCCGAGCAGGCTCAGGCGCCAGCCGCCGTCCGGCTGTGGGGTGACGGCGATCCGCAGCACGACCGGCGCGCCGAGGTCGGCGGCGGGCGCCGCGGCGGGGGCGGGCGCCGCGGCGGGGGCGTCGAGGGCGGAGAGGTCCAGGAGCACCTCGTAGGCCGGGGCGGCCCCCGGGGCCGCCGCGGTGGCGCGGAGCGCCTGATGGGCCGCCAGCACCAGCTGCTGCCAGCTGCCGTCGGCCACCAGCAGCGCGCACGGCCGCACCTCGCCGCCGGGCGCGGCGTAGCCGGTCAGCACGTCCCGCTCGCCGGAGAGCGCGGCCAGCACCTTGGCGTGCGCCGCCAGCAGCACCGCCTCGGGCCGCACCCGCAGCCGCTCGGCGAGCCCGGTCAGCCGCAGCACCGCCGCGGCGGGCAGGCCGCACTCGTACTCGGTCGTCGGCATCTGAGCATGCCGTGGTTCGGTGCGCCATCGCGGGATGGCGGAGACGATCCCGGTGCCACCGTGCGTGGCGGCGGCTGTCGCTGTACCCATCGTTCCTGTGCCTTCACCAGAGGGGTTGGTTGCCGGTGGCGCTCCGTGCCGGGAGCGCCACCGGAAATGCGGGCGCAGGCGCCCTGGGCGTGTCTCATGATTCGCGTCGGATCAGCGCGCGGCGGGAATCATGAGAAACGCCCTAGTTCTCCGACGCCGCCATGGCCTCGACCAGGCTGGCCGGGCGCATGTCCGTCCAGTTCTCCTCGACGTAGGCCAGGCAGGCGTCGCGGGTGTCCGCGGTCTTGGCGACGGTCCAGCCGGCCGGCACCTCGATGAACTCCGGCCACACCGAGTACTGGCCCTCGTCGTTGACCAGCACGAGGTAGGTGCCATCGGGGTTCTCGAAGGGGTTGGTCATGACTGCTCCTCTTGATCTCTGTGATGCACAACCACCGGGGAGCGGCGGGTGCCGCTCCCCGGAATTCCTCAGCGGCCGTTGGTCGGCCGCGTCATCCGGCGCAGCGCCGGTCGCTTCGGGGTGTCGGCCTTGGGCGCCGCCGCCAGCCGCTCGGCCAGGCCCGCCACGGTCGGCGACTCGAAGACCGTGGCGATCGCCAGCTCCGTCTTCAGCTCGCTGCGGATGCGGCTGACCAGGCGGGTGGCGAGCAGGGAGTGGCCGCCGAGGTCGAAGAAGCTGTCGTCGATGCCGACCCGGTCCGCGCCCA
>NZ_JBIBIJ010000004.1:0-438771 GCF_042957465.1 Kitasatospora sp. NPDC008050
TTACATTCCGAACCCGGAAGCTAAGCCTCATAGCGCCGATGGTACTGCAGGGGGGACCCTGTGGGAGAGTAGGACGCCGCCGAACAATCATTCAGAAGAAGCCCCCTTCCGTCAGGAAGGGGGCTTCTTCGCGTTTAGCGGCGGTGCCGGGTAAAGTCTTGCCCGCAACGTCACCGTACGACAGGAGGCTCCGGGTGGAGGTCCAGGAGACGCGCGTCCAGACCGACCGCGTCCTCACCATCCCCAACCTGCTCAGCATGGCGAGGCTGGTCGGGGTCCCGGTCTTCCTCTGGCTCATCCTCTGGCCTGAGTTCGGGGGACCGAACAACGACGGCTGGGCATTGGCGATCCTGATGTTCAGTGGTGTCAGCGACTACCTGGACGGCAAGCTGGCTCGCCGATGGGGGCAGATCAGCCGGATCGGGCAGATCCTCGATCCGCTGGCGGACCGGCTGTTCGTACTCTCCACCCTGCTCGGGCTGACCTGGCGCGGGATCCTGCCGTGGTGGCTGACCGGCATCCTGCTGGCCCGCGACCTCTTCATCAGTTCCCTGCTGCCCATTCTCAACCGTCACGGGTACGGGCCGCTGCAGGTCAGCTTTCTGGGGAAGGCGGCCACCTTCAATCTGATGTACGGCTTCCCGCTCCTGCTGCTCGGGCAGGGGGAGGGCTGGTTCCACAGCACGGCGAACGCCGTCAGCTGGGCGTTCATCTGGTGGGGCACGGTGCTGTACTGGTGGGCCGGCATCCTCTATGCCGTGCAGACCAGGCAGATCGTCAAGGCGGCCGGCGTGACCACGGTATGAGACGCGGTACCCGACACGCCGTAATCGTGGCGTAGTTAACCCGTGCTTCCGCGCGTCGGATCATTTTTGCCGGGTAGAGGTGTCCTGGAACGGTTTGATGGACGGCGAGTCCATTGCCGCGAAGGAGGACGCACCCGCAATGAAAGCCGTTGTGATGGCAGGAGGCGAGGGAACTCGTCTCCGCCCGATGACTTCGAGTATGCCGAAGCCGCTCCTACCGGTGGCCAATCGCCCGATCATGGAGCACGTGCTTCGGCTGCTCAAGCGGCATGGCCTCACCGATACGGTCGTCACCGTGCAGTTCCTTGCGTCGCTGGTGAAGAACTACTTCGGCGACGGCGAGGAACTCGGTATGAGCCTCAGCTATGCGAACGAGGAGATTCCGCTCGGCACCGCGGGCAGTGTCAAGAACGCCGAGGACGCACTACGCGACGACTCCTTTCTGGTGATCTCCGGAGACGCCCTCACCGATTTTGATCTTTCCGAGTTGATCGCTTTTCACCGGAGCAAGGGAGCTCTGGTCACGGTCTGCCTCACCCGGGTTCCCGACCCGCTGGAATTCGGAATCACGATCGTCGACGACGAGGGCCGGGTCGAGCGCTTCCTGGAGAAGCCCACCTGGGGGCAGGTCTTCTCGGACACCGTGAACACCGGGATCTACGTCATGGAGCCCGAGGTCTTCGACTACGTCGCGGCGGGGCAGTCGGTGGACTGGTCGAGTGACGTCTTCCCCCAGTTGCTCAAGGAGGGCAAGCCGGTCTACGGGTACGTGGCCGAGGGCTACTGGGAGGACGTCGGCACGCACGAGAGCTACGGCAAGGCGCAGGCCGACGTCCTGGAGGGCAAGGTCGACGTCGAGCTGGACGGCTTCGAGATCTCGCCGGGCGTCTGGGTCGCCGAGGGCGCCGAGGTGGATCCGGAGGCGATCCTGCGCGGTCCGCTCTACATCGGCGACTACGCCAAGGTGGAGGCCGGTGTGGAGCTGCGCGAGCACACGGTGCTCGGCAGCAACGTCGTGGTCAAACGCGGCGCGTTCCTGCACAAGGCCGTGATCCACGACAACGTCTACATCGGGCCGCAGACCAACCTGCGCGGCTGTGTGGTTGGCAAGAACACCGATGTGATGCGCGCGGCCCGGATCGAGGACGGCGCGGTCATCGGCGACGAGTGCCTGATCGGCGAGGAGTCGATCATCGCCGGCGGGGTGCGGGTCTACCCGTTCAAGACCATCGAGGCCGGCGCCTTCGTCAACACCTCGGTGATCTGGGAGTCGCGCGGCCAGGAGCACCTGTTCGGGGCGCGCGGCGTCTCCGGCATCCTCAACGTCGAGATCACCCCGGAGCTGGCCGTGCGGCTGGCCGGCGCGTACGCGACCACCCTGAAGAAGGGGGCGACCGTCACCATCGCGCGTGACCACTCGCGTGGTGCCCGTGCGCTCAAACGGGCGATGATCTCGGCCCTGCAGACCAGTGCCATCGACGTCCGGGACCTGGAGAACGTGCCGCTGCCGGTGGCCCGTCAGCACACCGCGCGTGGCAGTGCCGGCGGGATCTTCCTGCGCACCACGCCCGGTGTGTCGGACTCGCTCGACATCCTCTTCTTCGACGAGCGCGGCGCCGATCTCTCGCAGGCCGGCCAGCGCAAGCTGGACCGGGTCTACGCCCGCCAGGAGTACCGCCGGGCGTTCCCGGGCGAGATCGGTGACCTGACCTTCCCGTCCAGCGTCTTCGACTCCTACGCGGGCAACCTGCTGCGGGCGATCGACACCACGGGTGTGCGCGAGGCCGGGCTCAAGGTGGTGGTGGACACCGCGCACGGCAGCGCCGGCCTGGTCCTGCCCAGCATCCTGGGCCGGCTCGGGGTCGAGGCGCTGACTGTCAGCAGCGGTCTGGACGAGGCCAGGCCCACCGAGGACGCCGAGGAGCGGCGGGCGGGCCTGGCCCGGCTCGGCGCCCTGGTGGCCTCCTCCCGTGCGGCCTTCGGGGTGCGGTTCGACCCGGTGGGCGAGCGGGTCTCCTTCGTGGACGAGCTGGGCCGGGTGATCGAGGACGACCGGGCGCTGCTGGTCCTGCTCGACCTGGTCGCCGCCGAGCGGCGCAGCGGCCAGGCCGCGCTGCCGGTGACCACCACGCGGATCGCCGAGCAGGTCGCGGCGTACCACGGCACCCAGGTCACCTGGACCAGCACCTCGCCGGACGACCTCGCCAAGGCGGCCGCCGCCGAGGGCACGATCTTCGGCGGGGACGGCCGGGGCGGCTTCGTGGTCCCCGAGTTCAGCGGGGTGCTCGATGGGGCGGCGGCCTTCGTCCGGCTGGTCGGCCTGGTGGCCCGCACCCAGCTGACACTCAGTCAGATCGACGCGCGGATTCCGCAGGCCCACATGCAGCGCCGTGACGTGGCCACCCCGTGGGCGGCCAAGGGCATGGTGATGCGCTCGGTGGTGGAGGCGGCGGGCAACCGGCTGCTGGACACCACCGACGGTGTTCGGGTGGTCGAGCCCGACGGCCGCTGGACCCTGGTGCTGCCCGACCCGGCGGAGGCGGTCACCCACCTGTGGGCCGAGGGTCCCGACGACGAGGCGACCCAGAGCCTGCTGGAGGAGTGGGCAGCGGTGGTGGACGGCGCCGGACGCTGAGCCAGGCCTGACCGCGCGGCCCGTCGCGGCCGGTCCCTGACGTCGGGGGCTGGTCGTGGCGGGCCGCGGGGTCGTGGGACGATGTCCCGCATGTCAGTGACGCGGCCACCGAGCAGGGGAAACGGGCGGTTCTCCCGCCCTGACGCCTCGATGACGTTGCTGACCACCGTGATGGACCAGAGCCTGGACGAGGGCTACGCGGCCGCCGCCCGGGCGCGGGGCGAGGTGGGTCGCCGTCGGCTGCCCACCACCGCCAGGGGCCGTCTGGTGCTCGCGGTCGGCCTGGCCCTGGCGGCCGTCGTGGTGACGGTCAGTGGGGTCAACGCCCACGAGGCCGAGCCCGCGCTGGCCAAGCAGCACGACGCGCTGGTCCAGCGGGTCACCGACGGCACCACGGCCGACGACAAGCTGCAGGCGCAGGTCGAGGCGACCCGGGCCCAGGTCGACCAGGAGCAGCGGCGTGCCCTGAAGGAGAACGGCGACGACGCCGCCCTCGCCGCGCTGACCTCCGCGGTGGGCACGGGCGCGGTCAAGGGCCCCGGTTTCAAGCTGGTCCTCGACGACGCCTCCGATACGGGAGGCGGCGGGGTCGACCCGCGCACCGCCGACAACTTCAGCGGCGAGCGGCTGCACGACCGTGACCTGCAACTGATCGTCAACGGTCTCTGGCAGGCCGGCGCGGAGGCGATCGCGGTGAACGGACAGCGGCTCACCGCGCTCTCGGCGATCCGTGCCGCCGGTGACGCGATCCTGGTCGACAACCGGCCGCTGGTGCCGCCGTACACGGTGTTGGCGGTGGGGGACGAGAAGCGGCTGCCGGGCGCCTTCCAGGACAGCATGGGCGGCCAGTACCTCCGGCTTTTGGAGGACAGCTACGGGATCAAAGCGACCGCCGGCCCGCAGCACTCGTTGGACCTGCCGGGAGCGGTCGGCTTCACGCTGCGGCTGGCCACGCCCGACGAGGGTCCGACGGCCGGGCCCACACCGGCGCCCTCCACCAGCCCGGCACCCGGTTCCGCTACGCCTTCTTCCATAGCCTCCATAGGCCCCTCGCCTTCAACGACAGGAGCATCCAAGCCGTGATCGCCGTACTGGGCCTGGTGGCCGGGGTCGTCGCCGGACTCTTCGTGCAGCCCTCGGTGCCGGCCGCCGTCGTCCCGTATCTGCCGATCGCGGTGGTGGCCGCGCTGGACGCCGTCTTCGGCGGGGTGCGGGCGATGCTGGACGGGATCTTCGACGACAAGGTCTTCGTGGTCTCCTTCCTGTCCAACGTGGTGGTGGCCGCGCTGATCGTCTTCCTCGGGGACCAGCTGGGCGTGGGGTCGCAGCTGTCCACCGGTGTGGTCGTGGTGCTGGGCATCCGGATCTTCTCGAACGCGGCTGCCATCCGGCGCCATGTGTTCCGCGCCTGAGGCCGGGGCGAGACGTGACACAGGACGGGACACCGGACGAACCGCGCGAGCCGGGGGAGGGCGACGCGACGGCGCCCGAGAGCGGCAGGCCCGCGATCGACGAACCTGACACCGGCGGACCCGACACCGACGAGCCGGTCGCCGACGAACCCACCGCGAGCGAACCCGCCACGGACGAGCCCGCCGAGGAGCAGGCCCCGGTCGCGGAGGCTCCCGTCGAGGACGAGCCCGCCGAGAACGAGACGGCCGAGCCGCCCGCCTCCGCGCGGCCGCCGCTCGACGGCCGCGGGCGCCTGCGCAAGGCGCTCTGGCCGCCGCGCCTGTCCCGCGGTCAGCTGGTGGTGGCCCTGCTGCTCTTCGCGCTGGGCCTGGGCCTGGCGATCCAGGTACGCAGCACCAACGACCACAGCGCGCTGCGCGGTGCCCGCCAGGAGGACCTGGTCCGGATCCTGGACGAACTGGACAGCCGCCAGCAGCGTCTGCAACAGGAGAAGGCCCAACTGGACCAGTCCCTGACCCAGTTGGAGAACAGCTCGAACCAGGCCAAGGAGGCTCAGGAGCAGACCCGGCAGAAGGCGCTGGAGCTGGGTGTGCTGGCCGGCACCGTCAAGGCCAGCGGGCCGGGGATCGTACTGACTGTCGATGACCCCCAGGGGCAGGTCAAGGCGGATATGCTGCTGGACACCCTGCAGGAACTCCGAGCTGCGGGGGCGGAGGCGATTCAGATCAACGAGGTCCGAGTGGTGGCGCACACCTACTTCACCGACCTGCCCTCGGGCGGGGTGGCGATCGACGGGAAGAAGGTCGCGCAGCCGTACCGCTTCACGGTGATCGGCAATCCGCAGGATCTGACGCCCGCTCTGAACATTCCGGGTGGCATCGTCCGTACTTTGGAGAAGGAGCAAGTGGGCACCAACATCTCGGAGCAGCAGAAGGTGACGGTGGACGCGCTGGCCGTGCCCGGATCGGCGCAGTTCGCCAAGCCGGCGGCGAAGTGAGGAACCATCCGATCCGTCTGACGCCCCGTCGGCTGGACCACTTCCCACCTGCGCGGCTGAGCGCCCCCCGGTGCAGACCACCGGAACGGCGTCGGTCAGACTGTTCAGTACCACTCCCGCAGCCCCGGCCGGACGCCGGGCTCGCCGCCTGTCCGAGGTTCTCACCCTGCCCCGCGGGCGGGTCTGTTTCACGCAAGGGGATTCGCCCGTGAGTTTTTTCTCGAAGCTGTTCGGCCGCTCCAACCGCCGTCGCGCGGCGGTGGAAATGCCCACCGCGCGCCATCGGCGCGAGGAGGACGAGGCGGGCCAGGTCCCCGGGATGCGCGGCGCCCCGCAGGAGGGCTACCAGCCGGCCGGTGAGCGCCCGCTCTTCCGCGACTCGGGCTACGGCGCGTCGGTTGACCCTTCGGGCGCCCCGCGCATAGGTTTCCCGTCAGGACCCTCAACCTCTGGTGGAGGGTTTGCCCCGGAGTCCTATGCCGGGCATGTCCCAGGGGGAGTACCGCGCCAGGAGGCTGCGAACATGACCGGCCCGATCGTCTGCCCTCGGTGCGGCAACCAGAACCCGGCCACCGCCAGGTTCTGCAACAACTGCGGCAGCCCGCTGCGCGGCGGTGCGCCGGAGATGCCGGCCGAGACCACCTCGACCATCTCGATCTCCGGCCTGGAGTCCTACGACCCCACGGCCACCGGCACCGGGGCCACCCCGGCGCTCTCGGCCGAGGTGCTGGCCGCGATCGACGCGCTGCCCCCGGGCTCCGCGCTGCTGATCGTCCAGCGCGGTCCGAACTCCGGCAGCCGTTTCCTGCTGGACGCGGACGTCACCACCGCCGGTCGGCACCCGCAGGGCGACATCTTCCTCGACGACGTCACCGTCTCGCGCCGGCACGTGGAGTTCCGCCGCCGCCCGGGTGGTTTCACCGTCGCGGACGTCGGCAGCCTGAACGGGACGTACGTCAACCGGGAGCGGATCGACGAGGTCGGTCTGAACAACGGTGACGAGGTGCAGATCGGCAAGTACCGACTGGTCTTCTTCGCGGGACCTCAGCGGTACTGAGACACCGGCAGGGCACGGGGCACGGGCGGACGGCGGGGGGATTCGGCACCACGACGGCGGCAGGAGAGCGCGAGTGACCTCGAATCAGACCGTGACCCCCCAGCGTCGACCCGGCGGCCTCGTGCCCCGGGCGGCCGAACCGCGTGGCGGTGAGCTGCTGAGCATCGGCGCGGTGCTCGCCTTCCTGCGCGAGGACTTCCCGGAAGTCACCATCTCCAAGATCCGCTTCCTGGAGGCGGAGGGCCTGGTCGAGCCGCAGCGCACGCCCTCGGGCTACCGCAAGTTCGGCCCGGCCGACGTCGAGCGGCTCGCCTACGTGCTGCGCATGCAGCGCGACCACTACCTGCCGTTGCGGGTGATCCGCGAGCATCTGGACGCGATCGAGCGTGGGGAGGCCCCGCCGGCCCTGCCGGCGGCGGACTCCCGCCCCGGGCCGTTGGAGGAGGCGGACCGCGAGCTGGTCGCGGCCTCGGGCCCGACCTCCGGGGTGCGGCTGGGCCGGGCCGAGCTGCTGGCCGCCGCCGGGGCCGAGGAGCGGGACCTGGCCGCCTGGGAGTCCTACGGCCTGGTGCTGGCGGGACCGGACGGCGGCTATGACGCCGACACCCTGCAGATCGCCCGTCTGGTGGCGGAGCTGGGCCGGTTCGGCCTCGAACCGCGCCACCTGCGCCAGGTGAAGGCCGCCGCGGAGCGCGAGATCGCGCTGGTGGACCAGGTGGTCGCCCCGCTGCGCCGCCACCGCAACCCGCAGACCAGGGCGCATGCCGAGACCACCGCCCGTGAGCTGGCCACCCTGGCGGTGCGGCTGCACGCCACCATGGTCCAGGCCGGGCTGCGGGCCCAGGGCCTGTCGGACAAGCCCTGGTAGTGCGGGTCGCGGGCCCGCCCGGTGCGGCGCGCCCGTGTGCGGGGACCGGCCGCGCTTTCATATCTCGGAGCGGGGCCATAGGGTTGCCTTGTGAATGAGCTCGACGTCGTAGGTGTCCGGGTGGAGATGCCCTCCAACCAGCCGATCGTCCTGCTGCGCGAAGTGGGGGGTGATCGGTACTTGCCGATTTGGATCGGCCCAGGCGAGGCGACCGCGATCGCCTTCGCCCAGCAGGGCATGACGCCCGTGCGACCGCTGACCCACGACCTGTTCAAGGACGTGCTGGAGGCGTTGGGTCAGCAGCTCACCGAGGTGCGGATCACCGACCTGCGCGAGGGCGTCTTCTACGCCGAGTTGGTCTTCACCGGCGGCGTCGAGGTCAGTGCGCGGCCCTCCGACGCGATAGCACTGGCGTTGCGCACCGGGACCCCGATCTTCGGGGCGGAGGAGGTGCTGGCCGAGGCCGGCATCGCGATCCCGGACGAGCAGGAGGACGAGGTCGAGAAGTTCCGCGAGTTCCTCGACCAGGTCTCGCCGGAGGACTTCGGCGGCAGCGCGCAGTAGTCGCGGTCCGGCCGTCGAGGGGTCTGCTGCGGGCCGAGCGGTCCGGTGCCCGAGCAGAAGTCGATCAGTTGTTTTGCCAAAGTGTCCGGTCCTACCCACACTGGGGGCACGCGAAACCACTCTCCGGAGTGATTCGGTTTCGCCAACCCGGCGTGGCGATCGTTGACGCGTCTTGGACGACTGCCTACCGTCAGGGGTGGCCGCCGGGATGACCTGATCCGGGCGCCCGGCGCACGAGTGGACGGAGGTTGGCATGAGCAGCAGCGGCGATGAGGCGGCCGTGGGAGGCCCGTGCGCCCTCCACCTGCCACGTGGCAACCGGACGATGATCGGCCGCTCCTGGGAGACCCCGGCGGTCGAGACCGTTGCCGAACTGCCCAGAGTCGGTCGTTTTCCCGCGGTCCAGCCCGGCCAGCCGGCCGTCGAGCGGATCGCCCCGGCCCCGGGGCCGCTGGCCTATCGCGGGCCGACGGCCTGCTCGGCGGCGGGCATCACCTACCGCCAGCTCGACTACTGGGCCAGGACCGGCCTGCTGGAGCCGAGCGTGCGGGCCTCGTACCCGACGGGTGCGCAGCGGCTCTACAGCTTCCGGGACATCCTGATCCTCAAGATCGTCAAGCGGTTGCTGGACGCCGGCGTATCGCTGCAGAACATCCGAGTGGCCGTCACCCATCTGCAGTCCGCCGAGGTGGCCGCGCTCTCCGGATTGACCCTGATGAGTGACGGGGCGACGGTCTACGAGTGCACCTCGCCGCAGCAGGTGGTCGACCTGCTGAAGGGTGGTCAGGGGATGTTCGGCATCGCGGTGGGCGCGGTGGCGCAGGAGCTGGAGGGCACTCTCTCCCGGCTGCACGCCGAGCGCACCGACACCGGCGAGACGCTGCTCGGGCACGATCCGGCCGACGAGCTGGCCCAGCGGCGCAACCGCGCGGTCTGACCCGTACAGCGGCGGCCGTGACACCGGTCGGCCCGGCGCGGAACCGTCCGGGTCCGGCCGGTCGTCCGCCCTGGTGATGGATCTTGGTCGACCAGGGGCGGACGGATCGTGCGTGGCATACGGGTGAGCGGGCTGCTGCGGGGGCGCCGGCGGCAGCGGCGGGTCTTCCAGAGCCTGGTGCTGCTCAGCGCGGTCGCGCTGCTGCCCAGCGCCTGGCTGTTCGGCACGGAGGACTCCCGGATCCGCACCGTGGCGGACGTGCCGGCCGAGCCGGTCGCGGTGGTCTTCGGCGCCGGGGTGGTGAACGGGCAGCCCTCCGACTACCTGGCGCACCGGCTGGACGCCGCCCTGCAGCTCTACCAGGCGCACAAGGTCCAGGCGATCCTGGTCACCGGCGACAACAGCCGGCCCGACTACAACGAGCCCGGCACGATGTACGACTACCTGGTCGCGCGCGGGGTGCCGCCGGTGCGGGTGGTGCGCGACTACGCGGGCTTCGACACCTGGGACTCCTGCGCCCGGGCCCGGCGGATCTTCGGCGTCGACCACGCGGTGCTGGTCAGCCAGGACTACCACGTGCGCCGGGCGCTGGCGCTCTGCCGGGCGGCGGGCATCGACTCCTACGCTGTGGGAGTGCCCGAGACTCGGGACACCACCTGGTACTACGGCGGGCTGCGGGAGCTGCCGGGGGCGGAGAAGGCGGCGCTCAGTGCGCTCTTCCACCCGGACCCGACGGATCTCGGCCCCAGGGACCAGGGCGTGGCGCGGGCGCTGGCGGACGCGGCGCACCCGGCGGGCTGAGCGCGCCCGTCCGGTCCGGCCCTCCGGCCCTCCAGGGCTCCCGCTCCGTCGGAGCGCTGCTTTGTCAGACCGCTGCGCGATGATCGACTTGTGCGGACAGTGCCGAGCATCCTCCACCTCGACATGGACGCCTTCTTCGCCTCGGTGGAGCAGGCGGCCAAGCCGAGCCTGCGCGGCAAGCCGGTGGTCGTCGGCGGCCTGGGCGGCCGCGGCGTGGTCTCCACCGCCTCCTACGAGGCGCGGGTGTTCGGGGTGCACTCCGCGATGGCGATGGCGGTGGCCCGCCGGCTGTGCCCGAACGCCGCCTACCTGTGGCCGCGGTTCGTCGCCTACCGGGAGATCAGCGAGCAGGTGATGGCGATGATGCGTGAACTGTCGCCCCTGGTCGAGCAGTTGAGTGTGGATGAGGCCTATGTGGATCTGACCGCCGGCCCCTACGGCGCGGCGCTGGCCGCGGTGCCGCCCACCGAGGGCAGCGCGTTGGTCGAGGCGATCGCCCAGGACCTGCGGGCCGACATCCAACGCCGCACCGGGCTGACCGCCTCGATCGGGGCCGCCGGCTCGAAGCTGATGGCCAAGATCGCCTCCGAGCAGGCCAAGCCGGACGGCCTGGTGCTGGTGGCGCCCGGCCAGGAGCGGGCGGTGCTCGGTCCGATGTCGGTGCGGGCGCTGCCGGGGGTGGGCCCCGCCACCGAGCAGGCGTTGCGCCGGGCCGGGCTGCTGACCGTGGCCGAGGTCGCGGACCAGTCCGAGGACGAGCTGGTCCGGCTGCTCGGGAAGGCCCATGGGGCCGGCGTGTCGCTGATGGCGCGCGGGCTGGACGACCGGGCCGTGGTCCCGGACCGGGATGCCAAGTCGGTCTCCGTGGAGGACACCTACGAGGTCGACCTGGCCGATCGCGACCAGGTGCTGCACGAACTGGACGTGCTGGCCGCGCGCTGCGTTCGCCGGCTGCGGGCGGCCGGGCGGTCCGGGCGGACGGTGGTGATCAAGGTGCGCCGGTTCGACTTCAGCACGCTGACCCGCTCGGAGACGCTGCGCGGGCCCACCGACGACGAGCGGGTGATCGCCGCCACGGCCCGACGGCTGGCCGCCCAGGTCAACCTGACGGGCGGGATCCGGCTGCTCGGCGTCGGCGTCTCCCAGCTGGCGGAGTTCACCCAGGAGGACCTCTTCGCCCAGGCGGCGGCCGAGGAAGCCGAGGCAGCCGAGGCGGCGCAGGAGGCCGCGGCGCAGGCGGCGGTCGAGGTCGAGTCGGCCGAGCCCGCCGACGCGCCGACCCCGACCGCGGGGGCGAACCAGCCGCTGGGCACCCGGATCTGGATGCCGGGCCAGGACGTGCGGCACGAGGAGTTCGGCGCCGGCTGGGTGCAGGGCAGCGGGGTCGGCCGGGTGACGGTGCGCTTCGAGACGCCCGATTCGCCGCCGGGCCGGGTGCGCACCCTCCTGGTGGACGACCCGGCGTTGAGTCCGGCCGAGCCGCTGCCGCTGCGTCCGCTGCCGGAGTAGCCGGGCGGGCGGACACCGCTGCCGGCCGGTCCGGCCGGCACGGGGCCGGGGAATGCCGGGTCGGGGCAGGCCGGGTCGGGGAATGCCGAACGCCCCACCCGAGGTGCTCGGGTGGGGCGTTCGACGGTCCGGCGCCGCCGATCCCTGGACGGTGCCGGGCGGGCTCCCTGCGGTCGTGCACCGCGGGAGCCCCAGCGCGTCAGGCGCTGGTCTTGGTGGGCTGCGGCGCGTTGGCCGACTCGCCGGCCGGGGCCGCGGGAGCGGCCGTCCGGACCGTCCGGATCGCGAACGGCACCACGGCGGCGATCAGGCAGATCACGGCGGTGATCCAGTAGGCGTGCTTGTAGGCGTCCAGGGTCGGGAGCTGGACCTTGATCATCGCGGCGATCTGCGGCGGGAACTTCATGGTGTCGCCGGTCAGGACCGCGCCCAGCACGGCGGTGCCGATCGCACCACCCACGGTGCGCAGCACCGCGTTCATGCCGTTGGCGATACCGCTCTGCTCGGCCGGGACGGCGCCGTTGATGAAGGCGGGCATGGCCGCGTAGGCCAGGCCGACGCCGAGACCGAAGAGACCGGCGGCGAAGTAGATGTCACCCTCGGCGCTGTGCCGCAGGGCCAGGTAGGCCATCGAGACGGCACCGAACAGGCCGCCGAGCACCAGCGGCAGGCGCGGGCCGCTGCGGCCGATCATCATCGCGCCGACCGGGGCGGCGATCATCGAGCCGGCCGCGGAGGGCAGCAGCAGCACCCCGGCGTGCAGCACGCTGGCGGTGAAGCCGTAGTGCGCGAGCTTCTCGGGGGTCTGGGTGAAGTTGCTGATCACCAGGAAGGAGCCGTACATCCCGAAGCCGATGAGCAGGCCGGAGATGTTGGTGAAGGCGACGGCCGGGCGGGCCATCATCTTCATGTCGACCAGCGGGTGCTTGACCTTGACCTCGATGATGCCCCAGATCAGCGCGACCACGGCGGCGACGGCGAACAGGCCCAGCGTCTTGGTGGAGGTCCAGCCCCACTCGTTGCCGCGGCTGACCGCGATCAGCAGAGCGGAGAGCCAGCCGGCCAGGGTGATGGCGCCCAGCGGGTCGGCGCCGCCGTTCTTGTCGGTCACCGGGTCCTTCGGCACCCGCACGACCACCAGGGCGATGGCGAGCAGCGCGGCGACCAGGCCCATCCAGAAGATCGACTTGTAGTCCCAGTGCTCCAGCAGCAGGCCGGTGGCGACCAGGCCGAGGCCGCTGCCGACACCCATCGAGGCACTGATCGCGGCGACGCCGCCGGTGACCTTCTCGCGCGGCAGCTCGTCGCGGACGATGCTGATCGCCAGCGGCAGCACGCCACCGCCGGCGCCCTGCAGCACGCGGGCGATGATCAGCAGGCTGAAGGAGTGGGTGGCCACCGCGAGCCCGGAGCCGAGCACCAGCCCGCCCAGCGAGATCAGCAGCATCGGCTTGCGGCCCCGCAGGTCGCCGAAGCGGCCCAGCAGCGGGGTCAGGACGGCCGCCGAGAGCAGGTTGGCGGTCATCAGCCAGGTGATGTTGGAACCGGAGACCTTCAGCTCCAGGGCCAGCGACGGCAGGATCGGCACGACCGCGGTCTGGATGACGCTGTAGGCCAGCATCGCCAGGATCAGGGCGGGCAGCACCCGGGCACTGCTCGGTTTCGCGGCCGAGGCGGTGGGCTTGACTGCCTCACTCACGGTGGCTCCTTCAGAAACGGGCTGAGCGGCTTTCCAGCTGCTTCAAGCCAGCGATAGTCAATGAACTGAAGTAACCATGCCGAAAGTGCTTCACTCTGTCAAATATCTAGCGCTGAAGCTTTGTCGAGGCCGACGGCCCGGACCCGCTCGCGCGGATCCGGGCCGTCCGATCGGGCCGCGGTCGGGCCCGGATCGGCCGGGCCGTCAGGGGTCAGCCGACGCGGCCGGTGGGGGCGCCCGCCTGCTGCGGGGCGGGCATCGGGGTGTGGGCGGCGGGCGCCGTGCTGTCGTGGATCTCCACCTGCTCACGGCGCAGCTCGTCGCGGATCACCTTCTCCTCGGTGTACCGCTCGACCACCAGGCGCACCCGTTCGAGCGGAGCCACGTACTTGCGCACCGCCGGGCGCTCCTCGCGCAGCGTCACCTCCTCGACCGCCTCGGCGATCTCCTGCGCGGTGAGGGTGGCCCGCTCCGCCTCGCTGACCGGCACCCGCTCCACCCGGACCCGTTCGCGCACCACCTGCACCCGGCGCTCCACCGGCTCGGTCACCACGTACTTGCGCAGCTTGGCGGTGCCCAGCACGTGCCACTCGTTGACGATCTCCAGGCGCTCCTCGCGCAGCGTCAGCTCCACCGGTCCGGGCGGGGCGTTGGTGGCCGGGCCGTGGTCGGCACCGGTCTTGGGCGCGGTGTGCACCGGATCGGGGGTGGGGCTCGGCGGCGGCTCGACCGGCTTGTCCAGCCCGATGGTGGGCGGGGCCGACGGTGCGACGCCCTGGGCCCGGGGCAGCTGGGTGGTCTGCTGGGTGGTGCCCGACTCGGCCGAGCCGTTGCTGCGCGTCATGGTGGTCGCCGCGGCCGCCACGGGGGCGCCGGCGGCCACCCCGAAGTCCAGGTCCGTCGAGCCGGGCGAACCGTTCGCGGTGGTGTTCCGCTCACCCGTACGGCCGGCGCCGGGGGAGTCGAGGCCGTAGTAGCGGTAGAGCTGGAGCTCCTGGGCGGGGGAGAGGTGCTGGCCGACGCCGAAGTCCGGCGACTCCTTGATCAGTGACTTGTCGTACGGCACGCGCAGCTCCTCACCGGAGAACTCGCTCGTGGTCAGCGGGACGAACGCGTCCCGGCCGAAGATTCCGGTGCGCACGGCGGCCCACTCGGGCTCACCCGTAGCGTCGTCGAGGTAGACCTCGTCCACCGTGCCGATCTTGTCGCCGTTGCGGTCGACGGCCTTGTGCCCGATCAGGTCTCGGGGATCGATGTCGGTCTGCACGCTTTCCTCATCCTCCTGTGGCTGCTGCCTGCGATTCACACCAAAAGGCACGGATCGGATGACGGCGAGCCAAGCGCCGCCGTCCGTGCGCGGGCTGCGCCAAGTGGGGGAGCACATTCGCTCACCTGCACGGTCGTCCGAGAGGTCCGCGCTGGTACCCTGGGCGCGACCGCCGAACCCGCTCGGGAGAGTCCTCACCCTTCGAAACAGAGGGGACTGGGGCGCCGAAGGAGCAAACCCTCCCCGGAATCTCTCAGGCATCCGTACCGTGTGGGATAGGTCACTCTGGAAAGCAGGGCAGGGCCGCGGGCGAGGGAGCCGGCGGGCACCACCCTCACCGACGGTGCAAGCCGGCGGGGCGTCAGCCCCGCGCGGGCGAAGCTCTCAGGTCCCGATGACAGAGGGGGAGGCCTGTCGGGCTCGCCCGTCCAGGTCCATCCGCTCTCCACAGCGGCGCGGGCCCGCGGCGTGCGTGCCCCCGCCGGTCCGTGACCAGGAGGCCTCGACCACCATGACTGCCCAGCCGACCGCCGGTCGCCCCCGCAGCTCCGCCACCCTCGCCGAGCTGGAAACCGCCAGCCCCTTCGAGTCCCGCCACATCGGCCCCGACGCCGCCGCCCAGGAGAAGATGCTGGCCCAGGTCGGCTACGGCTCGCTGGACGAACTCTCCGCCGCCGCCGTCCCCGAGGCGATCCGCAGCATCACCGGACTGGACCTGCCGGCCGGCCGCAGCGAAGCCCAGGTGCTGGCCGAACTGCGCGAGCTGGCCCGGCAGAACCAGGTGCTCACCCCGATGATCGGGCTGGGCTACTACGGCACCTTCACCCCGCCGGTGATCCTGCGCAACGTCATGGAGAACCCGGCCTGGTACACCGCCTACACCCCGTACCAGCCGGAGATCTCGCAGGGCCGCCTGGAGGCGCTGCTCAACTTCCAGACCCTGGTCTCCGACCTGACCGGCCTGCCCACCTCCGGCTCCTCGCTGCTCGACGAGGGCACCGCGGCGGCCGAGGCGATGGCGCTGGCCCGCCGGGTCACCAAGGTCAAGGGCGGTGTCTTCCTGGTCGACGCCGACACCCTGCCGCAGACCGTCGCGGTGATCCGGACCCGCGCGCTGCCCACCGGCGTCGAGGTGGTCGTCGCCGATCTGTCCGAGGGCATCCCGGCCGACATCGCCGAGGGCGGCGTCTTCGGCGTGCTGCTGCAGTACCCCGGCGCCTCCGGCGCGGTGCGCGACCTGGCCGCGGTGATCGAGCAGGCGCACGGGCTCGGCGCGATCGTCGCGGTCGCCGCCGACCTGCTGGCGCTCACCCTGCTCAAGTCGCCCGGCTCGCTCGGCGCCGACATCGCCTGCGGCACCTCGCAGCGCTTCGGCGTCCCGATGGGCTTCGGCGGCCCGCACGCCGGCTACCTGTCGGTGCGTGCCGAGTACGCCCGCTCGCTGCCCGGCCGCCTGGTCGGCGTCTCGGTGGACGCCGACGGCCAGCGCGCCTACCGGCTGGCGCTGCAGACCCGTGAGCAGCACATCCGCCGTGAGAAGGCCACCAGCAACATCTGTACCGCCCAGGTGCTGCTCGCCGTGATGGCCTCGATGTACGCCGTCTACCACGGCCCCGACGGCCTGGCCGACATCGCCCGCCGCACCCACCGCTACGCCGCCGCGCTGGCCGCGGGCCTGCGGGCCGGCGGCGTCGAGCTCGCCCACGAGGCGTTCTTCGACACCGTCACCGCGAAGGTCCCGGGCCGGGCCGCCGCCGTTCTCGCCACCGCTCGCGAGGCGGGCATCAACCTCTACCAGGTGGACGCCGACACCGTCTCGATCTCCTGCGACGAGACCACCACCCGCGAGCACCTGGCCGCCGTCTGGGCCTCCTTCGGCGTCGCGGGCGTGGACGCGGACTCGGTCGCCGAGACGCTGCCGGCCGGCCTGCTGCGCGAGGACGAGTACCTCACCCACCCGGTCTTCCACAGCCACCGCTCGGAGACCGCGATGCTGCGCTACCTGCGCCGCCTCTCGGACCGGGACTACGCGCTGGACCGCGGCATGATCCCGCTCGGCTCCTGCACCATGAAGCTCAACGCCACCACCGAGATGGAGGCGGTCACCTGGCCGGAGTTCGGCCAGCTGCACCCCTTCGCCCCGATCGACCAGGCCCAGGGCTACCTGACCCTGATCCGCCAGCTCGAGCAGCAGCTGGTCGAGGTCACCGGCTACGACGCCGTCTCGATCCAGCCGAACGCCGGCTCCCAGGGCGAGCTGGCCGGTCTGCTCGCGGTGCGCGCCTACCACCAGGCGAACGGCGACACCCAGCGCGAGGTCTGCCTGATCCCGGCCTCGGCGCACGGCACCAACGCCGCCTCCGCCGTGATGGCCGGCATGCGGGTGGTCGTCGTCAAGACGCTGACCGACGGCGACGTGGACGTCGAGGACCTGAAGGCCAAGATCGAGCAGCACCGCGAGCAGCTCGCCGTGCTGATGGTCACCTACCCCTCCACCCACGGCGTCTTCGAGACCCAGATCACCGACATCTGCGCCCTGGTGCACGAGGCCGGCGGCCAGGTCTACGTGGACGGTGCCAACCTCAACGCGCTGGTCGGCCTGGCCAAGCCGGGCAAGTTCGGCGCGGACGTCTCGCACCTGAACCTGCACAAGACCTTCTGCATCCCGCACGGCGGTGGCGGCCCGGGCGTCGGCCCGGTCGCGGTGCGCGCGCACCTGGCGCCGTACCTGCCCAACCACCCGCTGCAGAGCGAGGCCGGTCCGGCCACCGGTGTCGGCCCGATCTCGGCCGCGCCGTGGGGCTCGGCGGCGATCCTGCCGATCTCCTGGGCGTACGTGCGGCTGATGGGCGGCGAGGGCCTCAAGCGCGCCACCCAGGTCGCGGTGCTGAACGCCAACTACATCGCCAAGCGGCTGGCCCCGCACTTCCCGGTGCTCTACACCGGCCCCGGCGGCCTGGTCGCCCACGAGTGCATCATCGACCTGCGCCCGATCACCAAGGAGACGGGGGTGAGCGTGGACGACATCGCCAAGCGCCTGATCGACTACGGCTTCCACGCCCCGACCATGTCCTTCCCGGTGGCCGGCACGCTGATGATCGAGCCCACCGAGTCCGAGGACCTGCACGAGATCGACCGGTTCTGCGCCGCGATGATCGAGATCCGGGCCGAGATCGACAAGGTCGGTTCGGGCACGTGGGCCGCGGACGACAACCCGCTGCGCAACGCCCCGCACACCGCCGCCACGCTGGCGGACGACTGGGCGCACGGCTACAGCCGGCACGAGGCGGTCTTCCCGGCGGGCGTGAACCCGGCGGACAAGTACTGGCCGCCGGTGAGCCGGATCGACGGCGCCTACGGCGACCGGAACCTGGTCTGCTCCTGCCCGCCGCTGGACGAGTACGGCTCCTGAGCCGGACGGCGTGAGCCGACGGCCGCCCCGGTGGGCGGCCGTCGGCCGCGCGAGGTGCCGTCGGCTGCGTGACTGCCGTCGGCCGCGCGAATGATCGACTGCGGGACTGATCGACCGCGCGAATGACGAGATCCCCTGCGGCAGATTCCGCAGGGGACCTCGTCATGTCCGCGCCTTGGTGGCGCGGGGCCATGACCCGGCTCGGATGAGCTGTCAGGCGGCGACCAGTCGCGAGCGGTGCGGCGCGATCACCCGGCCGTCCGGCAGCAGCTCACCGGTGTCCTCGAACAGCAGGACCCCGTTGCAGAGCAGGCTCCAGCCCTGCTCGGGGTGACGGGCGACCGGAACGGCCGCCTCACGGTCGGCCGACTCGGCCGAAGGACACTCAGGTCGGTGCTGGCACATCGTTGTACCCCGCTTCGCTAACGATCCCGCCCCCCTCAGCGGCACCGGCCTGAGCCCTGCGGCCCCACGAGCCCCGGAACGCCGTTGACGGTGGTCGGATCCTGTCCCGCCGGCTCAGGTGTGAGTCAGCGCTTCTGTGGGTAGGACAGGTGGTCCTTCCACGCAGTTCCCAGTGTCGGCATCCGGAGGCCGTCCCGCAGCTGTTTGGTGACATGCGCCACAACTCCGGGGCAGAGATCACCCATTCAGATGGCCAAACCAGGCGGCGGCGCAAAAACGGGCCACCCGGCCATGACTCGACCGGGTGGCTGCGAGGTAGTCCGTTCGGGTAGTCCGTTCGGGTGGGCTGTTCGGGTCGACTCAGAGCGCGGGCACCGCCGCGGCCAACGGAGCGGGTGCGGCCGGCCGCACCGGCGCCGCGGCGGCCGGGCGGGCGAGCAGCGCGAGCAGGTCGCCCGCCGGATGGGCACGGTGCGCGGCCACGCCCAGCGGGGCCGGGGCTAGCGGGATCAGCAGGTCGTCCTCCGGTGCGGCGTCGATGCCGTGCAGCCACAGCGCCGTGGCGTAGTGCCCGGGCATCGAGAGCAGCCGCGCCTGATGGCTGGTGCGCAGCGACTGCACCAGGTGCCGGGCCTGGGCCAGTGCCCGCATGGTGGAGTCGAGATAGGGCCCGGCCGCGAAGTGCGCGAAGCTGTGGCCCTCGGTGGACTTCACCACCTCGGCCGCCGCCACCACCTGGCCGCCGTGTTCGATCAGGAACCGCCAACCCGTGCGCGGAGCCTCGGCCAGCGCGCGCGCCGTCGCCGTCCCGGGCGGCAGCTGGTGGACCGCCAGGGGATGGGAGGGCTGCAGCGGCCCGGTGGGACTGCGCAGCGCGGCGGCCCCGGCCTGCCGCAGGGCGGCATGGGAGTTCAGGGCGGCCAGGACGGCGCGCAGGGCACTTGGCGGGGGCTGGGGCGTTTGCAAGGTCATGGCGGGTCGCCTCTCCGTGCGAGATCGGCGTGCGAAAGCGGCATACCGGCGTGGCGCGAGTGGGCCGGGTCCGGTTGGGCGTGATCGCGGGGCTGAGCGCGCGAGAGGGCCACGCGGCAAGCGAGAGAGCCGCTTCGGCCCGGGGCCGGTGCGGCGTGCAGCGCGAAGCCTACTCGAACAAGTGCGCAGGGTGACCTGTTTATCACCTTCTGTCGTGACCGGCAAGTCGAGAAACAGGTGAGGAATCGTCAGTTCCCTTGTGGTGCAAGGCATAGAGGCGCATCGGGTATCGATCTTCCGGCTGGGCATGATGCTGGGCACCATGATGCTGGGCACGGTGACACCGGCCGAAGGGGGTATCCGTGGGGGAGAAGGTCATCGCGACCCGGGCCGACCTGGCGGACCGACAGCAGTACCGACGCAAACTGCAGTCCTGTCAGGAGGCGCTGGACCGGATGCTGCGCGAGGGCCGGTTCGACCGGCCCAGGGCCGTCCTGGGCCTGGAGATCGAGCTGAACCTGGCGGACGAGCAGGGCCTGCCGCTGATGCACAACGAGCAGGTGCTCGCGGCAATCGGCTCCGCCGACTTCCAGACCGAGCTGGGCAAGTTCAACATCGAGGTCAACATCGCCCCGCACCGGCTCAGCGGCCATGTCTTCGAGGAGTTGCGCGAGGAGATCGACACCGGTCTGCGCTATGCCGACCGCCGGGCCGCCGAGGCCGGTGCCCGGATCATCATGGTCGGCGTGCTGCCGACCCTGGGGGTCGAGCACACCGGTCTGGACTCGATGTCGCACAACAACCGTTACACGCTGCTCAGCGACCAGATCATGGCGGCCCGTGGTGAGGACATCGCGCTGGACATCGAGGGGGTCGAGCACCTGGTGCTGGACTCGGTGACCATGGTGGCGGAGGCGGCGGCGACCTCGCTGCAACTGCACCTGCAGGTCACCCCGGACCGCTTCGCCCCGGTCTGGAACGCGGCCCAGGCGATCGCCGCCGTCCAGGTGGCGCTGGGGGCCAACTCCCCCTTCCTGTTCGGGCGCGAGCTGTGGCGGGAGACCCGTCCGGTCCTCTTCCAACAGGCCTGCGACACCCGCTCGGCCGAACTCAAGGCCCAGGGGGTGCGCCCGATCACCTGGTTCGGCGAGCGCTGGGTGGACTCGGCGGCGGAGCTGTTCGCCGAGAACCTGCGGTACTTCCCCGCGCTGCTGCCGATCTGCGACGACGAGGACCCGGCCAAGGTGCTCTCCTGCGGCGGCATCCCAAGGCTCGCCGAGATGCGGCTGCACAACGGCACCATCTATCGGTGGAACCGGCCGGTCTACGACGTGACCGACGGCGTGCCGCACCTGCGGGTGGAGAACCGCTGCCTGCCGGCCGGCCCCACGGTCGCCGACACCCTGGCCAACGCGGCCTTCTACTACGGACTGGTCCGGGTCCTGGCCGAGCAGAGCCGGCCGATCTGGACCCGGCTGCCGTTCGCCCGGGCCGACCTGAACTTCCACACCGCGGCACGCTACGGGATCGACACCGCCGTGTACTGGCCGCGCCAGGGACGCGGGGCACGCGGCGCGCTCGCCGAGGTGCCGGTGGTCGACCTGGTGCTCGGCGAACTGCTGCCGCTGGCCCACCAGGGTCTGGACGAGTGGGGCGTGCAGCCGGCCGACCGGGACCGCTACCTGGGCATCATCGAGCAGCGCTGCCTGCGCCGGACCAACGGTGCCGCCTGGCAGGCCGCCACCGTCCACCAGCTGCGCGAGCGCTACGGGATGGACCAGGCGACTGCGCTGGCCACGATGACCAGGCGCTACATGGAGCTGATGCGCGTCGGGGAGCCGGTGCACACCTGGCCGGTGGGGTGAAGGGCGGATCCGCGGGGGAGGGCGGCTCCGTGGAGGGCGTGAGACGGGCGTGTGAAAGCGTGAAGGGTGCGCTCATGGCGGTGTGACAGGATGATCGGCCATGACGATCGCACCGCCCGCCTCCCCGGAGAACATCCTGCCGCCCGGTTCTCCCGGGCGGCGGTTGCTCGGCGCCGAGCTGCTGATCGTCCTGGGCCTGTCCCTGGGCGCCAGCGGGATCTACGCGGCGATCAGCTTCGCCGACTCGCTCACCCAGCACGCCGCGCTCAGCCAGCAGGTCGCGCCGCTGAACTCCTCCGCCGCTCCGGGGCGGCCCTGGATCGACCTGGCCTACCAGCTCTACTACATCGGCCGCGGCCTGATGCCGGTGGTGCTGGTCGGCTACCTGCTGATCCGCGAGGGCACCAGCCTGCGGGTGCTCGGCTTCGACCTGCGCCACAAGCTCGCCGACCTCGGGCGCGGCGCGGCGGTGGCCGCCGTGATCGGCGGTAGCGGCCTGGCCCTCTACCTGGGTTCGCGGGCGGCCGGCGCCAACCTCACCGTGGTGCCCTCGGGGCTGCCCGACGTCTGGTGGCGGATTCCGGTGCTGATCGGCTCCGCCTGCCAGAACGCCGTGCTGGAGGAGGTGGTGGTGCTCGGCTACCTGATCCGCCGCCTCGAACAACGTGGCTGGGGCTGGCCGGCCGTGGTGCTGACCAGCTCGCTGGTGCGCGGCTCGTACCACCTCTACCAGGGCGTCGGCGGGCTGGTCGGCAACATGGTGATGGGTGCGATCTTCTGCCTGCTCTACCGGCGCTGGGGCCGGGTGATGCCGATGGCCATGGCACACGCGCTGATCGACACGACGGCCTTCGTCGGGTACGCGCTGCTGGCCGGTCACGTCAGCTGGCTGCCGACAGGGTGAGCCGGCCGTCCAGCACGGTGACGGCCCGGCCGGAGAGCAGCACCCGGTCCCAGCCGGCGCCGGTCGGGGCGTTGTCGGCCGGGCTCGTGCCGGTTGGGCTCGTTTCGGCTGGGGAGCGCGGTGCGGTGCGCAGTTCGCAGTGGACCAGGCCGCCGCGGGCCGAGGCCTGGTAGCCCGTGAGCACGGTGCGCCCCAGCCGCTCGGCCCAGAACGGCGCCAGCGCGGTGTGCGCGCTGCCGGTGACCGGGTCCTCGGGCACCCCGGCGGCCGGGGCGAAGTAGCGCGAGACGAAGTCGTAGCCGTCGGCCGGGTGCTCGGCGAGCGCGGTGACCGCCACGCCGCGGGCCTGCTGGCGGGTGACGGCCGCAAGGTCCGGCGCCAGGCCCCGGACGGAGTGCTCGCTGCGCAGCTCGACGAGCAGGACGTCGAGCTCCCCGGTGGTCCAGCAGCCGACCACCGGGCGGCCGAGCGCCTGCGCCAGGCCGTCCGGCACCTCGGTCGGCTGAGGCCGCGCGGCCGGGAAGTCCAGGCTGATCGTCCCGTCGGCCTGAGGGGTCGCGGTCAGCACCCCGCTCAGCGAGCCGAACCGGATCGGGCGGCCGTCGGTCAGGCCCTGGGTGCGCAGCGCGTGGGTGGCGGCCAGGGTGGCGTGGCCGCACAGCGGGACCTCGGTCATCGGGGTGAACCAGCGCAGCAGCCAGTCGACTTCGCCCTCGGCGCCCATGCCCGTGGCGTCATCCGCCTGGCTCGGCGGGCGGACGAAGGCGGTCTCGGAGAGGTTCAGCTCGCGGGCCACCTGGCGCATCCACTGCTCGTCCGGCCAGCTGTCCGTCTCCAGCAGACAGACGCCCGCCGGATTGCCGGCGAACGGTCGGTCGGTGAAGGCGTCGATGATCAAGATGCGCATTCCCCGAGCGTACGGGTAGATCATGAACCGTCGACAGGGCCAATCCGGCGGGTCCGGCCTGGTCGAGCTGGGCAAAGCGGCGGGGGGGGGGCGCCCGCGCCCCCCCCCCCCCCCGCGGGGGGGCCCCCCCCCCCCCCCCCCGCCCCCCCCCCCGGGCCCCCCCGGGGGGGGGGGGCGGGGGGGGGGGGGCCCCGGGGGGGGGGGGCGCCCCCCGGGCCCCCCCCCCGCCGCTTCGTCGAGACCTGCTACGCCACGCTCCCGCTCGCCTCGCGGACCTCCGCGTACGGCGCGAGCTTGCGGAGCGACTCGATGTTCTGCAGCAGCGATTCCTTGGTCTCGTGCGCGTCGCCGACCACGACGACCGAGCCGTTGCTCGCCTTGAGCCGGAACCGGTGCATGCCGCTCTCGTCGGTGAACAGTTCGAACTTCCCTGCCATGGAGAATTCACCTCTCGGGTTGGGTCACCCCCTCCTGACGCACCGTAGGCGGTCGGTGGCGGGGACGCATGCCGGATGGCCCGTCAGGGGCGGGTGCCGGGGAGTGGTGGATGGCAGCGTTCATCAGCCCTTTGAGAGCGAAGAGGCCACGACGCTCAGCAGCGCGTGCTCGGGCAGGTGCGCGAACTTCCGCGCGCCTGCCGATGCGGATCACCGCGGTCGGTCGTTGGGTGGCGCCTGGCGGGCGGACTTGCCGGCGCCGGCGCCGGCGGCTCGGAAGCTTCGCCCGGCCTGGCGCCGACGCCGCCTTCTCGGGCGGGACGGAGATGACCACCGCTTCCGCCGGGGCGGTTCGAAGCGGGGTGTCGGAAACCGGGAAGCCAGCGGTGATGGAGACGGTGCTCCGGTAACGTGATGGCCTGTCAGGCTGGCTCCAGGACAGGAGAGTGGATGGACCACGACCGCTTCGAGGAACCGGCCGAGCGGACCTTCGTCCGCAATGTCCTGGACGGTACGGTCCACGGCAACGCGTTACAGATCGGTCGGGTCCACGGCGGTATCACCGTCAACGTGTCCATGGCTACGCCCTCCAGGACCGGCAGCAGGCCTGACGACGTGCCGCAGCACCTGTCCCGGTTCATCAACCGGGTCAGGGAACTGGGCACACTGAGCTCCTGGCTGGATGACGACGCGGCCGACGCTGTCGCCTCGGCGGTGGTGAGCGGACTGCCGGGGGTCGGCCGGCGTGCGACGGTCCGCCGACTCGCGTACGACTGCAGGCAGCGCTTCCCCGGCGGACAGCTCTACGTCGACTTCGCGGCATCGGACGGCGGTGTGGGCGGGAGCATCGCCGAGGCGCTGGCGATCTGCCTCAAAGCCCTTGGGCAGGCGGAGGAGTATCTGCCGAACAGTGTTGACGATCGGCTGCGCGAGTACCGTCGGCTGTCGGGCGCACGCCGCCTGCTGGTGGTGCTCGACAATGTGACCGAGCCGGCCCAGGTCCAGATGCTGACCCCCAAAGGGACGGGCAGCGCGCTCCTGGCCACCAGCGACATCCTGCTGGGTGAGTTGAGGCTCGACGGCGTGCGGCTGATGAAGCTGGACCCGCTGGACGAGTCGGCCGGCCTGGAGCTGCTGACCGCCCTGTGCGAGCCGGAGCCGGTCCGAGCCGACCCGACGGCTGCGCGTCGTGTCGTGGCCCTGTGCGGCGGGCTTCCCGTCGCCCTGCACCTGGTGGCGGCCCGACTGTCGATGCAGCCGCACCTCACACTGACGGCGGTGGCAGGCGAACTTGAGGACGACTCGGCTCGACTGTCGGTGATGACGCTACAGACCCCCGGAGGGGAGCGCAGTGTGTCCGGCGCCTTCGATCTCGCCTATCGATCCCTGACACCGGAGCAGGCCTGGCTCTACCGCCTGCTGGGGATCCTGCCCACCCCCAGCTTCGACGCCGGCGCGGTGGCCGCGGCCGGCGGTCTCGAAACGGTTGCCGTCCAGCGGCTGATGGCACAACTGGTCCGGGCGAGCCTGCTGGAGGCGACGGTCGACGGTCGCTATCACCTGAATGACCTGGTGCGCCTGCACGCACGTCACTGCGCCGAGTTGGAGACCCCTGAGGCGGAGCAGGTCACGGCCCTGTCCGGCCTGGTGACGCACTACCTGGCCCTCACCGCGCTGGCGGACCGGGCCATCCAGGCCGACCGGCTGCGGATCGCCAGGCTGGAAGACCTGCTCCGGAACGCTCCGGACCCCTTCTCACAGGCCGGCCAGGACGCCGGCCAACTGGCGCTGGCCTGGCTGGAAGCCGAGCGGGGCAACATCCTCGCGGTGTTGCGTGCCGCCCGTCGGCAGGCTCTGGACCGGCAGGCTTGGCAGCTCGCCGAGGCTTTCACCGCGCTCTTCCTGCATCACCGGCACCTGGGGGACTGGTGCGACTCCCTCCAACTCGGCGTGGACGCCGCGATCGCCGACTCGGCTGTGGCGGCCGAGGCACGGCTGCGCAGTCTGCTTTCCCGCCCCCTTCTCGATCTCGGGGAGGACGACCGGGCCAGTGCCGAACTCGAGACGGCCGTGGTGCGTGCGGACGAGTCGGGGTGTCTCCTGCTTCGTGCCTCGGTCCAGGAGTTCCTCGGCCGCTACTGGGAGCGGCACGACCCGGCCCGGGCGGTCACGGTCTTCGAGCTGTCGCTTCAGCTCAACCGTGAGGCCGAGGATCCGCGAGGGGTAGCCGTCGCCAGCTACTTCCTCGGCTGCGCGCAGGATGCCGCGGGCAGCCCCGAGGCGGCTTGCGTCACGTTGCGGCGGGTCATCGAGGAGTTCGACAGCCTCAGCCGGCCGGATCGCAGAATGGCGGCCCGGGCGCTGGCTGCCCTCGGTCTGGCTCGGGTGCACCTGGGCGATGTCGAGGGAGCCCGGGACGACCTTGAGCGGGCAGCAGAAGCCCTGCGCAACGCGGACGCCACGCACTACGAGGCCCGCGCCCGCATGGCACTGGCCGACCTGATCGAGCAGACGGTGGCGGACCGGGCCGGAGCCCGGCGTCATCGTGCCCGCGCCCTGGAGATCTTCGAGGCGGGAGGAAGCCCGGAAGCGGAGGGCCTCCGGCGTCGGCTGGCGGAGGGGGACGGTCCTGAGGGGGACGGTCCTCAGGAGCAGTAGGACCACCTCAACCTCTCCGGAGCTGACGCAGCTCCACCACGTGTGTCCGCGCGGAACCGATCCGCACGGTCAGCCGGGCTCCGGCAAGAGGGATGTCCGCACGGAGGCAGGCATAGACGGCGGCTGCTGCGAGACCGGGGTCCGCCACCCCGTCGGCGGCGGTCACCTGGATCAGGCGGCGGTCCCGCAGCCCGACGAGGTGTTCGCCGGCGGCCTCCAGCGCCGCGGCCGCCGCGCGGCTTCCCGGGTAGGCACCGAGGATCTCGGCGATCCGGTGCACGGTCGCGGTCGCGTCGAGTCGTGTCCGTTCGATCAGCACCGACGCGTTGAGCGTCTGCTTCGGATCGGGCTCCTCCAGGTCGCAGGCCAGGTAGCGGAACTCGCCGGGGCCCTCGTCGGCCCGGCGGGCGACCGAAGCGGGATACCGTTCCACGCTCAGTGACCAGCCGTCGGCGTCCGCGGCGAGGCGCAGCGAGACCACCGCCGCGGTGACCGGGCTCGGTTGGATCTGCGGTACCGGGAACGCGCGCACGGGTGTTGGACCGTTCGGCTCCGGCAGTCCGATCAAGTCGTAGACGGTGGAGCGCAGTCGCTCCATGGCCTGGCCCGGCTGGTCAAAGGCCTGCTGTGCGATGTCGGCCCACCGGTCGGGTTCCTGACCGGCCATGGCCTGCTCGACCTGGGCACGCAAGGGGGCCTGGAGATCGAGCCGAGGAGCGCGTCGACCGAGCTCGGCCCCGGCGGTCCCCGGCACCGCGTCGTCGCCGAAGGCCGCGAGCAGCACGGGCCGCCCCAGCGACGCGCTGTACAGCGTCACCGAGCCGTGATCGCCCACGACCGCGGCGGCGGCGACCACGCTCGCCTGCCAGCCACGGGTGGGCGGGATGATCAGCAGCCCGGCCTCCAGCGCGGCGGCCTGGAGAGTGCGGATCTGCCAGGCCCCGTGCGTCGACCAGATATTGGGATGCAGGACGACCGCGACCCGGTACTCGTCGAGCGGGAGCTCGGCCAGCAGGCGGGCAGGGAGATCCGGTACCCGGGCGATCAACGAGGT
This sequence comes from Kitasatospora sp. NPDC008050, assembly GCF_042957465.1. Lineage (NCBI taxonomy): Bacteria > Bacillati > Actinomycetota > Actinomycetes > Kitasatosporales > Streptomycetaceae > Kitasatospora > Kitasatospora sp. NPDC008050. The sequence goes on from NZ_JBIBIJ010000004.1 coordinate 27,168, forward strand.
CGGTCCCCAGGTCGAGCTGACCACCACCAGCCGCTGGCCGGGCTCCAAGCGCAGCGCCCGCAGATACGTGTCGCGCTGCGGCACACTGGCCACCAGCCGGTCGTAGCAAGGATCGCCGATGAGGACGGTGCGCCCCTCGGTCTCCGGGTGCGCTGCCAGCAGTTGGGCCGCCTGGTCCGGGTGGGACACGGCGAGCCGGGCCCTTTTCAGCAGCCTCTCGGACACCATGCCGGACAGCCGGCTGCCGGTGCTCCGGGAGTCGGGTACGAGCTTCTGGAAACCGACGCCGTGCGGGAGCACGAGTACCGGGCAGTCACTGTCCGGCAGGTCGATGTTCTCGCTGGCCGACAGGATGAGGTCCGGCGCGACATCGGACAGGTGATCCCACGGGACAGAGCGGCAATCCGCGCTGCGTAGCAGATCCAGGACCCCGTCGCTGAATGCGGAGGTCGGATCGTGGGCGAACACGACACCGACCCGGTCGTCGCCGCGCAGCAGGTCGGGAAGGACTTCGAGGACCCGCACCGTGGAGGTGACGGTGCGGGCCGGGACCACGAGGGTCCGCACGCTCTGGAAGGTACGCCAGCGCCAGGCGTCCGGGCCGACCGGGGCCCGCAGACTCGCCTTACCGTCCACGCTCGCCCCGCACCATTGGCTCAACCCTGATCTCTACAGCTCGCGGCTCGCGGCTCGCGGCTCGCGGCTCGCGGCTCGCGGCTCGCGGCTCGCGGCTCGCGGCTCGCGGCTCGCGGCCACCGTTACCGCATGGATGGCTGTGAGGCAATCCCTGAACCTCGATTCTCCGAGTAGACGAAGCGGGCACCCATGGCCGGCCGCCTCATCACTCGGAGCCGGCATCGTGGATCCATTTTAGGCTGTCAGCTGCTCCCCGCCGGTTGAGGGAGTCCCGCCGGCGGGCGGTGGGAAGGCCAAACACTGCAAGGCAGCGGATCCCGCCTGAGCAACCCCGTCGAGGCCCGCCGCACCCGCCAGCCGGATGACTCGCTGGATCTGATGGGGGAGCTGGTGGGACCTGGCCGCGTCGACAGCCGAGTACAAGCCAACGGCTGCGGCTTCCCTGTCGCCGTACTCGAGATGGAACTGGCCCATCGTGACTCGTTCTATGACATCCCATTGTGGAGGTGCCAGGGTACGGTCAACCACTTGCTGTGCGACGGACGCCGCACGACCCGGGCGGTGGGTCAGCAGAAATCCCCGCAGTTCGACCTCGCGAAGACTGAAAGCGTTCAGAAAGAAGCCGGTGTCCGTGCGGTTCCGATCGAGCGCCGCGTGGCAGATGCGCAGACAGCGGTGTCCGGGATATGTACGACCTGCTGCACATCATCTGTGCGGCCAGCTCCTCCTGGCTCATCCGGTGGAACTGCCGGTAGTAGCGCAGGATCCGGGCCAGGTCGCCGGTGCGTAGAACCTGCCTGCCGCGAGATGTGTACCAAGGCATGGATGCGAACGTCGGTCGGTTCTCGGGTAGCGTGGAAGGGCCGCCGATGGTCTGCGCGAGAAGGTCGTTCTTTTCGGGCATGGATGGCCTCGGTTCGTCTTCGGCGAAATGGGCATCGATCTGCTGTTCCATGGTCAGCGCTTGGTCATGGTGATGAGTGGTGTGGTGTCACGCCATACGCAGCATGGTCCGGGAGCCGGCGAAGGCGCGTCGCCCATGAAGCCAGCGGTGATTGTCAATCACGTATCCTTGGCCCGCATTCAGAGCAACCACTTCGCTGTGAGAACTGATCGATCGGTGAAGTGCCGCGAGCGCGTCTTCGGCAGCCGGCGAGAAGCGCGCCAACTCCGGTGGCCACAAACGTATCCGCAGCGTGCCGTCGCTGACACGCTCGAACACGGCGCCGGTGTGCACGCGGCGTCGGCCGTAGGTGACCGCGTTCGGCCGGCACAGCGGCGTGCGGGTGGGCTTGCACCTCTCCGAGGGACCGTGCCAAGTCGATGAGGGTCGACCTCGCTGTGGTGCCTGTGAAGAGTGCCAGGCCGCGGGCGGCGAGCCGGTCTCTCACTGCCGCCCCGTCAACCGGCTGGTCTCCGCTCGTCCAGCAGTCCGAGAGCACCGCTTCCCCCGATGTCATCTGTTCGTACCTTCCTTCGTGGGCTGTCCGGGTCGTTCGTAGGGTCTCCCTCGCTCCGTATCCAGTGCAGCGCAACACGGCGGAGGCGTCCAGTGACAAACAGTCACGAAGGCGGTGCCTGGGGACGGGCGACGAAGCCGTCGCGGTGACGGTGGAGGGAATTCCGTCGATCATTCGCTGGTGCGGCGGGGCGACCCGTCGCGGGTGCCGGACAAAGGGATCCCGGAAGGCTACGGTTGGGATGACGTAGGAGTGGAGCAGTGCTGGTCGGCCATGCCGACGGAGCAGGGGGTGGGGCGTGGTGGATCCGCTGTCGGTCACGGCGGTCACGGGAGTCCTGAGCGCGATGAGCGCGAGTATGGCCACGGAGGCGGGCAAGACGGTCTACGAGTCCTTCGGTGGGGTTGTCCGGCGGGCGTTCGGCCGTGAGGTTCCGGCTCCTCGTGGGGCCAAGGAGCGGGCGGCGCTGGCCGCGCTGATCGTGGAGCGGCTCCGGCAGGAACCGGAGCAGGCCCAGGCGTTGGCGCAGTGGATGGGGGCCGCGGGAGCGACGGGGCGCTCTCCCGGCCACGGCGCGCCGGCGCTGCTTCCGCCGTCGGCCCGCTTCTTCACCGACCGAGCCAGGCAACTGGCCGCCCTGCAACGCGAGGTGGCCCGCAAGCCCGACGGACGGATCCGGTTGGCGATGCTGGTCGGGCCGGAGCTCATCGGGACCACGGCACTGGCCGTCCACTTCGGCCACCGGGAGATCGAGCGCTTCCCCGACGGCCAGCTGTACGCGGACCTGCGTGGCGGCTCGCTGGGCTCCTCGCCCGAACCGACAGTCGTTCTGCGGTACTTCCTGAGCCGACTGGGGGTGCCGGACACGCAGATCCCGCCCACGCTGGAGGACCGGGTCGATCTGTACCGCACCCTGCTGGCCGATCGGCACCTCCTGGTGGTGCTCGACCACGCCCAGTCCGTCGGCCAGGTCAAACCGCTGATCACCACCGCTCCAGGGGTCTTCATCCTGGTGATCGCCCGTCGCCCCCTGGTGGGTCTGGACGCGGTGCCGATCGAGGTCGGGCCGCTGCCCGAGCGGGATGCGAAGCGACTGCTCATCGACGTGGCCGGCAAGCAGGCTGTCGCAGCGGCGCGTGCCACCCTGCCCTCGGTCCTGGCACGCTGCGCCGGCTCCCCATTCGCGCTGCGTGCGGCAGCACAGCACCTGACGACAGCGCTACCGCACCAGAACAACGGCATTCCTGGCGCGGATCCCGTGCGCATCGTGATCGAGGACCGATACCGGGAGTTCGGTCCCCAGCTCGCCGTCTTCTACCGGCGCAACGCACTTCGCCCCTGGCCGTCCATCAGCGCCGCCGGCGCGGCCGCGGCCGCCGGTGTCCCGCACGCGCAGGCGGTGCGGATGCTCGCCGAGCTCACCGAACTGGGCCTGCTGGAGGAGACGACCGCCGGCCGGTACCGCTACCGCCCGGCAGCGCGAAGGCACGCCGAGGAGGAGGCCCTGCGGACGGAGGGTGCCGCGGCCGCGACCGCGGCGACCGCTGCGGCGGTCGAGCGCTACCTGCACTTCGCCGTCCGGGCGGACTACAAGGCACTGCCGAAGCGGTGGCATGTCAGTCCCCTCTTCGAGCAACTGGGCCAAGGACCTTACGAAGACGAGGGTGAGGCCCTCGTAGCGCTGGGCGAGGAGCTGGGCAACCTCCTCGAAGCGGTGCGTGCCGCAGAGGAGCTCGGGGATCCGGACACTGTCTGCCAACTGGTCGAGGCGCTCTGGGCCTGGCAGTTGAAGGTCGGGCACGTCGATGTTCTGCTTCCCGCGCTGCGGGCCGGTGTCCGGGCGGCAGGCTTGCTGAGCCGTCTCGACTCCCGGATGGTCGCGCGGATGCACACTCAGCTCGCCCACGGTCTGATGGAATCCCAGCTCTACGAGGAGGCCGAGACCCAGCTGCGCGCGGCCGCCGACGCCGCCCGGGCCAGTGGCCGACTGCTGGGACAGGCCACGGCCGTCGAGTCGCTGGGCCTGTTGCGCCTACGGCAGTGGAGGTTTCAGGCCGCACTGTCCTGCTTCGACGAAGCCGGTCGGGTACTCGACACAGTCGCCGGGGACGATCAAGACGTCGAGGAGTTGCCGCGCGCCCGCGCCTTGCTCGAACGCCACCGCGGCCGGGCCCGGCGCGGACTCGGAGACCTGACACAGGCCGAGGAACTGCTCACCGGTGCACTGGAGTTCTTCCGCAACGGCGACGGCGTCGAACAGTACAACGCCGCCCGGACGCTGACCGACCTCGCCGAGACCCACGTGTTGGCCGGTCGGCTCGCCGAGGCGCTGGTCCTGATCGACGAGGCAGCCGCGATCCTCACCAAGGAGAAGGCGGAGAGCCATCTGGTCCACCTCGAAGCGCTGCGTCAGCGCTGCCGGTAGTCACAGCGGTGACCCGCACCCGGTCGACGCCGGCACCCGTGCGTACGGTCAGCTCCAGGCCGGGCGCCACGGTCCGGCCGGAGCTCAGCCAGGCGAGCAGCGCGGAAGCGTGCGCGGCCGGGTCGGCGCCGGCCGGGTCGGCGGTCAGGTGGAACAGTGTGCCGTCGCGATGCAGTGCCGTGCAGGCGTTCGGCTCGGTGAGGTAGGCCGCGAGGGTGCAGGAGTGGTACTGCTCCAGGACCTCGGCTGCCCACTCCTCCGGGCGGCCCAGGCGCGGATCGTGGGCCGGCCCGTGGCGGAAGATGACGTCGGCCGTCGCGAGCACGCCCGGATCAAGGGTGTCCTCGGGAACAGCGAGATGAGCTTCGCCGGGGCCCTGGGGCTCGTAGCGCGGGTCGGCGTATCGGTGCAGGGTGATCTCGGGGCCGCAGGAGCCCTTGCGTACCTGGGTCAGCACGCGCAGCGGTGCGTTGCTCGGCGCGGGTTCGTGGGATGGCAGGGGGAGCGGGTCCAGCACGGCCGGCCCGGCGGGCTGCGCGGCGCCGATCAGGCGGTAGAAGAGTTCGCGCAGCAGCCGGGCGGACTGTCCGGCCGCCGAGCTGGTCAGTTCTGCCGGGCCGGGCAGCGGTTGGTGTTCGTGGATGGCGCGGTCGATCTGCGGGAGGAGCTGTGCGAAAGGGTCCAGCTGGGGCGCTTGCCGCACGAAGTCGGCCACTGGGGAAGTGGGACCGAGTACGTCCAGTGACGCCGCACCGAGCAGTACGGGGGTGCCCAGGGCCGCGGCGTAGTAAGAGACCGAGCCGAAGTCGCCGAGTACGAGGTCGGAGGCGATGAGTGCCTGGCGCCAGCCGTCCAACGGGTCGACGAGGGTCAGGCCGGCCCGGCGTGCCCGGTCCAGCCACAGCCGGATCTGGCCGGCGCCGTGGCCCTGCCAGATGTTCGGGTGCAGGACGGCGGCGAGGCGGTAGTCGTCGAGGGGCAGCTCCTCGGTCAACCGGGGGAGCAGCAGCGGGAGTACGTCCTCCTTGCCGCCGTCACCGAACAGCGAGGTCGGGTTCCAGGTGGAGTTGAGGAGCACGAGGCGCTGTCCGGGCCGGACACTCAGCGCGCGCCGATAGCGCTCACGGTAGCGACGGGCGGCCAGGATGCGGTCGAAGCACGGATCCCCGCCCAGCACCGCCGTAGCTACCGCCTCGGGGCACGCTTCGCGCAGTCGGTCGAGCTGCTCGGGGTGGGAGAGCACCATCGCGTCCGCGATCGGAGCGCCGTTGGCGAGGAGCCACTCGGGGGCGAGGCCGAAGACCGGGGCGTCCGGCGTCCGGCGTCCGGCGTCCGGCGTCCGGCGTCCGGCGTCCGGCGTCCGGCGTCCGGCGTCCGGCGTCCGGCGTCCGGCGTCCGGCGTCGCCAGCCTTTTATTGTAGCCGACGCCGTGCGAGAGCACTGCCAACTTTCCGTTAACAGACTCGAGTTGACCGCCGAAGCTGGCTGAGATTGCCAAGTCGACCGGGAGCTGGGTGGCCTGTGCCCAAGGGAGGACTGGTGTACCGACCGACGCGAGCAACTCCGTGACGCCTGACTGGAACGGCGACGATCCAGGGCAACTGGCGAGGAGCTGGACGCGCAGGTCGTCGCGGAAGAGCGGGATGACATCGAGTAGGCGCGTCGCTGCCGTCACATTGTGCACGACCAGCAGAACTCGCTTGCATCGCCCGCGAGTAGCCCATCTGTACGAGTCATCGCCGACCGGAACACGGATCCAACCGTCCGACCGCTCGCCCATCGTGGCACTCCTTCGCCAACTCTCATCTGGGGCCGCCTGACGACGTCCGGCCTGTGCCCGAGGCTGCAGCGCCCCACCGACGGCGCCTTGCTTCGGAGTGCCGCGCGGTTCAGAGCAACCTACCTGTTCCTCATGTCGCAGGCGATCGCCACTCGCTGCGCACTGTGGTCCCGAGCGAATCGCGCTCGGGACCACAGGGTCAACCTGCTGGGATGCTCAGCCGTCCGAACCCGGTGACTGAATCACGGTCAAGGCGTGATCCCATCAGCCGAAGGCCGGCAGGGTCGCCTTCTCTCGCAGGGTCCGCCGGCAGGGGGCCGGCGTCGCGATGCCCGGGCTGTCGCCTGGACGGCTTCTCCTCGGTCGGTGGTGGACTGTCGGTGCGTCATACCTTGTCGTCGGGATCGACGTTCGCCAGGACTTCGCAGTCGCAGTAGCCACCGGCCGATGCGAGGCCCGATTTGACGGTGTCCCAATCCAGGCCCGTGGAATTCACCCAGGCCTGGGTATGGCGCAGGCTGTGGTCGCAGTCCTGGTCGGAGAGCCGGTCCTCCAGGTGCTCCAGCAATGCGTCCAGCTGGTCCCGGTCGAGCCCCAGGCTCTCCCATTCGTCCTGCTTCTGCTGGGCCTTGTAGGAATCGCGCAGAGCCTTCCTGCGGTCCTTCTCCGAGCTGGTCATCCGCTGTCTCCGAATCTCGATCGGGTTATCGATCCTAGCAATGGGGTCGGGATCATCTCCGACGCCCGCGCCCGTAGTTGTCGTGCTTGTGCTGGAGCTTGTGCAGCACGGTGGTGTTCGGTACGGAGTGGCTGTAGTCGAATCCCTTGTGGGCTTCTTTCCCGCGCAGATGGGCGAGTTCATAGCCCGGAGGGACACGAACGGTCTTCCGGGGGTTCCCGCGCTTGTTCTTGCTCTTGCTCTTGATGCTGTTCATTTCCTGCTTGACCCAGCCGCGGACGTGGCGCGGCTGGCTGGGGTCGTTCAGCAGGGCCTTGAGCCGGTCCTGCTTGCCACCGCGCCCGCAGGAGTTGTGGACGAGGACCTCGCCCCCGTCGTCCAGCACGGTGAAGGTGTGCAGGTCGCCGACGCTGAGGTTGTACACCAGCTGGTTCTCGACGAACCCGGCATCGAAGACCGCCGAGACCTCACGGGCAACGCCCTGCGAGGTGACCAGCGCGTCCCCGACCTGTACGGCGGCGGCGTCGGTCCAACCGCGGCCGGCCACCCAGAGCGGATGCTGAGCGGTGGCCACCAGGGGCGTCCCCGGCGAGTCGCCCGTGGAGATGCCGACCAGGTGCTTGGCGCCGTAGCCGACGATGACGTCCAGGACGGGTTCGGCCGTGGTCTCACCCGTGGTGGGGTCCGTGGCGGTGACCAGGTCGCCGGGCTGCAGCGATTCGATGGCCGCGTAGCTGCCGTCGGCCAGGAGCACCGGTGTGCCGGGGATGAACGAGTTGGGCAGTACGCAACTGGCCGCGGCCTGGCGGAAGGACGTCCGGGCCCGGGAGGCGACCCGGTTCGCTCGGGCCGCCGCTCTGGTGGCCGTCACCGTCGCACTGGCCGCCTTCACCGCGGTGTTGGCGCCGACGAGGCCGGCGGCCGCGGTGACCGCCATCTCCGCGGCCTTGCCCCAGTTGCCGGTGGCCGCGTAGGAGACGGAGGAGACGGCTGCGGCCGCGGCGCCGATCGGGCCGGGGATGTAGGAGGCGACCTCGGCGACCTTGGCGACCACCTGGACCGTCTTCTTCAGCCACTTGGGCATGCCCCAGTTGCCGTCGAGGTCGGTGCAGTTGACCGGGTCGCCGGTGCAGTAGTCGTAGGCACTGGCGTTGCCACCGGGGACCGGGTCGATCTGCAGGAAGCGGCCGAGGACCGGGCTGTAGAGGCGGGCACCCATCAGGATGTCGCCGTCCTGCGCCTCGGCCGAGCGCTCCTTGCCGCCGAGCCAGCCGTAGCGGACCTGGGCCTGGCCCTCCTGCGGGATGCCGAACTCGTCGAAGTCGAGGACGACCGGCTTGGTCAGGGCGGTGTCGGTGGTGACCACCACCGAGCCCTGCAGGTTGGTGAGTTGCAGCTGGACGTCACCGGTGCGGCTGGTGGTGGCCACCAGGTCGGCGTCGGGCCCCGAGACGTTGCGGGTCAGGGTGCCCTGGGTGGTGTCCTCGATGGTCCAGCGGACCTCGTCCGAGTCGTCGCCGTAGTGGTTCAGCCTGCTGGTGGCGTTCGCCCAGGAGCCGTCGGCCTGCTTCTTGGCCGTGGTGAAGGCGGTCAGGCGGTGGGCGGCGTCAACGGCCCACTCCTGCTTGGTGTCTCCCTTCTCCTGGGCGGCGACCTTGTCGTTGGCCCAGTAGGTGTTGGTGGCACCGGTGGCGGTTCTGACGGTGCGTCCGAAGGCGTCGTAGGCGAAGCCCGGGTCGGTCAGCCGGTCGGCGCTGTCGTAGCCGTGGCTCTCGCTGGTGCCGTCCGCAGTGCCGCAGGAGCCGTCGGCGGCCTGCGGGGAGGTCGACTTGGCGAGCCGGTTGGAGTGCGCGTCGAAGCTGTACCGGCGGGTGATGCAGCCACTCGCGGTCGTGCGCTGCTCGGCCTTGGTCAGCCGGCCCAGCCGGTCGTACTGGTAGGAGCGGGTGGCGGTGGAGCTGGTGTCCTTGGCCACCTGGCCCTGGGTGGAGATGTCGGTGGTCTGGGCCCAGATCACCTTGTTGTCCGAGGTGCGGGTGTAGGTCCGGCTGGTGGCCTCGCCGACCGCGTTGGCGGTGTCCTTGCGGACGATTCCACCGGGGTAGGTCTGCTCGGTCAGTTGTCCGTCGGGGCCGTACTTGGCGGTGAACTCGCCCGCGAGGCTGTCGTTGACGGAGGTGACGAGACCTCGGGGCTCCTTGGCCCGGTCGTAGGTGTAGCTGGTGGAGCCGGTGGGGTCGGTGACCTTGACCGGTTTGCCGAACGTGTCGAACTCGGTGCTGGTGGTCCCGCCGTCGGCGTCCGTGTAGGAGATCAGCCTGCCGAGCAGGTCCGTGGTGCGGGAGAGCGTCTTGCCGCCGGCCGTGGTCTTCAGCGCGTCCCCGGTGGCCGGGTCGTACTCGGTGGTGACCTTCGGCAGCGCCAGGCCCTCGTCCGAGGTGATCTCGGTGGAGGTGATCCGGTCGAGGCCGTCGTAGCTGGTGACGGTCTTGCGGCTCTTGCCGGCGTTGGTCTCGGTGGTCTCCTCCGGCTCGTTGAATCGGGAGTAGCGGGTGACCCGCTTGACCGGCAGTGTGGTGGTCATCCGGGAGGCGTCCGCGCCGGTGACCGCGCCGCCGGGCAGGGTGGCGCACGGACTGCCGGCCCACTCGGGCCGGTTGCCGCAGGCCGCGTCGTCGGGGTTGGCCCCGGCGGTGTAGAAGACGGACTTCACGGTGCCCGCGTCGGCGCCGTTCGAGCCCGGCTTGCGGGACTCCTGCGCGCGGCTCGACGCGTCGTACCGGATGGTCGAGGTCAGCTTGGCCCCGAGCGCGTCGGTGGTCACCGAGGTGGGCGTCTTCAGCGTCCAGCCCGAGGTGCCGCCGATCGGGGTGTCGTAGCCGGTGCGAGTGACCCGCTGCTCGACGTCGTCGGCGTAGCCGTCGATCCGGGCGCCGTCGGTGGCGGTGGTGATCAGGTGGTAGGCCCGGCCGTCCGGCTTGCCCTCGTCGTAGGTGTTGCTGTTGTGGTCGCGGGCGAGCACCGAGGTGCCGGCTGCCAGCGACGGGTTGACGGTGGTCTTGGTCAGCGTCAGCGCGTCGATACCGGCCTGGAAGTACGGTGCGGCGGCCGACGGGTTGCTGCCGGTCACCGTCATGGTCAGCTGGTGGTCGCCGCGGGCCAGCCCGATCGGCTGGCCGGCTGCCCAGGGGGCCGTGGTGACACTGCTGTTGTAGCCGTCGAAGCTGCCGACCAGGTCGGTGCCGTCCACGGCGAACTTGACGATGCCGTAGTCGCCGGCCCGGGTCAGCTGGGCCGAGAGCAGGTAGTCGCCCTCTTCCGGCACGGTGATCCTGAAGGTGGCGTTGTCACCGGCCTTCTTGCCCACCAGCATGATCTGCGCGCCGCCGGACCAGCCGCCGTTGCCGACCCAACTGGTGTCGCCGCGCTGGATGTTGAGCAGTGCGGTGGAGCCGAGCTGGGGCAGCGCCTCGCCCTCGGCGACCACCTGGGCCGGGGTGCTGCCCCCGGACACCGCTTCGGAGAGGGTGGCCCGGTAGAGCGGGCCGAGCGTCTCGGTGACGTCCAGACCGTCCGCCGAGTAGCCGGTGCGGGAGTCCAGCAGGCGGGCCCGGGCGGCGGAGTCGGCGGGCAGGCCGAGTTCGGCGACGAACCGGTCGGCCTCCGGATGGGTGCCGAGCGCGATGGCGCGCTCGGTGGCCTCCAGCGTCCGCACGGCGTGGCCGAAGCGGTCGTACTCCTTGGTGTCGATGTCACCGCCCGGGGTGATGGACGGCGTGGCGGTGTTGACCTCGTTGCCGGAGGCGTTGAGGTAGTGGACGGTGGCCGGCCGGTAGCCGTCCGCGCCGGGCTTCGCCTGGCTCGCGGTGGCGGTGCCGGGCTCGTCCTCGGGGCCGAAGACCGCGGTGGCGTCGGTCGGCGCGTCGGTCTGCGCCCACCTGGCGACCTCGGCGCCGGACAGCTCGTACGGACCGCCCCCGCCGCGGGTCAGTGGCACCTCGTAGACCAGCTTGGTCGCGATCTCGCCGTTGACCTGGTCCTTGCTGCCGGGCGCCAGCGTGCCCCGGCGGACCTTCAGCAGCCGTCCCGGGTCCTGGTCGGCGGCCGCCTTGCCGAAGTCGAAGTCCCAGGGCAGCTCACCCTTGGAGCTGATCCGGGTGACCCGGCCGGCGTCGTCGTAGCTGTAGCCGATCTTCATCGGGGCGGCCGCACGCGGGTCCCAGACCTCGGCCAGGCGGCCGCGGTCGTCGTATGCGTAGTGGGTGACCTCGACGGCCTCCTGCTTGTTGGTGTCGGGGTTCCACGACCAGACCTTCACCGACCGGACCCGGTCGGTGAAGTCACCGGGGGCGCCGGGAACGGCTGTGGTGGCGGTCGCGTAGTCGTAGTCGAGCACGTCGCAGCCGCGGGGCAGCGGGTCGACCGAGCAGTGGTTGGTGTCGTCGATGCCCGGCTCGACCGGGGCGATCACCCGCTTGACCAGGGCGCGGCCGTCCGCCGCGTCGTAGAGGTAGCGAGTGCTGGAGGCCGCCTCCGGGCCGGTCTCGCTGGAGACCTGGAAGATGCTGGAGCCGGTGGCCCGGGTGAACTCGGTGCTGCTGCCGTCCAGCTCGGACAGCGTGTAGGTGGTGCCCGGGGTTTCCGGGACCCAGCGCTGGTTCGCGCCGCCGTGGCACCAGTGGATGGTCAGCTGGGTGCCCTGGCCGCCGTTGTCGGGGCTGTCCAGGCACCGGTCCGACCAGGCGTTGTAGTAGCTGCCGTCGGGGCGCAGCTCCCACTTCTGGTTCGGGCCGCCCCAGCAGTCCCAGAGCCAGACCTTGGTGTAGTTGTCCTGCTTCGGCGCGTCCAGGCACTTGCCCAGCGCCATCAGGCTGTCGTTGTCACCGCGGGTCCACTGCTGGGCCCCCGAGGGGTTGCAGTCCCAGGTCTGGATCGCGGTGCCGTTGGTGTTGTTCGCGCCGTTGACGTCCAGGCAGCGGCCGCCGACGGCGATGCTGATCCGGCCGGCGCCGGCCGGGTTGGCCTTCAGCGCCAGGTGCTCGGCACCCGGCTCGGGGAAGAAGGAGCCGTCGGTGCCCTTGGCGAAGGTGACCACCGAGTCGTCGTTCAGCTTGATCTCGGCCAGGTCGGACTGCGGGAAGGAGAGCGAGCGGTAGTCCGATCCGGTCCCCGCGTCCGGGCCGCCGGCCCACTGCGGACCGAACGGGGCGACGAGCTCCTTGAGCGAGAGGTCGTCGAAGTGGACCTCCTTGTTGGAGCCGCCGGGGAAGCCGTTGTAGAGGCGGAACCAGGCCTCGGTGGCGTCCTTGGGGACGGTCAGGTCGACCGAGAGCTGCTGCCAGGCGTCGGTGAAGCCGGCCTTGGCCGAAGCGACCTCGCCGTAGACGCCACCGGACTTGTGGACGCCGACCAGCTTCAGGCCGCGGTTCGGCAGCGCGCTGGTGTCCAGGCCGGTGGCGGCCGGGACGTAGATCCAGCCGGTCAGGCGGTAGGTGCGCCCGGGCTTCATGCCCTGGGCCAGGGTGTACTCGGGGCCGAGCGCCGCGTAGGAGTCCCAGCCGCTCGCGGCCGGGGTGACCAGCAGTGAGTCGGTGGAGTTGTCGTGCCCGCGCGCGGTGGACCGGCTCAGCGTGGCCTGGCCGGCCGTGAAGCCGCCGAGGTCGGTGGAGACCTGGCGCTGGTTGGCCGTCAGACGCTCGCCCTGCGGCTGCCAGCCCCGGTCGGTACCGCGCGAGGAGGCGCTGCGGGAGACCGACAGGCCGGCCTCGTTGGCGTCGGTGACATCCGTCGAGAAGTCACCGGTGAGCAGGTTGACCGAGCCGGGGCCGATGGTGGTGCCGGCCGCGCCGTCCGCGTTGCGGTCCACCGTCAAGGTGTTCCAGGCGGTCGGGTAGCCGCTGCCGGAGCCGTCCTCGGGGAAGAGCACCGCCCGGACCTGGACCACGCCGCCGACCTGGCCGAGGGTGTCGATCACCGTCCAGTTGGCGAAGCCGCCGAGCTCCGAGAGACGCGGTTTGCCGTCGGTGACCGGGGTGTTGTCGGCCTTGGCGAGGTTGGCGAGCGGCACGTTGTACTCGGCCGCGCCGGGGCCGCGACGGTACTGGTAGACCACCCGCTTGAAGTCGGTCTGGGCGTCCACCGAGAGCTTGACCCGCTTGGCCGTCTGGCTGCCGTCGACCGGCGAGCTGAGGCCGGCCCGGCCGACCTGGAAGGCGTGGACGGTCGGCTCGGAGAGGTTGCCGGCCCGGTCCTTGGCCTGCACCTTCAGCACCCGGTGACCGTCGGTCGGCGGGGTGACGGTGACCGAGGTGGCCGCGGTCGCGTTCACGGTGACCGCCGCGCCACCGTCCAGGGTGTAGACGAAGCCGACCAGATCGGCGCTGTCACCGGCGGGGGTGAAGCTGAACGCGCCGCCCTGGCCGGCCGCGCCGTGCCACAGGCCGTCGGCCGGGTAGGCGGCCGAGGTCACGAACGGTGCGCCGGGCTTGACGGTGTCCGCGACGACCGTGGTGGCCTGGCTCCAGCCGGAGTAGTCGGTGCCGTCCCAGAGCCGGGCGAAGACCGCGTAGGAGACGCCCTCGTCCAGCCGGGCGATCCCGAAGTCGGCGGGGGTGGCCTTGAGGTAGCTGCCGTTCGGGCCCTCGCGGTAGACGCTCTTGACGAAGGTGCCGTTGCGCCACAGGTCGATGTTGGCGCCGACCTGGCCGCCGTCCGGGTCGCTGGCGAGCACCGAGAAGGTCGGGGTGGCCGAGTTGGTGTAGCGCGGGTTGCCCTGCTGGGAGGGGAGCACGTCCACGCCGGCGGGGGTGGCCGGCACGGTGTTGTACGTCACCGAGAGGAACGGCGGGGCGTTGCCCTCGGCGGAGCTGAACTTCTTCCAGGTGTAGGAGTCGTTCTCGTCCGCCGCCTTGATCCCGAGCGCGTACTGCCCGGCGTTCATCCCGGACCATTCCCGGACCAGTTGGGTGACGTCGGCCTTGACCCAGGCGCTGCCGTCCGGGTTGGCGCACTGGTGGGTGTCGGCGGTGTCGATGTCCCGGGTCTCGTCGGAGACGGCGTAGCGCTTGCCCAGGCCGGGCTGGTTGCCCCAGCGGCTGTTGCTGTCGGCGTACTGGGCGGACCAGACCTCCCACTGCTTCGGCAGGCAGTACGAGGAGTGGAAGTTCCACAGGTTGAGGCTGGCGCCGAGCACGTGCTTGCCGTTGAAGGCGGCGCCGGGGAAGTGCAGGAACGACCGGGCCTTGACCGAACCGCCGTTGTACGTACCGAGCTTGAGTTCGGTGGCGGTGGACTGGTCGGAGCCGGTGTCGCTCTGGACGAAGGTGTCGAAGCTGGTGCCGAGGTCCACCACCGGGTCGACGGTGACCGGGAAGCTGGTCCTCGGGTCGGTCAGGAAGCCGGCATCGGGCGTGAAGACCAGTTCGGCGTCGGCGCCTTGGCCGCGCAGCTCCATCGTGACCGGGCCGCGGTGCAGGTGCTCGTCGGAGAGCGGGTCGACGGTGGCGTCCCACATCACCGGGGCCGGGATCCGCCCGACGGCCTTTCCGGCCGACCGGTCGATCAGCTCGATCGAGCCGTCGCCCTTGCGGTCGACCTCAAGTCCCTTGGTGTCCAGCGGGATCACGATGGTGCCCGCCTGGTCGACCGCGGCGCGGTCCTTGATCACCAGGAACTGCTCGAAGCCGGTACGGGTGGCCTGGAGCACCAGGTCCACCCCTGGGCGGGCGTCCACGTAGGTGGCGGTGCTGCCGTCGAGCTTCGGCTTGGGGAGCTTGCCCAGCCAGCCGAGTTCGATCCGGTGGCTGTCGTCGCCGAGCTGGACCAGCGCGCCCTCGGCCGGACGAGCCGGTGCCTGGGGCGGGGCTTGGGCCGGGGCTTGGGTCGGTGCCTGGGTTGGTGTCTCGGTCGGTGCTTGGGTCGGCGCTTGGGTTGGTGTCTCGGTCGGTGCTTGGGCCGGCGCCTGGCTCGCCGGGGGAGTGGCGGTGGCGGTGGCGGTGGCCCCGGGCGTCGGCGGGCCACTCGATGGCGGGACGTCAGTGGCCAGGAGCGGGCGGGCCAGCGCCCGGGCGGCGCGGGTGGCACCGGCGGCGGGCGAGGGGGCGGTGCCGGGGGCGGCCACCGGGTCCCCGGCCTTCACGGTCGCGTCGCCGGCCTCGAAGACCAGGCCCTCGGGGTGCGCCTTCGGGGCGATCTTCCCGTCCGGGCGCTCCACCAGCGTGGTGTCCACCGGCACCCAGGCCTGGCCGACCCGCATCCGGATCGGGCCGGTGGCGCGTTCGGCGGTCAGCGTCCCGTTCGGGTTGGCCCAGACCGTGACGGTCTCGGTGCGTTCCCCGGTGACCTCCACCCGGTGGTTCTGGAGCCGGGCCGAGAGCAGAGCTGATGATTCATCAGGTGCTTCGTTGGCCGGGGTGGCCGGTGCCGCCGCCGGTGCCGGTGCCGCCGTGGCTTTCGGGAGCGGCAGCGCGCTGAGCGTGACGCCGGCCTCCAGGGCCAGGCTCAGGGTCAGCACCCCGGCTATCCGGCGCACCCGGCGCAGTGTGAAGGCCCCGCCGGCTGGCACCGGCGAGGCCTGGAACGGTCGAAGCATCGAGCCTGTCCTCATGGTTCATCAAAGAAAAGGTATTGATCCGGTAAAGATTGACATCAATCTCTCACCCAAGAAGTGGCAAAATCGTCGTCAAGTAGTTCGGTGCCGTCTCGATCTGATATCGAAGTGGCAACGCCCGGCAGGTTGCCGTCAGAAAGTGCCCCATTGGTCCGATATGACCCCATGGCAGCGTCGGCCCGCCGCCAATATTCATCGAAGCCGCCGCAACATCTTCCGGAGTCGGAGCGTCGGACTCACGGAGCGCGGACCGCTGGTGTCCGCCCGTCAGAGGGATCGCGCAAGCGCGGGCACGGCCGACGACCAGGGGGAGTACGGAGATGGAACCCGAGCACGAGCAGCACGAAGCCGAGTACGACATGGGCCACGGCGAGGGCTACGACAAGGGCCACGACGCGGGCTACGAGGAGGACGCCCCGCCCGCTGCCCGCCGTACCCCCAGCCGCACAACGGTGCGGATCGCCTGCGGGCTGGTCTTCGCCGGCCTGCTGACGGTCGGCGGCTCGTCCGCTGCCCCGTCCGACGGTGACGGCGACCCGGCTGCCGGGAACGGTCGGGCCGTGGTGCTCCTGGACGACTCGGGCGCGAACCCGGCCCAGCAGCTCTTCGTGGTGACCCAGCCGTCCGCCGGGCGTCAGGTGCGGCTGACCCTGGACGCCGACGTGCAGCGGGCGGCCGAGCAGGCGCTGCAGGCCCAGGCGGGCAGCGATGCGGCCGGGCTGGTCGCGGTGGAGCCGAGCACCGGCGACATCCTGGCCGTCGCCAACGCGCCCGCGGGCGGCTTCAACGAGGCCTTCCTGGCCGGTATCGCGCCCGGCTCGACGATGAAGGTGATCACCGCGGCGGCCCTGCTGGAGGCCGGCGACACCCCGAGCACCCCGGTGG
Source organism: Kitasatospora sp. NPDC008050 (assembly GCF_042957465.1). Taxonomy (NCBI): domain Bacteria; kingdom Bacillati; phylum Actinomycetota; class Actinomycetes; order Kitasatosporales; family Streptomycetaceae; genus Kitasatospora; species Kitasatospora sp. NPDC008050. The sequence continues at coordinate 43,641 of NZ_JBIBIJ010000004.1, forward strand.
CCTGTCCCGAGAGCGCCAACTCGCCCCGGCTCTGGCACAACGGCGAGCCGGGTTCGTTCCCGGGCTGCACGCTGGCCGACGACTTCGCCCAGTCCTGCAACACGGCCTTCATCAACGAGAGCGCCAAGCTGCCCTCCGGCACGCTGACCACGGTGGCGCGGGACCAGTTCGGCAGCGGCCTCAGCTGGTCGACGGCCCCGGGCGTGCGGAGCTTCGACGCCAAGATCCCGGTGCCGAGCGACCCGGGCGCCTCCGACCGGGCGGCGGCCGAGGCGATCGGGCAGGGCACGATCCAGGCCAACGCGCTGACCATGGCCTCGGTCGCCGCGACCGTGCAGAACGGCACCTTCCGGCAGCCGATCCTGTTGCCCGGTCAGCAGCAGGTGACGGCCGCCCAGCCGCTGCCGGCCTCGGTGGCCAAGGGCCTGCGCGCGATGATGGCCCGGACCGCGGCCTCCGGCACCGCCCAGCAGGCGATGGCGGGACTGGGGGGCGAGGTCGGCGCCAAGACCGGCACCGCGGACGTGGACGGCGCCCCGGCCCCCAACAGCTGGTTCACCGCCTACCGGGGCAACCTCGCGGTGGCCGCCGAGGTGGAGGGCGGCGGCCACGGCGCGGGCGCGGCGGGGAGTGCGGTGGCGCAGGTGCCGGCGATCGGCAACGGGTAGCGCCACGCCCCGGCGAGGGGCGGGGGCGAGGGGCGTGCCCGCAAGGCTCGTTCGAACACGTCCGGACGTACGGTCGACGAAGAGGGGGTCAAGGGGTGATCGGGGGAACCTGAGAAGATCCTGATAGTTGAGCCCAGGTGACCGTTCTTCTCACCCGCGTCAAAGACTTGCCTGGCGGAATGGGCGCATGACGTTCCTGCATCTGCCTGCCCTGGCCCCGGCCAAGGTCACCGCGCGCGCGACCGGTCTGACCGGGCCCGGCGGGGCCGTCGTGAGACGGCCCCGCCTCGTGACGCTCGATCTGATGCGCGGGTACTACGTGGGAGTGCTCGCCGCGGTCCACCTGGACTACGTCCCCTCGCTGCTGGGCCTCTTCGACGGTCGCGGCTCGCTGCTGGTCTCCGAGGCCGAGAACTTCTTCCTGATCTCCGGTCTGCTGGTGGGCATGCTCCGCCGCCGCGACCTGGAGCAGCACGGCCCGATGCGGATGGCGCGCAACACCTGGAAACGGGCCGGCCAGCTGTATGTGCTCGCGGTCACCCTCACCCTGCTGTTCACCGTCATCGGCCGGCTCGCGGTGGCGCACGGCATCTCGAACGTCAAGGACGGCCTCGACAGCGACTCCTCGCCGCTGGGCCTGGTCGCCAACACGCTGACCCTGCGCTACACCTACGGCTGGGCGGACTTCCTGACCTTCTACGTGCCGATGTTCCTGCTCGCGCCGTTGATGGTGTGGCTGCTCTCCCGCCGCCTGGCGCCGGTGGTCGTGCTGCTGGCCTACGCCGGTTTCCTGCTGCCCTCGCACTACGACACCAAGTTCTTCAGCCCCTTCCTGCAGTGGGGCGTGTACTTCTTCCTCGGCACCATCGCCGGCTACCACTGGGACGATCTGCGGCGGTTGGTGGCCCGGCTGTCGCCCACGGCGCGGCGGGTGCTGAGCACCGTGCTGATCGTGGCGACCGTCGCGCTCTATGTGATCGGCATGATCCTGCTCTTCCATCCCGAGCTGATCGTCGACCCGGCCGCCTACAACCACCTGTTCCAGAACAACCGGCTCGGCCTGCTGCGGCCGTTCGCGGCCCCGATCAGCTTCGCGGGCACCTTCCTGCTGGTCCGCAGGTTCGAGGAGCCGATCGCGCGGACCGTCGGCAGGGTGTTGCTGCCGTTCGGCCGGAGCTCGCTGTACGTCTATGTCGCGCAGAGCTTCTTCGTCTTCCTGATCCCGTTCGTGGTCGGTCCGCGCGGGTTCTGGGGCAACACCCTCTTCGACGTCTCGGTGATCGCGGTGATCTATGTCGCGGTGCGCGCCCGCTTCCTGACCTTCCTGATCCCCCGGTAGCGGTCCGCCCGCGCTCCGACGGGGCGCGGGCGACGCGGCGGGTCAGCCGAGCAGGCGGATCAGCGCGCTGTCGAAGAGGTCGAGGGCGCGCGGCAGCGGTCCCTCGTCGTGGTGGTGCAGCGCGGACCAGAACAGGTCGCCCGGGAGCGCGTGTTCGGAGGCGTAGACCCGGTAGGCGTACCGGCAGCCGTCCGCACCGGCCAGCTCGACCAGCCAGCAGCGGTCGGCCGGCCGGGTGGACGGCAGGTCGGAGATGACGAGCTGCGGCGGCCGTGGCAACGGGTCTCCCTCCCGGGCGGCGGACTCATCGAGCGTTGCCGAGTGAGACCGCCGCCGGGCGTGAAAGGTTGTGCCGCGTCGGCGAGTTCAGCCGGACGGGAGAGTTCGGTCGAGCAGCCAGCCGGTCAGCATCAGCCTGATCTCGGCGAGGATCGCCTCGTCGCCCTCGGGCCGGTCGCGGAAGGCGGTGTTGAGCAGTTTGCCCGCGGCGGAGACGGCGAGGCCGGCGCGCCGGGCGAAGGCGGGGGTGTCGGGGTAGCCGTAGTCGCTCACCAGGACGGTGCGGATCGCGGCGGCCAGCCGGGCGTCGTTCTCCTCGTCGTGGTCGAGCAGGGCCGGCAGCGGGGGACCGTTGAACCACAGCCCCCGAAAGCCCGGTTGCTCGCGGCGGAAGCGCACGTGCGCGTCGAGTACCCGGTCGGTCAGTTCGCCGGCCGTCGCGGGGCGCGGGTGGGCCAGGGCGCGGTCGGTCAGCTCCAGGAACTCGTCGAGCCAGCGCAGGGTCAGCGTGCTCGCGATCGCATGCTTGTCCGGGAAGAAGCGGTACAGCACCCCGATCGAGACGCCGGCCTCGGCGGCGATCAGCTTGGTGCCGATCTCCTCGTACGAACGCTCCTCCAGCAGACGGGTGGTGGCCGCCAGGATGCGGGCGACCTTCTCCCGGCTGCGTTGCTGCTGCGGCTCGCGCAGGATGCCGGCGGGCGGCGGGGGGACGTTCTCGGTCATTGTGCTCCTTGACAGGGCCTCAAAGCTGAACCAGAGTCTAGTTCATGTTTTCCGCTGGGGGAGCGGCTGCCGAGCCGCTGGGATCTCGTTTTCGTCTGCTCTGGACCTCGGTCACCGTCTCCTCGCTCGGCGACGGGATGCGGTTCGTCGCACTGCCGTTGCTGGCCGCCCGGATCTCCGGCGACCCGCGCGACCTGGCCCTGGTGACCGTTGCCGAGCAACTGCCCTGGCTGCTGTTCAGCCTGCCGGCTGGGGCGCTGGCCGACCGGGTGGACCGGCGGCGCCTGCTCTGGACGGTGGACGCCTGCCGGGCGGTGCTGGTCGCCGGCTTCGCCGCCGCGGTGGCCTTCGGGGTCGTCGGGATCTTGCTGATCGCGCTGGTCGGATTTCTGCTGGGCTGCGGGCAGACGCTCTACAACGCCGGCTGGGCGGGGGTGGTCCCGGCCGTGGTCCGGCCGGCCGACCGGCCCCGGGCCAACGGACGGCTGCAGGCCGGTGCGCTGGTGACGGACTCGCTGCTCGGCGCGCCGCTGGGCACCGTCTGCTTCGGGCTCGCTGCGCTGGCGCCGTTCGCGGTGGACGCGGTCTCCTTCGCATTGGCGGCCCTGCTGGTCTTCCTGCTGCCGGGCAGCCTGCGGGCCGAACGGCCTGCGGGGTCTGAGCGCTCTGAGCGGCCCGAGCGGCCCGAGCAGCCCGAGCGGCCCGAACGGCCGACGGGCCGTCAGGCGCCGGCCGGCCTGTTCACCGAGGCGGTCCAGGGCGCGCGCTGGCTGGCCCGGCACCGGCTGCTGCGCACGCTCTGCCTGACCGCGGCCACCTCCAACCTGGTCTTCGGCGGCGTGATCGCGGTGCTGGTGCTCTACGCGCGCCGGATCCTGCACCTGGGCCCGCTCGGCTACGGCCTGCTGAGCGTGGCCTTCGCGGTCGGCGGAGTGCTCGGCTCGCTGGCCGCGCCCTGGATCGGCGGGCGGCTGGGCATGCGCTGGACGCTGCTGGTCACCATGCTCGGTTCGGGGCTGGCACTGACCGTCGCCGCTCTGGCCCACAGCTGGCCGACGGTGGGGTGCGCCACGGTCGGCTACGGGGCGCTGAGCATGGCCTGGGGCGTGCTGGCGGTCTCGCTGCGCCAGGATCTGGTGCCGGAGCAGTTGCTGGGCCGGGTCGGCATGGCCTACCAGATGGTGGCCAACGGTGGCATCGCGGTCGGCGCGGCGCTGGCCGGGGTCCTGGCCCACGGTTACGGGCTGCGCGCCCCGTTCCTGGTGGGCGCGGTGCTGACCGTGCTGGTCGCGCCGCTGGTGTTCCGGGTGCTGAGGACGGGTCAGGCCGCGGCCTCCGCCGCGGTGGGGACGGCCTCCGAGCGGGCCGCGGCCGGGGCGGGCGCCGGTGGACGCAGCACGGCCGGTGGCGGGTCCGCCGTCATCCGGGACAGCTGCCGTACCTCGGGGACCGCCAGCACCAGCAGCGACAGCAGCGTCATCCCGCCCGCGCAGGCCCACAGCGCCCCGTTCAGGCCGAGCCCGCCGGCCAGCGGCGCGGCCGCCATCGTGCCGACCGGGGCCAGTGCCACCGAGCCGCACCAGTCGTAGGCGGCGACCCGGGAGAAGCTGGCGGCCGGGATCTCCTGTTGCAGCGCGATCATCCAGCAGACCCCGTAGACCGTGCCGCCGACCCCGGAGGCGAACATCGCGCCGCCCAGCACGGCCAGCGGCGCGCCGGCCGCCAGGGTGGCGGCGGGCAGGGCGAAGAGCAGCACGCCCGCGGTGCCGGCCAGCAGCAGCCGGCGCGGTTGCCAACGGACCATCAGCAGGCCGCCGGCCACCAGCCCGGCGCCCATCGCCGCGTTGACCAGGCCCCATGGCCGGGGACCGCCGAGCCGCTGGTCGGCGACGAGCGGGCCGAGCACCGACTCGGCGGCGATCAGGCAGGCGTTCACCACCCCGTACTGCACCACCACCGCCCACAGCCAGCGCCGGGAGGTGAACTCCCGCCAGCCTTCGCGCAGATCGGCGAGCATCCCGGGCCCGGCCTCACGCTCGGCCGTGGCGCCCGCCGCGGGCCCGGTCGGCGCGGGCCCGCGCAGGCAGAGCCGCAGCGCGCCGGCCGCCGCCAGCGTGGTGGCGTCCAGGGCCAGCACCCAGCCGGGCCCGACCGCCGCGACCAGCGCGCCGCCGAGCGCGGCGCCGCCGATCTGCGCGGTGTTCAGCGCGGTGCGGAAGAGCGCGAAAGCCCGTGGAGCCTGCTCCTGGTCGACCGACTCCATGATCATGCCCTCGGCTGCGGGGGCGTAGAAGGCCTGGCCGATCCCGTTCGCCGCGGCCAGCAGGACCACCTGCCAGAGCCGGGCCGACCCGGTCAGCACCAGCGCCGCCAGTGCCGCCTGGGAGAGCGCGTTGCCGATGTTGGCGGCGACCATCACCCGGTGCCGCGGCAGCCGGTCGGCCACCGCGCCGCCGATCAGCAGGAAGAGCACGATGGCGGCCAGCCGTGCGCCGGTGACATAGCCGATCGCGGCGGCGCCGCCGCCCATCCGCAGCAGTGCGAAGGCGGTGGCGATCGGTGCGCCGGCATTGCCGAGGCCGCTCACCACGGTCGCGCCGGTCTGGATCAGGTACTCGCGCCCGGCCCAGGCAGGCGGACGGGGGTGGCCCTTGGTTCGATTCGGCATTCGCCTGACTATGACGGTGGCATGGAGGCCTGTCCACGCTACGGACAGGTACGGACAGGTTGGGGGAGTTACCCGGCAGATGCCGATCGAAAACAACTCGACACTGATCGAAAATCAACTGCGCTGAAGGCCTGGGTGCTGGCACGATGCCCCGATGGACCAGATCCTCCGAGCCGCGAGCGCCCTGCTGGGCCGTCAGCTGACCGATCCGGTGGATCTGGGCGGCAGCAGCCGCAGCAGCGTCCTGCGCTGCCGCACGGCTGCGGGCGGCACGGTGATCGTCAAGGCCTTCACCGACGCGGCCGAGTCGCGCCGGGCCTTCACCGCCGAGGCGGCCGGTCTCGCCCTGGACCTGGGCGGCCCCGAACTGCTGGCGGTGGACCGGGACTTCCCGCTGCTGGTGATGGAGGACCTGGGCACCGCGCCGACCCTGGCCGACCTGCTGCTCGGCACCGACCCGAAGGCCGCCGAGCGCGGCCTGCTGGAGTGGGCGCGCGGCCTGGGCCGGCTGTCCGCCGCCGGGGCCACCCGGCGCGCGGAGTTCGAGCAGCTGTGGGCGCGCTACGACCAGGGCCTGCCGTCCTGGGAGCACGAGCCGTGGATCACCCGCAACGCCGCCGAACTGCCCGGCGTGCTCGCGGCGGCCGGTGTCGAGCCGGCACCTGGACTGGCGGCGGAGCTGGCCCGGATCGGCACGGCCGGCGGCGAGCGCTACCCCGGCTTCACCCCCGGTGACACCTGCCCGGACAACAACCTGCTGACCGCCGAGGGGCTGCGGCTGATCGACTTCGAGGCGGCCTGCTTCCTGTCGGTCTTCATGACCGCCGCGTACTGCCGGATGCCGTTCGCCACCTGCTGGTGCGTCTTCCGGCTACCGGCGGACCTGGCGGCCGAGGTCGAACGGACCTTCCGCGCCGAGGTGGTGGCGAGCTACCCCGAACTGGCCGAGGAGGCCTGCTGGCAGCAGGGCATGGCCGAGGCGCTCGCGGTGTGGACCGTGGACCTGACGGTCTCCCTGCTGCCACGCGCGCTGCCCGAGGACGCCCCGATGCACCGCACCCGGCGCCCGGTGCCCACCCGGCGTCAGCTGCTGAGCCACCGCTGGGCGATGGCAGCCGCACTGCCCGGCCTGCCGGCGCTGGGTGAGACGATGGAGCGGCTGTGCACCACGGTGGCAGCGGACTGGAACACCCCACCGCTGCCCGGCTACCCCGCCTTCGAAACCGACAGGCCCTGGTAGGGGGCCGGCGTCCTGGCAGCCCCTCTCAGCCCAGGTGGCCGCGCAGGAAGCTGAGGGTTCGCCGCCAGGCGACCTTGGCCTGCAGCGGGTCGTAGGTGCCCAGCAGGTTCTCGTCGTTCATGAACGCGTGCCCGGCCGGGTAGAAGTGGATCTCCGGACGGCGGTCGGTGGCCTCGCCGATCAGGATCGCCGCCTCGTCCACCACCTCGGCGGGCAGCCCCTTGTCGTACTCGGCGAAGTGGCCCAGCACGTGTGCGGTCAGGCCCCGGTAGTCGTAGCCCGGCTCGCGCGGCAGCCCGTAGAACGGGACCACGGCGGCCACCTTGTCGCCCTCCTGCGCGGCCAGCCGCAGCGCGAAGCCGCCGCCCATGCAGAAGCCGACCACGGCGACCGCGTCGCCGACCAGCGCGGGGTGTTCGAGCAGGAAGTCGATGGAGCCGCGCAGGTCCCACACCGCGCGCTCGGTGGGGAGCCGGGCGAGCAGCTCGGCGGCCTCGGCGCGGTCGTGGGTGGTCGCGCCGCCGTACAGGTCCGGGGCCAGCGCCAGGAAACCCTCGGCGGCGAACCGGTCGACCATCGAGGTCATGTGCGTGGTCAGCCCCCACCACTCCTGGATCACCAGCAGCCCGGGCCCGCGGCCGGTCGGCGGCAGCGCGAGGTAGCCGTGTGCCTGCTCCCCGCCGCTGGGGAAGGTGACGTTCTGCGCTCCAGAGGTGGGGTCGGCCATCGGGCATCTCCTGGTGAGCCGCGGACCGGGCCGGGTGGCCCGCGGGGATGATGGTATGCGGGCCGGGAGCCGAGCGGGAGTCAGTTCCAAGCCCATGATCGGCGTGTCGCGTACTGGCGGCCGGGCCTCAGCCCATCTCCTCCAGCGTCTTGCCGCGGGTCTCCTTGATGCAGAAGGCCACGAACGGGATGGAGAGCAGCGCGAAGCAGGCGTAGATCACGTAGGTGGCCGACAGGTTCCAGTCGGCGAGGTCGGGGAAACTGACGGTGATCGCCCAGTTGGCGATCCACTGGGCCGAGGCGGCCACCGAGAGGGCCAGCGCGCGGATCTTGTTCGGGAACATCTCGCCGAGCAGCACCCAGACCACCACGCCCCAGGAGAAGGCGAAGCAGAGCACGAAGAGATGGGCGGCGACCAGCGCCACGGTGCCCTGGGCGCTCGGCAGGGTGGCGCCGGTACCGGTGCCGTGGCGGTAGGAGAAGGCCCAGGCGGCGGTGGCCAGCGAGGCCGCCATGCCGATCGAGCCGGCCAGCGCCAGCGGCTTGCGGCCGATCCGGTCCACCAGCAGCATCGCGATCACCGTGCCGATGACGTTGACGATCGAGGTGGAGAGGCTGATCAGCAGCGAGTTGCTCTCGTTGATCCCGACGGACTGCCAGAGCAGCGAGGAGTAGTAGAAGATCACGTTGATGCCGACGAACTGCTGGAAGACCGAGGCGCCGATGCCCACCCAGACGATCGGCAGCAGGCCGAAGCGGCCGCTGGTCAGATCCGCGAGCCGGGGCTTGTGCTCGCTGTGCAGCACCGTGCGGATCTCCGCCACCCGGCTGTCCAGGTCCACCCCGGGCCCCTCGACCTCGCGCAGCACCTGACGGGCCTTCTCCTCGCGGCCGGTGGCGATCAGGTGACGCGGCGACTCGGGGATGCTGAGCGCCATCAGCCCGTAGACCAGGGCCGGCACCGTCTCCACCCCGAGCATCCACTGCCAGGCCTGGATCCCGCCCAGGTGTCCGGTGGACTCCCCGCCGGCCGCCTGGTTGAGCGCGTAGTTGGCCAGTTGGGAGATGGTGATGCCGAGCACGATCGCCATCTGCTGGAAGGAGGCCAGTCGCCCTCGGTAGGCGGCGGGCGCCACCTCGGCGATGTAGGTGGGCGCGATCACCGAGGCGATGCCGATCGCGATGCCGCCCAGCACCCGCCAGGTGGCCAGCAGTTGGATGTTCGGCGGGAACATTGAGCCCACGCCGCTGATCGCGAAGAGCACGGCGGCCAGCACCATGGTCCGCACCCGGCCGAAGTGGTCGGCCAGCCAGCCGGCCGCGACCGCGCCCGCGGCCGAGCCGAGCAGCGCGATGGCCACCACGAACGCGGTCTCGCCGTTGCCCACGTGGAAGTGCTTCTGGATGCCGGTGACGGCGCCGTTGATGACCGCGCTGTCGTAGCCGAACAGGAAGCCGCCCATGGCAGCCGCCGCCGAGATGAAGACGACACGGCCCAGCGGGGCGAGCTCGGGGGCGGGGTGTGCCGAGGCGGTCCTGGACAGGGCGGGCTCCCGGGGTGCGGCGGAGGCGATCTGTTCCATCAGATCAGCTGGGTGCCCGTCTGCCCCGTAATGAGCCCGGTATGTCCACCCCCTAGGGCTGTCCGAGCGGGCAGCCGCCGCGCTGCGCGTTGCGCCGCAGCAGCTGCGCCCGGGCGCCCGCGTCCCCGGGGCCGGCGCGCTCGGCGAGCCGTTCGGCCATCGCGGCCTGCTGCTCGACCGGCACCTTGTCGTCGTACTTGAACTTCGCCCGCACCTGGCGCACCGTCAGCCGCAGCCCGCGGATGCCCGACAGCTGCGGCCCGTACGGCTCGGCGCCCGGGACCACCCGCACCTGCGGTGCCTCCGGCTGGAAGTGCGCCAGCTGCCGGTTGAGGATCTCGGCCTTGCCCGCCGCGTCGTCCACCGGCTCGGCCAGGCAGTCGAACTGCACCGAGGCGTAGTAGCTGGTGGGCACCTGGCTGGGCCGCCAGTAGCCGGGCACGAAGGTGTAGTCGTCGGTCACCGCGAGCGTCACCTGCGGGTCGGCGCCGATCGCCGCGAAGAGCGGGTTGGGCTTGCCCAGGTGCAGCAGGATCTCGCCCTGGTCGGCGTCCAGCAGGAAGTGGGTGGGGACCAGCACCGGGCCGCTCCCGCCGGCGCCGTTGGCCGCCAGCAGGCCGAAGTCGCGGCCGGCCAGCCACTGGCGCCACTCGGCCGGCTCGCCCCGGTCCCAGGAACGGATCAGCACGGCGCACCCGGCGGCTGGAAGTCGCGCAGGTACCCGGGCAGCGCGCGCTCGGTGCCCGGGTGCGGGACGGGCGCGCCGTAGCGGGTGCCGATGGGGACGACGCCGGACCAGTACGGCAGGTCCGCGTCCTCGGGGTCGTCGTGGGCGCCGTCCTCGCGGGACTTGGCCGAGACCTCGTCGAGCACCAGGCGGATCACCGCCGTCTTGGCCAGCTCCTTGGGGTTGGCCGGCCGGCAGTCCTGCGAGCGCCCCGGGATCGCGTGGTCGACCAGCGCGTCCAGCGCCAGCGCCAGCTCCTCGGGGTCGGTGACCTGCTCGGCGATGCCGTGCGCCACCACCGAGCGGAAGTTGACGGAGTGGTTGAAGGCGGACTTGGTCAGCACCAGGGCGTCCAGCTGGGTGACCGTGACGCAGACCGGCAGCCCCTCCTCGCCACCGGCGGCGCGCAGCGGGCGGCTGCCGGTGGAGCCGTGCAGGTAGAGCCGGTCGTCCACCCGGGCGAAGATCGTGGGCAGCACGACCGGGCCGCCGGCCGCGACGAAGCCCAGGTGGCAGACCCAGGCGGTGTCCAGGATGGCGTGGATCTCGGCCCGTTCCCAGCTGGCGCGGTCCTTGTAGCGGGTGGGTGTGGTCCGCTCGGTGCGGGCGTAGGACGTGCCCTGCTCCTCGCTCTGCTCGGTCCGCTGCGCCTGCGGGTCCGACATGACAGCCCCCTATGTACTAGTGCATAATGATCTTTGTGCTAGGAGACTATCGGATTCAGGGACGGCGCGCCACGGAGATCGCGGCCGACGTCGAACGCGCGGTCGGCTCCGGGGAGCTGGAGCCGGGCCAGGCGCTGCCCCCGTTGCGCGAGCTGGCCGAGGAGCTGGGCGTCAACTCCAACACGGTGGCCGCGGCCTACCGCCTGCTGCGCGACCGCGGGGTGATCGAGACCGCCGGTCGTCGGGGCAGCCGGATCCGCCCCCGCCCGGTCACCAGCTACCGCGACCAGGTCCGGGTGGACATCCCCGCCGGCGTGCGGAACCTGGCGGCCGGCAACCCCGACCCCCGCCTGCTGCCCGACCTCGGCCCCGCGCTCGCGGTGGCCGCCGCCGCGGCCGACCGGGCCCCGGTGCTCTACGGTCACCCCGCCGCCGAACCCGAACTGGTCGAGCTCGCCACGGCGGGCTTCCTGGCCGACGGGGTGCCGCAGGCCGCCTTCGCGGTCACCGCGGGTGCGCTGGACGCGATCGACCGGGTGCTCGCCGCCTGCCTGCGCCCCGGTGACGCGGTCGCGGTGGAGGACCCGGGCTGGGGCAGCCTGCTCGACCTGCTGCCCGCCCACGGCCTGCGCACCCTGCCGGTCGCGCTGGACGACCAGGGCCCGCGCCCCGAGTCGGTGGCCGCGGCGCTCGCGGCCGGCGCCCGCGCGCTGGTCGTCACCAGCCGGGCGCAGAACCCCACCGGCGCCGCCGTCACCACCGCCCGCGCCGCCGCGCTGCGCGCGGTGCTGGCCGGGCATCCCGAGGTGCTGCTGCTGGAGGACGACCACGGGCACGGCATCACCGACCTGCCCTTCGCCACCCTGGTCTGCGGGCCGGACCGACGGCCGCTCTGCTCGCGCTGGGCGGTGGTCCGCTCGGCGGCCAAGGCGTTCGGCCCCGACCTGCGGCTGGCCGTCCTGATGGGCGACCAGGACACCGTCGGCCGGCTGCTGGGCCGCCAGCGGCTGGACACCGGCTGGGTCAGCCACCTGCTCCAGCGTGCCGTGGCCGAGCTGTGGCGCACCCACGGCGCGGGCCCCACCGGCGTCGCGCAGGCGTACGGCCGGCGCCGGCAGGCCCTGCTCACGGCGCTGGCCGGGCACGGCATCGCCGCGCACGGCACCAGCGGGGTGAACGTCTGGGTGGCGGTGCCGGAGGAGACCGCGGTCGTGGTCGGCCTGCTGCAGCGCGGCTGGGCGGTCACCCCGGGGGCGGCGTTCCGGCTGCAGTCGCCGCCCGGGATCCGGATCACCGTGGCCCAGCTGGACCCGGCCGAGGCGCCCCGGCTGGCCGCCGACCTCGCGGCCGTCCTGGGCCGCACGGAGGCGGGTGCCCGGCAGATCTGAACGCCGGGCGCGCCCGGGCGCGGAGTCTGAACTCGCGGGTAACACGGCGAAAAAGTTGCTGCAGCTACCTAGCGGTAACCGGCGCGGGCATGCCAGATTCCTCACGCCACCGGCCGGCGGCCCACCCTCACCCGCAGCGGCGCCCGACCCCACCTCGGGCAGCCGCCGTTCGCAGGAGTTCCGCCGTGCCCGAAAGCTGGACCAGAACCACGCGCGCCCGCAGAGCCGCCCGGCCGCTGGCCGCCCTGCTCGCCCTCCCGCTCACCGCCACCGGCCTGCTCACGCTGGCCGCCCCGGCGCAGGCCGTCGCCGGCCCCACCGCCGTGGTCACGCTGGGCGACAGCTACATCTCCGGGGAGGCGGGCCGCTGGATGGGCAACAGCGACACCACCTCCGGTGGCCACGACGGCACCGACCGCGCCTGGAACGGCAGCGCCGCCGACCCGAGCACGGTCTACGGCACGACCTACGCCAGCGGGTGCGACCGCTCGGACGTGGCCGAGGCCGACAGCGCCACCGGGATCGCCCAGCAGAGCATCAACCTCGCCTGCTCGGGCGCCACCACCGCCAACGTCTTCCGGGCCGCGGACGGCGGCCAGAGCCTCAAGGGCGAGGCCCCGCAGGCCGACCAGTTGGCCACCGCGGCGGCCCGGAACGACGTCAAGCTGATCACCCTGTCGATCGGTGGCAACGACCTCGGCTTCTCGGACGTCATCACCACCTGCGCCGAGGACTACCTGATCTGGGACTCGACCTGCGCCGACGACCAGCAGTCCGCGATCGAGGCGAAGATGCCCGCCGCGATGGCCGGCGTCGGCAAGGCCATCGACGAGATCCGCGCGGTGATGAAGGGCGACGGCTACGCCGCCGGCTCCTACCGGATCGTGCTGCAGTCCTACCCCTCGCCGATCCCGCGCAGCAGCGAGAACCGCTACCCGGAGAGCGGCTGGTCACGCGCCTCGACCGGCGGCTGTCCGTTCTGGAACGCCGACTCCGACTGGGCCAGGGACACCATGGTCCCCGAGGTCTCCGACCAGCTGGCGGCGGTGGCCGCCGCCAAGGGCGTGCAGTTCCTGGACCTGCGCGACCTGCTCCAGGGCCGCGAGGTCTGCTCCACCGCCACCCAGCAGGCCACCTTGGACAGCCCGCCCTCGGCGACCACCAGCGAGTGGGCCCGCTTCGTCGACTCCGGCTTCACCAGCGCGGCCCAGGGCACCACCCAGGAGTCGATGCACCCGAACTACTACGCCCAGCTCGCGCTCGGCCGCTGCCTGTCGCTGCTCCGGGCGCAGCAGGGCGGCAACGCCGCCTGCCGCAACACGCCGGGCCAGGACGCCTCGGGGATGTACCTGACCGGCTCCTGAGCCCTCCCGCAGCACACCGCCGCCGGCCCGGTGCGGGGCCGGCGGCGGTGCGTGCCCGGGCGCGGGGCGTCAGTGCTTGGCGTGCAGCGCCTGGGTGTGCTCGCGGACCTGCTCCTTGGTCAGATACGCGTCGGTGTACTCGAAGTCGCGCAGCGTGGCGGGCCGGCGGGACAGGAAGCCCAGCCGCACGAAGTCGTCCCCGGCGGTGGCGTTCAGCAGCCAGCTGGCGCCCACCCGGAACTTCGCCACGTTGGTCCGCATCGCCATCAGGTGGTAGCCGCGGGCCACCAGCTGGGCCGGCACGCCGGTCATCTCCACGCCGAGCGGCTTGGAGACCGCGTCCTTGCCGCCCAGGTCGACCACCAGGCCCAGGTCCTTGTGGTAGTAGGGCTCCAGGGGCTGGTTGCGCAGCGCGGCGACCAGGTTGTCGGCCGCCTTGCGGCCCTGGCGGGCCGAGTGCTGGGCGGTGGGCGGGCAGACCGCGCCGTCGCCCTTGGCCAGGTCGGGCACCGCCGCCGCGTCACCGAGGGCGAACACGCCCTCGAACTGCGGCACCCGCAGCTCCGCGGTCACCGCGATCCGGCCGCGCACCGTCTCCGCGTCCAGCGTGCCGATCAGCGGGCTGGCGGCCACCCCGGCGGTCCAGATCAGGGTGCGCGAGGGGATCACCCGCCCGTCGGTGAAGGTCACGCTGGTCTCGCCGACCTCGGCCACCGAGACGCCGAGCGAGACCTCCACGCCCCGCCCGCGCAGCACCTTCATCGCCCGGGTGCCCAGGTGCTCGCCCAGCTCGGGCATCAGCTTGGGCGCGATGTCGATCAGATGCCACTTGATCAGCTGCGGGTCCAGCCGCGGGTAGCGGTCGAGCGCGGCGGTGGTCAGCCGCTGCAGGCAGGCGGCCGTCTCGGTGCCGGCGTAGCCGCCGCCGACCACCACGAACTGCAGCCGGGAGGCGCGCTCCTCCTGGTCCAGGGTGGCCGCGGCCAGGTCGAGCTGGGAGATCACGTGGTCGCGCACGTAGGCGGCCTCGGCAAGGGTCTTCATCCCGCGCGCGTGGTCGGTCAGGCCCGGGATGTCGAAGGTGCGGGTGACGCTGCCGGGTGCCAGCACCAGGTAGTCGTAGGGCTCGGCGATCACCTGGTCGGTGATCTTCCGGATGATGCAGACCTTGGCCTGCGGGTCCACCCCGATGGCGCCGCCCGGGATGATGTCGGTGCGGTGCAGCGAGCGGCGCAGCGAGACCGCGACCGACGACGGGGTGAGCACACCGGCCGCCACGTGCGGCAGCAGGGGCAGGTAGAGCTGGTAGCTGAACGGTGCGACGAGGGTGATCCGGGCCTCCGTCGCGGCGAGCTTGCGCTCCAGTCGACGGGCGCACTCCAGTCCGGCGAAGCCGCCGCCCACCACCAGGATCCGAGGACGTTCCATCTGATTTCCTTCGCTGGGTTCCTAGGTTGGATTCCTACGCCGGACCTTCGTCGTCCACCCCCACCGCGGCCTTCGCCGTGACGGGGTCGGTGGGCCCGGGTGACGGGGCGCCACATCCTGGCCACCCTCGCACGGCCCCTGGGGGCGCGCCACCGCAACCGGGCGGATGGGTAGGGTTGGCGCGTGCTTCGTGAGGTGACGGCGGTCCGCTATGTGACGCCACTGCGAGAAGGCGGCTCGATGCCGGGCCTGGTGGAGGCCGACGACCACCGGCTGTACGCGCTGAAGTGGAGCGGTGCGGCGCAGGGGCGCAAGGCGCTGGTGGCCGAGGTGCTGGCCGGTGAGCTGGCGCGCGGGCTCGGTCTGCCGGTGCCGGAGCTGGTCCGGATCGACCTCGACCCGGTGCTCGCCCGCAGCGAGCCGGAACAGCAGATCCAGGAGCAGATGCGGGCCAGCGGCGGGGTGAACGTGGGCCTGGCCTTCCTCAGCGGCGCGCTGAACTTCGACCCGCTCTGCTTCGAGGTGGCCGCGGACGAGGCCGCCCGGGTGCTCTGGTTCGACGCACTGATCGGCAACGTCGACCGGTCCTGGCGCAACCCCAACCTGCTGGTGGCCGGGGGGCGGCTGCAGCTGATCGACCACGGCGCCAGCCTGATCTTCCACCACCACTGGCCCGGCGCGGCCGGCTGGATCCGGCGCCCGTACGACGCCGGCGATCACGCGCTGCGGCGGTTCTGCGCCGACCCGGGCGAGCTGGCGGCGGCGGACCGTGCGCTCGCCGCCGCGGCCACGCCCGAGTTGCTGGCCCGGGCGGTGGCGGCGATCCCGGCGGAGTTCCTGCTCGACGAGCCCGGCTTCGAGGACCCCGAGGCCGTCCGGGCCGCCTATGTCGCCCAGCTGTCGGCGCGGCTGGCCGGGCCGCGCGACTGGCTGCCCGTCCTGTCCGAGGTGAGTGCCTGATGGACCGTCATGACGTCGACTTCCACGACTACGAGTACGCGGTGATCCGCGCCGTGCCCCGGGTGGAGCGCGGCGAGTGCGTCAACCTCGGGGTGCTGCTCTACTGCCGCGGGCAGGAGCGGCTGCTGGCCCGTACCCTGCTGCCCGAGGCGAAGCTGCTGGCGCTGGATCCGACGGTCGACCTGGCCGGGGTGGCGCGGGCGCTGCGCGGGATCGAGGGCGTCTGTGCCGGTGGTCCGGCGGCGGGTCCGGCGGCCGGGGACACTCCTGGGCAGCGGTTCCGCTGGCTCACCGCGCCGCGCAGCGCCGTCGTCCAGCCCGGCCCGGTGCACACCGGGCTGACCGGCGACGCGGAGCAGGAGCTGGCACGGCTGTTCGAGCAGCTGGTGGCCTGAGTGGCACGGGGGCCGTCGCTTGAGCGACTCAAAGCTCAAGCGAATGAAACTTTTATGCTTCCTGTGATCTCATGGTGTCCATGACGACCGCCGCACCATCTGTCACCACCGCCGCCCTGATGGAGGCGGTGGCAGCCGTGAGCGCCGCCTACTTCCAGGACTTCGCCGGCGCGGCGGGCCGGCACGGGCTCAGCTCCTCCCAGGCCAAGGCGCTGGGCGTGGTGCTGGAGCCGGTGCCGATGCGCGCCCTGGCCGGCCGCCTGGGCTGCGACGCCTCCAATGTCACCGGCATCGTGGACCGGCTGGAGTCGCTGGGCCTGGCCCGCCGCGAGGCGGCCGCCACCGACCGCCGGGTGAAGATCGTGACCATCACCGAGGAGGGTCGCGAGACCCTGCTGAAGATCCGCGCCGACATGACCCGGGCGCACCGGGCGCTGGACTCGCTCAGCGCCGACCAGCGGACCGCGCTGCTGGGCATGTGCGAGCAGCTGCTGCCGCTGCTGGCGAGCTGAGCGGGGCGACGGCTCCCGGGGGTCGCCGGGCGGTCGCACCCGTTGCCGCCGCCCCGTCGTCCGGCCCCGCTGACCTCCACTGTTAGGCTTGCGAAGCGTGAGCGCCAAGCCCCAGATCCCCAATGTCCTGGCCGCCCGGTACGCCTCGGCGACCCTGGCCCAGCTGTGGTCCCCCGAGCACAAGGTGGTTCTCGAACGCCACCTGTGGCTCGCCGTCCTCAAGGCCCAGCGGGATCTGGGCATCGATGTGCCCGAGACCGCCGTCGCCGACTACGAGCGGGTCGTCGACAACGTCGACCTGGCCTCGATCGCCGCCCGCGAGCGGGTCACCCGGCATGACGTGAAGGCCCGGATCGAGGAGTTCAGCGAGCTCGCGGGCCACGAGCAGATCCACAAGGGGATGACCTCCCGGGACCTGACCGAGAACGTCGAGCAGCTGCAGATCCGTCAGTCGCTGGAGCACGTGCGCGACCGCGTGGTCGCCGTGCTGGTCCGCCTGGGCCGCCTCGCCGCCCAGCACGCCGAGCTGGTGATGGCCGGCCGCTCGCACAACGTGGCGGCCCAGGCCACCACGCTCGGCAAGCGCTTCGCCACTGTGGCCGACGAGGTGCTGGTCGCCTTCGTCCGCCTGGAGGAGCTGATCGCCCGTTACCCGCTGCGCGGGATCAAGGGCCCGGTCGGCACCGCGCAGG
This sequence comes from Kitasatospora sp. NPDC008050, assembly GCF_042957465.1. Taxonomy (NCBI): domain Bacteria; kingdom Bacillati; phylum Actinomycetota; class Actinomycetes; order Kitasatosporales; family Streptomycetaceae; genus Kitasatospora; species Kitasatospora sp. NPDC008050. The sequence continues at coordinate 61,001 of NZ_JBIBIJ010000004.1, forward strand.
ACATGCTCGACCTGCTGGGAGGGGGCAGTCAGGGAACAGCCAGGCTCGCCGAGCTGGAGCTGCGGGTGGCCGGCCACCTCGGCTTCGACAACGTGCTGACCAGCGTCGGCCAGGTCTACCCGCGCTCGCTCGACTTCGAGGTGCTCAGCGCGCTGGTCCAGCTCTCCGCCGGGCCCTCCAGCCTGGCCAAGACGATCCGCCTGATGGCCGGGCACGAGCTGGTGACCGAGGGCTTCAAGGAGGGCCAGGTCGGCTCCTCGGCGATGCCGCACAAGATGAACACCCGCTCCTGCGAGCGGGTCAACGGCCTGGCCGTGATCCTGCGCGGCTACGCCTCGATGACCGCCGAGCTGGGCGGCGACCAGTGGAACGAGGGCGACGTCTCCTGCTCGGTGGTGCGCCGGGTGGCCCTGCCGGACGCGTTCTTCGCCTTCGACGGCCTGCTGGAGACGTTCCTGACGGTGCTGGACGAGTTCGGCGCCTTCCCGGCCGTGATCGAGGCCGAGCTGGACCGTTACCTGCCGTTCCTGGCCACCACCAAGGTGCTGATGGGCGCGGTGCGCGCGGGCGTGGGCCGCGAGGTCGGCCACGAGGTGATCAAGGAGCACGCGGTCGCCTCCGCCCTGGCGATGCGGGCCGGCGCGCGGGAGAACGAGCTGCTCGACCGGCTCGCCGCCGACGAGCGGATCCCGCTGGACCGGGCCGCGCTCGACGCGCTGCTGGCCGACCGGCTCTCCTTCACCGGTGCCGCCGGGGCCCAGGTGGCCGAGATGGTGCGCCGGATCGAGGCCGTCGCCGCCGGCTACCCGGCGGCCGCCAAGTACGCGCCCGGCGACATCCTCTAGGCAGGTGTCAGGTGGTGGACCCCGGGCATTGGTGCCCCGGGTCCACCGGCGGGGCCGTGGTGGAGCAGTACCAGGTGCTGTCCGGCTCGGCGGTGCCGGCCGGGGCGGCCGGGGCGCGCCCCGGCACGGTGGCCAGCGCCACCAGGCCCGCGCCCGCGAGCAGGCCGGCGCAGATCAGCATGGCGGTGCGAAACGCCGAGTCCACCGCGTCCGGCACCCGGTACTGGTCCCCGCTCAGGCCGGTCAGCAGCGGCAGCGCCGCCACCGCCAGCAGGCCCGCGGCGCGCGCGGCCGCATTGTTCACCCCGCTGGCGATACCGGCCCGGCGCACCTCCACCGCCGCCAGCACCGTCGAGGTCAGCGGTGCCACCAGCAGGGTCAGCCCGACCCCGAAGACCACGGCGGCCGGCAGCACGTCCGTCCAGTAGGAGGCGTGCCGGCCGATCCGGAGCATCAGCAGCACGCCGCCCGCGCTGATCAGCGGCCCCAGGGTCAGCGGCAGCCGGGGGCCGATCCGGCCCGCCAGCCGTCCCGCCCGGGCGGAGAAGAGCAGCATCAGCAGCGTGACGGGCGCGAAGGCCACCCCGGAGACCAGCGGCTCGAAACCGGACACCGTCTGCAACTGGACCTGCAGGAAGAAGAACACCCCGCTCAGCGCGCCGTAGACCGCGAGGGTGACCACGTTGATCACGCTGAACAGCCGTGAGTCGAACAGCTCCAGCGGCAGCATCGGCCGCGGGCTGCGCCGCTCGACGACCACGAAAGCGACCCCCAGCAGCACCCCGGCGCAGGCCGCGACCCAGACCGCGGGCGTCACCGCGCCCGCCGCCGCCGTCAGCGCGTAGGTGACCCCGCCCAGGGCGAGCGCCGCGAGCGCCGCGCCGGGGACGTCGAAGCGGCCCGTCGCCCGCTCGTCCCGGCTCTCCGGTACGTGGCGCAGGGTCAGCACGGCCACCACGACGGCGATCGGCAGGTTGATCACGAAGATCCAGCGCCAGCCCGGGCCGCTCACCAGCCAGCCGCCCAGGAAGGGGCCCACCGCCGTGGCCACCCCGCCCAGGCCCGACCAGGCGCCGACCGCCGCCGAGCGGTCGTCCGGGTGGAAGGTGGCCTGCAGCAGCGCGAGCGAACCGGGTGTCAGCAGCGCGCCGCCGATCCCCTGCAGCGCCCGGGCGGCGATCAGCACGTCGACGTCGGGGGCCACCGCGCACACCCCGGAGGCGGCGGCGAACCAGCACACGCCGATCACGAAGACCCGCCGCCGCCCGTAGCGGTCGCCGAGCGCGCCGCCGAGCAGGATCAGGCCGGCCAGCGTGAGCAGGTAGGCGTTGACCGTCCACTGCAGCGCGGCCAGGTTCGCCCCGAGATCGCGGCCGATGGTCGGCAGCGCCACGTTCACCACGGTGCCGTCCAGCATCGCCATGCCCGAGCCGAGCGCGGCCGCCAGCACCACCCAGCGGCCCTGGCGGCTGCTGAGCCGCAGCCCGCCGTCCTGAGGTGTCGTCGTCACCCCTCGATCCTGCCGCACCGGCCGCCCGGCGGCCTCCCGGTGGCGGTGCCTCAGTTGCCGGGAAAGGCTGGCAGACGATGACCGAGCGACCGCACCCGCACGTCGACCCGGTGGAGGCGATCGCCGCCACCGGGCTCGGCTGTTTCGAGTGGGACCCCGCCACCGGCCGCTTCACCCTGGACGAGGGGGGCCTGGCCGTCTTCGACCTGCGGCCCGAGGAGTACAGCGGCATGGTGGCCGGCCTGTCCCGGCGGATCCCGGTGGAGGAGGTGCTGCGGCTGGTCACCCTGGTGCAGGAGATCCGCACCGGGCGCACCGACTCGTACAGCAGCTACTTCCGGATCCGCCATCGGGACGGTTCGGTGCACTGGGCCCACACCCAGGGCCAGGCGATCCGTGACCCGGGCCTGCGGGTGGTGGGGGTGGTCCGCGACGCCACCCAGGAGCTGGCCCACTCGGCGCTGCGGCTGATGGCCGAGGACGACCGCCAGCGCCAGGAGGCCGCGCTGCGCGAGGTGGCCCGGGCGCTCGGCGAGGCGTTCAGCGTGGACGACGTGGTGGCCGTGCTGACGGGGGACCAGAGCATGCGCCGGCTCGGCGCCCAGGGGATCACCCTCGGGGTGGTGGACCAGGGCCGGATCAAGCTGGTCGGCGCGGTGGGCGGGGTGAACGTGCGGCTGCGCGAGCTGCACCGGGCCCGGCTGACCGAGCCGCGCCCGCTCAACGACGTGGTGCGCACCGGGGAGGCCGCCTTCTTCACCTCGCGCGACGCCTTCGTGCGCCGCTACCCGGACCTGGCCGACCAGCTGACCGACAGCCTGGCCACCGCCGCGGCCTTCCTGCCGTTGACCGCCCAGGGCCGCCCGATCGGCGCGCTCGCGCTCGTCTACGAGGGCAAGCGCAGCTTCAGCAGCCAGGACCGGACCCTGCTCACCACGCTGGCCAGCGCGATCGCGCAGTCGCTGCAGCGGGCCATGCTGGTCGACCAGTCCCGGGAGATCGCCGCCGGCCTGCAGAACGCGATGCTGCCGCGCCGGCTGCCGGTGCTGGTCGGCGGCGCTCTGACGGTGCGCTACCGCACCGCGCGCGAGGGCGTCTGGATCGGCGGGGACTGGTACGACGCGGTGGCGCTGGCCGAGGACGTGGTCGGGGTGGCGATCGGTGACGTGCAGGGCCACGACACCGAGGCCGCCGCGATCATGGGGCAGCTGCGGATCGCGATGACCGCCTACGCCGCCGAGGGGCACAGCAGCGGCGCCGTCCTGGCCCGGGCCTCGGCGTTCCTCGCCGAGCTGCACGCCGACCGGTTCGCCACCTGCCTGTACGCGCAGGTCGCGCTCGCCACCGGCTGGGTGCGGGCGGCCAACGCGGGACACCTGCCGCCGCTGGTGCGGCACGCCGACGGCACGGTGACCCGGATCGAGGTGGCCACCGGGCTGCCACTGGGCCTGCCCGTCGACTGGGCCCCGGCCGGCTACCCGCACACCGACTTCCAGCTCGCCCCCGGCGACACCCTGGTGCTCTACACCGACGGCCTGGTCGAGCGGCCCGGCGAGGACCTGGAGGTCGGGCTGGCGCGGCTGGCCCAGGTGTTCGGGAGCGGCCCGGCGGAGCTGCCCGCGCTCGCCGACCACGTGCGCGACACCCTCGGCGAGCGGCTGGACGCCGAGGACGACGCCGCGCTGCTGCTCCTGCACCGCGCGGCCACTGCGCCGGACGTACAGGAACCGTCAAGGAGCGGGCCCGCGGCGTAGGGCGCGCGTCAAGGCAGGCTCCCCGAGCAGGGCTTCTGGTCTCCAATGGATGGGGAGCCGGGTCCCGGGCGCGTCGAATGCGGTCGGCGTGGACGGCCGGCCCACGGAGAGGATGCGGTCGCCATGGTTGACCAGGGACGGGTCATCGTCGGGGTCAGCGGTTCGGTGAGTTCGCTGGCGGCCGTCCATCGCGCGGTGCGGGAGGCCCGGTACCGGGATGCGGAACTGGTGCCGGTGGCCGCCTGGCTGCCCACGGACGACCCGTTGCGCCCGCTGTCCGAGCTGGAGCACGCGGCGCGGCGCCGGCTGGACGTGATCTTCGAGCAGGCCTTCGGCGGCTACCCCGCCGGGGTGCTGCTGCGGCCACGGGTGGTGCGGGCCGAGGCCGGTGCGGCCCTGGTGGCGGCCGCCGACCGACCGGACGACCTGCTGGTGGTGGGCGCGGGCCGCCCGGGCCGGGTGGCCCGGCTGCGGCACGGCTCGGTGGCCCGGCACTGCCACGCGCACGCGCGCTGCGAGGTGCTCGTGGTGCCGGCGAGCGACCTGCTGGCCGATCTGGAGCACGCGGTGCACGGCTGGTCCTGGCCCACGCCGGCCCGGCTGGGCTGAACGCCGCGGGGCAGACCACTGTGGGCTGAGCGCCATCGCGCCGGGCTGCTGACGGCTGGTCAGCGGCCCGGCGCGGTCTGTGGTCCGGCGCGGTCCGTGGTCCGGCTGCGGCGGTGGCCGGCTGCCGGGGGCGGGGGGTCAGCCGACCGGCAGCGGCTCGCGATCGGCCTCGGCCTTGCCCTCCTCGATCGGCTCGGCCGTGGCCGGCCTCCGGTTCGGCAGCGCGAACATCAGCAGGAAGACCATCAGCAGGCAGCCGACCAGCCACCAGAGCGAGTGGCTGAAGGCCTGGGTGAAAACGGCGCCCACCGTCCGGCCGGGCGCCGCACCGTCCACCACACCGAAGAAGGCCACCGAGACCAGGCCGAGACCCAGCGCGTTGCCCAGTTGCTGGGTGGTGTTGATCAGGCCGGAGGCGGACCCGGCGTGCTCGCGCGGCACCTCGGCGAGCACCGCGTCGGTCAGCGGCGCGACGATCAGCCCCATGCCCAGGCCCATCACCACCAGCGGCAGCGCCATCTGCCACGAGTGGATGGCCGTGCCGTAGCGGTGGGCCTCCCAGAGGTAGAGCAGTACGCCGGTGGCCATCACCAGGGCGCCGGCCTGCAGCACCTTGCGGCCGAAGCGCGGCACCAGCTGCTGGACCGAGATCCCGGCCGCCGCCGAGACCGCGATCGAGAACGGGACGCCGGTGGTGCCGGCCCGCAGCGGGCTCCAGCCGAGGCCGATCTGCATCCACAGCGTCCAGACCAGGAAGAAGATGCCGCAGGTCACCCCGAAGACCAGCTGCACCCCGATGCCGCCGGCGAAGCTGCGCACCTTGAAGAGCGACAGCTCGACCAGCGGTGAGCCGTCCTTGCGGGCCTTGAACCGCTCGTAGCGGACGAACAGCGCCAGCGTCGGCAGGCTCAGGCCCATCGAGACGAAGCCCCACAGCGGCCAGCCGGAGTCCCGCCCCTGGGTGAGCGGGTAGAGCAGCATCAGCAGGCCCAGGGCGGCCAGCGCCATGCCCACCAGGTCCAGGCGCAGACTCCTGGCCGCGCGCGACTCGTCGATGAAGCGCCGGCCCAGCAGCAGGCCCGCCACGCCGACCGGCAGGTTGATCAGGAAGATCGGGCGCCATTCGAGGCCGCCCAGGTTCCACTCGGTCAGCAGCGCGCCGAGCAGCGGGCCGCTGACCGCGCCCAGGCCCACCATCGCGCCGAACATCCCGAAGACCTTGCCGCGCTCGTGGGCCGGGAAGCTGGTGTGGATGATCGACAGCACCTGGGGCACCATCAGCGCGGCCGTGGCGCCCTGCAGGATCCGGGTGGCCACCAGCATCCCGGGGTCGACGGCCAGGCCGCAGAGCGCGGAGGCGACGGTGAAGCCGCCGATGCCGATCAGGAAGACCCGCTTGCGGCCGTAGATGTCGCCCAGCCGCCCGCCGGTGATCAGGCCGATCGCGAAGGCCAGCGCGTACCCCGCGGTCACCCACTGGATGGCGCTGAACGAGGCGCCCAGGTGGTCCTGGATGCTCGGGATCGCGACGTTGACGATGGTCACGTCGACCAGGTCCATGAACGAGGCCATCATCACGATCGCCAGCGCGATCCAGCGCCGCCGATCGTGGACGGCCGACAACTGGTCGGCTGCTGTCGGGGGTGCGCTGGTCATCAGGTGAATGCCTTCCTGGCGTGCGTGGTCGTGCGTGGTCGTGCGTGGGGTCGACGAAAAGGGAGAGTAGACCCCATCTAGGCCAGTTCCTGTCCCAGATGACTGGCATCGTTGGCGTCATGACCGACACACCGGCCCGCCTGCTCAAGCTGCTCTCCCTGCTGCAGACCCCGCGCGAGTGGCCGGGCAGCGAACTGGCCGAACGGCTGGGGGTCAGCTCGCGCACCATCCGCCGCGACGTGGAGCGGCTGCGGGAGCTGGGCTACCCCGTCCAGGCCAGCCTCGGCGCGGTCGGCGGCTACCGGCTGGCCGCCGGCAAGGCGATGCCGCCGCTGCTGCTGGACGACGAGGAGGCGGTGGCGATCGCGGTCGGGCTGCGGACGGCGGCCGGCAGCGCGGTCAGCGGGATAGAGGAGGCCTCGGTGCGGGCGCTGGCCAAGCTGGCCCAGGTGCTCCCCACCCGGCTGCGGCACCGGGTCACCGCGCTCAACGCGGCCACCGTCCCACTGCCCGGCGGCGGCCCCGCGATCGATCCCGAGCTGCTCGCGGTGCTGGCCGGCGCGGTGGCGGGGCCGCAGCGGCTGCGCTTCGGCTACCGGGCCGCGGACGGCGCCGAGAGCCGGCGCCAGGTGGAGCCGCACCGGCTGGTCGCCACCGGGCACCGCTGGTACCTGGTCGCCTTCGACAACGACCGGGACGACTGGCGGATCTTCCGGGTGGACCGGATCACGGCGGCGGAGCCGACCGGCGTGCGGTGCGCGCCGCGCGAGCTGCCCGCGCCGGACGCGGCCGCCTACGTCGCGGCCAAGCTGCGTGTGCGGGCCCAGACCTACCGGGCGGTGGTGGTGCTGCGGCTGTCGGCGGCCGAGGCGGCCCGCCGGCTCGGCGGGGCGCCGGTGGAGGTGGAGGAGCTGGACGAGCGGAGCTGCCGGCTGCACAGCGGCGCGGACACCCTGGAGTGGCTGGCCTTCCGGCTGCTCACCCTCGGCTGCGACTTCGAGGTGGAGGAGCCGGCCGAACTCATCGACCACCTGCGCGAGCTGGGCGGCCGGATCACGCGCGCCACCGAGGGCGTCCCGGAGGGAGGGTGAAATCCATCGTCCGGCCGTGGCGCGCTGCCCGGGCGGGTCGGACGGCGGCCGCTAGAGTCCCGGCCAGAGCCTGTCCGAGGGAGAAACCAGGGTGAAGTACGACAAGGTGGTCACCGGCGGGCCGTGCTGGGTGGAGCTGGGGACGGCCGATCCGGTGGCCGCCAAGGAGTTCTACCGCGGGCTCTTCGGCTGGCGTGCCGAGACCGACCCTCGGCCGGAGGCCGGCGGCTACACCATGCTGCTGCGCGGCGAGGAGCCGGTGGCCGCGCTCAGTCCGCTCTACGCCCCCGGACAGCCCACCGCCTGGGGCGTCTCGTTCGCGGTGCCCGACACCGACGCCGCCGTGGCGGCGGTGAGCCGGGCGGGCGGTCGGCTGGTGGTGGAGCCGGTGGACGTCCTCGACGCGGGCCGCTTCGCGGTGGCCGCCGACCCCACGGGCGCGGTCTTCGCGCTCTGGCAGGCGCGGGCCTTCCACGGGGCGGCGGTGATCAACGAGGCCGTCTCGCTCGGCTGGGTCGAGCTGCACACCCGCGACGTGCCGGCGGCCACCGCCTTCTACCGCGAGGTCTTCGGCTGGAGCCTCAACGCCGGTACGGGCTACTCGCAGTGGGGGATCGACGGGGCGGACTTCGGCGGTATGACGGCCCTGGGCGAGGAGTTCGGGCCCGAGGTCCCCTCGCACTGGCTGCCCTACTTCGCGGTGGCGGACGTGGACGCCACGGTGCGGCGGGCCGAGGGGCTCGGCAGCCGGGCGCTGATGGGGCCGATGGACCTGGCGGGAGGTCGCCGGATCGCCGTGCTGGGCGACCCTCAGGGTGCCGCCTTCGGTGTCTGTCCGGCCGGCACCGACGGGTGATCCGCCCACCGCGATGGCGCGGATCCGCCCCGTCCTGACCCTTGCCGTTGGGGCCTATGGCTGAGTTATCGTCAGATTATCGGTGCGGCACGGGAGGGGAGGGATGACCGTGCGGCGCAACCCTGGTTCCCACCCACCGCCGGAACGGCCCGAGCAGCCGAACCGGCGGGTCCTGTCCGGGCGTCGAACACCCAATGCGGCCTGGCAGCACCTGCGGTGCGCACTGGGCGGTGACCTCGGCCCGCTCTGTCGCCCGGTGGACCGCGCCCGCAGCCGGGCGCTGCTGCTGCTCGTCCTCGGGCTGCTGGCCGCGCTGCTGCTCGGTGCCCTGCCGGCCGCCCATGGCGTGCTCGGCGCGGATGCCCGGGCCGCCGACCGCACCGCCCGTCTGCACCGGATCGAGGCGGTGCTGACCGGCGCGGCCCTGCCTGACGCCACCTCGCCCGGCCATCGCTTCAAGGGCGGCGACGGGGTGATCGTGACCTGGACCTATCCGGCGGGCCATCTGGTGACCGGCCGGATCGACCTGCCGCAGTCGGCCGTCGAGGGCGGCAGGGTGCCGCTCTGGGTGACCGACGACGGCGCCCTCGCCGACCCGCCGCCCTCCCGGCTGGGCCTGTCCCTGCTGGCGGTGGGGACGGGCACCGGCGTCTGGCTGCTGGCCAGCGCGGCCGTGCTGATCGGCTACGCGGTGCGCCGACGGGTGATCGAGTGCCGCAGCGGGCGGCGCTGGGCCAGCGGCTGGGCGGCGGTGGAGCCGCACTGGTCGGGGCGGCTGGACGGCCACCCTGACAGCACCTCGCCCTGACAGCACCTCGCCCTGACAGCACCTCGCCCTGACGGCACCTCGTCCTGACTGCACCGGGTCCTGACCGCACCGGGTCCTGACGGCCCCGTGCCCGGCGGGTTGTGTCCGGCCGGGGAGTCAGCCCAGGGGTGGCAGCTCGGCGCGGGCGTGGGTGCCCAGCCGGTCCAGCGCCGCCACCAGGCCGGTCGCCTCGCCGGGCGACAGCGCGCCGTGCATCAGCCGCTCGGCCTCGCGCGTGTGGGCCGCGGCGGCGGCCACCAGGGTCCGCTCGCCCTGTTCGGTCATGCTCACCAACTGGACCCGCCGGTCGGCGGGGGAGGGTGACCTGGTGACCAGGCCGGCCTCCACCATGCGGTCGATCAGCCGGGTGGCGCCGCCGCTGGTGAGCACCAGGCCACCGGAGAGGCGGCTCATCGGGGTGCCCTCGCAGTGGGCGGCCAGGATCAGCAGCACCTCGAACATCGAGTGGCTGATGCCCGCCGCCCGCTGGATCGCACCGCCCAGCAGCCGTTCCATCAGCGCGGAGGTGTTGAAGAGCACGCCGATCGCCTGGATCCGCGGGTCGGCGGCGACCTGCGCGGCGGTGCGGGGCTGCGGATCGGGATCCGGCACGGGTGGCACTCCTGTGGTCCTGTTCGGTCTTCGGGATCCGACCGACAGGGCACCACGGGCCGCGCCGACCGGTGCCCCATCGTCGCCGGAGCAGGGCCGCTGGTCCAGCGAGCGACCGGCGGCCCCGGACCGGCCCTGGGTGGTCGCTCTCAGTAGCCGACGGTGAAGCGCTCGCCCAGGTGCGCCGGCTGCTCGATCTCGTCGACCAGCGCGAGGGCGTAGTCCTCGGTGGAGATCCGGCTGGTGCCGTCCGCGCCGAGCAGCAGGTCCTCCAGGCCGGTGCGGTAGGCACCGGTCCGCTCGCCGGGCTCGATCAGCGCGGCCGGGCTGAGGCTGGTCCAGGCCACGTCGCTGACGGTGCGGTAGAAGTCCAGCGCGTCGCCGTGTGCGTGCATGATCTGCAGCAGGAACCCGGGCAGGCCCTCCTTGTCCCAGACCTGCTTGCCGTCGGGGGTGCGCAGCGAGCCGGCGCCGCCGACCGCGATCAGCCGCGGCGCGCCGTCGCCCAGCGCCCGCAGGCCGGCCACCAGGGACTTCGAGGAGGGCTCGATGGTGGCCAGGTGGCCCGGGCCGTCCCCGCCGCCCACGGCGCTGACCAGCACGTCCTGGCCGGCCGCGACGGCGCTGACCGAGGCCGGGTCGAGCACGTCGCCCTTGGTGACGGTCAGTGCCGGGTGCGTCTCGGTGATCTTGGCGGGGTCGCGGACCACGGCGGTGACCTGGTGGCCGCGGTTCAGCGCCTCACGGACGATGCGGCTGCCGATGGTGCCGTTGGCGCCGAAGACGGTGATCTTGGACATGGGTGGCTCTCCTCGAGCTGGCGGTACGGGCTGTCATCTGATCGAACAGTAACTGACTAGTCAGATATTTCCCGCCGGCCAGGATTTCTCAACGTTCTTCCGGAAGCAGCGCCCGCACCGCCTCGACGGTGTCCGCCTGCGCCGCCGGCTTGTCCTCCCGATAGCGCAGCACCCGGGCGAAGCGCAGTGTGACCCCCTCGGGGTAGCGGGACGAGCGCTGCACGCCGTCGAAGGCGATCTCCACCACCAGCTCGGGGCGCACCCGCACGCCCCAGGCCGGCCGCTCCACCGCGAGCCGGTCCAGTTGCCCGGTCTGCCAGTCGAGCAGCGCGTCGGTCAGCCCTTTGAAGGTCTTGCCGAGCATGGCGAAGGAGCCGTCCGCCCGCCGCGCGCCCAGGTGCAGATTGGACAGCCGCCCGGCCCGGCGTCCGTGCCCCCATTCGGCGGCCAGCACCACCAGGTCCAGCGTGTGCACCGGCTTCACCTTCAGCCAGGACGCCTGGCGGCGGCCCGCCGTGTACGGGGCGTCCAGTGCCTTGACCACCACCCCCTCCTGCCCGCCGGCCAGTGCGGCGGTGGCGAAGGCCTCGGCCGCCTGCCTGGTGGCCGGGTCCGTCGGGTCCGCCGCCACCAGGCGGCGCACCCGCAGCGGCTCCGGTACCAGGCGGGCGAGCTCGGCGTGCCGCCGTTCGGCGGGCAGGTCCAGCAGGTCCCGGCCGTCCAGTGCCAGCAGGTCGAAGAAGGCGGGCGAGAGCGGTACCGACTCGGTGGCGCCGGCGACGTCCAGCCGGGAGCCGACCCGGCCCGCGATCTGCTGGAACGGGCGCGGCCGGCCCCGGGCGTCCAGCGCGATCACCTCGCCGTCCAGCACCGCGCGCGCCACGGGCAGCGCCAGTGCCGCGGCCACCACCTCGGGGAGCCGGTCGGTGATCTCCTCCAGCGTCCTGGTGTAGACGTGCACTGCCTGCCCGTCGCGGTGCACCTGGATCCGGATGCCGTCCAGCTTCTCCTCCACCGCGCACGGGCCGAGCCGCTCCAGTGCCTCGGTGACGCTCTTCGCGCTCTGCGCCAGCATCGGCAGCACCGGGCGGCCGACGGTCAGCCGGAAGTCCGCCAGTGCCACCGGGCCGTCGGCCAGCAGCCGTTCGGCCACCGCGCCCAGCGTGCCGCCGAGCATCACCGCCCGGCGCACCTGCTCGGCGGGCGCGCCGGCCGCCGCTGCGAGCGCCTCCACCGCCAGTGCGTCCAGGGCGCCTTGGCGCACCTCGCCGCCGATCAGCCGGATCAGGAACTCCTGCTCGGGCACGGTGGCGGCGGCCAGCAGCCCGACCAGCAGGCGGCGCCGCTCGGCCTGGGCACCGGTGCCGTGCACGGCGGCGAGCCGGTCCAGCGCGGCAGCGACCTGAGGAACCGTCAAGGCCGGTTCCGTGGCCGGGGGAACGGGCTCGGCGAGGAGCTTCCAGCCCACCCCGAGCCGGCCCTGCGGCAGGCGTCCGGCCAGGTAGGTGATCACGGTGGGTGCCTCGGCCGGTTCGCTGGCCCGGAACAGCTCGGCCAGCAGCGCGGTCTTGCGGGAGCGGGCCGAGGTGGCCGCGACCTCCTGCGAGGTCCGGGCGAGGTCGGCCAGCAGCATGCCCTCATGCTCGCCCGGTGCCGCGGGAGGCGCTACTTCTGGCCGTGGGGGCAGCCGGGTGCGGGGGCGCGGGGGGTTCCGGGGGGCCGGGGGCCGGGGTGCGAGGAGCAGACTGGAGGCATGTGCCGAAGCATCAAGACCCTCCGTCCGCCCGTCTCGCCCGAGGTCACCGAGGCCGACATCCACGCGGCGGCGCTGCAGTACGTCCGCAAGGTCTCCGGGTTCCGGGCGCCGGCCGCGCACAACCGGGTGGTCTTCGACCAGGCCGTCGCGGACATCGCCGCGGCCACCGCGGAGTTGCTGGCCGGCCTGGAGGTACGGGGCGCGGCCCGGGCCGCCGACAGCTAGAGGGTCCGCCAGTAGGGGCCGGGCCGTGAAACGCCCGTGTCACCGGCCGAGGTGGGCCGGTGACACGGGCGCGGGTGGGTCAGCGCTGGGCGCTGCGGCGGCGGGTGAAGTACACCGCGCCGGCACCGATCACCAGCAGCGCCGCGCCGCCGCCCGCGAAGGCGGTCAGCTGGGTGCCGTTGGTGCCGGTGAAGGCCAGGCCGGTGGGCGTGGCCGAGACCGGCTTCACCGACGGCGTGCCGACCGGCTCACCGGTGGCGTCGGCCGACGCGGTGGGCGCGGGCGAGGACGGGCTCGCCACGGCGACCGCGGAGGCCGAAGCGGAGCCGGTGGGCCGCACTGTGGCCGAGGCGCTCGGCTTGGTGCTCGGGCCCGTCGAGGTCGACGCGCTCGGCGAGGCCGAGTGCGAGGCGCTGGGCGTGCCCGTGGGGGCCGAGGCGCTGGGCGCCGGCACGCCGGCCGAGGGGCTCGGCGAGGTGGCGGCCGACGCCGAGGGCGACGGGACGCCGGGGACGCTCGCGCCGGCCGACGGGGTCGGCACCGGGACGCTGGGCGTCGGGGTGGGCGTCGGGGTCTGGCACGCCGCGCCGCCGTTCCAGGCGCTGATCAGGTTGCCGTTGTAGACGCCGGTCGGGTAGTGCGGCGCCGGGGCGCTGACCCCGTCGTGCTTGACCGAACCGCTGTACAGGTCGATCTGGCCGTAGCACTGCGGCAGGTGGGCGCTGATGTCCAGCGTGGCCTGCGGCGTCGTGCTGGTCAGCGTCGTGGTCGCCCAGCCGAGGAAGGTCTGGGCGCCGGAGCTGGCCCAGGTGGGCCCCTGGGTGCTGTAGGAGGCCAGCGAGACCTGGTACGAGCAGCCCTTGCTGGCCCCGTCGACCTTGACCTGCACGCTGCCGGTCGTGCCCGACAGGCCGCCGCTGGTGACCCAGTTCGTGCCGTCGGTCGAGTAGCTGAGACCTGCGTCGTCACAGCGCGCGCCGTCGTGGGCCTGGGCGGGCCCGGCGACGAGGAGGGGGGCGGTCACGGCTATGCCGAGCGCCGCCAGAGCCGGAAGAGTCCGGCGCAGAGGGTGGTGCACTGAGATTGCTCCCTGAGAACGTAGGCGCACAGTGGTGAGAGCGCACCGCCCCGGCGGACCTGGGGCGTGTCTCATAGTTCCCGCCGGGCGCGACCTATGAGACGCGCCCTGGCGGCCGGCCGGGGGCATTGCGTCTTGAGAGCGGGACGATACCGGACGATCCGCCCAGGTCGATGACCAGGGCGGATCTGCGTCTGACCGATCGTCGGGCCGGCGTGACGCGCGTTCAGGCGCGGGCGAGGCGGGCGAGTTCGACCGGTTTGCCGGATGATCTTTTCAGTCGGTGAGTTCGGGGTCGAACGGTGGCTGCGGTGCGGCCCGACGGCCGACCAGGCCGAGCATCCTGCTCTGCGGATCGGCCTGCGAGGCGGCCGGCACCGCGGGCGCGAAGCACCCGACCGCGACCGGTGGCCCCGGGCGTGGCGCGAGCTCGTGCAACGCGAACTCCACCAGCTCGGGTGCCAGGTGCGGGTCCTGACCGGTGGCTCTGGCCAGGTCCCAGGTGTGCACGGTCAGGTCGACGGTCAGCTGCGCGCAGTACTCCAGCGCCGGCCGCTCGCCGGTGGACAGCCGGACCGCCAGCCCCAGCGCCCCCGGTTCGCCGAACGCCGCCTGGGCGGCGGCGGCCGCGGCGCACCAGGTCGCGGCCGGGTCGGCGCCCAGCACGTCCCCCGCGAACCGACCGCCCACCTGGCAGGGGGTGGCGCCGCGCAGCAGCTCGGGCACCCAGAGCTGCTCGACCGTCAGATGGTTGACCAGTTCGCGGACCGACTGCGCCGAGCAGGGGCTCGGCGTCCGCCACTGGTTGGCGGCCACGCCCTGCACCCGGCGCCCCACCGAGGCCAGCGCCTCGGCGTACAGGCGCAGCACCTCGCGCCGGCGCCGGTCGGCGCCCTCCTGGCTCATCGGGCCCTCCTCGCTGCGCGGTGCCACGGCGGTCTCCGTGGCGCTGGGTCGGGTCACTGCGGGGTGGCCTCGATGTGTGCGGCCGTCTCCCTGGCCCGGGCACCGGAGCGGGTGCGCCCCGCGGTGACCAGGCGGTTCGGGAAGCGCCGCAGATACTCCGCCTCCAGCGCGGCGGTGCGTTCGTCGTGGTGCCGCAGCGCGTCGTCGGATCCGTAGAGGAAGGTCTCGTGCCTGGTCCGGTGGAGCTGTTCCAGCTCGTGCAGCAGCCGGTCGTCGAGCAGGCTGCGGGCGGCGACGCCCCCAGGGTCGCCGTCCGGGGTGGCGGTCGGTTGCATAGCGGGTGCCTCCTGGCTGTCGTGCTGGCTGATGGTGCTCGGTGCCCCCGTGCTCTTCACGCCCCCGTCTAGCCCGGTGCCCCCGAGGGGGTGCCGGAAACCGGTCCCGGCCGGTGGCGTGGCGCGGTCTCGCGTACGGCCAGCAGCCGGGTGCCGATCTGCTGCAGGTCCGTGCGGCGCAGCGCGGCCCGCAGCTGCGGGAACCACTCGCGCTCCTCCTGGCTCATCTGCTGGGTGGCGGCCGACAACAGGGCGTCCACCTGGCCGGTGAAGCCCGGCTCGGTTGGGGAGCGCGCCGCGACCTCCTCGCACAGCCGGTCGATCACCCGGTGGTCCCGGTAGCCGCGCAGCGCCTCGTGGGCCGGATCCCGCAGCACCGCGCTGACCTGCGGATACAGCACCTCGTCGACCAGGTAGGAGTGCACGGTGAGGTCGTGCACGATGTGCAGCGCGAGATCACCGCGGGCCTCGGTCCGGTCGGCGCCGAGTGCGCGGTACTCCTTGAAGAGCCGCTGCAGCTCCTTGTGTTCCTGCTTCAGCAGCACGATCGCGTCGCTGGACATCCGCTCTCACCTTCTCGGCCTCGCGTGTCCCCTGAGTCGATGGTGCCAAAACGAACGGTCCGCCGGGTGGCGCGGCCGCGCGGGTGCGCCCGATCGGGGGATCCGGTCCAGCCCGGGGGAGAACCGTGGGCGCCGGGGGCGGGTCCGTGCGAGGGCCTGGCTCCTCCGTGCGGGGGTCCTGGTTCCATACGGGGTCCTAGGGCAGCGGGATCCGGCCGCGCAGCAGCTCGTGCCACAGGCGCCGCAGGCGGGTGGCGGAGTCGTCCAGCGGGTTCTCCACGCCACGCCCGGTGGCCAGCATGGCGGCTTCGGCGACTCGCTCGCGGCTGCGGCGCCACTGTTCGAAGCGGCGGGCCAGCTGTGGATCCTCGGCCGTCAGCCTGGCCTCGATCCGTCGGCTCTCCCGAGCCTCGTGCCGTGACAGGACCATGATCCTCACCTGCTGTCCCTTCGGGTGCCGCGCCGGTGGCCACGTCCTCGCGCGTCACCGGTCCGGCGACCTGCCGTCGTCCAGCAGCTGCGCCAGGTGGTAGCCGACCGGCTCCTCCAGCTGGCCGTAGTCGCAGCTTCGCGGGGTCCGGTCGGGGCGCCAGCGCTGAAAGCGGGTGGTGTGCCGGAACCGGGTCCCTTCCATGTGATCGTACGCGACCTCGCAGACGCGCTCAGGGCGGAGCGCGACCCACGCGGTCTCCTTGGCGGCCTTGCCGCCGCTCCACCGGCTGGGGGCGCCGGGCATCCGGCCCGCCTCGTGCGCGCTCGCCTCGGTCCAGGCGGCCCAGGGGTGTTCGGCGGGGTCGGTCAGCCGCAGCGGAGCCAGTTCGGCGGCCAGCTCGCGGCGGCGGGCGGCGGTGAAGGAGGCGCAGACGCCGACGTGCTGGAGCGTGCCCGCCGCGTCGTACAGGCCCAGCAGCAGCGAACCGACGCCCTGGCCGTCCTTGTGCTCGCGGTAGCCGGCCACCACGCAGTCGGCGGTGCGGCCGTGCTTGATCTTGAACATCGAGCGGACCCCCGGGCGGTACGGCTGGTCCAGCGGCTTGGCCACGATGCCGTCCAGCCCCGCGCCCTCGAAGCGGGTGAACCAGTCGCCGGCCAGCTCCCGGTCCCGGGTGGCCGGTGCGACGTGCAGCCAGGGGCCGGCGTCGGCGAGGGCGCGCACCAGCGCGGGGCGGCGGACGGACAGCGGCTGCTCGGTCAGCGCCTGGTCGTCCAGCGCCAGCAGGTCGAAGGCGATGAAGCTGACCGGGTGCTCGGCGGCCAGCTTGCGCACCCGGGAGGCCGCCGGGTGGATCCGCTCCTGCAGCTCCTCGAAGTGCAGCCGGCCGTCGTGGGCCAGCACGATCTCGCCGTCGACCACGCAGCGGCCCGGCAGCTCGGCGCGGCAGGCCTCCAGCAGCTCGGGGAAGTACCGGGCCAGCGACTTGCCGGTGCGGCTGGCCACCTCCACCTCGGCGCCGTCCCGGAAGACGATCGCCCGGAAGCCGTCCCACTTGGCCTCGTAGTGCATCCCAGGGGGGATCTCGTCGACCGCCTTGGCCAGCATCGGCTGGACGGGCGGCATCACGGGAAGGTCCATGCACTGATCGTGCGTCACCCCCGCGCGCCCCGCAGCGCAGGGGCCTAGCGTGGTGGACATGGGCGAATCGGTGCAGCTGGAGGTCGGGGGGCGGAGCGTCAAACTGTCCAACCCCGGCAAGGTCTACTACCCGGGCCCCGGGTACACCAAGCTGGACGTCGCGCAGTACTACCAGGCGGTCGCCGAGGCGGTGCTGCGCGGGTTGCGGGACCGGCCGACCACGCTGCAGCGGTTCCCGGACGGGGTGGAGGGCGAGTTCTTCTACCAGAAGCGGGCCCCGAAGAACACGCCCGACTGGCTCCCCACGGCGCGGATCGCCTTCCCCAGTGGGCGGTTCGCCGACGAGATCTGCCCGGGCGAGCCGGCCGCCGTGCTCTGGGCGGCCAACCTCGGCTGCCTGACCTTCCACCCCTGGCCGGTGCGCCGCCCGGACACCGAACGGCCCGACGAGCTGCGCCTGGACCTCGACCCGCAGCCCGGCACCGACTTCACGGACGCGGTGCGCGCCGCGCACCAGCTGCGCGAGGTGCTGGCGGAGTGCGGGCTGACCGGGTGGCCCAAGACCTCCGGCGGGCGCGGCCTGCACGTGTACGTGCCGATCCGCCCCGAGTGGACCTTCACCGAGGTGCGGCGCTGCGCCATCGCGCTCGGCCGGGCGCTGGAGCGGCGGATGCCGGACCAGGTCACCACGCACTGGTGGAAGGAGGAGCGGGGCGAGCGGGTCTTCGTCGACTACAACCAGATGGCCCGCGACCGCACCATCGCCTCGCCCTACTCGTTGCGCCCCAGGCCCGAGGCGACCGTCTCGACCCCGCTGCACTGGGAGGAGCTGGACGCGGCGGCGCCCGGCGACTTCACCCTGCGCACGGTGCCCGCGCGGCTGGCCGAGCTGGGCGACCCGTACGCCGAACTGCACGAGCACGCCTTCGGGCTGGAGGCGGTGCTGGCGCTGGCGGAGCGTCAGGAACGGGACGAGGGGCTGGGGGAGCTGCCCTACCCGCCCGATCACCCGAAGGCGCCGGGCGAGCCGCCGAGGGTGCAGCCGAGCCGGGCACGGCGGGAGTGAGGGTTCATAAATGACCGTGCATAAACGTCGTTTATGCACGGTCATTTATGAATGGCCCGCGGTGGCGGGCTGCTCGGCGCCTTCGGCCGCCGGTGAGGTGGTGGCGCGGCGCCGACGGCCCGGGCGCAGGGCGTAACCGGCCGCGCCGAGGCTGAGCGCCACCGCCGACCAGGGCACCACGTCGCCGATCCGGTCGTACCAGGTCCGCACCCGTGGGTCGGGCAGGCCGAGCTGGACGGTGAGTACGCCGCGCTGCCCCGTGCCGTACCTGGCCAGCTCGCGGCCCTGCGGGTCGAAGGCCACCGACACGCCGGTGAGCGCGGCCTGCACCACTGGGCGGCCGGTCTCGGCGGCGCGCAGCGCGGCCAGCGAGGCGTGCTGCTCAGGGGCCCAGGTGTGCTGGAAGGTGGAGGTCGCCGACTGGTAGACCAGCAGCTGCGCGCCCTGCAGGGTGGCGGTCCTGGACAGGTCGGGGAAGGCCGACTCGAAGCAGATCAGCACCCCGGTGGGCAACGGGCGCCCGGTGCGGTCGACGGGTTCGAAGAGGTGGAAGCTGTGGCCGGGGGTGCGGTTCTCGGCGGCCGCCTTGCTGATCCCGGTCAGCCAGCCGAGGGCTGCGCGGAACGGGATGTACTCGCCGAACGGGACCAGCCGCATCTTGGCGTACCGGGCCTGGATGCCGGCCGAGTCCAGCAGCACGGCGTCCTTGGAGATGTGCCCGTCGGCCTTCCGGGCGTCCTCGTTGACCAGCAGCTCGGTGTCGCCGGCCGCCGCCAGCGAGCGCAGCCGGGAGAGCGCGACGGCGTCCCGGGACAGGTCGGTGGTGACGCTGCTCTCGCCCCAGACCACCAGGTCGGGATGGTCGCCGAGGGCGCTGGTGAGGGCGGCCGAGGCGGCCAGCCGGGAGGCGCCGTCGGGGGTCAGGCCCGGCTGGACCAGCGCCAGGGTGGCGGTGCGCACCGCCACCGGGGCCGGGGTGAGCGCGAAGGCGGCGGGGCCGGCCAGCAGCAGGGCCACCGCCGCGCCGGCGCCCAGCGCGCGCAGCGCCGTGCGCTCGGCCACCAGCACCAGCAGCACGGCGGTGTTGACCGCCACCACCGCGGCGCTGACCAGCCAGACGCCGCCGATCGAGGCCAGGGCCAGCACGGTGGGGTGCTGCCACTGGGTGGCGCCGAGCAGCGCCCAGGGGCCGCCGAGCGCCTGCCAGGAGCGGGCGAACTCCGCAACCACCCAGACGGCGGGTAGCAGAACCAGCGCGGCCAGCGCTCGACGCGCCGTCAGCGCCGGTCGCAGCAGCGCCCGGGCGGCCACGCCGAAGCCGCTCTGCAGGACGCCGAAGACCACCGCGATCAGCGGCAGCGCCGGGCCGACGCTGGGCAGCAGCCAGTACATCGCGGCCAGCACGAAGCCGGTGCCGAACCACCAGCCGCGCACCGCCGCCTCCCGGGCGCTCGGCGCGGCGCGCAGCAGGAGCAGGCCGGGTACCAGGGCGACCCAGGCCAGCGGCTCCAGATCGAGGGAGGGGAAGGCGAGCACCGGGAGCATGCCCGCGACGAGGCAGCCGTAGCGGGCGGGGACGCTGAGCGCGGCACGGAGCGACATGCGCTGATTGTCCGCGTGCGCACCCGTCGGCACTACCACGGCGGCCCCTTGAGTCGCGCGTGTCGCACCGCCTCCCGTTCGGGCGTGGCGCTTAGCGTGCACCGTACAGCTCCGGAGAGGAAGACCCATGTCGGACGACGCCCACACCATGCTCTTCGTCACCTTCGCCGACCCGGCCGCCGCGTTGGCCGCCTTCGCCGAGGCGAAGGAACTGCCCGGGGCACGGCAGGCCGCCGTGCTGCGGCGATCGGCCGAGGGACTGCTCGACACGCCGGAGAGCTGGGTGCGCGGGGCCGGGACGCCGACGGTCGCCACCGGGATCGTCGGCGGACTGCTCGGCCTGCTGGGCGGGCCGGTCGGGGTGCTGCTCGGCTGGACGGCCGGCACCGTGCTGGGCGGGGCCGCCGAGCTGAAGCAGTTCCAGGACGGCGCCGAGGGCCTGCTGGTCTACAGCCGCGATCTGGCCGAGGGACACGCGATGCTGATCGTGGAGCTGCACGAGCACGACCACCGGCCCGCCGACGAGCTGGCCGAGCGGCACGGCGGGCAGCTGGTGCGCCGGCCGGCCGAGGAGGTGGCGGCCGAGGTGCGGGCCGCCGAGCGGGCGGCGGACGAGGCGCGGGGCGGGGAGAACTGACCGAGCGGGTCCGAAGGTGCCTAGCGGGCCGGCAGCTCGCCGGAGCCGCGCGGGATCAGCCGGGTCGGCAGTTCGATCCGCTGCGCCGGGCCGTGCTCGCCGGCCAGCCGGGCGAAGAGCAACTCGGCCGCGGTGCGGCCGAGTCGGGCCGGGTCCTGGGCCACCACGGTGACCGGCACGGCGAGCAGGTCGGCGAGCTCGAAGTCGTCGAAGCCGACCAGGGCGGGCCGGTGCGGCAGCGCGGCCAGTTCGCGCAGCACGGCGACGGTGATCCGGTTGTTGCCGCACAGCAGGGCGCTGACCGGCCAGCGGCCCGCGAGCATCCGCTGGAGCGCCAGCCGGAGCCGGGCCGGCTCGGGCGCGCTCATCGACACCCAGCTCTCGCGGGCCGGCAGCGCGGCCGCGGTCAGCGCCGCGCGGTAGCCGCGCAGCCGTTCGGCGGCGGTGTGGATCTCGGGCGCGTCACCCAGGAAGCCGATCCGGCGGTGGCCCTGGCGCAGTAGGTGCTCGACGCCCTCGCGGGCGCCGCGGGCGTTGTCGCTCAGGACCGTGTCGGCCACCAGGCCGCAGGCCGGGCGGTCGACGCAGACGATCGGGGTGCCGGCCGCCTGTTCGGGCAGCAGGTAGCCCTGGTCGGTGCCGGTCGGCACCAGGATCAGCCCGTCCACCCGTCGGGCGCAGAAGGCCAGCGCGAGGTCGCGTTCGCGCTGCGGCTGCTGGACGGAGGAACCGGAGAAGAGCAACGAGCCGTGCCGGCGGGCGACTTCCTCCACCGCCCGGCACAGCGGCGGGTAGAACGGGTCGGCGAGGTCCTCCAGGATCAGGCCGACGCTGCCGGTGCGCAGCCCCTGGCGCAGCAGCCGGGCGCCGTCGTTGCGCCGGTAGCCGAGCGCCTCGATGGCCTCGCGGACCCGGGAGGCGGTGGCCGCGGTCACTCCGGACTCCTCGTTCACCACCCGGGAGACGGTTTTGATGCCCACCCCCGCCACAGCGGCGACGTCCTTCATGGTGGACCGCCCGGTCGGCTCCGCGGCGGGGCGCGCCTGAGGTGCGGGCATCGGGCTGCCGCCTTCCGGGTGCGGTGGGCATGACGGCTCTGACAACGTTGCCAGCGCAGTATAGGCGGCACCCGGACGGACTGTCAGTTGCTGAACTCGCATGTTACGAAGCGATATTGACGCCCGTTTCTTCGGTTCGCGGTCTTGACGGTGATCGACCGCCATGAGTTCATGCCAGAGGCGACAACGTTGTCAGGGCGGAGGTAGAGATGGCCGAACCGCTACTCGACGCACGGGGCCTGTGGAAGACCTACGGCCAGGTGGAAGCACTGCGCGGAGCCGGTTTCACCGTGTACCCGGGCGAGGTGGTCGCGCTCATCGGAGACAACGGCGCGGGCAAGTCCACCCTGGTCAAGACCCTGGTGGGCGCGGTGGGTCCGGACGAGGGCGAGATCCTGCTGGACGGCCGCCCGGTCTCCTTCGCCGGTCCGCGCGATGCCCAGCGCCTGGGCATCGAGACGGTCTACCAGGATCTGGCGCTGGCCGCCGACCTGGACGCCGCCGCCAACCTCTTCCTCGGCCGCGAGCGTCTGCGCCCCGGGTTGCTCGGTGCGTTCGGGGTGCTGGACAAGCGCGGGATGCGCGAGCACTCGGTGGCCGCCTTCGCCGAACTCGGCGTCGAGCTCAAGGACATCGACGCGCCGGTGGCCACCCTCTCGGGCGGCCAGCGGCAGAGTGTGGCGATCGCCCGCTCGGTGGCCTGGGCCTCCCGGGTGGTCTTCATGGACGAGCCGACCGCCGCCCTCGGCGTGCTCCAGCGCGGCCGGGTGCTCGACCTGATCCGGCGGGTCCGCGACCGGGGTGTGTCCACGGTGCTGATCAGCCACAACATGCCCGAGGTGCTCTCGGTCGCCGACCGGGTCGAAGTGCTGCGGCTGGGGCGGCGGGTGGCGCGCTTCCGGGCGGCGGACACCACGCTGGAGGAGCTGGTGGCCGCGATGACCGGGGCGCTGGCGACCGAGGCGGAGGAGGAGACATGAGCAAAGGCCCGGCGCCGGTGGACCGGGGCCCGGGGTCTGTCCGAGCGCTGCTCTGGCAGCGGGCGCGCGGCCAGAACACCCTGTGGACCTTTCTGGTGCTGCTCGTCCTGGTGGCGGTGTTCTCGGCGCTGCGCCCGAACGCCTTCGCCACCACCTTCGAGTTCAAGTCGATCGCCGTCGAGTCGGCCATCCTGGTGGTGCTCGCGGTCGGCCAGACCTTTGTGATCGTCACCTCCGGGATCGACCTGTCGGTCGGCTCGGTGCTCATCTTCTCCGGTGTGGTCGCGGTCCGGACGATGAACGGGCTGGATTCAAGTCCGGATCCGGGTATCGGAGTTGTGCTGGCCGGTGTGGCCGCCGGGATGCTCGCCGGGCTGGTCTGGGGGGTCTTCAACGGCTTCTGGGTGGCCAAGGCGAAGGTCCCGCCGCTGATCGTCACGCTGGGCACCCTGGGCATCGCACTGGGGCTGGCGCAGATCCTCACGCACGGCGTGGACGTCGGCAACGTGCCCGCCTCGCTGGCCAATTCGGTGGGCAGCGGCAGCGTGTTCGGCATCCCCTGGCTGATCGTGGTGGCGGTGCTGGTGGTCGCGCTGGCCACGCTGGCGCTGAACATCACCCGGTTCGGCCGCTACACCCGCGCGGTGGGCTCCAACGAGGAGGCGGCCGCCCGGGTCGGCATCCGGGTGGACCGGCACCTGATCAAGGTCTACGCGCTGTCCGGCCTGCTCTCCGGGCTGGCCGGGGTGCTCAACCTCGCGCACTACAGCAGCACCACGCTGACCAGCGGCGCCCAGGACAACCTGAACGCCATCGCCGCCGTGGTGCTCGGCGGTACCAGCCTGTTCGGCGGTGTCGGCACGGTGATCGGCACCGTCATCGGCGTCTTCATCCCCGCGGTGCTGCAGAGCGGCTTCACCATTCTCCAGGTGCAGTCCTTCTGGCAGACCGTGGCGGTCGGTGCGGTGCTGATCCTGGCCGTCTACTTCGACCAGTTGCGCCGGCGCAGACGCAGCAACCGATGATCCCAGAGAGGTGGAACTCACGGTGCAGAGAAGGATTCTGGCGGTAGGCGCGGTCACCCTGCTGGCACTGGCGGCGGGCTGTGGCAGCTCGGGCGGCTCCGGCGGGAGCGCGGGGGCGAAGAACATCACCTTCGTGGCGGGCAACACCGGCGACCCGTTCTACATCACCATGAAATGCGGTGCCCAGGCGGAGGCGGGCAAGCTCGGCGAGAAGTTCACCGCGACCGGTTCGGCCCAGTGGAGCGTGCCGGAGCAGGTCAGCACGGTGACCAGTGTGACCGCCAACCGCCCGGCCGGGGTGCTGATCTCGCCGGTGGACCCGAACTCGCTGCAGGGCCCGATCCGGACCCTGCAGAACAACGGGGCCAAGGTGGCGATCGTCGACACCACCCTGACCGACGGCTCGATCGGTGTCACCCGGATCTCCTCCAACAACCTCCAGGGCGGTCAGAAGGCCGCCGACACCATGGCCCAACTGGTCAACGGCACCGGTGAGGTGGTGGTGCTCACCCCCGACCTGACCACGACCACCACCAACGCCCGGATTCAGGGCTTCAAGCAGGAACTCAGCTCCAAGTACCCCGGGTTGAAGATCGACGACGTCCGGCAGGTGGGCGACACCGCGCAGGGCGCCGCCTCGGCGGTGGGCGACGAACTCTCCGCCCACCCGAACCTGGTGGGCATCTTCACCGCCAACTCGCAGACCGGTGAGGGGGTCGGGACCGGCCTGAAGAACGCGGGCAAGCAGGGCGGTGTCAAGGTGGTCTCCTTCGACGCCGGCCCGCAGCAGGTGGCGGCGCTCAAGAGCGGCGCGGTGGACGCCCTGATCTCGCAGGACCCCTACGGGATCGGCCAGCAGGCGGTCGACCAGCTGGTCGACGCGCTCACCAAGAAGCCGGTGAACCCCTCGATCCAGACCGACCTGGCCAGCATCACCCGGGACAACGTGGGCGACCCCGCCGTGGCCCGGTTCCTCTACAAGAGCGACTGCAGCTCGTGATCACCCGTCCTGGTGGCGGCGGGGCCGCCACCAGGACGCCCCCACCAGGACGAACCGCGACCGCTGTCGCACGCTGGTCATATGAACACACACGGAAGCAACGACCCGCTGGTGGAGGTCGCCGCGCTCGGCAGCGACAGCCGCTACCGCCTGGTCCGGTTCAAGGGCCACGGCTGGGAACCGGTCGACCGGCAGGAGTTCCGAGCGGAGGCGGCCCGGCTCTTCCCGGGCGTGGATCTGGAGGATTCCGAGCAGGTGGAGTGGCAGGACCACCCGTGGGAGTGGCCGAACTGGCACCCGGGCGAGGCCTGAACCCGGTCAGCGGCTCGAATCGGGCCGGCCGCCCGCCAGTCGCCTGCCCGCCAGTCACCCGCCCGTCGGCCGGCCGCCCGCCACCCGGGCGGCAAGCACCGCCACGTCGTCCTCGCCGTGCCCGGCGCCCAGCCCGGTCAGCGCGGTGTCGATCAGGTGCTCCAGCGGCGCGGTCGGGTCGAAGGCGAGCGCGGCCAGCGCGTCGAGGGACTGCTCGATGTCGCGCTCGCGCCGTTCCACCAGGCCGTCGGTGTACAGCAGCAGCGTGGCACCTGGCGCGAACGGCAGGATGAGCTGCTGGTGGCCGCCCACGCCCGCGCCCAGCGGCGGGGCGACCGGCAGCCGCAGCAGCCGGGGCGGGCTGCCCGGAGCCAGCAGCAGCGGCGGCAGGTGGCCGGCGCTGGCGTAGGTGCAGGACCGCGCGGCCGGGTCGAGCAGCGCCAGCACGCAGGTCGCCACCCGCTCCTGTCCCTGCGCCCCGACGATGCGTTCGGCCTCCCGCAGGATCCCGGCCGGTGAGCGGCGCTGCAGTGCCAGCGCGCGCACCAGGGTGCGGTACTCGCTCATGGTCGCGGCGGCGTCCAGGCCGTGGCCCATCACGTCGCCGACCACCAGCAGGGTCCGCCCGCCCGGCAGCGCCACCGTGTCGTACCAGTCGCCGCCCACCTCGGCGCTGGCGCCGGCCGGCAGGTAGCGGCCGCAGCTCTGCACGTCGGCGTGCGGGCGCATCGGCTCGGCCAGCAGCGCGCGTTGCAGGGCCAGCGTGGAGGCGTGCTCGTGCGAGTAGCGCTGGGCGTTGCTGATGCTGGAACCGGCCCTGCTGGCCAGTTCGACCATCAGCGCGACCTCGTCCGGGCTGAAGCCGGGCGAGCTGCCGGCGCGGGCCAGCAGCACCAGGCCGATCACCGTGCCGCTCGCCGTGAGCGGCACGTAGACCGCCGAGTGCAGGCCCAGGCGCCGGTAGAGGGCGACTCGTTCGGCGTTGGTGGCGGAGGTGCGGATCTCTTCGTCGGACGGGAAGTTGAGCACGACCGGGGTCCGTTCGAGCACGCAGCGGGCGGCCGCCGAGCCTGCCTGGGGCTCGATCAGCGCGCCCGCACCGCCGACCGAGGCGCCGGTGCCGACCAGCGCGGGCGTGCTGCTCAGCGCGAGCCGCCGCATGGTCAGCGCGCCGGGGGCCGGGTGATCGGCGAGGTGGCGGCCGGGCTCCAGGACGTCGACCAGCGCGACGTCCGCCAGCTGCGGTACCAGCAGCCGGGTGAGCTCCTTGGAGGCCTGTTCGACGTCGAGGGTGGTGCCGATCCGGGTGGCGGCCTCGTCCAGCAGCGCCAGCCGGGTGCGGGCCCGGTCCAGCGCCTGGCGGATCCGGCGGTCCTCGGTGATCTCCAGCACCATCGCCACCGCGCCCAGCGGCACTCCGGCCTCGCTGTCCAGGCGGTGGTAAGCGTTGTGCCACCAGCGTTGCTCGGTGGGCGGACCCGCGGGGGTGGTGCCCTCCACGATGTGGGTGCGCGGTTCGCCGTCGGCCAGGACCGCCGAGAGCGCGCTCTCGGCGGCCTCGACGTTGATCCCCGGGATCACCTCGGCGATCCGGCGCCCGGTGTGCTCCTCGGGGCGGACCCCGTTGATCGCGGCCAGGGTCCGGTTGACGTAGCGGTAGCGCAGCTGGGTGTCGAAGACGGCGATGCCCACCATGGCCCCGTCCAGGATCTGGCGGGCGAGGTGGTAGTCGGTGAGCAGGAGGTCGAACTCCTGGCGGTGGCCGTCGCACCCGCAGGCCAGTTCGGCCAGCAGCCGCCGCGCCTGGTCGTCGTCCAGGAAGGCGAGCAGGGGGTCGGGTCCGGCGTGGTGGGGCCGGTCGAAGGAGCGTGGCTGGCGCTCGGCCATGGTCCTCCTGCCGGCTCGGCGGCGCGGGCGCGCCGGGTGTGGCTGCCAGGTCTGGGACGTTCCTCTACCCGATCATCCCATCGATACCAGGGTGCCGCCGGGCACCACGTGTGGTGGTGGTACCCGGCGGCACACGAGCAGCGTTCCCGGGGTCAGCCGGCCATGCCTCCGGCGCCCGCCAGCAGCAGCGAGAACGAGCCGCTGGTGGACTCCTTCGGCGTGGTCACGTGCACCACGCCCGCCTTCGCGTCGTAGCTCCAGCCACTGCCGTCGGCCGCGCCGGAGCGGGCCAGCGGACGGCCGTCCAGCAGCACCACTGCGGGCTCGGCGCCCACGTGCACGGTGAAGTCGTACGAGCGGGCCGCGGGCTTGCCGGTGTAGCTGCCCACGCTCGGACCGACGGTCACCTCGGTCACCCCGTGGCCCTGGCCCAGCGCGTGGACCGTGACGTGCTGGGTGGCGCTGGCGCCCTGCTGGTAGGCCCGGGTGGTGCCGTCGTCCTCGTAGAGGGTGTAGTCGGCCTGCCCCTGGGCGTAGATGTCGTAGCCCAGCTTGCCGGTGTCCCGGGTCTGCCAGGAGAGCGTGCCCTGCGGCCACATCGGCACGATGGAACCGCCCTTGACGAAGAGCGGCAGGGTGTCCAGCGGCGCCTGGTAGTTGTTGATCGTGGTCGGTCCCTGGTAGGTCTTGCCGGACCAGTAGTCCACCCAGGTGCCCTTGGGCAGGTAGATCCCGCTGCGGGTCTGCGAGCCGTCGTAGACCGGCGCGACCAGGAAGTCGTCGCCCGACAGGAACTCGTACTTGGCCGCGTCGCCCCAGGTGTTCGGGTCGTTCGGGTAGTCGAGCACCAGCGGGCGCACCGCGCCCACCCCGCTCTGGTGCGCCTGGGCGGACAGCGTGTAGAAGTACGGCAGCAGGCGCTCCTTGAGCTGCAGGTAGCGGTTGTTGATCGCGGTGTACGGAGCGCCGAACCGCCAGGGCTGCTTGTCGCTGGTGGCCCAGCCGTCCATGGTCATGATGGTCGGGATGAAGGTCTTCCACTCCAGGTCGCGGGTCTCGACCTGCGGATCGCTGCCGAAGATGCCGCCCACGTCGCCGGTGTCGTAGGCGATGCCGGACATGGTGGCGCCCGCGTAGGTGGGGATCTGCCACTTCAGGTAGTCGTTGGTGCCGGTCTGGTCACCGCTCCAGACCACGCCGCAGCGCTGTACGCCCGCCCAGGAGACCGGCAGCCAGACGAAGCCGCGTGCGTCGCTGTTCTGCTCGATCCCGTCCTTGGCGCTCTGGCAGCCGTCCAGCGCGAACTGGTAGCCGGGGCCGACCCAGCCGACGTCCAGTTTGCGGACCCGGACGCCCGCCTTCACCTCCTCGCCCTGGTTGGGCAGGCCGGTGGAGGTCCACAGGCCCAGCTGCATGTTGTGGTCGCGCAGGCCCTGGCCGGTCTGGGTGAGGTCCTCGTAGCCGCAGCCGTAGCCGTCGTTGACCAGCATCCAGCCGAGCGGGGTCTGGTTCTGGGTGTAGCCGTCGGCGACCTTGAGCGCGTCCAGGGTGTGCCGCTCGCCCCGGTTGGCGTTGTGCAGGTAGCAGTCCGAGTCGCCCGACTCCAGGCCGTAGACCGGGGGCATGAAGGGCTTGCCGACCAGGTCGGTGTACTGGCCGATGATCTTCTTGAGGTCCGGGCTGTAGAAGAAGTAGCCGTCGAAGCGGCGCTCCTGGGCGGAGGTGGTCACCGGGTCGGCGAAGTTGTACAGGCCCGGGGCGAAGGTGTCGCGGAAGACGCCGTAGCCGGCGGAGGAGAGGTAGAACGGCTGGGAGTTGTTGTAGCCGCCCTCGTTCCAGTTGAAGCTGTTGGCCACGTGCACCTGCTGGTCGCGGTGCGAGAAGCTGCCGTTCTGCTCGCCGGCGCCGTAGAACTGCTCCTGCGGGCCGCGGGCCAGGGTCTGCTGCATCGCGTCCTGGGTCCAGGTCAGGCCGCGGGTCTCCTGCCAGACGACGGTGCGGTTGTCGGACTTGTAGAGGGCGAAGCGCAGCGGGCTCTTGTAGGCCCGCAGCACCAGGTCCTTGGAGGCGATCCCCCAGTAGGCGCCCGCGTCGAACTCGTGGGTGCCGGCGATGGCGGACGGCGGGTCGGGGACCATCTCCTTGCCCGGCGGGTCGGTGAAGGTGCCGTCCGGGGCCAGCTGGAGGCGGAAGACGTCCTCGGCGGTGAAGTCCACCCGGGCGCGGGCGGCGCCGGCCTGGATGAGGTAGCCGTTGCCGTCGCGCTTCACGGCGGTGGCGGCGCCGACCGTGGTGGCCTGCGGGATGCTCGCGGTCAGCGTGAAGCCGGAGTTGGTCACCGCGTACGGCACCACCAGCACGTGGTAGGTGCCGGAGGCGTTCGGGATCACCGTCGCCTCCGGGTCGGCGGAGCTGGCGCTCTCGGCGACCTCGTGGCCGGTGGAGTCGTAGACGTAGAGGTCGAAGTCGTTGTTCTGGTCGGGCCATTGGACGGAGAGCGGTACGCCGCCGTCCGGGTTGCCGGACCAGTAGGAGGCCGGGACGTCGACGGTCAGGTCGTAGCGGCCGCAGGTCAGGCCCTGCGGGTCCTGCGCCTGGCTCGGGCAGTGTGCCGGGTCGGCGACGGAGCCTTTGGCGAAGACCGGGCTCTGCCAGCTGAGGGTGTGCGAGCCGCTCAGGGCGAGGGTGCCGCCGGAGGTGCCGTCCGCGTGGGCGGCGACCTGGCCGCCGAGCAGTGCGCAGAGCACGCCGAGGACGGCGGCCAGGGAGGCGGTGCGGGCTCGGCGGACTCTGCGGAGAGGGGTGCGGTGGGGTGTTCGGCGCGATCGCATACAGCCGTCCAGAGGAGTGGAGGGATGGGCGCTGGTGCGGGGAGCCAGGTGGCGCGGCCATGACACGGACGAGGGCGGTGTGCTGGGCGGGCCACCAGCCGTGGGCTGACCCTAGCAGTGCGTTTCTGCGCACTCAATGGCGTAGTGAGCAGAAACGCGCAGCTTTCTGAGAGGGAATCTCATGGAGCAGGAGCACACTGGAAGCGTTTCGACCATCGGGGGGTGCGGCGCGGACGGCCTCGGAACCGAGGTCGGAGAGGTGGCGCGTGATGTTCTTCCACCGCTATCACCATGGCGGGATCGGCGGCTGGCACGCCGGTCTCTGGGTCTTCTCGATCGGCGGGTTCGTGCTGCTGGCGCTGCTCGTCGTGCTCATCGTGATGCTGTACCGGGTCCTCGCGACCCGTCATCACCCCGTGTCCGGTGCCGGGGCGGGCGCCGCGGCCGCCGGTCACTGGCCGGCCGGGGCGGGTGGCGGCGAGGCGGAGCGCATCCTGGGGGAGCGGTACGCGCGGGGCGAGATCGACGAGGAGGAGTACCGGCGACGGCTGAGCACGCTGCGCGCGCCCGGCGGCGGGGACGGCGGCGGAGCCGGGGGCGGGGCCGGGGACGCTCAGGGGTGACCGCGGCGGTGGGCCGCGACGCGCTCGCGGGTCGCGCAGCGGCGTGAGCAGTAGCGGCGGGTGGGCCCGCTGCCCTGGGTGAGGTTGGCCGGTCCGGCGCTGGCGGGGGCGGTGGCCGGGGTGTGCGGCGCGCGGGTGGCCGGGGCGGTGGCGGTCGCGCTGATCTGCCTGGCGGCGCCCGCGGCCCGCTGCGACGCCGTCGGGGGTCCGGACGGCGGCAGCGGGCCGCGGGGGCGAGCGTCAGGCGGCGCGGGCCGCCAGTGGGCGGGACTCGGTGCGGGCCGTCAGGGCGCGCACCCGGATCGTCACCAGGCGGGCGACGGCCTCGCCCAGCGCCATCAGCACGAAAGCGCAGACCCAGGCCTGCTGCCCGTTGATGTGCTGGTCGATGCTGAACCGGGTCACCTGGTCGCCGAACCCGGTGTGCTCACTGGCGAGCACGAAGGCGATCCGGGCACCGATGCCGCCGACCCACAGGACCGCCGCCCACAGGCCGGCCTTGGCGAAGACGCCCTCCTTCGTGCGCCAGACCCGGGTGGCCAGGCCGGCCAGCGTGCCGAGCAGCACCCCGGCGCCGCCGAGGGCGATCTCCAGGGTGAGGTCGCCACCGGCCGTCGGGAACGGGCGCAGGTAGAAGACGGCGGTGGCGCCGACCATCACGACCGGCAGCACCAGGCCCGCCAGGTCGAGCTTCCCGCCGCGCATCTGCCGCAGGACCAGCAGGATCAGGGCGATTTGGATGCAGTACTCAGTGGTGGACATACCAGTAAGACTGGCCCGGCGGGTGGCCCCGCGGCGTCAGCCCCCGGGTGGGCCGCGGGTTGATCCGCGGCCTCCACCCAGGGGTGGAGGCGGGTCATTCCAGTAGGTGGAAGCCGGGCTGGGGGTGCATCAGGAACGCGTGGTGGGAGATGTTCCAGGCGTACGCGCCGGCCATCGCGAAGGCCACCCGGTCCTCGGCGCGCAGGGTCGGCACGGCAGCTCGGTGCGCCAGCACGTCCTTGGGCGTGCAGAGCTGCCCGGCCAGCGTCACCCGGCCGCTCGCGACGGCCGGGCGGGGCCACGGGTGCGGCCAGGCCTCGACGGGCAGTACCGCGAACGGCTGGGCGTGCCCGCGGGCGGCGGGGGTGCGCAGGTGGTGGGTGCCGCCGCGGACCACGGCGAACTCCTCGCCGTGGCTGCGCTTGACCTCCAGCACCTCGGTCAGGTACCAGCCGCAGTAGGAGGTCACCGCGCGGCCCGGCTCGATCCGCAGCCGCAGTCCCGGGTGCCGCGCCAGCAGCCGGGCCAGGCCCTCGCCGTAGGCGGTCCAGTCGAAGCGGGCGGTGGGGTCGGCATAGTCCACCGCCATCCCGCCGCCGACGTTGACCTCCTCGATCGCGCCCGTGAGCTCCGCCGGCAGCCGGTCGGCCAGCTCGACGGACCAGGCCACCACCTGCTCGGCGACGGCGAGTTGGCCCGCCGCGTCGAGCCCGCTGGCCAGGTGGGCGTGAATGCCGCGCAGCCGCAGGCCGGCGCAGCGCGGCTCGGCCAGCAGCCGCAGGCACTGCGCCACCTGCTCCGGGTCCAGCCCGAACGGGGTGGGCCGGCCGCCCATGGCCAGCGGCACCCCGTCCAACGCGCCTGCGCCCAGCGGCAGGTTGACGCGCAGCAGCAGGTCGACCCGGTCGGCGCCGGTGCGGTGCCCGGTCGCCTCGGCCAGGCGGTGCAGCTCGGCCACGCTCTCCACGTGCCAGCGGTGCACACCGGCGTCGAGCGCGGCGGCCAGCTCCTCGGCCGTCTTGCCCGGGCCGCCGAAGGCCAGGGCCGCGCCGGGGACGGCGGCCCGCACGTGCGCCAACTCGCCGCCGGAGGAGACCTCGTAGCCGTCGACCGCGTCCCGCAGTGCGAGCAGCAGGGCGGGATCGGGGTTGGCCTTGGCGGCGTAGTACAGCTCCACCCGCTCGGGCAGCGCGGCCCGGATCGCCGCCGCGTGTGCGCGCAGGGAGGGCAGGTCGTACAGGTAGGCGGGCAGCGCCGTGGCGGGCAGTTCACCGGCCTGGGTGGCGACCGCGGGCGGCAGGGCGACGGGGGTGCTCATGGTGCTCACAGTGGTCATCGGGCGCTCCGAACCAGCTCGTCGGCGATCG
Organism: Kitasatospora sp. NPDC008050; assembly: GCF_042957465.1. Classification (NCBI taxonomy): domain Bacteria; kingdom Bacillati; phylum Actinomycetota; class Actinomycetes; order Kitasatosporales; family Streptomycetaceae; genus Kitasatospora; species Kitasatospora sp. NPDC008050. The sequence continues at coordinate 93,128 of NZ_JBIBIJ010000004.1, forward strand.
GCCGGGGGTCGGGCGGGCAGGCCGCCTGGGCCAGTACGGAGGCGGCCAGTGGGGAGGGCAGCAGCACGTAGCCCGCCTCCCGGTCCGCCTTGCGCTGCCAGCGGGTGAGCAGGTTGGCCTTGGCCGGCAGCGGCACGCCCGCCAGCAGGGCGCGCAGCCGCGGCGGGCAGCCGTGCCCCTCGGCGTACTCGCCCAGCACCGCACGCACCCGCTCCCACAACTTCGGTTCCAGCGCCGGGTCCTGGTCGGCGATCACGGCGAGCAGCTCGGCCACGTGGTTGACCAGCAGGCAGTACACCACCCGGTCCCAGCCGCGCTGGGCGTCGTAGCTCATCGGCCCGGCCACCTGCGCGGGCAACTCGGCCAGCAGCGCGGTGTTGTGCTCGGGCACCAGCTTGGTGCCCTCCAGGTCGCGGAAGAGCACCTGGGCGGGCAGTCCGTCCTCGTCCACCGCGATCAGCACGTTCTGCAGGTGCGGCTCCAGCACCACGCCGTGGTCGAAGTAGGCGGCCAGCACCGGGGGCAGCAGCAGTCGCAGGTAGCGGGTCCACCAGTCGAGCAGCGCGGCCGGGCCGGCGGCGCCGACCAGCTGGGCCAACTGGGCCGAGCTGGTGGGGTATTCGTCGGCCACCGCGCCGGCCAGCAGCGGGGTCAGGCCGGGGCGCAGCCGGGCGGACAGGTCCTCGCGGACGATCAGGCCGAAGCCCTCGAAGAGTTCGGTGTCCACGGTGCCGTCCGGGCCGGGCAGCGCCAGGGTGCGGTAGGCGGGTTCGCGCAGCATCGCGGCGTCCGGGAACCGCTCGGCCAGGTCGTCCAGCGCGCCGTCCAGCAGCCGGGTCAGCGCGACCGCGCCGGTCAGCTCGTAGGCGGCGTTCTTGCGCAGGCAGTTGGTGATCCGCACGTTCAGGCTGAACTTGAGGAAGGCGCCGGCGCCGTGCAGCGTGCGCACCGAGGCGGTGGCGGTGAACTCGGGCCCGCCGCAGCCCAGGTCGAGCACGTCGCCGTTGGCCAGCGCGGCCTTCAGCAGGGGGTTCGCGGTGAGCAGCTGGTACTGCCACGGGTGCGCGGGCAGCAGCCGGTAGCCGGCCGGGACGTCGTGCAGCCCGTCCAGCAGCGCGCTCGCCGCCGGGTCCACGCACTGCTCGGCCAGCAGGTGTTCGCGCACCGCCAGGTAGCGCAGCGGGAAGGCGGCGCGGGCCTCGGGCGCGTACGCCGCCCAGGTCTCCTGGTCGGCGCCCTGCGCGGAACGGGACTTGGGCGCGGGGTGGAACCGGTGGCCGAAGACCAGGGCCTGCTCGGACTCCAGGTAGCGGTCCGAACCGGCATCCGGGCGCCCGGCCAGCGCGGCGGCCACGCCCTCGTGGCTGGAGGCCAGTTGGTCCAGGAACTCCTCGTTGGCGACCCCGGTGCGCAGCGTCAGCTCGGCCTGCACCAGCTCGGCCAGCTCCCGCCAGCCGAGGTCCGACCAGCCGTCGGTCCCCTCCAACTGGACGGGGCCGGTGAACCGGTGTGCGCCGAGCAGCGAGGTGCGGCGCAGGGCGACGCGCAGCAGCGCGCCGCGCCTGGGCAGCCGCAGCAGTAGTCGGCCCTCGTCCACCGCGGTCTGATGCTCGGGTCCGGAGACCTCCCGCAGCAGGCAGTTGACCAGGGTGTGCGCCACCACGTCGTCCGCCGCGGGCAGGGCGGTGGGCGCGAGCGAGGGCGAGGAGGTGTGGATGGGCGACATCAGTGGCTCCAACGAGTGCGGGAGAGGACGGAGACGGCGGCGGTGACCAGTGCGGCGGCGGTGCCGACCAGCACGGTGGCGCCCGCGCCGAAGGCCGAGTTGACCAGGGCGGCGATCGCGCCGGCGGCCACCGCGCCGCCCTTGGAGATGAGTTCGAGCGTGCCGAACATCCGGCCCGGCCGGCGGCCGCGGGCGGCGTCGGCGGCCAGCACGGAGAGGCTGACCAGACCCAGCGTCATGCCGGCGCCCAGGACCAGGCGGGCCAGCGCGAAGGTGAGCGTGGAGTGCGCGGGTCCGTGTCCGGCCAGGCCCGCGGCGACCAGCGTGAAGCCGAGCGCGAGCGCCGCCTGCGGCCGTTCCAGGACGGCGGTGTGCACGCGGGCGGCGGTCAGCAGGTAGACCAGGTGCGGCAGTGCGAAGAGTGCGCCGGCCACCGTCCCGTTCATGCCCGGTACCCGCTGTTCGACCAGGGCGATCAGATAGGGGAAGGAGATGATGGTGGCGAAGACGAACGCGAACTCGTAGAGGTAGAGCGCTCGCAGGCCGGTGGGCGGGCGCTCGTCCGGCTGCTCGGCCCCGGCCCCTGCCGCGCCGGTGTCGAGGGGCTCGGCCCGGCGCGGCTCGGGCAGCCGGGCCAGCAGCGCGGCCGCGGCCAGCGGCAGCACGGCCATCACCACGTACTGGCGGTGCGGGGAGAGCCACGGTGACAGCGCTCCCACCAGGATCGGCGCGGCCACCAGCGCGGCCCGCGCGGCACCCTGCATCAGGGTCAGCGCACGGGACAGGCCCGGGCCCTCCAGGGCGGCGGCCAGATAGCCGTTGGTGGCCGCGAAGGTGCCGCCGAGGAACCCCTGGAGCACCAGCGCCAGCGCGAAGGCCGGCAGGCTGTTCGCCAGCCCGGCGAGCAGGAACGAGACGCTCAGGCCGAGTTGGGCCCGCAGCAGCAGGCGCTTGCGGCCGAAGCGGTCGGCCAGGTGTCCCCAGAGCGGGGCGCCGAGCGCGCTGAACACGGTGGGGACGATGTAGAGCAGGCCGGCCCAGCGGCCGTGCGGGTCGCCCAGGCCCGGCAGGATCGAGGTGAGGTAGGGCGGCAGACCCAGGGCGGCGAAGGAGGCCACGAAGTAGCAGCCGGCCACCGCGTGCACCTGGCGCCTGGCCAGCCCGGCGGGGGCCGGTGCGGCCTGCGGGCGGGCCGCCCGGGCCGGCTGGGGCGCCTGCGTCCTCACCGGTCCGCCAGGTAGTTCGGCCCGCTGGTGTAGTGCTTGTTGATGTCCGCGGCGCCCGAGCGCTCCTTGCTGAGCAGCGTGCCGGCGCTGACCATCGCCTTGACCGGCAGCCGGTCGGCGTCCAGCAGCGCGGCCCGCAGCGGGTCGCCGGCGGCAGCGAGCCGCTCGACGGCCTGCGCCAGTCGCCGGCGCAGCAGACCCAGGGTGACGGAGAGCTCCGCCCGGCCGCGCTCGGCCAGCCCGAAGGCGAGCGAGGCGGTGCACAGGTGGCCGGTGATGGTGGTGAACAGATCGGTCAGCGCGCGGTCGTCCTCGGCGAACACCCGGGCGTCGTCGAAGGCGTCCAGCAGCTCCTGACGGAACGTCAGCTCGGCGCGGGCGCGGTTGATCCGCGGTCCGTCGTTGTCCTTGTAGAGCAGCCGCAGCCGGGTGCGCCCGGCCGTCCGGTCGAGCACCAGCGAGGTGTTCTGCTGGTGCGACTCCAGGGCTATCCCGTACCCGAAGAGCGTGCACTGCCAGTCCAGCAGCAGGGTGAGCAACTCGTCGTAGAGCGCGAGCGCGTCGCCGCCGTAGAAGCGGTCGGCGAGCGAGTCCAGCACCGGGCGCCCGTCCGGGGCGGTGGCCAGCAGGGCGGCCAGCGAGACGGTGACGGACTGCCCGGTGTCCGGCAGCCGCCGCAGCAGGACGGCGAGCAGCTCGTGCTCGGCGTGCGCGTAGCACTGCTCGTCGGCGAGCAGGATCCGCTCGGCGAGGCGCGGTTCGCGGGTCAGCACCTCGGTCAGCAGCCGCTGCCCGGCGGCGCCGTCCGCCAGCGTGCCCGGCTTGATGGTGCGCCGGTTGCGCAGGCCCAGGGTCGCGGTGGCCAGCGGCAGTTTGACGTGCAGGGTGGGGTCCAGCGCGACCGCCACGGTGCGCATCGACAGGGTCGGGGTGACCTCCAGGTACGGGCGCTCGGCCAGCTGTGCCCGCCCGGCCAGGCCGCTGTCGCGCAGCGCCTCGCTCAGCGGCTCGCCCAGCGACAACGGGTGCACCGGGAAGGTGAGATGGCCCTCGCTCAGCTCGGGCAGGCCGAGGGCGGCGGGCGTCGGCCACCAGGACGGCAGCGGGGCCCGGCCGTGCACCGTCAGTGCGTCGGCCGGGACCACCAACCAGCGCAGCAGGAAGGCGGGGTGGCACTCCGGCGCGTACTGGCGCAGCTGTTCGACGTCCAGGCCGGAGCGCCCGCGGGCGGTGGGGTAGACCGGGTGGTCGAGGTAGGCGGCCAGCACGTCGAAGCCGAGGCTGGCGCGCGGGCCGGTCCAGTGGGCCGGGTCGGTGCCGCAGGACCGGGACAGTGCGGCCAGCACGGCCGGCGCCTGCGCCTCGTGCAGGCGCATGGTGGTCAGCGTCTGGGCGCACTCGGCGGCGAAGGCGGTGAAGCCCGCGCGGTCCGTCTCCTCGGCCCGCGCCCGCAGGGCCGCCAGGATCTCGGTCAGGTCGGTGAGTGCGCGGCCCTCCTGCTCCAACAGCGGGAGCCGGGCAGCGAGTTCGCACTGGAAGCCGTCGGGGGCCACCGGCAGCGCCAGCCGGCCGTGCACCAGCCAGTCGCCGTCCGGGCGCCGCTCCTTGCGGGAGCGGGTGCGCAGCCCGAGGACGTCCTCGCGGAGCAGGGCGCTGAGCACCCGCAGGGTGAGCGCCTGGGCCGGCTGGTCGGCGGCGCCGGGCGGGTTGGTCAGGGGGGTCGTCTCGGCGATGGTCATGCGCTGATCTCCCAGCGGTTCGCGGCGACGAACCGGGCGACGGCGTCGTCCACGGCCTGCTGGTCCGGGCCGATCGCCCAGACCACGCCCAGGTAGTCGCGGTTGGTGCGGTAGTGCTCGTGGCGCTCGCCCAGCTCGCGCAGCGGCCGGTAGCTCAGCCGCACGCCGTTGGCCGCCTCGTCCCGGGGCCCCGGCGCGGCGGTCAGGGTGCCGGCGCGGTCGGCGCAGACCACTTCGTTGCGGGCCCGCAGGTCGTCCCGGGCACCCAGCTCGGCGGGCAGCGGGAGGCCGAGGTGGACCCGCAGCACGTGCTCGAAGTACGGGATCTCCAGCAGCTGGGCCAGCATCAGGTCGCACTGGTCGCCGATGGCACGGTAGTTGACCTCGATGATCCGGGCCCGGCCGTCCGGCTGGACGACGAACTCGGTGTGGCAGGCGCCGAGCCCCACGCCCAGCGCGTCGAGCTGGGCGAGCACCTGGTCGAGCACCTCGCGCGGGTGCGCGGGCAGGAAGGTCAGCACCTCCTCGATGAAGTGCGGCGGCGGCGAGAGCCGGGTGTGGAACCCGCCCAGCACCTCGCGGCGCTGCCCGTCGCCCAGCGTCTCCAGGGTGTACAGCTCGCCGGTCAGGAACTCCTCGATCACCAGGGTGGCGGCCGGGCGGCGGTGCTGGATCTCCGCGCAGCGGGCGGCCAGTTCGGCATGGTCGGCGACCAGGACCACGTCCTCGCTGGCCACCCCCTCGCGCGGCTTGACCACGCACGGGAAGGGCGGCAGGTCGAGCTCGTCCAGCAGCTGGCCGGGCATCAGTTCGGCGCTGTGCACGGTGTCGAGGCCGCTCATGGCCAGGTGGCGGCGCAGCTCGGCCTTGTTCTTGGCCCGCAGCGTGGCCCGCCAGTCCTTGGCCGGCAGCCCGAAGTAGTCGGCGGCCAGCGCGGCCGAGGTCTGCAGATGGTCGCTGTTGCTGAACACGGCGGCCGGCTCCGGTGACTGACGGGAGATCAGTCCGACCACCTCGCGGAAGTCCGCCACCTCGCACGGCAGTACCACCAAGTCCGCGGGCAGGTCGGTGCGTTCCGCGTAGGCCAGGCGGTGCGCCTGGGCGTGGTCGGTCAGCACGGTGACCGCCAGGCCCAGTCTGGCCGCGGCGGGCAGGAAACCCTGGGAGACCGAGTCGGTGGGGTTGTGCGCGAGCAGGTAGAGCCGCATGGAGTCCTCGTCTTGGCGGGGCGGGGCGGGTAGGCGGGGCCGGGAGGGCGGGGGCCGGGGGCGGGGTGGCCCGACCGGGGCGGGTGCGGTGGCCGAACCCGCCCCGGTGGTCGGTCAGTTGACCGCAGTGACGCCGGTCGCCTTGGCGATGTCGTTCAGCATCTGGTCGGCGGCCTGCACGCCGATGCCCGACATCCAGGTCTCGTCCGGCACGTTGAAGACCTTGCCGGCCTTGACGGCCTTGAGGTTCTGCCAGACCGGGGTGGACTCGACCTGGCTCTGCTGGGTCTTGTTGGGGTCGTCGGCGACGGTGACGAAGACCAGGTCGGCGTCCGCCTTGTCGACCTGCTCGGGGCTGACGTCCATCATCGAACCGTCGACGTCCTGCGAGGCCGGCCGGCCCAGGCCGATGTCCTGGAGCACCGTGCCGCTGAACGACGCCTTCTGGTAGAGCCGGGTCGGGCCGGCGATGAAGCGCACCACCGAGGCGGTCGGCATGGTGCCGTTGTTCTTCTCCTTGATCTCGGTGCCCAGCTTCGCCGCCCGGGCCTGGTAGTCGGCCAGTGCCTTCTTGGCCTCGTCCTCCTTGCCCAGCGCCTTGGCGTACAGCGCGATGTTGTCCTTCCAGGTCACGCCGGTGGTCTGGGCGAAGACGGTGGGGGCGATCGCGCTGAGCTTGTCGTAGATCTTCTCGTGGCGGACCTTGGAGGAGAGGATCAGGTCGGGCTTGAGCGAGGCGATCAGCTCCAGGTTGGGCTCGGCCATCGGGCCGACGTCCTTGGTGCCCTGGATCTCGCCCTTGAGGTAGGTCGGGAACCCGCCCTCGGTCTTCAGGTGCGGGGAGACCGCGCCCAGCGGGGTGATGCCGAGCAGCGTGACGTCGTCCAACTCGCCGCTGTCGAGCACCACGACGCGCTTGGGCCGGCTCTTGATCTCGGTGGTCCCCATCGCATGCGTGATGCTCCGGGGGAAGCTCGCCGCCGTGTCACTGCCGGCGCTCGCGGCGGCGGGCTTGGCGTCGGCGGTGCTCTTGTCGTTGCCGCAGCCGGCGAGCAGGGTGGTGCTGAGCGCGACGGCCAGGACGGCGACGGGCAGACGGCGGAGGCGGGTGGTGCGCTGGGACATGGGAGAGCTTTCTCTGTGGTGGGGAGCGGGCGGTCGGTTGTTGGGGGGATCAGTCGGCGGCGGCGACCCGGGCACGCGGGATGACCAGCGGCGTCCCGGTCTCGGGGTCGGGGATGACCCGGCACGGCACCTGGAAGACGCGCTCCACCAGCTCGGCGTCGAGCACCTCGCCGGGTGGTCCGGCGGCGGCGAGCCGGCCTTCGTGCAGGACGACCAGGTGGTCGGCGTAGCGGGCGGCCTGGCCCAGGTCGTGCAGCACCATGACCACGGTGCGGCCGAGTTCCTCGTGCAGGCGGGCGACCAGGTCGAGCACGTCGAGCTGGTGGCGCAGGTCCAGGAAGGTGGTGGGCTCGTCCAGCAGCAGCAACTCGGTGTCCTGGGCCAGGGTCAGGGCGATCCAGGCGCGCTGGCGCTGCCCGCCGGAGAGCTGGTCGACCGGCTGGTCGCGCAGTTCGGCGGTCCCGGTGCGCTCCAGCGCCGCCTCCACGGCCGCCTGGTCGGTGGCCGACCAGGGGCTGAGCAGCCGCTGGTGCGGGTAGCGCCCGAGCCGCACCAGTGCCTCGACGGTGATGGCCTCGGGGGTGACCGGCTGCTGGGGCAGCAGGCCCATCCGCTTGGCCAGCGCCCGGGCGGGCATCCGGTGCAGGTCCGAGCCGTCCAGCGTGACGGTGCCGCCCGCGGGGTCGAGCAGTCGGGCCAGGCCGCGCAGCAGGGTCGACTTGCCGCAGGCGTTGGGGCCGACCACGGCCGTCACCGCGCCGCCGGGCAGCGTCAGGTCCAGGCCGTCGACGATGGTGCGCGCTCCGTAGCGCAGGCTCAGGCCCTGTGCGGCGAGCTGGTTGGGGTGCTCCGTCGACGGCGGGGCGAGCGGGCTCATCGGGTACTCCGGTTCATCGGTCGGCCCTGACGGATCATCAGGACCAGGAGCCAGGGGGCGCCGAGCGTGGCGGTCATCGCGCCGACCGGCAGGCCGGCCACGGGCAGCAGGTGCAGCACCGTCAGGTCGGCGCCGAGCAGCAGGACGGCGCCGAGCAGCCCGCACAGCGCGAGCGTCGCGGGGGTGGGCGGGCCGGCCAGGAACCGCACCAGGTGCGGCACCGCCAGCGCCACGAACCCGACCGGGCCGGTGAGCGAGGCCGCCAGCGAGGCCAGCGTGATGGCGAGCAGCAGCAGTTGGAGCCGGGCCCGGTCGGGGCGCAGGCCGAGACCGCCGGCCGAGTCGTCGCCCAGGTCCAGCACCGCCACCCGGCGGTCCAGCAGCAGGACCGCGGTCAGCGCCACGGTGATCGCGCCGCCGCCGACCCAGATCTCCGTCCAGGTCCGCCCGTAGAGCGAACCGGTGGTCCACTGCAGTGCGGAGGAGGCGAGTTCGGCCGGGAAACGGACGATCATCAGGTTCACCGCCGCCGCCAGCCCGGACTGCACCGCGAGCCCGACCAGCACCAGCCGGCCCACCGCGGCACGCGAGCGCCAGGCGAAGGCGCCGAGCAGCCCGGCGGCGATCAGCCCGCCGCCCAACGCAGCCAGCGGAACGAGGAGTTGGGAGGCGCCCAGGGCGAGCAGCAGCACCGCGCCGAACGAGGCGCCGCCGGTGACCCCGACCACGTCGGGCGAGGCCAGCGGGTTGCGGAAGAGCCGCTGCAGCAGCGCGCCGGAGACGGCCAGCCCGGCGCCGGCGATCAGCGCGGCCAGCACCCGGGGCGCCCGGAACTGCTGAACCACCAGGACGTCGCCGGCGTCGCCGAAGCCGAACAGCGCGCGCAGCGCGGTCAGCGGCGGGATCGACAGCTCGCCGGTGCTCAGCCCCACGGTGGTGAGCGTCACCAGCAGGGCCAGGGCGAGCAGGCAGATCAGCAGGGTGCGCCGGCGCTGCCGGACCCGGGCGCCGCGCGGTGCGCGAGGGGCGGGGGAGGTCGGTGTCGTGGTCATCGGGCGGCCCGCCGGGCCAGCAGGGCGAGTAGCGGGGCGCCGAGGAAGGCGGTGACGATGCCGACCTCCAGCTCGGAGGGGCGGATCACCAGCCGGCCGAGCACGTCGGCGGCCAGCAGCAGGATCGGACCGCCGATCAGGCAGCCGGGCAGCAGCAGCCGGTGGTCGTTGCCGAACACCTGGCGGCACAGGTGCGGGGCGGCCAGGCCGACGAAGGCGATCGGCCCCGCCACCGCCACCGCGCCGGCCGCCAGCAGCACCACGCTCAGTCCGGCGGCGCCGCGGATCCGGGCCACCGGCACACCCAGTGCCTGGGCGCTCTCGTCGCCGAGCGCGAGCGCGTTGAGGGCCGGGGCGACGGCGATCGCCAGCACCAGTCCGAGGACCAGTAGTGGCAGCACCGGCGTGAGCACCTCCAGCCCGCGCCCGTCCAGCGAGCCGACCAGCCAGAACCGGGCCTCGTCCAGCGTGCGGCGGCTGAACAGCATCAGCGCCGAGGTCCAGGAGGTCAGCACCGCGGCCAGCACGGTGCCGCCGAGCGCGAGTTTGGTCGGGTCGAGGTCGCCGGTCTGCCGGGCCATCGCGTGCGCGCCGAGGGCGGCCACCGTCGCGCCCGCCACGGCGAACCAGACGTACTGGACCGGCTGGTCGAGGTGGAGCGCGTAGATGGCGGTGACCACCGCGAAGCTCGCGCCGGCGTTGATGCCCAGGGTGGTGGGCGAGGCCAGCGGGTTGCGGGTGGCGCCCTGCGCGATGGCGCCGGCCGCGCCGAGCGCCGCGCCGACCACCAGGCCGAGCACCGTGCGCGGCACCCGAAGGCCCGTCACCACCTGGGCGCCGGTGTCGGTCGGCTTGGCCGAGCCGGTCAGCGCGTCGAGGACGGTGGACAGCGGTACCGAGCGCGAGCCGAGCGCCAGGCTCGCCGCCAGGCAGAGCAGCAGGACGCAGAGGCTCAGGGCGAACAGCAGGGTCTGCCGGGGCGCCGAAGAGCGCTGGGCCGGGCCGGCGGGGGCCGGCAGGTCGATTCTCAACACGAGATCGATATTAGGTTAGGCAAACCTAAGTAAGTCAAGTTCGCCTATAAGGTGAGCCTTACCTTAGTCTGGGAAATCCGATCTGACGGGGAGTTTTCGCGATGTTCGAAACACTGGCGGTGCCCCCAGGGGTGACGCCCCGTTCGGCCTCCGAGCTGCTCGCCGTCGACTGCCGACGGCTGAACGCCGACTGCCCGGCGCTGCGGGTGCGGGTGTGCGAGGAGGGCGAGGCGAAGCCCGCGGGCTGGGTCGCGGCCCGGGACCTCGCGGACCGGATGGACGAGCTGATCGCCGGCGAGGCCCGCCGGATCCGCGCCGCCCACGGCTGCGCGGTGCCCCCGCACGTGTCGGCCGCCCGCCTGCTGCACCACTACCTCTGGTCGGTCTGCCTGCTCGCCGTCGGGCCCTGGTACCTGGAGCGCCGGGTCCCGGTGCTCGGCGCCGATCAGGTGTGGATCGCGCCGCACAGCGGTGAACTGGCCTTCCGCCCGGGCGGTTTCGCCTGCCTGCCGGGCGACCCGGCGGTCCGGGGCCCAGGGCCTGTCCCAGTGGGTGTGCGCGTGGTGCCGGGCGGGTCCGAGCTGCGCGCGGAGCTGCGTGCGGCGGTGGCGGAGCACGCCGAGCCCGTGCTGGCCGCCTTCCGCCCGGTCGCCAAGCGCGGCAGCCGCGCGCTGTGGGGGATGGTCACGGACGACCTGGTCTCCGCCCTCTGGTACCTGGGCCGCGAACTCGGCCGGGAGGAGGACGCGGTGGCGCGGGCCGAGGAGGTGCTGCCCGGCGGCACGGCGCCCATGGTCGGCTCGGCCGACTTCCGGCGCCTGACGGGCAGCGGCGGCGCCGAGCACCTGACGCGCACCCGCCTGGGCTGCTGCCTCTACTACGTGGTGCGCCCCGAGGACACCTGCATCACCTGCCCGCGCACGGGTGACGAGGAGCGGGTGCGCAGGTTGGAGACCTGAGGGTTCCTCGGAGCATGAGGAGAGAAGAGCTCACGGGCTGGAGACCTGAGGGTTCCTCGGAGCATGAGGAGAGAAGAGCTCACGGGCTGGAGACCTGAGGGTTCCTCGGAGCACGGGGGAGAAAAGCTCACGAGCTGGAGACCTGAGGGTTCCTCGGAGCACGGGGGGAGAAGAGCTCACGGGCTGGAGACCTGACGCGGCAGGCGCCGCTCAGAGGTCGAGCCACCCGTTGCCGCCGTACCAGTGGCCGCCGGCGCGCAGGTGCTCGACCAGGGCCCGCTCCAGGGTGGTGCCGGTGGGCAGCGCGTCGAGGGGCAGGTCAGGGGTGCCGAAGACGTAGACGAGCGGCGCCGTGTCGTCCGGCTCGGTCTGCTCGTAGCACGGGTGGAACCGGTCCTGGAAGCGGAGCAGGTTGGCGCCGGGCGCCAGGTACCCGCGCAACTGCGGGTCGAGCAGCCAGGAGTGGCAGGTGACGACGGTCAGCGGCTGCTCGGGGAAGTGCCGGGGGAAGAACGCGCGGGCCCGCGCCAGCGCGTCCTCGCAGGCGGCGGGCGTCAACGGGCCCAGGTGGTCCGGGATGTGGATCGCCAGGCTGGGCGTCCCCGGCCCGTAGGGCCTCCCGGTGGCCGCGACGGACTGCCCGCAGCGCCCGCCGAGCCGGGTGCGCTCGAACTGCAGCCGCCCGAGCTGGTACAGCTCCCCGCGCACGTGGTGGGCGAACCAGTGCGGGTGCAGCAGGCCGCCGCTGCCGTACCGCCGGCGGTGCAGGGCCATGGTGCGGCCGAGATCGGTGAGCGTGTGCCGGGAGACCTCCACGGGGATGCCGCGCTGCCGGTGGTAGGCGCGGGTGTGGGGGAGCGCGGTCAGATAGACCAGGACCGGGAAGTAGCGGCCGAACGCCGCGAGCCCGGCCGGCAGCGGGGGCAGCGGCGGCGGCTGGGGCGCGGGGTGCCCCACCGTGCCGATCTCCCGGACGAGCCTCGCGGCGCAGCGCTCCACCAGGTGACCGGCGATCGGCTCCGCGGCCGTCAGTGCGCAGACCGCCAGCAGCGGGTTGATGTCCTCGTGCGGGACTGTCAGATCCAGTAACCGGCCCGGCAGTTGGGACGCCTCGGGCAGTCGCACCCCGGTGGGCCGGGCGTCCTGCGGTCCCTGCCGGGCCCACCACCGGGCCAGGGCCCGGTCGGCTCGCAGCAGCTGACTCAACGCGCCCATCGGCGGTTCTCCCCTCTCGGCCCGGCAATCGCGCCAGGCTACTGCGCGCGGCCGTCGGCCGGAGCCGCTCGGCGGCATGCTCGGTGGTCCGGTGAAATACTTGAAGGCCTGGTGAGGAGGTGGTGGCGATGGCCAGGCCGATCTGGACGGGCACGCTGAGTTTTGGGTTGGTCACCGTACCGGTCGGCCTGTACTCGGCGACCGAGGACCACTCCGTGCACTTCCGCCAGCTCCAGCGCGGGACCTCCGACCGGGTGCGCAACCAGCGGGTCAACGAGCGGACCGGCGAGGAGGTCGAGTACCGGGAGGTGGTCAAGGGCTTCGAGCTGGCCGAGGGCGAGTACGTGGTGCTGGAGCCCGCCGAACTGGAGCAGATCTCACCCGGGCGGTCCAAGTCGATCGAGATCAGCGGCTTCGTGGACCTGGCCGAGGTGGACCCGATCTACTTCGACAAGACGTACTACCTCGGGCCGCGCGGCAAGGAGTACGCGCGGGTCTACGGGCTGCTGCACCGGGCGCTGGCGGACACCAACCGGGCGGGGCTGGCCACCTTCGTGATGCGCGGCAAGCAGTACCTGGCGGCCGTGCGGGTGGAGGGCGACGTGCTGGTGCTGCAGACCATGCACTACGCCGAGGAGGTGCGCGATCCGCACCGGGAGATCGACAACCTGCCGGAGTCGGCGGCCGAGCCCTCGCAGAAGGAGCTTGCGGCGGCCCGCCAGCTGATCGAGATGCTCAGCGCCGACTGGAATCCGGCCGACTACCACGACAATTACACCGAGCAGGTGCGCGAGCTGGTCGAGGCGAAGCTGGCGGGCAAGGAGGTGGTCACCGCCGCACCCGCGCCGGAGTCCACCAATGTGGTCGACCTGATGGCGGTCCTGGAGCGCAGCCTCCAGCAGGCCGGCGGCGACGAGCCGGAGCCGGTCACCGCGCCCACCCCCAAGGGCAAGGCCAAGGCGAAGGACGAGGAGCAGGACGAGGAGCAGCCGGACGAGCCGGACGGCGACCTGGACGGCCTGAGCAAGGCGGAGCTGTACCACCTGGCGGCCGAGCGCGACATCGCCGGCCGCTCCTCGATGACCCGTGACCAACTGCTCGAAGCCCTCCGGCCCGCGCAGGACAAGCCCGCCAGGAAGCGCAGGCTCCGCGCGGTCTCCTGAGGCCCGTGTGCCCGTGTGCCCCTGTCACCCGTCCGACGGCAGCTCACCGGCCTCGGCCGGGTCGGCCAGCCCGGCGTGCGGGTCACCCGTCTCCCGCAGTCGCCTCGCCACCTGGTCGGCGGTGAGGACCAGCTGGTCGGCCCGCCGGCACTCGGTCACCTCGCGCCATTCGAGCGGCGCGGAGACGGTCGGTTCGGGGCGGGCGCGCAGCGAGTACGCGGCCACCGTGGTCTTCGCGCTGTTGTTCTGCGACCAGTCGACGAAGACCCGGCCGGTGCGCAGCTGCTTGGCCATCTGGTCGACCACCAGCTCCGGCAGCGCCCGGCGCAGGCGCCGAGCCAGGTCGCGCGCGTAGCGCGTCACCCGTTCGGCGGGCGTGGGCAGCAGCGGGACGCTCAGGTGCAGGCCCTTGCTCCCGGTGGTCTTGGGCCAGCAGCGCAGCCCGTCCGCCGCGAGGAGTTCGCGCGCGGCGAGCGCGACCTGGCAGCACTCGACGACGCTCGTCCCCTCGCCGGGATCCAGGTCGATGATCAGCCGGTCATGGCTGCGCGGCTCGGCGCGCCACTGCGGGACGTGGAACTCCAGGCACCCCAGATTGGCTGCCCAGAGCAGCGTGGGCAGGTCGTCCACCACGGTCTGCCGCAGGGTCTCGTGACCGTGGTTCACCAGGAGCGCCGCCACCCACTCCGGCGCGCCCGGCGGGACCCGCTTGGCCCAGAACCGCTGCCCCTCGACCCCCTCCGGCAGTCGCAGGAAACTCGCCGGGCGCCCGGCCAGCTGCGGCAGCATCGCGGGGGCGACCAGGGTGTAGTAGCGCAGCACGGCGGCCTTGGTGTAGCCGGTGCGCGGATAGAGCACACGGTCCAGATGGGTCAGCCGCAGTCGGCGGCCGGCCACCTCGGTCACGGTGGCGGTGGGGTCGGGCATGGCACCGATGGTGGCAGCCCGCCCCGGCGCGGCCCGGCGCGTCGCCGGCGGCGCGCGGGAGGATCCGCCCGATGATGGGCGGATGACCGACCCGATCGCGGCCCTGGAGCGGATCGCCTTCCTGCTGGAACGCGAGCAGGCCTCCACCTACCGGGTCCAGGCCTTCCGCCGGGCGGCGCAGGCGCTGCGTTCGAGGACCGAGCTGCCCCGCACCACCGCCGGGCTGGCCGCGCTGCCCGGGCTCGGGCCGGTCACCGCCGCCGTGGTCGGCCAGGCGCGCGACGGCCGCACCCCCGACTACCTGGCCGAACTGGAGGAGCGGGCCGCCGCCCCGCTGGCGGATCTGGACCCCGCGGCGGCCGCCCTGCGCGCCGCCCTGCGCGGCGACTGCCATCTGCACTCCGACTGGTCGGACGGCGGCAGCCCGATCGAGCTGATGGCCCGCACCGCCCGCGATCTGGGCCACGCGTGGGCGGTGCTCACCGACCACTCGCCCCGGCTCACGGTGGCCAACGGCCTGAGCGCCGAGCGGCTGCGCCGGCAGCTCGACGTGGTGGCCGAGGTCAACCGCGAGCTGGCGCCGTTCCGGCTGCTCACCGGGATCGAGTGCGACATCCTGGACGACGGTTCGCTCGACCAGGAGGAGGAGCTGCTGGCCGAGTTGGACGTGGTGGTCGCCTCGGTCCACTCCAAGCTGCGGATGGCGGCGGAGCCGATGACCCGGCGGCTGCTGGCCGCGGTCGCCAACCCGTTGGTCGACGTGCTCGGCCACTGCACCGGGCGGCTGATCGGTGACAAGCAGCGCCCGGAGTCGGAGTTCGACGCGGCGCGGGTCTTCGCGGCCTGCGCCGAGCACCGCACCGCCGTCGAGATCAACTCCCGTCCCGAGCGGCTGGATCCGCCGCTGCGCCTGCTGCGCCAGGCCGAGGCGGCGGGCTGCCTCTTCTCGCTGGACACCGACGCGCACGCCCCCGGCCAGCTGACCTGGCAGGACTACGGGTGCGTGCGCGCCGCGCAGGCCCAGGTGCCCGCCGAGCGGGTGATCACCACCTGGACGGTGGACCGGCTGCTCGACTGGACGCGCTCCGGCCGGTGAGCCGGCAGCCGCCGCCCTGCATGCCGCATTGACACTCCAGCGGTGCGGTCCCTAGCGTGAGCCGCTCTACTACCGGCCAGTAGGGATCAGCCATGGACTCCGAGCGCCCCTATGATCTCGTCCTCTTCGGTGCCACCGGCTTCACCGGCCGGCTGACCGCCGAGTACCTCGCCCGAGCGGTGCCCGAGGGCTGCCGCTGGGCGCTGGCCGGGCGCGATCCGGCCAAGCTGCGCGCGGTGCGGAGCCAACTCGCCGCCGCCGACCCCCGGTTGGCGGAGCTGCCGCTGCTCACCGCCGATGCCGCCGACCGCGCGGCGCTGCGCGAGGTGGCCGGCTCGGCCAGGGTGGTGATCTCCACCGTCGGCCCCTACCTGCGGTACGGCGAGCCGCTGGTCGCCGCCTGCGCCGACGCCGGCACCGACTACCTCGACCTGACCGGCGAGTCCGAGTTCGTGGACCGGATGTACCTGCTGCACCACGAGCGGGCCAGGGCGACCGGCGCCCGGCTGGTGCACTCCTGCGGGTTCGACTCGGTCCCCCACGACCTCGGTGTGCTCTTCACCCTCGGCCGGCTGCCCACCGCCACCGAGCACGCCCCGGTCTCGGTGAGCGGTTTCGTCCGGGCCGGCGGCAGCTTCTCGGGCGGCACCTTCGCCTCCGCGCTCGTCGCGATGTCCCGTCCGCGCGCCATGGCGCGGGCGGCCCGGGAGCGGCAGGCGGTGGAGGATCGCCCGGTCGGCCGGCGGATCCGGGTCACGCCGGACCGGCCGCGCTGGTCCCCCGAGGCACGGGCCTGGGCCTGGCCGCTGCCCACCATCGACGCGCAGGTCGTCGGCCGCTCGGCTGCCGCACTGGCCGAGTACGGCCCGGATTTCCGCTACCGCCACTACGCCGCCGTCAAGCACGTGCTGGTCGCGCTCGGCGGCAGCGCGGGCATCGCGCTGGTGCTGGCGGCAGCTCAGCTCCCGCTCACCCGCAAGGCGTTGGGTGCGCTGCACAGGCCGGGGCAGGGGCCGGGCGTCGCGCAGCGGGCGAAGTCCTGGTTCACCGTCAGGTTCGTCGCGGAGAGCGGCGGCGCCCGGGTCTACACCGAGGTCAGCGGGGGTGACCCGGGCTACACCGAAACGGCGAAGATCCTCTCCGAGGCCGCGCTCTGCCTGGCCTTCGACGAACTGCCGGTCACGGCGGGTCAGGTGACGCCGGCGGCGGCGATGGGTACGGCGCTGATCGAGCGGCTGCGTACGGCCGGGATCAGGTTCACCGCGCTCGCCAAGCCGCCGGGCACGGCGCCGCGCCGGATGGTGTGACCCGCGACCGGCCGGGCCTTTCGGGCCGACATGAAAGGCCCGAAGGACCCGAAGGGCTCGAAGGACCCGGCTGACCGGTATCCGGTCGGTGCTCTCCGCGATTTGTCAGTGGTCGCTGCCAGGCTGATGAGCGAACACTCGAACAAGGAGCGCAGTCATGGGTACCTGGGACGCCGGTCCGTTCGACAACGACACCGCCGCGGACTTCGCCGGCCGGCTGGACGCCGCCGTCCCCGAGCGGCGCACCGGTCTGCTGCGCGCAGCCCTGGAGCGGGCGTTGACGATGGACTACCTGGAGAGCGACGAGGCGGCGGAGGCCGTGGCCGCCGCGGCCCTGGTGGCCGCCCAGTGTCCGGGCGGCGAGCCGGTGGATCCCGCCTACGGGCCGAAGTCGCCGATCCCGCTGGTCGGTGCGGAGGTGGCCGACCTGGCCGTCCGGGTGCTGGACCGGGTCGGCCTGCCGGATTGCGAGCTCGCCGAACTGTGGGCGGACTCCGGCGAGGAGGGGCGCTGGCGCGAGTGCCTGGCGCGGCTGCGCGGCGTGCTCGTCGGGGGTGGCGGCTGACGGGGTGGTGGCTGACGGGGCGGCGGCCGATGGGGCGCCGGCTGACGTGGCGCCGGATCCTGACGCAGTCATCGCGGGCCCTGGTGCGGGTGCCGGTGGGGCGTTGGGGTAGGTTGTCGATCGTCAAGGGCAGGTAAAGAACATGAGATGTGCCCACATAACAGGAGAAGGACCATCAACACCGCCATAGCCCGCGCGGCTCGTGCCACCGTCGTCGTCGCCACCGGCGCCGCCCTGCTGACCGCCGGACTGGCAGCCTGCGGGACGGTCAAGGAGCTGACCGCCGCCGAGAAGGTCTCCAGCGCCTTCGACAAGCTCGGCCAGAGCAAGGACCTGAGCCTCAAGCTGAGCCTGGACACCACGCCCGACCAGCTGTTCGCCTACGTCAAGTCCCACGACGGGACGATGCAGCGCAAGGATGCCGACGCCATCGCGGGCCTGGGCATCTCCGCCGAGTTCCACGCCGACCAGCCGCTGAAGGACCTGAAGAGCTTCAAGACCGGCAGCGACCCGAAGGATCCCCAGGTCGCCGCCGAGATGGCGAAGCTCAGCGTCGACTACAAGCTGACCGACCGCAGCGGCGCCGCGCTGGTCGAGATCCGCCAGCTCCACAACGTGCTCTATGTGCACGGTGACATCAACGGCCTGGCCAAGCTGTCAGGGGAGGACCCGGCGCAGCTGCGGGACTCGTTGGAGGCCGTCATCGGCAAGCAGGGGCCGCTGCACGACGCGCTGAGCGGTGGCTGGGCCTCCCTCGACCAGCAGACCCTGACGGACTTCGCCGCCGACGCCGCCAAGGGCGGCGACGAGGGCGACGGCGAGGCGGACGGTGCCGGCGCCCCGGCGCCTTCGGCCAAGCCCTCGCTGGACCCCAAGACGCGCAGCGACCTGCTGAACTCGCTCAAGTCCGTACTGTCCAGCGACCTGTCCTTCGCGAGCAAGGGCACGGTGGACGGTGCCGACCAGGTGCAGGCCACCGTCCCGTTCCGCAAGCTGCTCGAAGACCTGTTCCAGGCGGTCAAGCCGCTGAGCGGGAAGCTGCTGCCGCAGAAGGAGGCCGGCAAGCTGCCCGACCACGTGCCCAACAGCGTGCCGGACAAGAACGTCACGGCCGACCTGTCGATCAAGAACGGCGCCCTGGTCGGCGTCCGGTTCGACCTCGCGCAGCTGGACGACAAGGCCGCCGCCGACACCCACCTGCCGCTCAAGGTCGCCATCGACCCGAACGCCCCGGCGATCCAGGCCCCGGCGCAGGCCGGCAAGGTCACCCAGCAGGACCTGGGCCGGCTGTTCACCGGACTGATGGGCAGCATCGCGGACCGGGCGGGTGGCGGCAAGCTCACCCCGCCCGGCTTCCCGAAGAGCCCGGCGGCCGAGCTGACGCCCGCGCAGGTCACCGAGCTGGCCACGAAGACCGGCAGGACGCCGCAGCAGATCACCGGGCTCAACTCGCTCGGCCTCGGCTACGACGACATCCTGGCCATGGGCCGGGGGGACGGCCAGAGCCAGGTCTGACGCGCCGTCGGCGCGGTGTGAACCCCGGCCGGGCCGGGCGGTGGAGGTCTCCGCCGCCCGGCCCGGCCGTTCTGTCGGCGGGGTGGTCGGGGTGCTCTCGGCGCCCGTCAGCTCGGCGCGGTGCCCGGCAGCGGGCCGGGCGTGCCGGTGCGGAGCCCGTCGAGCAGGACCCGCAGGGTGCGCCGCCACTGGTCGCCGGTCGCCTGCAGGCCCAGCGTCCGGTCGCCGGCGGTCACCGAGGCGAGCAGGAACGGAACGTCCTGCCAGGCGATGTCCGTCCGCATCGCGCCGGCCGCCTGGGCGCGCTCCACCAGCAGGCGGAACCGTTCGCGCAGCGCCGCCAGCGCCCGGGTCAGCTCCTCCGCGCGCGCACCGCCGAGCGCCTCGCAGAGCCCGCGGCTCTCCGCCCGCAGTCCCACGTAGGCGAGGGCGAAGTCGGCCAGGCTCCGCCAGGGGTCGGAGCCGGCCAGTGCCCGGTCGCCGGCCTCGGCCATGGAGTCGAGCACCTCCTCCAGTACGGCGAGCAGCAGTGCCTCGCGGGAGGGTATCCGCCGGTAGAAGGTGCCGATGCCGACCCCGGCCCGGGCGGCGATCTCGTGCGCGGAGGCGTCCGCGCCGATCTCGGCGATCGCCGTCCGCGCGGCCACCACCAGGCGCTCCACGTTCCGCCGCGCGTCGGCGCGGGGCTGACGGCCCGTCGGGTCGGCGATCAGGCGTTCGACGGCGCTGCTGGACCTTGGCATGACCGGATTCTAGCAATAACTGGACCAGATCTGTCCGGTTAGCTAGAGTCCAGGGAAGCGGACAGGAGCTGTCCGTTTGACTGTTCAAGGGGAGTGACAGGCATGGCTGCGAAGCCGATCCGGGTCGGGATCATCGGTGTGAATCCGCGGCAGGGCTGGGCGATGCGGGCACACATCCCCGCGCTGCGCGCGTTGCCCGACTACGAGATCACCGCGGTGGGCACGAGTCGGATCGAGAGCGCCCGGGCGGCCGCCGAGCACTTCGCGGTCCGGCACGCCTTCGCCGATCCGCGCGAGCTGGCCGAGCACCCCGAGGTCGACCTGGTCGTGGTCACCGTCAGGGTGCCCGCTCACCTGGAGCTGGTCTCGGCGGCCCTGGCGGCGGGCAAGCACGTCTACTGCGAGTGGCCGCTCGGCCGCACCACCGAGGAGGCCGATCAGCTGGCCAAGGCCGCCGCGGCGGCGGGCGTGCACGCCGCCCTCGGGCTCCAGGCCAGGTCGGCGCCCGCCTTCGAGCACGCCCGCCGGCTGATCGCCGACGGCTACCTCGGCGAGCTCAAGGCGGTGACCGTCCACGCGAGCAGGCCCAAGGGGGCGGGCGGGGAGCTGCCCGAGTGGGCCCTGTACACGGTGGACCGCGCCACGGCGGCCGGGACGCTGGAGGTGGCCGGCGGTCACACGCTGGACGCGGTGCAGCAGTTGGTCGGCGGGATCGAGCAGGTCTCGGCCACCATGACGGTGCGGCAGTCCACCCTGCGGGTCGCGGAGACCGGCGCCCAGGTCGCCGTCACCAGTCCAGACGAGCTGGTGCTGCACGGCACGCTGGCCGGTGGTGCGCTGCTCGCCGCGCACATCCAGGAGGGGAGGATCGCCACCCCGCGGACCCGGATCGAACTCGCCGGCACCCGGGGCGATCTGGCCCTGGTCACCGCCGGCCCGGCCGGTCCGATGGGCCTGCAGATCGGCGAGCTGCGCCTGCTCGGGGCCACCGAGCCGGGCCAGGAGTTCGCCGAACTGCCCATCCCCGCAGACTACTTCACGCTCGACCCGGCGACGGTCGGGCAGCAGGGCTTCCATGTGGCGCGGCAGTACGCGCAGCTCGCCGCCGACCTGCGCGGCGGTGGGCACACGGTGCCGGACTTCGAGGACGGGCTGGGCCTGCACCGGCTGCTGGACGCGATCCGGCGCTCGGACGAGACCGGGACCAGGCAGCACGTGGCCTGAGGTCCGTCCGGCCGACGGGCCTGTCCGGCTGCCTCTCGGCGCCGCCTCTCTCGGTGCTCGGTGCCGCCGCTCGGTGCCGCCGCTCGGTGCCGCCGCCCGGGCACTGCCGGGGACGGTCGCGCGTTGTAAGCGACAGACCGCCGCGGCGGTGGACCGAGAACGGGTGGTGGGTCGATGAGCAACGCGGACACGCCGTCCGAGGGGCCCGAGGACGGTGTCGGACCGGCGGGTGACTGGGATGGCGTGGAGCTGGACGAGGCGTTCATCCGCTCGGCGCCGGTGGTCGAGCCGTCCGGGCGGGCCCGGATGCTCGCCGCGCGCTGGCGCCGCGAGCCACCGGAGCCGGAGCCCTGGCGCTCCGACCGCCCGCCGGCCGGCTGGTTCTGGAGCCGGGTGCGCAAGGGCCGCTGGCGGCGCGGCTGAGGCCGGCCGCTTGATCAACTCCGCTCCGGCTGGGATACCGTGCCCGGATGAGCAGGCGGCGAAGTGGTGAGGATGGCGCGGCGGCGAGCCGCGGCGGTACGGGGCGCTGCACCGTCACGGTGTGCCGGGGTTGCTGCTGCGGCACCGCGCAGAAGGTGCCGGGACTCGACCACGCGGGCCAGCTGACCGGCTTGCGCGCGGCCCTCGCCGGGGTGGCCGAGGTGCGCCCGGTCGGCTGCCTGGACGCCTGCGAGCGGGCGAATGTGATCGTCGTACAGCCCTCGCCGCAGGGCCGGCGGGCCGGCGGGCGCCCGGTCTGGCTGGGGCAGGTCAACGACGAGGAGGCGGCGCGGGACATCGCCGCCTGGGTGGCGGCCGGCGGGCCGGGCGCGGTGGAGCCGCCGGGCGTCCTCGACCTCTACGCCTTCAGCCCCTCGCGCCGGATCCGCGAGTCGCTGGAGGACTGAGTCGCCGGAGGCGCCGAGTCGCCGGAGGTACTGAGTCGCCGGAGGGCCGGGAACGGCTCCGGGCCCCGCTCGCGCGCCGGGTGCGCGCGGGCGGGGCCCGAAGGCGGCCGCTACTTGGTGATCTTGGTGACCTGGCCCGCGCCCACCGTGCGGCCGCCCTCGCGGATGGTGAAGCGCAGGCCCTCCTCCATCGCGACCGGCTGGATGAGGCTCACGGAAAACTCCGCGTTGTCGCCCGGCATGACGAGTTCGGTGCCCTCCTTCAGGGTCACCACCCCGGTGACGTCCGTGGTGCGGAAGTAGAACTGCGGGCGGTAGTTGTTGAAGAACGGGGTGTGCCGGCCGCCTTCGTCCTTGGACAGGATGTAGGCCGTGGCCTCGAACTCGGTGTGCGGGGTGACCGATCCGGGCTTGATGATGCACTGGCCGCGCTCGACGTCCTCGCGCTTGATGCCGCGCAGCAGCAGGCCGACGTTCTCGCCGGCCTGGCCCTCGTCCAGCAGCTTGCGGAACATCTCGATGCCGGTGACCGTGGTGGTGGTCTTCTCGGTCTTGATCCCGATGATGTCCACCGTCTCGTTGACCTTGAGGACACCGCGCTCGATCCGGCCGGTGACGACGGTACCGCGGCCGGTGATCGTGAAGACGTCCTCGATGGGCATGAGGAAGGGTTTGTCCACGTCGCGCTCGGGCTGGGGGATGTTCTCGTCCACGGCGTTCATCAGGTTCAGCACGCTCTGGCCCCACTCCTTGTCGCCCTCCAGGGCCTTGAGCGCGGACACCTTGACGACGGCGGTGTTGTCGCCGTCGAACTCGTACTCGTTGAGCAGCTCGCGGACCTCCAGCTCGACGAGTTCCATGATCTCCTCGTCGTCCACCATGTCGGCCTTGTTCAGCGCCACGACGATGTACGGCACGCCGGACTGGCGGGCCAGCAGCACGTGCTCCTTGGTCTGCGGCATCGGGCCGTCGGTCGCCGCCACCACCAGGATCGCGCCGTCCATCTGGGCCGCACCGGTGATCATGTTCTTGATGTAGTCGGCGTGGCCCGGGCAGTCGACATGGGCGTAGTGCCGGGAGTCCGTCTGGTACTCGACGTGCGCGATCGAGATGGTGATGCCGCGCTGGCGCTCCTCGGGTGCCTTGTCGATCTCGTCGAACGGCGTGAACGGGTTCAGCTCCGGGTGGGCGTCGTGCAGCACCTTGGTGATCGCCGCCGTCAGCGTGGTCTTGCCGTGGTCGACGTGACCGATGGTGCCGATATTGACGTGCGGCTTGGTCCGCTCGAACTTCGCCTTCGCCATGTGACGCCTCCTCATACCCGGAACAGGACAGCGCACGGGCGCAGTCGTCGCGCAGCCGGAACCCGTCCCGACTCTTCTGGCGACCAGGAGTGACTGAACCCGTGCTGTCTGTCACCATAGCGGGATCGGTGCGCCGTTCGCCGGTAGGCGGTCAGCCAGCCGCGTTCGCGGTCGCGTCCGTCGTCGTCCGCGACGTCGTGACTGCCGTCGGGTGCGCGTGCGTGCGCAGGAAGGCGGTCAGGGCGAGGTTCACGGGCTCCGGGTGGGTGAGCGGCGGGGTGTGGCCCGCACCTGGGATCAGTACCAACGGCCGGGCGCCGGGCAGGACTTCGCTCAGCATGGCGCCGAGCTCCAGCGGTACCGGCCGGTCGGCCTCGCCATGGATCACCAGGGTCGGTGCGCTGATCTCCGCCAGCCGGGTGGCCATGGTGTCCACGCCCATCAGGACGCCGACCGCCGTGGCCAGGCGCTCGCGCGATTGGCGCTGCCAGGTGGCCTGCCAGCGGCTGTGCAGGTCGGGGAACTGGTCGCGGGGCCCGAGCAGGAGGCCGAGCAGTTCCGGGGCGACCGCCTCGGGGCCGCCGGCCCGGAAGCCCTCCGCGACCTGTGCCATCTGGGCCAGCGCCGGGGTGGGCCAGGAGACCGCGGCGCTGTCCACCAGGACCAGGGCCCGCACCCGCCCGGGCGCCAGCAGCGCGGCCCGCAGCGAGAGGAACCCGCCCTGGGAGTGGCCGACCAGGGCGGCCTGCTCGATGCCCAGGTGGTCGAGCAGTGCGAGCAGGTCGCGTGCCGAGTCCCAGAAGTCGTGCGGCGCGCCGTCGTCCTCGGTGCGGCCGTGCAGCCGCTCATCCCAGCTGATGCAGCGGAACTCGCCGCACAGCGCGGCGACTTGGCTCTCCCACATGGAGTGGTCCATCAGGTTGCCGTGACTGAGGACGACGACCGGCCCTGGGCCGCCGGTGTCCTGGTAGTGGAAGCGGCGGTGGTCGATGTCGGCGAAGGGCATGGCGGGGTCGCCTTCCTGGGGTGGGCGGGAGGTTCGGCGGCGAGGGGGTTCTCGTCGCCGTTCCAGGGTCGGCCGCCGGGGGCGCTGCGGGCGAGGTAGGGTGAGGCCTCACTATGGTCAGAACTGGACAATCAGCCGATGTGATCGAGATCGGCTACGACAACCCGCGCCGCCCCCGGCTGGACCTGGAGGCACTCAGCTTCGCCGAGCTGTCCGGCCGATTGCGGCCAGGGCGGTTTCAGCCGGTCAGTCGCCTCGACTTCCACCAGCTGATCCTGGTGACCGCGGGCGAGGGCACGGCGATGGTCGATTTCGTCGCCCACCCGTGCCAGGCCGGCACTGTGCTGTGGGTGCGCCCGGGCCAGCTGCAGCGGCTGCCGACCGGGCCGGACGGGAAGCCGGCCCGGCTGGCTGGGACGGTGCTGCTCTTCACCCCGGCCTTCGTCCCCGCCTTCGGGGCGCCGGGTGCGGCCGGCCTGGTCGACGCGCTGGTCCAGGACCCGGCCGCGGTGGCCTGGCCGCTCGGCCCGGCCGAGTACGCGCCGCTCGCCGGCGCCGCCGCCGAACTGATCACCGAGTACGAACGCCTGCCCTCCGGCGGCGAGTTGACCGTCGAGCTGCTGCGGCTGCTGCTCGCCGGGCTGCTTCTCCGCCTCGCCCGGTGCACCCCGGCCGCAGGCCCGGTCCTGCCCGCGGACTCCGTACTGCGCCGGTTCCAGGCGGAGTTGGAGCGTTCCTTCGCCCACACCAGGCAGGCCCAGGACTACGCCGGGCGACTCGGCTACGCGCCGCGCACCCTGAACCGCGCCTGCCAGGCGGCCACCGGGCGCACCGCCAAGCAACTCATCGAGGAGCGCGTGGTGTTGGAGGCACGTCGGCTACTGGTCCACACCGATCTGCCGGTCGCGGCGGTCGGCCGCCGGGTGGGCTTCGGCGAGCCGACCAACTTCGGCAAGTTCTTCCTGCGCGAGACCGGCCGCACGCCGGGGGAGTTCCGCTCGGCGGAGCGCCTGTCCTGGGCCGGTGAACTCAGCTGACGATAGATCAGTTCTCGGCGCCGACCCACAGGTCGGGGCCGAAGACCTCGTAGTGGATGTCGGCCGCGGGGACCCCGGCGGCGAGCAGCTGCGCGCGGGCGGCGCGCAGAAACGGCAGCGGGCCGCAGAGGTAGGCGGTCAGGCCGGCGGGCAGCGCAAGCGCGCTCAGGTCGATCCGCCCGGTGCGCTCGGCCGGCCACGCGCCGACCGGCTGCTCGTACCAGACCTCCGCGGTGGCGTCGGCCAGCTTTGCGGTGAGCTGCCGCAGGGTCCGGCGGAAGGCATGGGTCTGCTCGCTGCGGTCGGCGTGCACCGAGATCACCTGGCGGGTCGTGCCGGTGGCGGCCAGGTGGTCGAGCATGCCGATCATGGGAGTGCAGCCGATCCCGGCGGAGGCGAGCAGCACCGGCCCGTGGCCGTCCTCGTCCAGGTGGACGTCACCGAACGGCGGGCTCAGCCGCAGCACCCGGCCGGCCTGGACGTGGTCGTGCAGGTGGTTCGACACCTCGCCGTCCGGGTCGTCCGGGCCCGCACCGGTGGCCCGCTTGACGCTGAAGCAGAGCGCGTCGTCGGTGCGCCCCGAGATGCTGTACTGGCGTATCTGGCGCGCGCCGTCCGGCAGGACCACCTGCACCGAGACGTACTGCCCGGGCCGCGGCGCGGGCAGCGGGCCGCCGTCCAGCGGGCGGACCACGAAGGTGACCACCTCGGCGGTCTCCTGCCGGCGGGCGGCGACCAGGTAGTCGCGCCAGAGCCGGCCGCCGGTGGCGCCGGCCTGCTCGCGCAGCCGGCCCTCGATGGCGATCAGCGCATGGGCCATCAGCCAGTAGACCTCGTCCCAGGCCGCGGCGACCTCGGGGGTCATCGCCTCGCCGAGCACCTCGACGATCGCGGCGAACAGGTGCTCCCGCACGATCGGGTACTGCTCGGGGCTGATGCCGAGCGAGGCGTGCTTGTGGGCGATCCGGCTGAGCATGGCGTCGGGGCGCTGCTCCGGGTGCTCGACCAGCGCGCCGGCGAAGGCGGCGATCGAGCCGGCCAGGGCCTGCTGCTGGCTGCCGTTGGCCTGGTTGCCCCGGTTGAACAGGTCGCGCAGCAGCTCCGGGTGGGCGGCGAACAGCTTGCGGTAGAAGGGCTGGGTGATCTCGTCGATCGCCGCGCCCACCGCGGGAAGGCCGGCCCGGATGGTTGCCACCGACTGTTCCGACAGCATGGCCGCTCCTAATGGGTAGATAAGATTCGTATTTGCGCTCAGAAGGGGAGCCCCTCGCCTCGGGAGAGGGGCTCCGGAAGGTGGCCGACAGGGCGGTCGGCGGGGCGGTCGACGGGGTGGGGCTAGTCGGCTGGTCGGGTGCCCAGGGCGAGCAGGACCGGCCCGGTCGGCGCGGCCACCAGCTGCTCGATCGAGAGCGGGTCCAGCGACTGGAAGAACGCCTCCTGCGCGTTGTGCAGCGCGCCGCGCAGCCGGCAGGCCGCGCGCAGTGGGCAGGGCGGGTCGTCCTCGCAGCCGACCACGTCGCCCACTCCCTCCAGGTCCCGGACCAGCCGGCCCAGCGAGCCGGTCCGCCCGGCCATGGTCAGCGTGAGTCCGCCGCCACTGCCCCGGCGGGCCTCCACCACCCCCAGGTGCTGGAGCCGGCTGACCACCTTGGCCGCGTGGGTGTACGGCACCTCGACGGCCGCCGCCACCTCTCTGGTGGTCGGGTTCTGGCCCTCGACGACCGCCAGGCGCATGGCGATCCGCAGAGCGATGTCCGTTCCCTTGGTCAGTCGCACGCTCGCAGCCTAGCAATTGGCATCTGAGAATCCAATTGGGCCCCGGGGGGTGAAACGCCGGGCCGGGGTATCCGCTCGGCCCGCCCCGTCCGGCGCCGTGGAGATGCCGGACGGTGACCCGGCTGCCAGGGTGCTGAGGAGGAGTCAGCCGCGAATCGAAGGAGCACGCGATGGCGCAGACGCCTGGCCCGGACGGCTGGACGATGCCGGTGGCCGCCGGCCCGCCGGAGTTCCTGCCGATCCTGGACATCCCGGAGCCCGGGCGGCAGCGCCGGCTGACCGTTCTCTTCCGCTGGCTGCTGCTGGTGCCGCAGGCGATCGTGCTGTGGGTGCTGTCGGTGGTCGCCTTCTTCGCGGCCGTGATCGGCTGGTTCGCCGCACTCGTCACCACTGAGCTGCCCGGTCCGATCGCCCGGTACCTGACCGGCTACCTGGGCTACGACACCAGGGTGACGGCCGGCGGGACCCTGCTGATCGACCGCTATCCGCCCTTCTCGCTGCACCAGCCCCCCGATTTCCCGGTGCTGGTGCAGGTGCGGCCGGGGCGGCTGAACCGGCTGGCCGTCTTCTTCCGGCTGATCCTGCTGATCCCGGCGGCCGTCATCAACAGCCTGCTGGGCACCGGCTGGCTGGTGCTCTGCTTCTTCATCTGGCTGCTGGTGCTGGTCCTGGGGCGGCTGCCGCGGCCGGTCTTCGAGGCGACGGCCGCCTTCGTGCGCTACCGGTTCCGGTTCAACGCCTACCTGCTGATGCTCACCTCCGCCTACCCGAAGTACCTGTTCGGCGAGGAGCCGCCGGGGCCGGGCGAGCAGGCACCGGTCTCGGCCACCCGGCCGCTGGTGCTCAGCGCGCTGGGCAAGGCGCTGCTGGTGGCCTACCTGGTACTGGGGCTGGCGGGCCACGTCTCCGCCGACTTCGCGGAGAGCGGGAACGACTCCAACAAGACGGTCAACACGGCGCCCGCCCCGTAGTCCGTGCCGTTGGCCGGGCCCGTCGGGAGCGGAGTCCGCCGGGAGGCCCCCCGGGGCCCGCCGTCAGCCGAGGAAGCCGCGCAGCAGCGCGGCCGTGCCCGCCAGATGCTCCTCGGTCGAGCGGCGGGCCCCTGCGACGTCGCCGGCCAGGATCGCCTCCACCATGGCGCGGTGCTGCACGCTGGCGTGCTCGATGTTGCGTTCCAGTACGGGTATCGCGTTCAGCAGGTCGTTGAGCCGCATCCGGCTCTCGGCCACCCCGGCGGCCAGCGAGGGCGAGCCGGTCAGCTCGGCGATCGCCAGGTGGAAGCGGGAGTCGAGGGGGCGGTACTCCTCGGTGTCGGCGCTCTCCAGCTCGGCCAGCCGCAGCTCCAGATAGGCGCGCTGGTCGGCGGTCAGCTCGCGCCGGGCGGCCTGCTCGGCGGCCCCGGTCTCCAGCACCATCCGGAAGGTCAGGGCGTCCTCCAGCTCGGTGCCCATGTCCTGGACCGCGCGGCGCAGTTGGCCCAGGTCGGGGGCGGGCAGCCGGTAGGTGACGAAGGTGCCGCCGTAGCGGCCGCGGCGGGACTCCACGCAGCCCGCCTCCTGCAGCGAGCGGATCGCCTCGCGCAGCGTCTCGCGGCTGATGCCGAGGCGGACGGCCAGCTCGCGCTCGGCGGGCAGCCGGTCGCCGTAGCCGAAGACGCCGAGCTTCACCGCCTCCAGGATCCGCTCGACGGTCTCCTCGAAGGCGTTGCCGGTCCTGACGGGGCGGAAGATCGCGCCGCCCTGCCAGTCCATCCGCGGATCGCGGCCGCCTGCAAGCTCCACCCGGAAATCGTACCGAGGTGCGAGCCGCAATGATCGGCGGATGCCCGGGCCGGGTGCTGGGCGGGGCGGAAGTCCACAATGCGGCGGTCCCTCTTGACGCGGTGACGGCGGAGTCGGAATCATGCGCGGTACGCCAATGGTCTGCTTCCGGGCCATTGGCGGCCACAGTGCCGTGGGCGCACGTTTCGGATCCCCCACCGAACCCCCAAGGGGTGCGCATGACCTCCGAGCAGTCACCCGTCGACCAGGTTCCCCCGCCTGTGTTGCACGCGCTTTCCTCCGATGTTTCCACTGTTGTCGCAACCCAGACCTCGACCGGAACCCCCGTCGAGGCCGTCTCCGAGGACGAACAACGGCTGCGCGAGCTGGGCTACACCCAGGAGCTGGCCCGCTCGCTCTCCGGTTTCTCGAATTTCGCCGTCTCCTTCTCGATCGTCTCGATCCTGTCCGGCTGCCTGACCCTCTACGGCTTCGGCATGGTCACCGGCGGCCCCGCGCTGATCACCTGGGGCTGGCCGGTGGTCGGTGCCATGACGCTCTGCGTGGGCCTGGCGATGGCCGAGATCTGCTCCGCCTACCCGACCGCCGGCGGCCTGTACTACTGGGCGGCCAAACTGGCGCGAGGCAACGCGCCCGCGGCCAGTTGGTTCACCGGCTGGTGCAACTTCATGGGGCAGGTCGCCGTCACCGCGAGCGTCGACTACGGCGCGGCCACCTTCACCAACGCACTGCTCGACCTGCGGTTCGGCCTCAGCGCCACGCCCGCGCACACCATCGAGATCTTCGCGGTGATCCTGCTGCTGCACGGGCTGTTGAACAGCTTCGGTGTCCGGCTGGTCGCGATCTTCAACACGGTCAGCGTCTGGTGGCACCTGCTGGGCGTGCTGATCATCGTCGGCATGCTGGCGCTGCTGCCGCAGCACCACGCCTCGGTCTCCTTCGTCTTCGGGCACTTCGTCAACCAGACCGGCTTCCAGAGCTCCTTCTACGTGGTCATGCTCGGCCTGCTGCTCGCCCAGTACACGCTGACCGGCTACGACGCCTCCGCGCACATGACCGAGGAGACCAGGGACGCGGCCCGCTCCGGGCCGCGCGGCATCGTCAACTCGATCCTGGTCTCGCTGGTGGCCGGCTGGATCCTGCTGATCGGCCTGACCTTCGCGATCCAGGACTACAACGGTGAGGTGAACAGCCCCACCGGCGAGCCGCCCGCGCAGATCTTCCTGGACGCCATCGGGCGTAACGGTGCCGAGTTCCTGCTGGTGATCGTGATCGGCGCCCAGTTCTTCTGCGGAATGGCCTCGGTCACCGCCAACTCCCGTATGGTGTACGCGTTCTCGCGGGACGGCGCACTGCCGGGCTCGCGGCTCTGGCACCGGATCGACCCGCGCACCCAGACCCCCAACAACGCGATCTGGCTGGGCACCGGCGCTGCCTTCCTGCTCGGGCTGCCCGCGCTGTGGAACACCACCGCCTTCGCCGCCGTCACCTCGGTCTCGGTGATCGGGCTCTACCTCGCCTATGTGATCCCGGTCTACCTGCGGCTGCGCCAGGGTGAGGCGTTCCAGCGCGGACCCTGGCACCTGGGCCGGTGGAGCCGGCCGATCGGCATCGCCGCCGTCGGCTGGACCGCGCTGATCACCGTGCTCTTCATGCTCCCCACGCTCAACCCGATCACCGTCAAGAACTTCAACTACACCAGCGTCGCCATCGCGGTGGTGCTCGGCTTCGCGGCCGTCTGGTGGTTCGCCTCGGCGCGGCGCTGGTTCACCGGTCCGCGGATCGGCGATCTGCGGGAAGGCAGCGACCTGCCCGAAGAGCGTCACCTGCCCGAAGCGAGCGGACGTCCCCAAGCGGCTCCCGACTCGACCACCACCCCAACTGCCGCCCACGACCAACAGGAGGAGACCGGATGACGAGCAGCACCCGGCTGACGCTGGATCAGCTCCGGGCCCGCGTCGCCGACGGCAGCATCGACACCGTCGTGCTGGCCATCACCGACATGCAGGGCCGGCTGCAGGGCAAGCGCCTGGACGCCGAGTACTTCCTCTCCGACGTGCTCGGGCAGGCCGCCGAGGGCTGCGGCTACCTGCTGGCCGTGGACGTCGAGATGAACACCGTCGACGGCTACGAGGTCTCCTCCTGGGAGAACGGCTACGGCGACCTGGCGATGGTGCCCGATCTCGGAACGCTGCGGATGGTCCCCTGGCACCCGGGCACCGCGATGGTGCAGTGCGACCTGGCGCGGCACGACGGCACCCCGGTGGCCGTCTCGCCCCGGCAGATCCTGCAGCGGCAACTGGACCGGCTCGCCGGGTACGGCTGGCAGGCCTATGTGGGAACCGAGTTGGAGTTCATCGTCTTCAAGGACAGCTACGAGCAGGCCTGGGACAAGGACTACCGGCAGCTCACCCCGGTCAACCAGTACAACGTGGACTACTCGATCCTGGGCACCGCGCGGGTCGAGCCGCTGCTGCGCCGGCTGCGCCGGGAGATGTCCGGCGCCGGGCTCACGGTGGAGTCGGCCAAGGGTGAGTGCAACCTCGGGCAGCACGAGATCGCCTTCAAGTACGACACCGCGCTGCGGACCTGTGACGACCACGTGGTCTACAAGACCGGGTCCAAGGAGATCGCCGCCCAGGAGGGGGTGAGCCTGACCTTCATGGCCAAGTACAACGAGCGCGAGGGCAACTCCTGTCACATCCACCTGAGCCTGCGCGACGAGGCGGGCGCCCCCGTGATGGCAGGGGAGGGGGCGCACGGCTTCTCGCCGCTGATGGAGCACTTCCTGGCCGGCCAACTCGCCTGCCTGGCCGACTTCGCGCTGCTGCTCGCGCCGACCGTCAACTCCTACAAGCGCTACGTGCCCGGCAGTTTCGCGCCCACCGCGATCGCCTGGGGACGCGACAACCGCTCCTGCGCGCTGCGGGTGGTCGGCCACGGCTCCTCGCTGCGCTTCGAGAACCGGGTGCCCGGCGGCGACGTCAACCCCTACCTGGCGGTCGCCGCGCTGATCGCGGCCGGCCTGCACGGGGTGGAACAACAGCTCGCACTGGAGCCGGAGTTCACCGGAAACGCGTATGTCTCCGACGCGCCCAGGGTGCCCGCCACGCTGCGCGAGGCGGTGGCCGCCTTCGAGGCCAGTGAGGTCGCCGCGCCGGCCTTCGGCAAGGACGTGGTGCGCCACTACACGCACGCCGGGCGGGTGGAGCTGGCCGCCTTCGAGTCGGCGGTGACCGACTGGGAGCGCCGGCGCGGATTCGAACGGCTGTGAGCGGCGCGCCGCTGGTGGGGATCACCAGCTACCTGGAGCAGGCCGCCTGGGGCGTCTGGCAGCAACCGGCCGCGCTGATCCCGCAGTTGTACGTCAACGCGGTCACCGCCGCCGGCGCCGTGCCGGTACTGCTGCCGCCGCAGCCCGCCCGGGCCCTCTCGTCGCGACTGCTCGACCGGCTGGACGGCCTGGTGCTGGCGGGCGGCCCCGACGTGGCGCCCGACCGCTACGGCGCCGAGCCCGACCCGCACACCGGTGCGCCGCACCAGTCCAGGGACGCCTGGGAGTTCGAGCTGCTGCGGGCCGCGCTGGCGGTGGACCTGCCGGTGCTCGGGGTCTGCCGGGGCATGCAGGTGCTCAACGTGGCGCTCGGCGGCGACCTCATCCAGCACCTGCCCGACCGGATCGGCGAGCAGGACCACCAGGTGGCGCCCGCCACCTTCAACCGCCGCCCGGTGCGGGTGGCCCCGGACAGCCGGCTCGGTGCGATCCTCGGCGAGCGCACCGAGGTGCTCTGCTACCACCACCAGGCGGTCGACCGGATCGGCGCGGGCCTGCGGCCGGTGGCCTGGAGCGCGGACGGCACCGTGGAGGCTCTCGAACTGCCGGATGCCCGCTTCGCGTTGGGCGTGCAGTGGCATCCGGAGGCCGATCCGGCGGACTCCCGCCTTTTCGAATCGTTCGTCGACACCCTGACCGCAACCTTCGTCAACGTCTGTGAGGAGAAGAGCGCGTGAGCACAGCCGAGCTCGCCGACCGCTTCGAGGTGGTCAACCCGGCCACCGAGGAGGTGATCGAGACCGTGGCGATGGCCGGGGTGGCGCAGACCGACGCCGCCATCGCCCGGGCCAAGGCCGCCTTCGAGAGCTGGCGCCGCATCGCCCCGGCCGACCGGGCCCGGTTGCTGCGCGCCTTCGCCGCCGCCGTGGACGCCGACCGCGAGAACCTGGCCCAGCTGGAGGTGGCCAACGCCGGCCACACCATCGGCAACGCCCGCTGGGAGGCGGGCAACGCCCGCGACGTGATCGAGTACTACGCGGCCGCGCCCGAGCGGCTCTTCGGCCGGCAGATCCCGGTGGCCGGCGGCATCGACGTCACCTTCCAGGAACCGCTCGGCGTGGTCGGCGTCATCGTGCCGTGGAACTTCCCGATGCCCATTGCGGCGTGGGCGCTGGCCCCGGCGCTGGCGGCCGGCAACACCGTGGTGCTCAAGCCCGCCGAGCTCACCCCGCTCACCGCGCTGCGGCTGGCCGAACTGGCGCTGGCCGCCGGGCTGCCCGAAGGCGTGTTCCAGGTGCTGCCCGGACACGGCCCGGTGGTCGGCCGGCGCTTCGTCACCCACCCCGACGTGCGCAAGGTGGTCTTCACCGGCTCGACCAGGGTCGGCAAGGAGATCGCGGCCGGCTGCGCCGAGCAGGTCAAGCCCGTCACACTGGAACTCGGCGGCAAGAGCGCCAACATCGTCTTCGCCGATGCCGACCTCGCCAAGGCGGCCGCCAGTGCGCCGTACGCCGTCTTCGACAACGCGGGTCAGGACTGCTGCGCGCGCTCCCGGATCCTGGTCCAGCAGGATGTGCTGGAGGAGTTCCTGGCGCTGCTGGAGCCCGCCGTGCTCGGCGTGAAGGTGGGGGACCCGCGGTTGCCCGAGACCGAGATGGGACCGCTGATCTCGGCCGCACACCACGCCAGGGTCTCCTCCTACCTGACCGACGATGTGTCAGTTCACCTGCAGGGCACGGCACCTGACGGCAAGGGCTTCTGGTTCCCGCCCACCGTGCTGGCGCCGGTGGACGAGCGCTCCCGGGTCTTCACCGAGGAGGTGTTCGGCCCGGTGGTCGCCGTGCTGCCGTTCACCGACGAGGCGGACGCGCTGCGGATCGCCAACGCTACCGAGTACGGCCTGTCCGGCTCGATCTGGACCCGCGACCTGGGCCGGGCGCTGCGGGTGGCCCGCGGTGTGGAGGCCGGCAATCTGTCGGTCAACTCGCACTCCTCGGTGCGCTACTCGACCCCGTTCGGCGGGTTCAAGCAGTCGGGCCTGGGCCGCGAGCTCGGCCCCGACGCGCTCAACGCCTTCACCGAAACCAAGAATGTCTTCATCTCCACGGAGGAGTAGCAGATGACCAACCGTCTCGACGGCCGCGTGGCCGTGATCACCGGCGCCGGCAGCGGTATCGGCCTGGCCAGCGCCCGGCGTCTGGCGAGTGAGGGAGCGAAGGTCGTCTGCGTCGACCTCGACGAGAAGAGCGGCAAGGCGGCCGCCGAGGAGGTCGGCGGGCTCTTCGTGCAGGCCGACGTCACCGACGAGGAGGCGGTGAAGGCGATGTACGAGGCGGCGGTGGCCGCGTACGGCCGCCTGGACATCGCCTTCAACAACGCCGGTATCTCCCCGCCGGAGGACGACTCGATCCTCACCACCAAACTGGACGCCTGGAGGCGGGTCCAGGACGTCAACCTGACCAGCGTCTACCTGTGCTGCAAGTACGCGATCCCGCACATGCAGCGCCAGGGCAAGGGCTCGATCATCAACACCGCCTCCTTCGTCGCGGTGATGGGCGCGGCCACCTCGCAGATCTCCTACAGCGCCTCCAAGGGCGGGGTGCTGTCGATGTCGCGCGAGCTGGGCGTGCAGTTCGCCCGGGAGGGGATCCGGGTCAACGCGCTGTGCCCCGGCCCGGTCAACACCCCGCTGCTGCAGGAGCTGTTCGCCAAGGACCCGGAGCGGGCGGCGCGCCGTCTGGTGCACATCCCGCTGGGCCGGTTCGCCGAGCCGAGCGAGATCGCGGCGGCGGTGGCCTTCCTGGCCAGCGACGACTCCTCGTTCATGACCGCCAACAGCTTCCTGGTGGACGGCGGGATCTCCGGCGCCTATGTGACCCCGGAGTAACCGCGCGACGGCCGTCGGTTCACCGGCGCCGCGCCGCACCCCTGGTCCGGGGCGCGGCGCGGCGCGGCGCTGCGGCATGCTTGCGCGGTAGGGGCGGTACGGCGTTGACTAGCGCCGGTGGTTGAGCGCCGGTGGTTGAGCGCCGGTAGTCAAGCGCCGGTGGTTGAAGCGCCGGTGGTTGAAGCGCCGGTGGTTGAACGGCGGCCGCGAGGAGAGGACCAGCTGTGCAGCAGTACACGGACCAGTACATCGGCGGTGGCTGGCGGCCCGGCCTCGGCGGCGCGGCACTGGAGGTGCTCAACCCCGCCACCGGGCAGGTGATCGCCACTGTCCCGGCCGGAACCCCCGCCGACGTCGACGCCGCCGTGGCAGCCGCCCGCGCCGCCGCCCGGGCCTGGGGCGCCACCAGCCGCGAGGAGCGGCTGGCGCCGCTGACCCGGCTGCGCGACGGCCTGGCGGCCCGCCAACAGGAGATCGCCGAGACGGTGCTGGCCGAGCAGGGCAGCCCGATCGGCTTCGCCACCGCCGTCCAGGCCGGACTGCCGCTCGCGGTGACCTCCTCCTACCTGGAGATCCTGGCCGGCTACGCGTTCCAGGAGCGGGTGGGCAACTCCACCGTGTTCGCCGAGCCGGCCGGGGTGGTCGCCGCGATCACGCCGTGGAACTACCCGCTGCACCAGATCGTCGCCAAGGTCGTCCCGGCGCTCGCGGCCGGCTGCACCGTGGTGCTCAAGCCCGCGGAGTCCACTCCGCTGGTGGCCCGGCTCTTCGCCGCGATCGTCGCCGAGGCCGGTTTCCCGGCCGGGGTCTTCAACCTGGTCACCGGCCTCGGCACGGTGGCCGGCGCGGCGCTGGTGGCCCACCCCGAGGTGGACCTGATCTCGTTCACCGGCTCCACCGCGGTGGGCCGGGCGATCGGCGAGGTGGCCGGGCGCGGCGTCAAGCGGGTGGCCCTGGAGCTGGGCGGCAAGTCGGCGAGCGTGGTGCTGCCGGACGCCGACCTCGCCCGCGCGGTCAACGTCACCGCCGCCAACGTCTTCGCCAACTCCGGCCAGACCTGCACCGCGTGGACCAGGCTGCTGGTCCACCAGGACCAGTACGAGGAGGCCGTCGCGCTGGCCGCCAAGGCCGCCGCCAAGTACCGGCCCGGCGACCCGGCCTCGCCCGGGACCCGGATGGGCCCGGTGGTCAGCGCCGAGCAGCGCGACCGGGTGCGCGGCTACATCGAGGGCGGCCTCGCGCAGGGGGCGCGACTGGTGGCAGGCGGCGCCGAAGCCCCCGCTGACCTGCCGACCGGCTACTACGTGCAGCCGACCGTGCTGGCCGACGTCACGCCCGAGATGACGGTGGCGCAGGAGGAGATCTTCGGCCCGGTGCTGTCGATCCTCGCCTACCGGGACGAGGAGCACGCCGTCGAGATCGCCAACGGCACCGAGTACGGCCTGTCCGGGGCCGTCTGGGCGGCGGACGAGGCGCGCGCCGTGGCCTTCGCCCGCCGGCTCGATGCCGGGCAACTGCACATCAACGGCGGGCAGTTCAACCCGATCGCACCCTTCGGCGGCTACAAGGCCTCGGGCGTCGGGCGGGAGCTGGGGCGGTACGGTCTGGAGGAGTTCCTGCAGACCAAGTCGCTGCAGTTCTGAGACCGCTGCGGGCCTGGAGCCACTGTGGGTCCGGGGCCGCTGCCGAGAGTCCGACTACCGATGAGGAACACCATGGTTCGTGCCGCCCTGCTCACCGCCGTCGGCGCTCCGCTGGAGCTGGCCGAGATCGAACTGCCGGAGCCCGGGCCCGGCCAGGTCCGGGTCAGGCTGGCCGCCGCCGGCGTCTGCCACTCCGACCTCTCGCTCGCCACCGGCGTACTGCGCGCGCCCACCCCCGTGGTCCTCGGCCACGAGGGTGCGGGCACCGTGGCCGCCGTCGGCGACGGCGTCACCAGTGTCCGGGTGGGCGACCCGGTGGTGCTCAACTGGGCGCCGGCCTGTGGCAGCTGCCACCTGTGCGGACTGGGTGAGCCATGGCTGTGCGAGCGTGCGGCCGACTCCTACGGCCAGACCTACGGGGCGCTCGCGGGCGGCACCGCCGTCTACCCGGGCCTTGGCGTCGCCGCCTTCGCCGAGGAGACGGTGGTCGGCGAGCGGGCCCTGCTGCCGCTGCCCGCCGGTGTGCCGCTCGCCTCGGCCGCGCTGCTCGGCTGTGCCGTGCTCACCGGCTACGGCGCGGTGCACAACGCCGCACGGGTCAGGGCGGGCGAGTCGGTGGTGGTCTTCGGGCTGGGCGGGGTCGGCCTGGCCGTGCTGCAGGCGGCCCGGATCGCCGGCGCGGGAGTGATCATCGCCGTCGACGTCAACCCGGCGAAGGAGGAGCTGGCGCGCCGCCACGGCGCCACCGAGTTCCTCCTGGCGGACGACCAGATCGCGCGCAGCGTACGGAAGCTGACGGATGGTCACGGTGCCGACCACGCCTTCGAGTGTGCCGGCCGGGGCAGCGCCGTGCGGGCCGCCTGGTCGACCACCCGGCGCGGCGGGCGCACCACGGTGGTCGGCATCGGCGGCAAGGACGACCTGGTCTCCTTCAACTCCCTGGAGCTGTTCCACTTCGCCCGGACCCTGAGCGCCTGCGTGTACGGCAACAGCGACCCGGTCAAGGACATCCCGCTGCTCGCCGAGCACGTGCGCACCGGACGGCTCGACCTGGAGGCGCTGATCACCGACCGGATCACGCTGGACGAGATCCCCGCCGCTTTCGAGCGGATGCGGGCGGGGCAGGGCGGGCGCTCGTTGGTGATTTTCTGAGCGGTGCCCCTGGTCGAACTGGTGCGCACGGTCCATCTTGGACCATGGCGAGGGCTCTGGCACACTGTCGCTGTCGGCTGACGAACTGTCATGCCGGGCCTGACAGGGGAGCGCGGCATGTGGGGTCGGGGGACCGAACTCGGCGGGCGTTACACGCTTGCCGAGCGGCTCGGGGGCGGGGCCATGGGCGAGGTCTGGTGCGCGGAGGACGGTGTCCTCGGACGCCAGGTCGCCGTCAAGATCCTGCTGCCGGCGCTGCTGGACGATGCGACATTCATGGAACGGTTCCGGCGCGAGGCCAGGCTGCTGGCCTCGATCAACCACCCGGGCATCGTCGAGGTCCATGACTACGGCGAGAGCGAGGCCGGCGCCGGGAGCCCGGTCGCGTACATCGTCATGGAGCTGATCACCGGCCGGCCGCTGGACGAGGCGCTCGCCGAGAGCGGGCCGATGCCGGCCGAGCGGGCGCTGGGCATCGTCGCCCAGGCGCTGGACGCGCTGCACGCCGCGCACAAGCGGGGCATCGTGCACCGGGACATCAAGCCGTCCAACCTGATGCTGCGCGACGACGGCCGGGTGGCGGTGACCGACTTCGGCATCGCCAGCGCGATGGCGGGGACGAGGATCACCTCGACTGCGGCGGTGCTCGGCACGGCGTTGTACGTGGCCCCCGAGCGGGCGGAGGGTGCGGCGTCGGACCCGGCCTCCGACCTCTACTCGATGGGTGTGCTCTGCTACGAGATGCTGGTCGGGGCGCCGCCGTTCACCGGGGAGACGGCGCTGGAGATCGTGCTCAAGCACGTGCGGGAGCCGGCGCCGGAGCTGCCCGGCGAGTTCGCGCAGCCGGTGCGGGACCTGGTGGCCACCGCGCTGGCCAAGACGCCAGGGGAGCGGTTCGCCGATGCCGAGGTGATGGCGGCAGCGGCGCGCGGTGCGGCCGAGGGGGTACCGGTCGCGGAGGTGGTCGCGCGGACGGTGCCGCTGGGCGGCAAGCCCGCGGCGGCGGTGGCCGAGGCCGTCGAAGCGGTGGTGGCCGAGCCGGCCGGCGCGGTCGAGGAGGGCGGTTCCACCGCTGCTGCCGCCGCCGACTCCGCGGCCGTCCCGGCCGTCGCAGCCGCCGCGAACACCGCGAGCACCGCCAACACGGAGAACACGGCGAGCACCGCCAACACCGCCGCCGCCGCGAAGGAGACGCAGCCCGTGGTGGCCGCGCGGCCCCCGTGGTACCGGCGCCGCTTCGTGCTGCCGGTGCTGATCCCGTGCGGTGTCACGGCGGTGGTGGGGTCGGCGGTGCTCATCGACCAGACGCCGTTCAGCTCCAACGCGGCGGTGCCTGGCGCGCGTCCGGCCGTGACGGTCTCCGCCGGGCACTCCGGCGGCGCCTCGGCATCGGGCTCGGTCTCGGCGTCCGCGTCGACGTCCGCCAGTGGCTCCGCCTCGCCCAGCGCGTCGCCCTCGGGGGCTTCCGCATCACCGTCAGGTTCGTCGTCGCCGAGCGGGCCGGCGTCCCCGGG
The DNA here is from genome assembly GCF_042957465.1 of Kitasatospora sp. NPDC008050. Classification (NCBI taxonomy): domain Bacteria; kingdom Bacillati; phylum Actinomycetota; class Actinomycetes; order Kitasatosporales; family Streptomycetaceae; genus Kitasatospora; species Kitasatospora sp. NPDC008050. The sequence goes on from NZ_JBIBIJ010000004.1 coordinate 132,093, forward strand.
CGGGCCGTCCGCCCCGGGCGGCAGCCCGTCCGGTGCGGGGCAGCCCGGGACGGGTGCGGGCGCACGGACCGGGGGAGGCAGTGGCCAGCAGAGCGGTGGCGGTGCGGCGAACGGGAGCGGTTCCGGCACCGGCGGCGGTTCGTCGAACGGCGGCGGCTCGGGCGGCGGTGCCGGTTCGAGCGGCGGCGGCTCCGGGAGCTCCGGCAGCGCGCCCGGTGGCTCTGCCGGCGGCAGCGGTGCGCAGGGTGGGTCCCAGGGCGGCTCCCAGAGCGGCGGCAGCGCCCCGGGCGGCGGTTCGTCCGGCAGCCAGCCGAATCCGCCCGCGTCCAACAACCCGCCTGCCCCCAACCCCCAGACCAGCTCGGCGGCGCCGGCCGGCCCGCCCACGGGCTGTGGTGGCGCGGGCTGGGGTGCCATCGTCAACGTGGGCGACGGCCTCCGGATCGGCCTGGCCGACAGCAACCCGTCGGGGAGCGGCTCGGTGATCATGGGGGGCAACACCGGCTACGGCTGGATCCACACCACGGGCCAGTGGGACACCTTCAACGCCTGCAACATGAACGACAGTCTGCTGGGCATGCAGTACTACGGCGGGACCGGCACCCAGCTCATCGCCGGCTCCGCCGGTGTGGCCTCCTGGCGGATCGTCTCCGCCTCGTCCGGCGTGAACATCAGGGACTACCTGGGGCAGAACTGCCTGACCGACAACGGCGCGGGCAAGCAGCTCACCATGGGCACCTGCACGCCGGGCAACGCCTCCCAGGAGTGGCAGATCCCCTGACGAAGCGCGAGGCGCCGGTGGCCGTCCCCCTTGGGGTTGCGGCCACCGGCGCCTTGGCATTGTGCGGTTCAGACGGCGAGCGCGGCCTTGCCCGCCAGGTGGACCTTGGTCTGCTCGGCGACCCGGCGGCCCAGGTGCTCGGCGGTGGCGATGTCCGCCTTGTGCACGCCCTCGGCGCCCTGGTCGTTGTTGGACTGGGCGGCGGCGCCGAGGAAGAAGCCCAGCCGGTTGAGGTCGTTCTCCGAGGCGGTGCTGGAGTTCCAGCCCGGGTGCAGGCCCAGGCTCACCCAGGTCATGCCGTGCTGGGCGGCGAAGATGCTCAGGAACTGCAGGGTGGCGAGCTTGTCGCCGCTCTTGGAGGCGGAGTTGGTGAAGCCGGCCGCCAGCTTGTCCCGCCACGCCGAGGCGAACCAGCGCTTGGCGCTGGCCTCGGCGAAGGTGTGGAAGGCGCCCGAGGCGCCGCCCATGTAGGTGGGCGAGCCGAAGACGATGGCGTCGGAGCCGTCCAGCAGCTCCCACTGGGCCTCGGTGATCTCGTCGACCTTGATCAGGTGGACGGTGGCGCCGGCCTCGGCGGCACCGGTGCGGACCGCCTCGGCGATGACGGTGGTGTGGCCGTAGCCGGAGTGGAAGGCGATGGAGATGACGGGGCTGGGCACAGCGGTACTCCTGGCATCGGCGTGGATTCGTAAGTGCTAACGAAAGATAAGCACTGCGATTTAGAAAGCGCAACCCCTGGGTTAGCGCTGTGCCCGCGTACACTGCTGCCATGGCGACTGAGAGCACCGCCGGGACCGCGGCCGGCCACGAGGCGGATGGGCTGCCCTACGACGTGTTCGGGCGCGCCTGCCCGTCCCGGCACGTCCTGAAGGACGTCACGCATGCCTGGGGCAGCCTCACGCTGGCCGCGCTGGCCGACGGCACCTTCCGCTTCAACGAGCTGCGCCGCCGGGTGGACGGCGTGAGCGAGAAGATGCTGTCGCAGACCCTGCAGGCGCTGGAGCGGGACGGCCTGGTGCACCGCGATGCGCAGCTGACCAATCCGCCGCGGGTCGACTACGGCCTCACCGAGCTGGGGCGCGAGGTGACCGACCGGCTGCTCGCGCTGATCGCGCTGGTCGAGTCGCGGATGCCCGAGGTGGCGGTGGCGCAGCAGCGGTACGACGAGGGTCGTGGCTGACCGCTTTCTCCGCCGCTGCCCGGCGCCTCCGCTGGTCTCTCCTCGGGGCTTTATGAAACTAGTTGCATAGAGGTCGTCCTCGCCCCTACCGTGGAGTAACCACACTCGCGAGGAGAGTCCGGATGACCGCCTACCCCCACCTGCTGCGCCCGCTCGACCTGGGATTCACCACGCTGCCCAACCGGGTGCTGATGGGTTCGATGCACGTGGGCCTGGAGGAGGCGCCCGACGGCTTCGAGCGGATGGCCGAGTTCTACGCCACCCGGGCCCGTGGCGGGGTCGGCCTGATCGTCACCGGCGGCATCGCGCCGAACGAGGCCGGACGGCCGTGGGGCGGCGGTGCCAAGCTCAGCACCCCCGAGGAGGCGGCCGAGCACCGCGTCGTGACCGAGGCCGTGCATGCCGCCGGCGGCCGGATCGCCATGCAGATCCTGCACTTCGGCCGTTACGCCTACCACGAGGACCTGGTGGCGCCGAGTGCGATCCAGGCGCCGATCAGCCCGTATGTGCCGAACGCCCTCACCGAGGAGCAGATCGAGCAGACCATCGAGGACTTCGCGCGCACGGCCGAACTCGCCCAGCAGGCGGGTTACGACGGCGTGGAGATCATGGGCTCCGAGGGCTACCTGATCAACGAGTTCATCGCCGCGCCCACCAACCGGCGCGAGGACGCCTGGGGTGGCAGCTACCAGAACCGGATGCGGTTCCCGGTGGAGATCGTCCGTCGGGTGCGCGAGCGGGTCGGCGCCGATTTCATCCTGATCTACCGGCTCTCCATGCTCGACCTGATCCCGGGCGGCTCCACGCTGGCCGAGGTGATCGAGCTGGCCCAGGCGGTGGAGGCGGCGGGCGCCACCATCATCAACACCGGTATTGGCTGGCACGAGGCCCGCATCCCCACCATCGCCACCTCGGTGCCGCGCGGCGCCTTCGCCTGGGTCACCAAGAAGGTGATGGGCTCGGTGGGCATCCCGCTGGTCACCACCAACCGGATCAACACCCCGGAACTGGCCGAGCAGTTGCTCGCCGACGGCTGCGCCGACCTGGTCTCGATGGCCCGCCCGCTGCTCGCCGACCCGGACTTCGTCGCCAAGGCCGCGGCCGGCACCCCCGAGGCGGTCAACACCTGCATCGGCTGCAACCAGGCCTGCCTGGACCACACCTTCAGCATGAAGATCACCTCCTGCCTGGTCAACCCGCGGGCCTGCCACGAGACCGAGCTGGTGCTCTCACCGACCAAGCTGCGCAAGCGCGTCGGCGTGGTCGGCGCCGGCCCCGCCGGGCTCGCCTGCGCGGTCTCGGCGGCCGAACGCGGCCACGCCGTCACGCTCTTCGACGCCGCCGAGGAGATCGGCGGGCAGCTCAACATCGCCCGCCAGATCCCCGGCAAGGAGGAGTTCAACGAGACCCTGCGCTACTACCGCCACCAGCTGACGCAGCATCAGGTCGAGCTGCGGCTGGGCGCGTTCGTCACGGCCGAGGCACTGGCGGCGGAGGGTTTCGACGAGGTCGTGCTGGCCACCGGCGTCAGCCCGCGCACGCCCGAGATCCCCGGCAGCGACCACCCGAGCGTGCTCAGCTACCTGGACGTGCTGCGCGACAAGGCGCCGGTGGGCGACCGGGTCGCGATCATCGGCGCGGGCGGGATCGGCTTCGACGTCGCCGAGTACCTCACCGACCCCGGTACCTCGGCCAGTCAGGACCCGGCCGCCTTCTTCGCGCAGTGGGGCGTGGACACCGAGCACAGCGGCGCCGGCGGCCTGCGGCCCGCGGTCCGGCCCGAGGTGAGGCGCCAGGTGCACCTGCTGCAGCGCAAGACCACCAAGGTCGGCGCCGGGCTCGGCAAGACCACCGGCTGGATCCACCGCACCGAACTCAAGCACCGCGGCGTGGTGATGGCGGCGGGCGTCGGCTACGAGCGGATCGACGACGCCGGGCTGCACGTGACGGTCGACGGCCAGCCGCAGCTGCTCCCGGTGGACACCGTGGTGCTCTGCGCCGGGCAGGAGCCGCGCCGTGAGCTGGTCGAGCAGCTGCGGGGGCTGGGGATCGAGCCGCACCTGATCGGTGGGGCCGACGTGGCGGCGGAGCTGGACGCCAAGCGCGCCATCGACCAGGGCACCAGGCTCGCGGCCTCGCTCTGACCTGGGCCCTGTCCGGGCCCTTGTGGTGAGGGCCCGGCGGCTCGGCCTCGCGTCGATCGTGCTCGGACCGGCTCGCCTAGGATGCTGTCGCAGTACCGTCGCGCACTCCAGGAGAGCCGGTCCGCCATGTCGCTTCCGCACGCCATCCTCACCGCCCTGCTGGAGAAGCCTTCCTCCGGGCTGGAGTTGACGCGACGCTTCGACAAGTCGATCGGCTTCTTCTGGTCCGCCACGCACCAGCAGATCTACCGGGAGCTGGGCAAGCTGGAGCAGGCGGGACTGATCCGCTCACTGCCCCAGCCGCCCAGCCGCGGCCAGCGCAAGGCCTACGAGGTGCTGCCCGAGGGCCGGGCGGCCCTGGTCGACTGGGTTGCCGAGAGTCAGGACCCCAAGGCTGCCCGGGAGCCGCTGCTGCTGCGTCTGCGGGCGGCCGCGGTGGTGGGCGCACCCGGCCTGGCGGCCGAACTCGAACGCCATCTCGGCTTGCACGAGCGGCAGTTGGCGGAGTATCTGGAGATCGAGCAACGCGACTTCCCGGCCGAGGCGGCGGATCACGCGAACCGCCTCCAGCACCTGGTGCTCCGCGCGGGGATCGGCCTGGAGACCTTCTGGATCCAGTGGCTCACCGAGGCCCTGTCCGAGCCGCTCGGTGGTACCCCGGCCGGGGCTTCGACCGGTACCCCGACCGGGGCTTCGGTGGGGGCTTCGGTGGGGGCTTCGACTGCCTCGCGCGCCGAGTAGCCCGGCCGTCTGCGGGTTCCGGGACGGCCTTGGGCTTCACTGGGGATCGAGCAGATTCTCCCCCGCGTCGAACCTGAACCCCAGGGCGTGAACCAGGTTCAACGCCGCGTCCTCGGCGCATGGTTCGTTCGGTGCGCCAAGGGTGGCGCGTACTGCCACCGGGTCGGGCCGAAAGCCGGCCGCCTCCGCCCAGGCCACGGACCGGCGGGTGACCTCGTCGGGATCGCCGATCCACTGCTCGGGGACCTGGTAGTCCCGCGCGATCTCGCGGGGGAACGCGCAGTGCCAGCTCGGGCCGTCGGAGTCGACGGCCTGTACGAAGGCGAAGTCGCTGTCGTGGACGTGCAGGAAGAGGGCCGGGGCGCCGGTCCCGGCCAGGAGCGAGTCATCCACATCCACGGCTGGTGACAGCTGCAGGATCTGCCAGGCACCGTCCCGGGCCGACCACTCAGGAGTGCTGTCGACCGCTTGGACGGCCGGCAGCTCGGTGATCGGCCGCTCGGCCCGCGTCAGGATGAAACTTCCGGAGAAACCCATGGGTCGAGACCGTAGTGCCTGCCGCTGACAGTCCGGCTCGGCGCTGCCGGTCGGGTGAGATTGCCGGTTGGTGGGGTTGCCGGTTGGTGGGGTTGCCGGTTGGTGGGGTTGTCGGGCGGGTGGGGGTTGTCGGTCGGTGGGCTTGCCGGGGCGTGCTCTGGGCGCTTTAATAAATGAACGACCATTTATTAACCTCTCGACTCAAGGGAGCCGCCCCGTGGCCCGGCCCAGAACCATCGATGACGCGGCGATCCTGCACGCGGCGGCCGAGGTGATCGGCCGGGTGGGGCCCGCCGGGCTGACCCTGGCGGCAGTGGCGCGCGAGGTCGGCGTGGTCCCCGGCACCCTGGTGCAGCGCTTCGGTTCGAAGCGTGGCCTGCTGCTCGCCATGGCCGCCCAGTCCGCCGTGGATGCCGAGCGGCTCGCGTCCCGGGTGCGGGAGCGGCACAGCTCCCCACTCGACGCGCTGGCCGAGCTGATCGTGACGTCCATGGCGCCGATGTCCACGCCCGAGACCTACGCCAACCACCTCGCCGCGCTCTGCATCGACCTGACGGACGCGCAGTTCCGCGAGCAGGCCCTGCTGGTCCATCAGGCGCAGGGCCGGGCCATGGTGGCCCTGCTGGCCGAAGCGCTGGACGACGGCGTGCTCAACCCCGGGACCGACCTGGCCGCACTGACCGCCTCCCTGCAGTCGGTGGTCGCCGGTACCGGTCTGACCTGGGCGCTGGACCGGCACGGCACCCTGAACCAGCGGTTGCGCCACGAGGTGGGCCGGGCGCTGGCCCCGTACGTTCGGATCGTTCCGGGGCCGGGGTTGGGGTCGGCGTCGGGGTCGTCGGGGCCGGAGCACACCCGCTGACTGTGCGTGCAGGGGGCAGGAAAACATCGACAGCATCGGGGAACTTGGAGGACTCATGGACAGCCAGGCCGTTGTACGTCCGCAGGACCAGGACCAGGACCAGGACCAGGACCAGGACCAGGACCAGGACCAGGCCCCGGACCAGGCCACCCGCCCGCTCGCCGGCCGGGTGGCGCTGGTCGCCGGTGCCACCCGGGGCGGTGGGCGCGGCATCGCGGTCGAGTTGGGTGCCGCCGGTGCGACCGTCTACGTCACCGGTCGCAGTAGCGCGGCGGGCCGTTCCGAGCTGGACCGGCCGGAGACGATCGAGGAGACGGCTGCGCGGGTGACCGCCGCCGGCGGGCTGGGCGTCGCGGTCCGGGTCGACCACAGCCGACCCGAGGAGGTCCGGGCGCTGGCCGAGCGGATCGCGGCCGAGCAGGGTGGGCGGCTGGACCTGCTGGTCAACTCGGTCTGGGGTGGTGACCCGCTGACCGATTGGGAACACCCGCTCTGGGAACAGGACTTGGAGGTCGGTCTGCGGCTGCTGCGGCAGGCGGTGGACACCCATCTGATCACCAGCCGGCACGTCCTTCCGCTGCTGGTCGCGCGTGGGCGCGGCCTGGTGGTGGAGGTCACCGACGGCAACACCGCCCGCTACCGCGGCAGCATCTTCTACGACCTGGCGAAGTCCTCGGTCATCCGCCTGGCGGTCGGGCAGGCTGCCGAGCTGAAGCCGCACGGTGTCGCGGCCGTCGCGCTCACGCCGGGTTTCCTGCGTTCGGAGGAGGTGCTGGAGCACTTCGGCGTCACCGAGCGGAACTGGCGGGACGCCACGGCCAAGGACCCGGACTTCGCCTGCTCCGAGACCCCCGCCTATCTCGGCCGGGCGGTCGTCGCGTTGGCCGCCGACCCCGACATCATGGCCAAGTCCGGCCGGGCGCTCGCCACATGGGGCCTGTACCGGGAGTACGGGTTCACCGACGCGGACGGCAGCACGCCGGACTGGGCCGCGCACTGGGCGCAGAGCCTGGAGTCCGTCCACGGGCCGCTGGGCGAACCGCTCTGAGGCCCGGCCGCTCAGCGAGGCGATGGCCTCCTCGACCAGCGCGCCCTTCTCGTGAGGCACCCCCCGGCGCGGCCGGCGCGCCCAGCTACCGACCCAGCGGACCGTCGGACCCCCTGCTCGATGGCCTCTGGGGTCAGGCGGCGATGGGGGTCAGGACGTTCCAGACGTGGCCGAAGGGGTCCCGGAGCGTCGACTGCCGGGCGCCGTAGAACATGTCGGCCGGAGGAGAGAGAAGTTCGGCGCCGGAGGCCACGGCCTGAGCGGTCAGGGCATCCACGTCCGGCACGTAGACGTGCAGGGCAACGGAGGCGCCGACCACGCCCGGCGGCGAGTACGGGGCCTCGAAGTCACCGAGCATGAGGGTGGAGCCATGAATGCTGATCTCGGCGTGCAGGATCCGCCCGTCATCACGGTCGAGCCGGAAGGACTCCGACGCTCCGAACGCGGCGACGTAGAACTCGATCGCCTCGGCGGCTCCGTCCACCATGATGTGCGGGATGACGGCGTACTTGTACTGCTCGGGAATCTCCATGTCCATCACGGTAGGGCCGGATCGATCAGCCGGACATCGAGCAAAGGTCTCGTCCCGTCTCTGACGGGAGACGTAGGACCGGCGGCGGTCGATGGTCGTCAGTGGTCGTAGGCGGTCAGATCGCGGATGACCGTTCCCTCACCTGCCGGGGCCGACTGCATGACCAACTGGACTTTGAATCAGGCCATGTCGCAGGCATTCGTGGTTCCCTCTGCCTTCCTCACAGCGGGTCGATGGCATGGCGGCGGGCCGCGGTGGCGTACCAGGCGGCACTTGCCTTCGGGGTTCGGCGCTGGGTCGGGTAGTCGACGTGGACCAGGCCGAACCGCTTGCTGTAGCCGTACGACCACTCGAAGTTGTCCAGCAGCGACCAGGTGAAGTAGCCCCGCACCGCCGCGCCGTCGGCGATGGCGCGGTGAACGGCGGCCAGGTGACCGTGCAGGTAGGCGATCCGCTGCGGGTCGTGGATCTCGCCGGTCGGTGTCGGCTGGTCCTCGAATGCGGCGCCGTTCTCGGTGATCAGCAGCGGCAGGCCGGGATGGGCGCGCGACACGTCGGTGATCAACTCGTACAGTCCGGACGGGTCGACGGCCCAGCCCATCTGGGTGGTGGTGCCGGGTGGCTGGTGGAAGAGCACCTGGTCGGCGCCGGGCCAGGGCGAGTGCTCGCCGCCGCCGTGGCCGTCGGCACGCCTGCTGCCCTCCGCCCCCGGCCCGTCGGATGCGGTGCCCGAAACCAGCGTCGGTGTGTAGTAGTTGAGGCCCAGCAGGTCGATCGGGGCGCCGATGGTCTGCTCGTCGCCGGGGTGGATCAGGGTGTCCCAGTCGACCAGATCCGCGGTGTCCAGCAGCAGGTCGTCGGGGTAACGCCCGTGCAGGATCGGGTCGGTGAAGATCCGGTTGCCGACGGCGTCGATCCGCCGGGCGGCCTCCAGATCGGCGGGCGCGTCGGTGAGCGGGCGGATCTGGTGCAGGTTCAGGCAGATGGCGGCCTGCGCGGTGGCGGGGAGTGCGGCGCGCAGGGCGCTCAGGGCCAGGCCGTGGCCGAGGTTGAGATGGTGGGCGGCCCGCAGCGCATCGCCGGGGTCGGTGCGGCCCGGGGCGTGGACGCCCGAACCGTAGCCGAGGAATGCGGCGCACCAGGGCTCGTTGAGGGTGGCCCAGAGACCGATACGGTCGCCGAGGGCCTCGGCCACGAGTGCGGCGTAGTCGCCGAAGCGCTCGGCGGTGTCCCGCGCGGGCCAGCCACCCTGGTCCTCCAACTCCTGTGGCAGGTCCCAGTGGTACAGGCTGACCACGGGCTGGATGCCGACCGCGAGGAGTTCGTCGGTCAGCCGCCGGTAGAAGTCCAGGCCGCGCTGGGCGGCCGGACCCCGGCCGGTGGGCTGTACCCGGGGCCAGGAGACCGAGAACCGGTAGGCGCCGAGGCCGAGGCGGGCCAGCAGGGCGACGTCCTCGCGGTAGCGGTGGTAATGGTCGGCGGCGTGGTCGCCGCTCTCACCGCCCAGGACCTTGCCGGGCGTTCGGCAGAAGGTGTCCCAGATCGACGGCGTCCGGCCGTCCTCCTTCGTGGCGCCCTCGATCTGGTAGGCCGAGGTGGCCGCACCCCACAGGAAGTCGGAGGGGAAGACGAGTTGGGCAGCGGCTCCGTCGGTGGGCGGAGGCAGGGGCATGACGCACGCTCGCAGGGGTTGGAGGGCCGGCGGGCTGACTGGTGCGGGCACGGACAGAGGTGGGAGCGCTCCCAGAAGCTATTCCGGCAGGCTGCCGTCCGCCGAGGGGGTCTGTCAAGGGCTCCAGCGGGGTGTCCGATGGCAGGAGTCAACTGGCAGGAGTCAACCGGCAGAGGTCAACCGGCCGATGTCAGCGTCGCGTTGGCGGATGGCAGACAACAGATGACAACAGCCGACCGACAGAGAACAGAGAACGGCTGACAGATAGTGAAATCCGTCAGCGACCCTCGGCTAACCCACAGGATTGCCTGCCACAATGTCCCCTTGCCCCAGGTCAAGACCGTCGCACGAGGTGATAGATGAGCAGCTCAACCGCACAGCGCCCCGCCGGGCACTCGGCCGGCACTGCGGGCGGGCGCGGGCTGCGACGTCCCACCCTGGAGGAGGTGGCGGCGCTCGCCGGAGTCGGGCGCGGCACCGTCTCCCGTGTGATCAACGGCTCGCCCCGGGTCAGCGACCGGACCAGGGCAGCCGTCGAGCAGGCGGTGGCCGAACTCGGCTACGTGCCCAACCGGGCGGCCCGTACCCTGGTCACCTCGCGTACCGACGCGATCGCGCTGGTGGTCCCGGAGGCCGAGACCCGGCTCTTCTCGGAGCCGTACTTCTCCGGCATCATCAGCGGGGTCTGCGCGGAACTCGCCGAGACCGACATGCAGTTGCTGTTGGTCCTGGTGCGCAACCAGCGCGAGCGCGATCGCCTCTCCGCCTACCTGCGTGCCCAGCGGGTGGACGGCGTGCTGCTGGTGGCCGTGCACTGCGACGATCCGCTGCCGGGCGTGCTGGAGGATCTGCGGATCCCCACCGTGCTGGCCGGCCGGCGCGGGGACGACGAGTCGCTCAGCTATGTCGCCGCCGACAATGCGGGCGGCGCCCGGAGCGCGGTGCGCCATCTGCTGGCGCAGGGGCGGGAGCGGATCGCCACCATCACCGGCCCGCTGGACATGGACGCCGCCCGGGCCCGCCTCGCCGGCTACCACGACGCCCTGGCGGAGGCCGGTCACGACCGTCGGGAGGACCTGGTGGGCCTCGCCGACTTCACCGAGCAGGGCGGCCGGGCGGCGATGCGCGAACTGCTGGACCGCGTTCCGGACCTGGACGCCGTCTTCTGCGCCTCCGACGTGCTCGCCGCCGGGGCGCTCCAGGTGCTGCGGGCGGCCGGGCGCCGGGTGCCCGAGGACGTGGCGCTGGTCGGCTTCGACGACTCGATCGTGGCTCGGCACACCGACCCCGCGCTGACCAGCGTGCGGCAGCCGATCGAGCTGATGGGCCGCACGATGACCCGCCTGCTGCTGGACGAGATCGCCGATCCGGCGCTGCGCAGCCGCCAACTGGTGCTGGCCACCGAACTGGTGGTCCGCGACTCGACCTGACGGTGTGTCGGATGAGCACCCGTGCGCCCGCTGCGACCCTCGGCCGGCACCGGCACCGGCACCGGCTCGCAGCGGGCGCACGGGCCTATTGGTTGTTGCCGTCCTGCCCGGTGCTGAACTGTCCGTTCAGGTCCGGGATGGTACTCAGGATGGCCGGGGAGACCACGCCGAGCGCGTCCGTGGCGTAGGTGAAGGCGTTGGCCGGCACGCTCATCTCGACGTAGGTGGCGCGCAGCGTGGTGGTGAACCGGTAGCCGCCGTGGCCGTCCTTCTCCAGGTACCACTGGAGGCCGTCCACGTTCGGGCCGGTCGACTCCTGGTTCGCCAGGATGTTGAGCGAGGTCGGCCGCGGCACCCCGCAGCGCAGCACGGTGCGGGGCGAGGTCTGCCAGACGGCCACGTAGGGCGAGCCGGCCGGATCGGCGCGCGGGTGGTTCACCATCGTGGTCGGCAGCGCCTTCAGCAGAGCGGTGCAGTAGCCGGCCGACTTGGCGTCGGGGGTCGGGGCGGTGAGCGGCGGCTGGTAGGTGCCGCCGCTCATCAGCACCGCTCCGGTGCAGCCGAGCAGCACGACCGGAGCGGCCAGCCAGCGTACCGGCGCGGGCAGGCCCTGCAGAGCGCGCAGCGGGCGCTGGAATCGAGACACCGATCGATCGTAACCGGCGTCGATGAGCGCCCGGCGGTGCCCCCGGCCGGTGCACCGCTCGGTGCGGTTCAGTCCTGCCGGATCGCCGAGACGTCGAACTCGAGCACGACCTTGTCGCCGACCAGCACGCCGCCGCCCTCCAACGGGGCGTTCCAGGTGATGCCGTAGTCCTTGCGGCTGATCGTGGTGGAGCCCTCGAACCCCACCCGCAGGTTGCCGTACGGGTCGCGGGCGCTGCCGTCGAACTCCACGTCCAGGCTGACGGGGCGGGTGACGTCCTTGATCGTCAGGTTGCCGGTGAGGCGGTAGCGGTCCCCGCCCAGGGCCTCGATGCCGCTGGAGGCGAAGACGATCTCGGGGAAGTTCGGTGCGTCGAGGAAGTCGTTGGTGCGCAGGTGGCCGTCGCGCTGCTCGTTGCCGGTGTCGATGCTGCCGGTCTTGATGGTCACGGTGGCGGTCGACTTGGCCGGGTCCGACCCGTCCAGGTGTGCGCTGCCCTCGAACTCCTTGAAGTGGCCGCGAACCTTGGTGACCATCGCGTGCCGGGCCATGAAGCCGATCCTGGTGTGGGCCGGGTCCAGCTGGTACTCACCGGTCAGCTCGGTGAGCGGGGTGTTGCTCATGCGTCCTCCAGAGATGTCCGAATCACGGTGGGGCCGGGAGGGCGGCCGATCACGGGGCCGGCCCGGCCCTGGTGTCCACCGTGACACGGCACCCGGCGCGCCGGGTGCTGCGACCCGCGGTGCCCGGGCCTGCGGTGATCACGGCTCGCCGGGCTCCGGCTCTTCGGGCCAGGGGCCCCCGGGCTGCGGGTCCCCCGGCTCGGGCCCGGCCGGCTCCGGTTGCCCGGGCTCGGGACCGGGGACCGGCGGCCGGGGGAGGGGTGGCGCTGGGACCGGCGGCCGGGGCTCCGGCGCGTACGGGGGAGCGGCATCCGGATCGGCGGGGAAGGGGATGGACATGATCCTCACCTCGTCGGTCGACTACCCGGTCGTGCCGGGCTCAACCACCTCCGCCGGGGCCCGTCCGCGGTGCTTCGCGGGCGGACCACTAGAGTCCGTCCCGGTCGGTCGATCAAGGCCGGCTGATCGGCAACGGGAGGGTGACCATGCTGGACGGTTTGGCGGACTTCTGCACCGAGGTGCTGGCGGAACACGACTGCCCGTCCGTCTCGGTGGCGGTGGCCGAGCGCGGTGAGCCGGTGCTGGCCCAGGCGTACGGCTGGGCGGACCTCGCCGGCCGGCGGCCGGCCACGCCGCGGACCGCGTACGCGCTCAACTCCATCACCAAGACGATGACCGCGATCGGCTGCTGCCTGGCGGCGGACGCCGGTCTGCTGGACCTGGATGCGCCGGTGCCGGGCCCGTACGCCCGCCCGGGAGCCGAGGCCGCCCACTGGCCGGACCCCACGGTGCGCCAGCTGCTCCAGCACCGCGGTGGCCTGGGCGGCTACTACAACTTCGACTACGCGGGCGGGCCGCTGATCGACCCGGCCGGCTATCTGACGCTGCTGCGCGGGCCCGGCAGCGGCTTCGAGTACTCCAACCTCGGCTACCAGCAGGTGGGCCGCCTGCTGGAGTCGGTCACCGGGCAGTCGCTGCCCGACTACCTGCGCGAGTGCCTCTTCGAGCCGCTCGGCCTGCCCGGCCTGCGGCTCGGCGTCGACTGCCCGGCCCCCAGGGCCGAGCGCTACACCGCGGACCGCCGCGCCTACCCGCTGTACCGCAGCGGCACGCCCGGCGCTTCGGCCGGCTGGGGGACGGCCGAAGATCTGGTGCTCCTCGCCCAGCGGTACCCGGGCCTGCTGCGGCCCGGGACGCTGGCCGCGATGCACACGGGGCAGCCGGTCAACGAGCACGTCGCCTACGGGCTGGGCTGGAACCTCGCGCGGGGCGCCGGCCCGGTGATCCACAGCCATGGCGGTGGCGGCGTCGGGGCGGCGGCGATGCTGCTGGCGATGCCCGAGCTCGGACTCTCGGTGGCGGTGCTCTGCAACAGCACCGACAAGGCCGCGCGGGACAAGATCATCGACCATGTGATGCGCGAGCTGGTCCCGGGATACCGGCCGGAGCTGATCGCGCCGATGACGCCCGAGCCGGTGCTGGCGATGGAGCTGCCCGTGGGGCGCTGGGCGGGCACGGTCGCCGTGCCCGGCGGCGAGCTGCCGGTGGAGCTGGGGATCCTGGCCGACGGCCGGATCGAGGTCGAGCTGCCGGGCGCGGGCCGGGCGACGGTATCCGCGGCGGCGTCGCCCAGTTGGGCGCTGCGGGCCGCCGTTCCGCTCCAACTGCCCACACCGGACGCCCGGTTGAACACCCCTGCGATGGTGCTCGAACTGCGGGCCGGGCAGGACCGGTTGGCCGGCGTGCTGCGGACGTACAAGGACGGTGACCGCGAGGGCTGGTTCGGCAACTACCTCACCCACCCGGTGGAGCTGTTCGCACGGTCCTGATGTGCCTGCTGGACCTTTGGGGCATCCACCGGCAGTTCACCCAGTAGCGTAAGGGAACAGACCGGACGGAAGGCGGGGTGGCGCGGGTGCGCAGGTACGGGCGAGCGGTGGCCGGGGTGGCCGCTGTGCTGGCGTTGGGGTTCATGGTCCACGGCGTACGCGGCGGTGACCACGGCACCGCCGGACCGGCCGGCGCGAGCCCGGCCACCGGCTCGCCCGCCCCGGGCTCCTCGGCGACGCCAGGGGGCGGCGGCGCCGCCACACCCGCGCCCAGCGCCTCCGCCTACGACCCCGCCCACTACGCCACCCAGGTCGAGGCCCGGGCCACCCAGGCCGGGATAGACCCGCAGCTGCTGATGGCGATCCTCTACAACGAGTCCTACAAGCCGCACGACCCGGCCACGGAGCGCGCCTGGCAGCAGCTCAAGCCCGACGCGGCGTTCGGGATCGCCAACATGCACCGGGCCGCCTTCGACGACACCAAGGTCGGCCGCGACTTCGCCAGCCGGCAGTGGGAGCAGCTGCCCGACGACCCGGACCTCGCGGTCGAGGCGGCGGCCTGGTTCCTGCACGACCTGGGCGCCCAGCTTCCCGCGCACCCAGCCACCTCGCTCAACCGGGACGAGCTGCTGGCGCTCGGCTACAACGCCGGGGCCGGCAACATGCTGGCCTTCGCCCGCGGCACCGCGCCCGGCTCGGCGGCCCGCTCCTACCTGGACCAGCTGCACGCCAACTGGGACAAGGCCGCGGCCGCCCTCAAGCAGTAGCGGGCCGCTGACGTCCTCTCACGTCGTCCCCGCCGGCCGCACCTGACATTCCATCATCAGAGCGATGCCGCTCCTCGTTCGGCGCAGTCCGGCTCGTGCCGCCGGTGCCCTGTTCGCAGACTCGGTCACGGGGGGTGACCGGGACCACGAGAGGCATCTTCATGAAGATCGTTCTGCGCCGGGCGGCCGTCGCCACCACCATCCTCGGTCTGGCCGTCGGCGCGAGCGCCTGCGGCAGCGCCAAGAAGTCCACCAGCAGCGCCGGCGCCAGCAGCTCGACGGCCGCGCTGAAGATCGGCCTGCTGCTGCCGGAGTCCAAGACGACCCGGTACGAGCAGTTCGACAAGCCGCTGATCGAGGCCCAGATCAAGCAGCTGGCCCCGAACGCGACCGTCGACTACTACAACGCCAACCAGGACGCCACGGTCCAGCAGACCCAGGTGGACACCGCCCTCACCAAGGGCGACCAGGTGCTGATCCTGGACGCGGTGGACGCCAAGGCGATCCAGTCCTCGGTCCAGAAGGCCCACGACGCGGGCGTCAAGGTGGTCGCCTACGACCGGCTGGCGCAGGGGCCGGTGGACGCCTACGTCTCCTTCGACAACACCAAGGTGGGCCAGCTCCAGGGGCAGGCGCTGGTCGCCGCGGTGGGCGACAAGGGGGGCAGCGGCCAGATCATCATGATCAACGGGTCGCCGACCGACCCGAACGCCGCACAGTTCAAGGCCGGCGCGCACAGCGCGATCGACGGCAAGCTGAAGATCGGCAAGGAGTACGACACGCCGAACTGGGACCCGAACAACGCCAACCAGGAGGCCGCCGCCGCGATCACCGCGCTGGGTGCGCAGAGCGTGGTCGGCGTCTACTCGGCCAATGACGGCATGGCCGCCGGTATCGCCACCGCGCTCAAGGCCGCCAACCTGAGCGTGCCGCTGACCGGCCAGGACGCCCAGCTGGACGCGGTGCAGCGGATCCTGGCCGGCACCCAGACGATGTCGATCTACAAGCCCTACAAGCCGGAGGCGGACACCGCCGGCAGCATGGCGGTCGACCTCGCCACCGGCGCCGCGATCACCGCCTCGGTGGCCCCGACCACCGCCACCAGCGGCAGCGGTACCAAGGTGAAGTCCGACCTGATCACCCCGGTGGTGCTGACCAAGGACAACATCAAGACCACCGTGGTGGCCGACGGTCTCTACACCGTGGCGCAGATCTGCACCCCCGACTTCGCCGCCGACTGCACCGCGGCCGGACTGCAGTAGCCGCCGCACGCGGGTGAGGTGACCTGACGGTTCCGCAGCGGGCGGGACGGCGGGCCGGGCGGCAGAAGGCGGAAGGGAGCGGCTGCGATGGCAGGCGAAGGTCAACCGGTGCTGGCCCTGCGCGGGGTCTCCAAGCGGTTCGGTGCGGTGCAGGCGCTGACCGGTATCGAGCTGGAGGTGTACACGGGGGAGGTGCTCGCGCTGGTCGGTGACAACGGCGCGGGCAAGTCCACCCTGGTCAAGGCGATCGCCGGGGTCAACCAGCCGGACGAGGGCGTGATCGAGTGGCAGGGCCGCCCGGTCACCGTCCACCGGCCGCAGGACGCCCAGCACCTGGGGATCGCCACCGTCTACCAGGACCTCGCGCTCTGCGACAACCTGGACGTGGTCGGCAACCTCTTCCTCGGGCGCGAGCTCAAGCGCTTCGGGGTGCTGGACGAGGTGGCGATGGAGCAGCGCTCGCGCACGCTGCTGGACACCCTGTCGATCCGCATTCCCAGCGTCCGGATCCCGATCGCCTCGCTCTCCGGCGGCCAGCGCCAGGTGGTGGCGATCGCCCGCTCGCTGATCGGCTCGCCCAAGGTGGTCATCCTGGACGAGCCGACCGCCGCGCTCGGCGTCGAGCAGACCGCGCAGGTGCTGGATCTGGTCGAGCGGCTGCGCGAGCAGGGCCTCGGCGTGATCCTGATCAGCCACAACATGGCCGACGTGATGGCCGTCGCGGACCGCGTCGCGGTCCTGCGGCTGGGCCGCAACAACGGGGTCTTCGACCGGCGCTCGACCACCCAGGAACAGATCATCTCGGCCATCACCGGCGCCACGGACAACGCCGTGACCCGCCGTCAGGCCCGCGGGACGGAGGGCACCCAGTGAGCGACGACCCCAACACCCCGCCGGAGGACGGACGCTTCGAGGAGGGCCGGTTCGAGGAGGGCCGCCACGATGAGCGGCGCCACCAGCTGCCCGAGGACGCGATGCCCACCGGCGGGGTCAACGCGCCCGTCCCGGTGGCCGCCGAGGCGATCCCGGCGGTGGACCCGCGGCTGATCGTCCGCCAGGAGGGCCTCAAGGGCTACCTCGGCGAGTTCCGCCGCCGGATCAGCAGCGGTGAACTCGGCTCGCTGCCCGTGGTGCTGGCGCTGATCGTGATCTGGGCCGTGTTCGGCAGCCTGAACAGCAGCTTCCTGTCCGCGCAGAACCTCTCCAACCTCTCGCAGCAGATCGTGGGCACGGGGATGATCGCGATCGGCGTGGTCTTCGTGCTGCTGCTCGGCGAGATCGACCTGTCGGTCGGCTCGGTCAGCGGCCTGTGTGCGGCGATCTTCGCGGTGCTGGACGTCACGCACGGGGTGAACCAGTGGCTGGCGCTGATCGTGGCACTCGCGGGCGGCGCCGTGGTCGGCTTCATCCAGGGCGTCTTCTTCGCCCGGGTCGGGGTGCCCGCCTTCGTGGTCACCCTGGCCGGCAACCTGGGCTGGAACGGGCTGATGCTCCAGGTGCTCGGCGCCAACGGGACGGTCAACCTCTCCGGCCGGGACATCGTCTCCCGGCTCTACAGCACCATCTACGGCCAGGAGATCGCCGCCTACGGGCTGGCCACCGCCGGGGTGGTGCTCTTCCTGGCCGCCTCGCTGCTGGACTCCGCCCGGCGCCGCTCGGCCGGCGTCCCGTCCCGGCCGATCGCCGAGATCGCGCTGCGCACCATCGCGCTCGCCGTGGTCGGCTACCTCGCCGCCTACACCCTGAACCAGTACAAGGGCCTGCCGCTGGCCCTGCTGGTCTTCCTGGTCTTCATCGTGGTGCTGGACTTCGTGCTGCGCCGCACCGGCTACGGGCGCAAGGTCTTCGCGCTCGGCGGCAACATCGAGGGTGCCCGGCGGGCGGGCATCAACGTGGTCTGGATCCGGATCTCGGTCTTCACCATCTGCTCGACGATGGCGGCCGTCGGCGGCCTCTTCCTGGCCGCGCAGATCCAGTCCGCGAGCCAGACCTCGGGCAGCGGCAACCTGCTGATGAACGCGATCGCCGCGGCCGTCATCGGCGGCACCAGCCTCTTCGGCGGGCGCGGCAAGACCTGGTCGGCCCTGTTGGGCGCGCTGGTGATCGGTTCGATCCAGTCGGGGATGAACATCGAGGGGCTGAGCAACGCGATCCAGTTCATGATCACCGGTGCGGTACTGCTCGCCGCGGTGGTCATCGACTCGCTGGCCCGGCGCACCCAGAAGGCGGCGGGACGGGCCTGAGTACGACCCGTGCGCCCGATGATGCGTCAGATCGTCATCGGGCGGCCCGTGTTGCCTGCGGGCGGTCACCGGCCGGGGCGTCCGGCCAGGCCTGCGCGATGTGTTGAAGGCGGTCCCACAGCTCCTCGGCGTAGGCGTGGAGGGACGGGGCGGAGATCGTGCCCGCCTCCACGGCCGCGAGATAGGCCTCGATCCCGGCGACGGCGTGGCGCACGGTGCGGCGCACCGGCTCCACCGGTGCCCCGCCCTCGGGTTCGCCGGTCGGCTCTGCGAGACGGGCGTCCAGAAACCTGGTCAGCCGCTCCAGGCTCTCGCGGCTCACACGTTCCACCGGCCCCAGCCTCCTCCGCGCAGCCCCGCCTTCGCAACGTGCATGGCGATGCCACGTCCTGACTCTCCGCCGGTTCGGCTGACATGTCAACCAATGCACGTATTCGATGTCATGTTTCATTTGGTGTGAAACGGACGCCATATCCTGGTGACGTGAACGACAGCTCGCCGTCCCGGCAGTGGACCTTCCTGACCAACCACGCCCGCGTGCTGGTCCAGATCGCCCGCGACCCCGGGATCCGGGTCCGGGACATCGCGGCCCAGTGTCTGCTGACCGAACGGGCCGTGCAGCGCATCATCGTCGACCTCGAAGACGCCGGCTACCTCAGCCACGAGCGGCGCGGGAGGACCAACCACTACCGCGTCATCGACGCCAAGCAGTTGCGCCACCCGGCCGACAGCGGCCTCACGCTCGCCGGACTCCTGGCCGCACTGCTGCGCTGACCGGCTCAGACGAAGAAGGCGTTCATCCCCGGCACGTCGGAGAGGTAGGTCTCGATCGAGCGGATCCGGCCTTCGTGCAGGAAGCAGACGGTGGACAGGTACTCGTCCAGCACCCGGCCGTCCCGCTCGGCGGTGTTGTGCAGCGACAGGGCGACGTTGTCGCGGCTGTACAGCGGGCGCAGGAACTCGAAGTCGACCCCGTAGCTCGCGATCAGCTGGACCCGCTCGACCACGGCGTCGACGCCCTGGGCCGTTCCGGAGATCCTGTTGTCGCCGGGCAGGGTCCAGCTGGCGTCCTCGGTGAGCAGGGAGCGGAACAGCGCCCAGTTGCCGGTCTGCAGGCTGATCCGGAAGTCCTCGACCAGGCGGAACTTGGCCGCATCGGTCATGGGGTTGGCGGGTTGGTCGGACATGGTGGGTCCCTTCGGGCGGGGGTGTGGTCTCCTGCTGTCCGTCAGCATTGCCGGGTGGGGCGGCGAACGGAAATACCGTCCTGACCTGCGGATCATGCGTGGTGTGCATAATGCCGGGATGACCCTGGAAGAGCTGCGCTGGTTCCTCGCCGTCGCCGAGACCGAACACGTCACCGACGCCGCCGCGCTGGTCGGCACCTCGCAGCCGACGCTGTCGCGGGCCATCGCCCGGCTCGAACGCGGGCTCGGCACCCCGCTGTTCGACCGCGACCGGCACCGGCTGCGGCTCAACGACTACGGCAAGGTCTACCGGCGCCACGCCCGGCGGGCGCTGGCGGAGCTGGAGGCCGCCGAGGACCGGATCGCCGCCCTGCTGCGCCCGGCCGAGGACACCCTGCGGCTGGCCTTCGTGCACTCGCTCGGCGGCTGGCTGGTGCCCGAACTGCTCGGCGCCTACCAGCGCGAGTCGCCGGGCACCGGCTTCACCCTGCACCAGGAGTCGGCGGCGGGGGTGCTCGAACTCGTCCTGGACGGCTCGGCTGAGCTGGCCGTCATGGCGCCGCGTCCCTCCGGTGCGGGGTGGGGCTGGCTGCCGCTGCGCGAGGAGCGGTTGGCGCTCTCGGTGCCCGAGGGGCATCCGCTGGCCGAGCGGTCCGCGGTGCGGCTGACCGAGCTGAACGACGAGCGGTTCATCATCATGCGGGACTCGGCCGGACTGCGACAGATCACCTGCCAGATCTTCCACCAGGCGGGCGTGACGCCCTCGGTGGTGCTGGAGGCCGACGAAGTGGCCACCATCCGCGGCATGGTGGGTGCCGGGCTCGGGGTGGCCGTGCTGCCCGCCGGGGACGGGCGGGCGGCCCCGCAGCCCGGGGTGCGGGTGGTGCCGCTCGCCGAGCAGGACGCCTACCGCGGCATCGGGCTGGCCTGGCGCGAGGACCGCCCGGCCACGGCACCGTGCCGGCGCTTCCGGGCCTTCGCGGCGCGGCTCGCGCAGCAGCCGGTCACACCGGCAGCAGACGAGTGACCAACTCGCCCAGCTGGCGGGCGTTCCGGCAGGGCTGCATGGCCACCAGGCCCGCGTAGCCGAGCGCCGCCGAGTCGCCGGTGGACCACAGGGCGGGCTGCTCGGGGTTGAGCCAGTGCACCCGGCGGGCCCGCTTCGCGATCTGGGCGAGGGCGGGCAGGTTGGGGTCGCGGCGGTTGTTGCGGGCGTCGCCCAGGATCAGCACCGAGGTGCGCGGGGTGACGGCCTCCCGGTAGCGGTCGGCGAACTCGCCCAGCGCCGAACCGTAGTCGCTGTAGGGGTGGTAGCCGATCACCGCGGCCTCGGCCAGGATCCGCCGGGCCAGGCCGCCCGGGTCCGCGGTGCCGGTGGTGACCAGGTGGGTCACCTCGTCGACCCGGTTGACGAAGGCGAAGACCCGCACCCGGCTGAACTCCTCGCGCAGCGCCTGGACCAGCAGCATGGTGAAGTCGGCGAACCCGGCCACCGAGCTGGACACGTCGCAGAGCAGCAGCAGTTCGGGGCGCTGGGGGCGGCGCTGCCGGTAGGCGGGCCGCAGCGGGACCCCGCCGGTGCCCAGCGAGCGGCGCACGGTGCGGCGCAGGTCGATCCGGCCCCGGGCGGCCCGGCGCCGCCGGGCGGCCAGCTGGGTGGCGAGCTTGCGGGAGAGCGGGCGCACCGAGCGGCGCAGCTCGGCCAGTTGGTCACGTCCGGCGAGCAGGAAGTCGATCTGGTCGACGCTGGGTGCGACCGCTCGGCGGGCGATCTCCTCGATGCCGCGCTCCTCGGCGGTGCGGCGGCGGGCCTCGGTGGCCACCAGGCCGCGGAAGGCCTCGATCCGGCGACGGATCTCGTCCGGCTCGATCCGGTCGGTGAGCGCGTCGGGCGGGGCATCGGGGCGGCCGGCGCGCAGCGCGGCGAGCACCCGGGCCAGCAGGATCTGCGGGCGCAGCCGGTCCAGCGTCTGGTGGGCGGACCAGCCGCCCGCGCCGGGCGCCGCGCCCTGAGCCGGCGACGCGCCGTACTGGCCCAGGGCCTGCACCGCGCGGCCGGCCAGCCGGGCCATCGCCGCGTTGTCGCCCGCGGCCAGCGCCTCGGCCAGGTGCTCGCGCAGCTCCTCGACGCTGTCGGTGGTGGCCGGCCCGGCCGTGCTCGGCTCGCCGACCGAACCGGGGAAGTACAGGTCGAAGGTGGCGTCGAAGACCGGGCGCTGACCCTGCCCGCGCAGCAGCGCCGCCGCCAGCCCCTCGCGCAGCCGCTCCCGGTCGGCCAGCCCGAGCACGGCGAGCACCGCGGCCGCGTCCACCGTCTCGCCGGGCCCCACCCGGACCTGGTGTCCGCGCAGCGCGTGCACGAAGCCGGTCAGCCGCTCGGGCAGCGCGCGCTGCTGGGACCCGGTCACGCCGAGGCCAGGGTCAGCTTCTCGACCGCCCGGCGCAGGTCCTCCTGGTGCTTGAGGATCACGCCCAGGCTGTCGCGGACCACCGCGTCGTCCAGCGAGTCGGCGCCCAGCGCCAGCAGCGTCCGGGCCCAGTCGATGGTCTCGGCGACCGAGGGCGCCTTGCGCAGCTCCATCGCCCGCAGCGCGCCGATCACCTTGACCACCGACTCGGTCAGCGCCCGGTCCAGCTGCGGCACCCGGGACCGGACGATCCGGCACTCCAGCTCCTCGTCGGGGAAGTCGAGGTGCAGGAAGAGGCAGCGGCGGCGCAGCGCCTCGGAGAGCTCGCGGGTCGCGTTGGAGGTCAGCACCACGAACGGGCGGCGCTCGGCCGTGATGGTGCCCAGCTCCGGGACGGTCACCTGGAAGTCGCTGAGCACCTCCAGGAGCAGCCCCTCCACCTCGACGTCGGCCTTGTCGGTCTCGTCGACCAGCAGGACGGTGGGCTCGGTGCCGCGGATCGCGGTGAGCAGCGGGCGTGGCAGCAGGAACTCCTCGCTGAAGATGTCGGCCTTGGCCTCCTGCCAGCTCTCCTCGCGTCCGGCGGTGATCCGCAGCAGCTGCTTGGCGTGGTTCCACTCGTAGAGCGCGCGGGACTCGTCCACGCCCTCGTAGCACTGCAGCCGCACCAGCCGGGCGCCGGCCACGGCGGCCACCGCCTTGGCCAGTTCGGTCTTGCCGACCCCGGCCGGGCCCTCCACCAGCAGCGGCTTGCCAAGCCGGTCGGCGAGGAAGACCGTGGTGGCGACGGCCGTGGAGGCCAGGTAGCCCACCTCGGCCAACCGCGCCGACACCTCCTCGACGGAGGCGAAGAAGCCCGTGTGCTGTTCACCGGTCATGCTGACGAACTCCCGCCTGTGGCGCGCCTCGCGGACGCATCGTCCTCGCACTGTAGCGGCTGGGCGGGCCGGCGCACGAGGATCAGTTACCGGCGGGTAGCCGGCCGCTGAGCAGGAAGGCGGTGAACGGGTCGGCCACCTTCGGGTCGGCGAAGTTCACGCCGTGGCCGGTGGCCTCCAGGGTGACCATGGTGGCCCGGTGGCCGAAGGCGCGCAGGGTCTGCCGGGCCCCGGCGTACGCGGTGTCGGGGTCCTGGTGGTTCTGCAGCATCAGGATGTTGCGCGGGCCGATCGGGTCGGCCCGCACCGGGGGCTCGGTGGGCTGGTAGTGCCAGGAGGCGCACGGCCAGACGTTGCCCGGCATGCCGTTGCTGAGCGGGTAGCGGATCCGGTCGGCGGCGGTCCGCGCGGCGTAGTAGCCCGGATCGCGTGGCCAGGGCGTGTCGTTGCAGATCACGGCGTCCTGGGCGGCGACGAAGTTGTCCGGGATCACCATCGGCAGCGTGCCGCCGCCGCCCGGGCCGGGGGGCGGCAGCACGCCGGTGTCGGCAGCCTGCCAGACGCGGGCGGCCAGCGGGTAGTAGGCGCCGTTGGTCAGCACCGAGAAGGTCAGGGCCCGGAACGCGTTGCCGTCCAGCACCCGGCCCTCGCTCAACCGCAGCGGCGCGCGGTCCAGCTTGGCGGCCAGCCGGAAGTAGCCGGCGCGGACCGCCGCCTGGGTGGCGCCCAGGTGCAGGGTGGCGTCCTGCTGGGCCAGGTAGGCCGCCAGCGCCGGGAAGGACTGCTCGGTGCCCAGCCCGTACAGGCTCACGCCCTGCTCCACGCCGCCGGGGGCCACCGTGCTGTCCAGCACCACCTTGTCGGTGTGCGAGGCGAACATCGTGGCGTAGATCTGGCCCAGGTAGGTGCCGTAGGAGGTGCCCAGGTAGGAGATCTTCGGCACGCCCAGGGCGGTGCGGATCCGGTCCAGGTCGCGGGCGGAGTTGACGGTGCTGATGTCGCCGAGGTAGTCGCCCTGGGTCGCCGCGCAGGTGTCCGCGACCCGCTGGGCGAAGGCCAGGTTGCCGGAGATGTCGCCGTCGGGCGCCGGGTAGGGGTAGTTGAGCTGGGCGGCCCGGTCGGCGGCGCTCAGGCCGCAGTGCACCGGCGTGCTGTTGCCCACGCCGCGCTCGTCGAAGCCGATCAGATCGTAGGAGTTCATGACGGCGGACGGCAGGATGCCGAGCATCTGGCTGGGGTAGTCCAGGCCCGAGCCGCCGGGGCCGCCCGGCACCACGACGAGGTCGCCGAGGCGGTGGGCGGGGTCGGCGGTGCGGATCCGGGAGACCGTGAGGGTGATGCTGCCCGCGCCGGGGTGCCGGTAGTCGCGCGGCACCTGCAGGGTGGCGCACTGCTCGCGGGGGTCGCGCGGGTAGTCGGTGCCGTTGGCGAGCGGGGTCGGCGCGGGGCAGGCGCCCCAGGCGAGCGGGGCCTGGCCGGTGCGGCCGAGCCCGGCGCTGCTCCGGTCGGCGCTGCTCCGGTCGGCGGTGGTCGGGGCAGCGGTGGCCGGCTCGGCCAGGGCGCCGCCGAGCAGCAGGGTGGCGGCCAGCAGCGCGCCGCCGGCCGGCAGCGCGCCGGCCCGGCGGGTGGTGCGTGGCCGTGGTGGGCGGTGTACGGAGGTCATGCGCCCGACCGTAGGAGAGTTGACCGACCGTCACCTGGACCCCAGGGTGGAGAACCGGGTCCATTCCGTTCTCCACCCTGGGGTGGGTCCGTTACGGTGGCGCGGTGAAAACCGACATGATCATCCTCAATGGCGGCTCCAGCTCGGGCAAGTCCGGCATCGTCCGGTGCCTGCAGGCGGTGCTGCCGGACCCGTGGCAGGCCCTCGGGGTCGATACCTTCGTCGAGTCGCTGCCCGCGGCCATGCGCTCCTCCTCGGCCGGAATCGAGTTCGCCCCGGACGGCGAGGTGCAGGTCGGGGCGGTGTTCCGGGAGTTGGAGGCCGCCTGGATCGAGGGGATCGCCGCGATGGCGCGCGCGGGGGCCCGGGTGATCGTGGACGAGGTGTTCCTCGGCGGCGCGCAGTCCCAGCAGCGGTGGCTGCGGGCCCTTGCGGGACTGGAGGTGCTCTGGGTGGGCGTGCGGTGCCAGGGCGCGGTCGCGGCCGGCCGGGAACTGGCGCGCGGCGACCGGACGGTGGGGATGGCCCAGACGCAGGCGGAGTTGGTGCACCGGGGGGTGCGCTACGACCTGGAGGTGGACAGCACGCGCCGCGAGTCGCTGGAGTGCGCGCGGCTCATCGCGGCGCGGGTGCACTGAAGGGGGATCCGCCGAACGTCCGTCCCACTCAGGGCTGACTCCAGGGTGACGGGCGTGACCCGCGGCGCCCGCGCGGGGTTGGGCTGGGCGTGAACGACTGCGAACATACCGGTCGGCTGCCGGCCACCCGGACCACCTGGGCCCTGCTCCACCCGCTCCTGACCGCGATCTCGCAGGCCGGGGTCCCGTTCGGGGCGGGCGATCTGGAGCGCCTGCACGACGCCGCCGCGCTGGGGCCGGACTTCGTCCAGGCCCTGACCCGCTGGATCATCGCCGCCCATCGGGCGGCACCGCCCAGCGGGCCCACGGTCTGGGTGGCGGGGCACACCCCGCGCGTCCAGCTCACCCCGGTACCGGCGCCGCTGCCGGTGCCCGCGCCGGTCCGGGCGCCGCTGCCGATGCCGTTGCCGCCGGCCGTTCCGCCGGGGGTGGCCGACCGCCGGGCGGGGGGAGACCGCCGGGCCTCCTGACGGTCCGTCAGCGCTGTTTTCCGGGCCGGGCCCTGGGGCGGGTGTGCCCGGTGAGCAACCGCAGGCCGCTGCCGATGCGTAGTAAGGGGTGGTACGGGATGAATCAGCCGTGCCCCCGAGCTCGACGAGGACTCCAGGAAGGCAGGTGGGCCGGTGTCCGCCCTAGCGGTTCTGACCAAGGCACCCGATCCGATCTCCCGGGCCGGACTGGACAGTTATCTGCGGGCCGCCCCAGGGGTGACCCTGGTGGCGGACCGGCCGGCCGACCGGCGCTGCACGGTGGTCCAGCTCACCGCGGCGGTCAGCCGCGACCTGTTGCGCGAGGCCCGTGCGCTGCTGCTCGACCCGAGGATCCGGCTGGTGCTGATCGTCGAGCGGCTGCGGGAGGACGAGTTGCTCGACGTGGCGGCCAGCGGGATCTCGCACCTGCTGCTGCGGCAGGAGGTCACCCCGGGGCGGCTGCTGCGGGCCGTGCACGGGGCGCACAGCGGCAGCAGCTCGCTGCCGCCCGGACTGCTGAACCAACTGCTCGACCAGGTCCACCGGGTGCGGCAGGGCGCGGCGGGCGCGGCGGGGTCCGGGCAGTCGCTCGACGAGCGGGAGATCGCGGTCCTGCGACTGGTGGCCGAGGGGTGCGACACCGCCGAGATAGGAGCCAGGCTCGGGTACTCCGAGCGCTGGGTGAAGAACATCCTGCACCGGCTCACGAGCCGGCTGAACCTGCGCAACCGCACCCACGCGCTGGCGTACGCGATGCGCCGGGGGCTGGTCTGAGACGTCCGGCCCCGGTTTCCAAGCCGCCGCCACGCGGGGCGGCTGCTTGGAAGCCGGGGACCGGGCGGGCACCGGTGAGCCCTCGGATCAGCCGAGTTCGTCGTCCGCCCGGTAAGTGCCGGGGGCCAGGTAGATGGAGAAGCGCGCCGCGTCGCCGCCCCGGTAGGACATGAAGTTCTGGGTCAGCGAGCGGGACAGCGGCCGGTCGGCGAGGTCGTCGAGCAGGGCGACATAGGGATCGGCCGAGGCCGCGCCCTCGGCCCGCAGGAAGGCCGCCACCCGGTCGCGGGCCGCCGCGTCGCTGTCGTGCACCGGGATCAGCGGGACGTAGAGGGTCGCGCTCGGACGGTCGTGCCGGGTGTCCAGGGTGAAGGTGGTGACGGGGGGCTTGCGCTGCCAGGCGGCCGCGTCGTGCGGGCCGTTGATCTGGTGCAGCGCGCGGGTGAACAGGCCGGGCACGTGGTCGTGGGCGACGGCGGCCTTGGCGTCGATCTCCGCGGCGCTCACCCCGGAGTGCGCCAGGTACAGCTGCGCCCGGAAGTCCTCGCCGCCCACCAGGTCCACGGCAATGGCGACGGGCTCGTGGGCGGGGGAGAACGCGCCGCCGAGGTGGTCGACCAGGGCGCGCCAGGGGCGCTCCAGGCCGAGGCGGAACATGGCCTGCTCGGCGCGGTCGGCGGACTGCTCGCGGCCGGCCACCGCCGGGTTGAGGAAGATCTTGTACTCGGGATGGGCCCCGGGCCGCCAGGCGACCGCGTGCGCCATGGTGAAGAAGCCCTGCGGATCGTCCTCGACGAAGAGGTCCTCGATGCTCAGCAGGCGGTCGACGGCGACGCCGGGCCGGCCGGCCAGCCGGCGGGTGAGGGCCATCGCCGCGCGCATCCGGGAGACCGCGGTGCCGTCGCCCGGCGGCTCCAGGGAGAGCCGGACGCCCGCGGTGCCGTTCACCCACGCGACCGAGGGCTCGAAGGGCATGCCGTCGATGGCGACCCAGCAGGCGCGCGCGGGGGGTGTGCCGACCGGCAGCCGGCCCCAGGGCTCGGTCAACTCCTGGAGCAGGGCCAGGATCGACGCGCGGGTCTCGCCGGTGAGCCCCAGGCTCTGGTGGGCGCGCCAGACGCGGTCGGTGGCGACCTCGGCGTAGCTGTCCGTCGGCAGGTAGCGGGTGGAGTCGAAGCGCAGCGGGCGTCCGATCATCTCGGCGATGACACCGGTGTCGGGGCTGAAGCCGGCGGCCGGGCTCAGGTCGGCGGTGGCCGTGCCGGGGTCGGTTCCGTAGGCGTCCATCGGGTCTCCCTGTCTCCCCGGGGCGGGGGTGTGGGCGGGGTGAACGAGGTGTGTGTGGTTTCTGGTTCTCCCGGGGCACGCTGGAGGGACTGAGGAGTGCTGGGGTGGGAGTGGCGCGCCGGGCCGAAACGAGCGCGATCTTCTCATCGGGTGGCGGTTCAGGTCCGAGTTTTGCCCAAGCTTGTCGGCTCTGGATCGTCGACGGGCACATGTTCCGGCCAATATGACTGACCATGCGTAGCCGCTCGGCTACTCGTCCGGAGGTCGGGCGAGGGCCGTCGGGTGCGGTGGAGATTGCCTGGCCGGACGTGCCACAGCCATATGCGCACGGGGTTTGCCCGCGGTGACGGCGCGGTTGGCGGCCTGTGCGCGAGAAGAGCCGAAAACATGAACATGGCGCTCCGCATAGCGGCGGAGTTTGGCATGATCGCTACACGACGTCGAACAGTATGCGCACCAGGACTGCCTGGTGCCCTTCCGTGTGCCTTCGAACCGGACGCCGTCGCCGCGTTCCGGGGTCCCGCGCAGAGGAGTTCGTGACACGTGCCCGCCCAGCGCCCCTCCCATCAGCCCCTTTCACTGCCGGCGGCCTTCGCCCGGCAGGTCGAGCGCACCCCCGGCGCGACCGCTCTGGTCAGCGGTGACACGGTACTGACGTACCGTCAACTCGCTGCCCGAGTCCGGCTGCTGGCCCAGCGGCTGGCGGCCGAGGGGGTGCGCCCGGAGGAGCCCGTAGCGGTCCTGGCCGAACGTTCGGCCGACCTCGTGGTGGCGCTGCTCGCGGTCGCCGAGTCCGGTGGCTGCTACCTGCCGCTGGACCCGGGCCAGCCCGCCGCCCGACTGGACGGGATGCTGGCACGGAGCAGCGCCCGGCTGCTGCTGACCACCGAGCCGGCCACGGCGCCCCGGATCGGCGAGGGGCTGCGGATCCTCCCGGTCACCGCGGCCGCGCGCGCCGACGGGCACCGGCCCGCCGCGGATCGCCCGGGGGAGTCGGCCCTGGCCCTCGGACCGGTCGAGCCGGGGCAGTTGGCCTACCTGATGTTCACCTCCGGCTCCACCGGCACGCCCAAGGGCGTCGCGGTCAGCCACCACAACGTGGTCGCCCTCGCCCAGGACCCGGCCTTCCACGGCGGCGCGCAGCAACGCGTCCTGCTGCACTCGCCGCACGCCTTCGACGCCTCCACCTACGAGCTGTGGGTACCGCTGCTCTCCGGCGGCACGGTGGTGGTCGCGCCGCCGGGCGCGCTGGACGCACGGGCGGTCGCCACCGCCGTCGCCGAGGCGGGCGTCACCGCGCTCTGGGTGACGGCCGGGCTCTTCTCCGTCCTGGCGGAGGAGGACCCCGAGTGCTTCCGTGGCGCGCGCGAGGTGTGGACCGGCGGGGACGCCGTTCCGCCGGCCGCGGTGCGCCGGGTGCTGGCCGCCTGCCCCGGCCTCGCCGTGGTCAACGGCTACGGGCCCACCGAGACGACCACCTTCGCCACCTGCCACCGGGTGGCCGAGACCGGCGGGCTCGGCACGGTGACGCCGATCGGCGCCGCGATGGCCGGGATGCGCACCCTGGTCCTTGACCCGCGGCTGTGCCCGGTCGAGCCCGGGGAGGTGGGCGAACTCTACCTGGGCGGCACCGGATTGGCCCGCGGCTACTGGCTCAGCCCCGGCCTGACCGCCGAGCGCTTCGTCGCCGACCCGCAGGGCGGGCCCGGCGCGCGGCTGTTCCGCACCGGCGACCTGGTGCGCCAGGACGCCCAGGGGAGGCTGGAGTTCGTCGGCCGGGGCGACGAGCAGGTGAAGATCCGCGGCTTCCGGGTGGAGCCCGGCGAGGTGGCGGCCGTGCTCGGTGCGCACCCCGAGGTGGCCCAGGCCGCGGTGGTGGTCCGCGCGGACGGGGCCGGCCAGAAGCGGCTGGTCGGCTACGTGGTGCCGGCCGAGCGGAGCGGGCCCCGGACCGGAGAGCAGGGGACGGCCGGCCCGGACCCGGTGGCCGAGTGGCAGGAGATCTACGACACGCTCTACCGGCGCGCCGCCGAGGCGCGGTTGGGCGAGGACTTCTCCGGCTGGAACAGCAGCTACGACGGCCGGCCGATCCCGGCCGAGCAGATGCGCGAGTGGCGCGACGCCACCGTGGCCCGGATCCGCGAGCTCAACCCGCGCCGGGTGCTGGAGATCGGGGTGGGCACCGGCCTGCTGCTCTCCCGGCTGGCCCCGCACTGCGCGTCCTACTGGGGCACCGACCTGTCCGGGCAGGTGATCGAGGCGCTGGGCTCGCTGGTGCGCCAGGACCCGGTGCTGGCCGGGCGGGTCGAGCTGCGGGCCCGGGCCGCCGACGACACCGAGGGCCTGCCGGCCGGCTTCTTCGACACGGTCGTGATCAACTCGGTCAGCCAGTACTTCCCCGACGGCCGCTACCTCGCCGAGGTGCTGACCAAGGCGGTGGCGCTGCTCGCCCCGGGCGGTGCCGTCTTCGTCGGCGACGTACGGCAGTTGCGGCTGCTGCGCGCCTTCCACACCGACGTCCGGCTGCGCCGGGACGAGCTGCCCGAGGACCCCGAGCTGATCCGCGCCGCCGTCGAGCAGGCCCTGGTGCGGGAGAAGGAGCTGCTGGTCGACCCGGACTTCTTCGCCGAACTCGCGCGCACCACACCCGAACTGGCGGGCAGCGAGGTACGGGTCAAGCGTGGCCGGTACGTCAACGAGCTGACCCGCTACCGCTATGACGCGGTGCTGCGCAAGGCCACCGCGGGGGCGGGTGAACCGGCGCCGCAGGCAGTGGAACTGATCTGGGGTCAGGACCTCACCAACCCGGCCCAGTTGGCCACCATGAGCGGCCGCGAGCTGCGGGTGACCGGAGTGCCGGACGCCCGGCTGGCGCCCGTCGCGAAGGCCCTGCGGGCCCTGGAGGCGGCCGGGCCGGGGGACCGGATACCGGTACTGGGGCCGCTGGACGACGCCGAGAGCGCCGACCTGGAGGCGTTCCACGCGGTGGCCGAGGAGCTGGGCCTGCGCGCCTCGGTGAGCTGGTCGGCCACCGCCTCGAACGCGCTGGACGTGACACTGACCGCGCGCCGCCCCGGCGAGCCCGGCCCGCAGCTGCCGCCGCCCGCCGGGGCGCCGGCGACCGCGCTGGTCAACGCCCCCGCGACCACCCGCGACACCGGCGCGCTGCTCTCCTCGATCCGCGCCTTCCTGCGTGACCGGCTGCCCGCCTACCTGCTGCCCGCCGCCACCGTGGTGCTGGAGGCGCTGCCGCTGACGCCCAACGGCAAGGTGGACCGCCGCCGGCTGCCCGAGCCGGACACCGGCGGCACCCCCGGCGGGCGGGCGCCGCGCGACCCGATGGAGCGGCTGCTCTGCGAGCTGTTCGGCGACATCCTGGGCGTCTCCCGGGTCACCATCGACGACAGTTTCTTCGCGCTCGGCGGCCACTCGCTCTCCGCCACCCGGCTCAGTGCCCGGCTGCGCTCGGTCCTCGGCCTGGAGCTGCCGGTGCGCACGGTCTTCGAGACGCCCACGGTGGCCGGTCTGGCCGAGGCGGTGCATCTGGCCTCGGCCGGCGAGCGCCCCGCGCTGACCGCGGCGCCGCGGCCCGGGACGGTCCCGCTCTCCTTCGCGCAGCGCCGGCTCTGGTTCCTCGACCAACTGCACAGCCAGGGCGCGGCCTACCACGTGCCGCTGGTGCTCGACCTGGACGGCGAGCTGGACCGGCCGGCGCTGGAGGCGGCGCTGGCCGACCTGCTGGCGCGCCATGAGAGCCTGCGCACCGTCTTCCCCGCCGTCGCGGGGGTGCCGCGCCAACTGGTGCTGGAGGGTGCCGCCGCCCGGCCGGAGCTGGAGAGCGTCGAGGTCGCGCCCGACGGGCTGACCCAGGCACTCGACGCCGTCGTCCGGCAGCCCTTCGACCTGGCGCGTCAGGTGCCGGTGCGGGCCAGGCTGCTGCGCACCGCGCCCGACCGGCACGTGCTGGTCCTGGTGATCCACCACATCGCCTGCGACGGCTGGTCGTTGGCGCCGCTCTGGCGCGACCTCGCCGCCGCCTACACCGCGCGCCGCGCGGGCCGGGCGCCGCAGGCCGAGCCGCTGCCCGTGCAGTACGCCGACTACACCCTGTGGCAGCAGCGGCTGCTGGGCGAGCAGGACGATCCGCAGTCTCTGACGGCACGTCAGCTCGCCTACTGGAGCGGCGCGCTGGCCGGCCTGCCGGAGTGCGTCGAGCTGCCCGCCGACCGCCCTCGGCCGCCGGTGGCGAGCCAGCGCGGCGACACCGTGCACTTCACCCTCGACGCCGACCTGCACCGGCGGATCACCGAACTGGCCGAAGCGGCCGGCGCCAGCCCGTTCATGGTGCTGCACGCCGCGCTGGCGGCGCTGCTCACCAAGCTCGGCGCGGGCACCGACATCGCGATCGGCACCCCTGTCGCCGGGCGCACCGACCACGCGCTCGACGCGCTGGTCGGATTCTTCGTCAACACGCTGGTGCTGCGCACCGACACCGGGGGCAACCCCGCCTTCCGTGACCTGCTGGCCCGGGTCCGCGAGGGGGACCTGGCCGCCTACGCCCACCAGGACGTGCCGTTCGAGCGCCTGGTGGACACCCTCGCCCCGAGCCGCGGCCTGGCCCACCACCCGCTCTTCCAGGTGCTGCTGGCCCTGCAGAACGCCCCGCAGGGCGCGCCGCAGCTGCCGGGGCTCGACGTGGCGACCCGCGAGGCGGGCACCGGGGCCTGCCGGTTCGACCTGTCGATCAGCCTGCAGGAGCGGCACGGTCCCGACCGGCGGCCGCTGGGCATGACCGGGGTGGCCGAGTACAGCACCGACCTGTTCGAGCGCGAGGGCGTCGAGCTGCTGCTGCGGCGCCTCACCCGCCTGCTGACCGAGGTCACCGCCGACCCCGCCCGCCGGCTGGGCACCCTGGACGTGGTGCTGCCCGCCGAACGCGAGCGGCTGCTGGCGCGCAGCGGCGACCGCGGCCACGACGTGCCGCCGCGGACCCTGCCCGAGCTGTTCGAGGCCCAGGTCCGGCGCACCCCGCGGGCCACCGCCGTGCTCTACGACGACGGCACGGGGCCGGTGCGCACGCTCAGCTTCCGCGAGCTGGACCTGCGCTCCAACCGGCTGGCCCGCTACCTGATCGCCCACGGGGTCGGCCCGGAGCGCTTCGTGGGGATCGCGCTGCCGCGCACCATCGACTCGGTGGTGGCGACCCTCGCGGTGCTCAAGGCGGGCGGCGCCTACCTGCCGCTGGACGCCGACTACCCGGCCGCGCGGCTCGCGTTCATGGCCGAGGACGCCCGGCCCGCGGTGCTGCTCACCGACTCGGCCACCGAGCTGCCGCTGCCCGCCATGGCGCGGGTGCCGCGGCTGGTGATCGACGCGCCGGGGACCCGGCAGGCGGTGGCCGGCCGGCCGGCCACCCGGATCACCGACGCCGACCGCACCCGGCCGCTGAGCTGCGGACACCCCGCCTACGTCGTCTACACCTCGGGCTCCACCGGCCGCCCCAAGGGCGTGGTGGTGACCCACTCGGGGATCGCCGGGGTGGCCGCCGCGCAGCTGCGGCGGTTCGGGGTGACCACCTCCAGCCGGATCCTGCAGTTCGCCTCGCACAGCTTCGACGGGGCGGTCTGGGAGCTGTGCGGCGCGCTGCTGACCGGGGCGACGCTGGTGATGGCGCCCGCCGACGTCGCGGCGCCCGGACCGGCGCTGACCGCGCTGGTGGAGCGGCACCGGATCAGCCACGCGACCCTGCCGCCGGCCGCACTCAGCGTGCTGGAGCCGGCCCAGCTGCCCTCGCTCACCTCGATGATCGTCTCCGGTGAGGCCTCCTCGGGCGAGACGGTGCGCCGCTGGTCGGCCGGGCGCCGGTTCCTCAACGGCTACGGCCCCACCGAGACCACCGTCTGCGCCACCCTCAGCGCCCCGCTCGAAGGCGGCGCCACGCCGCCGATCGGCCGGCCCACCGTCAACGCCCGGGTCTACGTGCTGGACCGGGACCTGACCCTGGTGCCGCCCGGCGTGGTGGGGGAGCTGCACGTCTCCGGGGCGGGGGTGGCGCGCGGCTATCTGCACCGGCCCGCGCTGACCGCCGACCGCTTCGTCGCCGACCCGTTCGGGGCGCCGGGCAGCCGGATGTACCGCACCGGCGACCTGGTGCGCTGGAACGGCGTCGGCGAGCTGGAGTTCATCGGCCGCGCCGACGGGCAGGTGAAGATCCGCGGCTTCCGGATCGAGCCGGGCGAGGTGGCGGCCGCGCTGGGCACCCACCCGGGCGTGGCGCAGGCGGTGGTGGTGCCGCGCGCGGACCAGCGCGGCACCACCTTCCTGAGCGCGTACGCCGTGCCGGTGGACGCGGCCTCGCCGCCGGACGGCCGGGAGCTGCGGGCCCACCTGGCCGGCCTGCTGCCCGACTACCTGGTGCCGGCCGTGGTGCTGGTGCTGGACGCGCTGCCCGTCGCGGCCACCGGCAAGATCGACCGGGCCGCGCTGCCGGTGCCCGACTTCGCGGCGCTCTCGGCGGGCCGGGAGCCGCGCAACCCGCGCGAGCGGATCCTGTGCGAGCTGTTCGCCGAGGTGCTGGGGGTGCCGCGGGTCACCATCGACGACAGCTTCTTCGCGCTGGGCGGGCACTCGCTGCTGGTGCCCCGGGTGATCAGCGGGATCCGCCGGCGGCTGGGCGTGGAGTTGGCGGTGCGCACGCTCTTCGAGCGGCAGTCGGTGGCCGCACTGCTCGCGGCGGTCGACGGCACCGCCGAGGACGGCACCGCCGGCGGCCCGACGCCGGCGCAGCTGGCCGCGGACGCGGTGCTCGACCCCGCGATCACCGTGCGCCACGCGGCCGGAGCGGCCCCGCGCCGCACCGGGCCCGCCCGGCGCGCGGCCGGCGGGCGGGAGAACCTGCTGCTGACCGGCGCGACCGGCTTCCTCGGCGCCTTCCTGCTGCGCGAACTGCTCGACCGCACCGGCGCCGACATCCACTGCCTGGTGCGCGCCGAGGACGAGGCGGCGGCCCACCGGCGGATCCGGCGCAACCTGACCGAGTACGGGCTGTGGAACGAGTTCTCCCGCCGCCGGATCGTGCCCGTGCCCGGCGACCTGGCGCGGCCGCTGCTCGGCCTGGGCCGCGAGCGGTTCGATCAACTGGCCCACCTGGTCGACGCGGTGTACCACAACGGGGCCCAGGTCAGCGCGGTCGACCCCTACGCCCGGCTGCGGGCCGCCAATGTGACGGGCACTCAAGAAGTGCTGCGGCTGGCCGCGTTGGGGGATCCGGTGCCGGTGCACCACATCTCGACGGCCGCGGTGTCGGTCGCCGCGGACGAGCGGTCGGTCGCCGTCCCCGAGTCGCGCCGGCTCGGTGCCCACGAGGTGATGGCGGGCGGCTACCCCGAGAGCAAGTGGGTGGCCGAGGAGCTGGTCTGGGCGGCCGGCGAGCGCGGCCTGCCGGTCAGCGTCTACCGGTGCGGGCGGGTGAGCGGCCACACGGTCAGCGGCGCCGGCTCCCACCGGGACGTCTTCTGGCAGCTGGTGCGCGCGATGCTGGTGATCGGCGCCGTGCCACTGGCCGCCCCCGGCCTGGACGACTCCGGCCGGGCCGCCCCCGGCCAGGTCACCGCGCCGGTGGTCGACCTGGTGCCGGTGGACTGGACCGCCGCCGCCATCGTGCGGCTCTCCCGCCGCCCCGCCGCCACCGGCCTGGCCCACCACCTGGTCTGCCCGGCGCCGGTACCGGTGAGCGAGGTCCTGGACCAACTGCGGTGCTACGGCTACCGGCTGGAGCCCATGGCGGCGGACCGCTGGGTGCGTACCCTGCACGAGCGCGCGGAGGCGGACGCGCGCACCGGGACCGGCACGCTGGACGGGGCGGTGCTGCTCGCCGACACCCTGCCCGCGCTCGCCCGGCTCGGACAGGTGCGCCTCGATGCGGCCAACACGCTGGCCGGATTGGCGGATTCGGGCCCGGCCTTCCCGCCGCTGGACGCCGCGCTGCTGCGCGCCTACGCCGACTACTTCATCACCTCGGGTTTCTTCCCGCCCCCGCCGGCCGGCCGCTGACCGCCCCGGCCACCCCATGGACCCCCGGTGCACCACCAGCTCGTCTACCCGCAGGCTCCCTTATCCCACACGGAGGAAAGACAGTGAGTGATCCCTGGGACGACACCGCCGGCACCTTCCTGGTCCTGGTCAACGACGAGGGCCAGCACTCGCTGTGGCCCGCCTTCACCGCCGTGCCGGCCGGCTGGACCACGGTGTGCGGACCGGTCACCCGGGACGAGTGCCTGGCGTACGTCGAGGAGAACTGGACCGACATGCGGCCCAAGAGCCTTGTTGACCACCCCACCGATCTCTCGGAGGCCCGTTCCGCATGAGCGACATCATGAACGAGTACCTGGACGACGCGACGACCGGCAAGCGCCAGCCGCGCGCCTACCCCTTCAGCGAGGCCGTGGCGCTGGACCTCGACCCGCTCTACCAGAAGCTGCGCGCCGAGGAACCCGTGGCGCGGGTCTCCTGCCCCTACGGCGAGGACGCCTGGCTGGTCACCACGCACGCGGACATGAAGACGATCCTCGGCGATCCCCGCTTCAGCCGCGCGCTGGCCGCCGAGCACGACGAGTCGCGGCTGACCCCGCTGCCGATCAACACCAGCATCCTGGGGATGGACTCGCCCGACCACCCCCGGCTGCGCCGCCTGCTCTCCAAGACCTTCACCATGCGCCGGGTCGAGCTGCTGCGCCCGCGGATCGAGCAGGAG
This sequence comes from Kitasatospora sp. NPDC008050, assembly GCF_042957465.1. NCBI lineage: Bacteria > Bacillati > Actinomycetota > Actinomycetes > Kitasatosporales > Streptomycetaceae > Kitasatospora > Kitasatospora sp. NPDC008050. Next base: position 168,447 of record NZ_JBIBIJ010000004.1, read on the forward strand.
GCACACCGGCTGATCGACGAGCTGGTGGCCGCGGGCGCGCCGGGCGACCTGATGGAGGGCTTCGCGGTGCCGTTCGCCGGCACCGTGGTCTGCGACCTGCTGGGCGTGCCGTTCGAGGACCGCGAGCGGTTCCGCGGCTGGCTGGACGCCTTCTCCGCGACGACCGTGATGTCGGAGGAGGAGATCGAGGAGGACACCCAGCGGCTGTACGACTACATCGGCAAGCTGATGGTGCGCCGGCGCGAGGAGCCGCAGGACGACCTGATCAGCGCCATGGTCAAGGCCAGCGACGAGGAGGACAAGCTCTCCGAGAAGGAGCTGGTGGAGCTGGCCAGCGTGCTGCTGATCGCCGGCCACGAGACGGTCTCCTCGCAGCTGATCGACTCGCTGCACGTGCTGTTCACCCATCCCGCGCAGCTGGCGGACCTCAAGCGGGAGCCGGAGCTGCTGCCGGGCGCGGTGGAGGAAGCGCTGCGCTACGTGCCGCTCATCTCCCACGTCACCTTCGCGCGCTATGCCACGGAGGACGTCGAGCTGAGCGGGACGCTGGTGCGGGCCGGGGAATCCGTCCTGCCCGCGATTCCCTCGGCCAACCGTGACGAGTCGGTCTTCGAGCATGCGGACCGGTTCGACCTGCGGCGCACGCCCAATCCGCATCTGGGATTCGGCTACGGAATCCACCGCTGCCTGGGCGCGCCGCTCGCGCGTCTGGAATTGCAGGTGGCACTGGAAACGCTCTTCACCCGGCTGCCCGGGCTGCACTGCGCGGTCCCGGTGGCGGAGCTGGAATGGAAGGACGGCATGCAGGTGCGCAGCCTGCTGCATTTGCCGGTGAACTGGTAGCGGGAAACGCGAAAGGGCCTTTCCGGGGATACCGCCGGTATCCCCGGAAAGGCCCTTGGCGGCTGTTCGTCAGCCCACGCGCCAGGTGGGGTCGGTGGGGCTGCTGTCGGTGGTCGCGGCGGGGTCGCGGCTGACCACCGGGTCGAGCACCGCGTCGATCGCGCTGAGCACCTCGGCGTCGAGCGTGACGCCGGCCGCCTTGGCGTTGTCGGTGATCTGCTCGGGCCGGGAGGCGCCGATCACGGCGGCCGAGACATTGGGGTGCTGGAGCACCCAGGCCAGCGAGAGCTGGGCCAGGGTCAGCCCGAGGTCGGCGGCGATCGGGTGCAGGCGCTGGACCCGGCCGAGGACGTCGTCGGTCAGCCAGGGTGCCAGCACCGGCGAACCGTCGTTGGAGTCGGTGGCCCGGGAGCCCTCGGGCCACTGCCCGCCCGGCAGGTACTTGCCGGTCAGCACGCCCTGGGCCAGCGGCGACCAGACGACCTGCCCCAGGCCCAGCTCCTCGCAGAGCGGCATCACCTCGACCTCGGGCACCCGCCACAGGGCGCTGTACTGCGGCTGGTTGGAGATGAGTGGGATCCGCAGCTCGCGGGCCAGGGCGTGGCCGCGCCGGATCTGCTCGGCGGTCCACTCGGAGACCCCGATGTAGTGCGCCTTGCCCGCGTGCACCACGTCGGCCAGCGCCGACATGGTCTCCTCCAGCGGGGTGGAGGGGTCGAAGCGGTGCGCCTGGTAGAGGTCCACGTGGTCCATGCCCAGGCGGCGCAGCGAGTTGTCGATGGATTCCCGGATGTGTTTGCGGGACAGGCCCATGTCGTTGCGCCCGGGGCCGGTGGGAGCGAAGACCTTGGTGAGGATCTCCAGCCCCTCCCGGCGCTCGCCCTTCAGCGCCCGGCCGAGGGATTCCTCGGCCTGCGAGCCGGCATAGACATCGGCGGTGTCGAAGGTGGTGATTCCGGCGTCGAGAGCGGCCCGCACACAGGCCAGTTCCGTTTCCTCACTCCTCGAAGAACTCCGGGTCAGCCAGTTGCCGTACGCGAGCTGACTGACAATCAGGCCACTGCGTCCAAGGTGACGGAAATTCATATGCCAACGCTAGCAACCGAATTGGGCCGCCGGGAGGGGAATGACGAAAGCGGGCCGCAGTCTCAGCCGTGCAGCGGCGCGGGACGGGAAAGCGGATCGGCCCGGCACACGTGGTGTGCCGGGCCGATCCGTGCTACTGAGTAGCGGGGACAGGATTTGAACCTGCGACCTCTGGGTTATGAGCCCAGCGAGCTACCGAGCTGCTCCACCCCGCGTCGGTGAACATGACTCTACGGCATGACCGCCGACAGGGGAAATCGGTTGTCGGGTCACACCCTGACGCGGGTGAGTGCGGCGGCGCCGATCAGGCCCGCGTTGGGGCCGAGTTCGGTGAGCCGCACCTCGAACGGGCGGACGAAGGAGAGTGCCGCGTAGGTGTCCAGGTGGCGGCGGAGCGGGGCGAGCAGCAGGTCGCCCGCCCCGGCCACGCCGCCGCCGATCACGGCCAGCCGCAGGTCCAGCAGGGTGGCGGTGGCCGCGATGCCGGCGGCCAGCGCCTGCCCCGCGCGTTCGTAGGCGGCCAGCGCCAGCGGGTCGCCCTGGCGTGCCGACTCGGCGACGGCCGCGGCGTCGGTGGCGGCGTCGCGGGCCGCCGGGCGCCAGCCGGAGCGCAGCGCGTGGCGGGCGATGGCGGTGCCGCTGGCCAGCACCTCCACGCAGCCGCGCGAGCCGCACGGGCAGGCCTCGCCGTTCAGGTCCACGCTCAGGTGGCCCAGGTGTCCGGCGTTGCCGCTGGGGCCGGGCCGGACGCTGCCGTCGAGCACCAGCCCGGCGCCGACCCCGGTGGAGACCACCAGGCACAGCGCGTCGGAGCTGTCCCGGGCGGCCCCGCACCAGTGCTCGCCGGCCGCCATCGCGACGCCGTCCCCGGCCAGCCGCACCGGCACGCCCTGCTCCGGCGCCGGCCCGGCCTCCTTGGCCAGCCCCAGCACCGCGGGGTCGGCGGCGACCCGGGCGACCAGCGGGTAGTCGCGCCAGCCGGCGATGTTGACCGGGCTGACCGTGCCGCGGGTGATGTCCACCGGCCCCGCGCAGCCGATCCCCACCGCGCGCACCTCGGACCAGCGCGGGTGCTCGGCGAGCTCGCCGAGGACCCGGTGGACCGTCAGCATGACCGCCTCGCCCGGGTCATGGGCGAAGGTGGGCCGCTGCACCCGGTGCAGCAGGGTGCCGTGCTGGTCGACCAGCGCACCGGCGATCTTGGTGCCCCCGATGTCGAGGGCGGCGATCAGGCCGGTGGGCTGCTGCGCCGGGTGCGGGGCGGTGGGCTGTGCGGTGGGCTGGGCAGTGGGTTGTACGGGGGGCTCTGCGGGGGGCTCTGCGGTGGACATGGTGGGCCTCGGGAACTGGCTGGAGCCGGTGGACGACGGGACGGGTGGAGCGTGGCGCTACGAGGCGGCCGCCGCGCGGGTCAGCCGCAGCGTGACCAGCTCGAACGGGCGCAGTCGCAGCGCGATGCCATCCTCGCGCACCTCCGCCTCGGTGCCGAGCGGGCGCTCCAGCAGATCGCAGACCCGCACCGCGGTGTGCGCGAAGGAGGTGCGCAGCAGCGCCCTGGCCCGGCCGCCGTGCGCCTCGTAGAGCCGCACCACCACGTCGCCGCTCTCGTCGTCGGCCAGCTTGACGGCGCTGAGCACCACCGCGTCGTTGTCCACGCCCACCAGCGGCGCGACCTCGGCGTCGCCGGGCACCCGCCGCTCGGGCAGGTTGATCCGGTAGCCCTCGCGCACCGCGTCGCCGATCGTGGCGCCGGCCACCAGCGCGTGCTGGAAGCGGTGCAGGCCCTGGTCGGTGTGCGGGTCGGGGAAGCGCGGGGCGCGCAGCAGCGAGACGCGCACCGTGGTGGTGGTGCCGTGGTCCTCGGGGCGCACCGTGCGGGTCACGTCGTGGCCGTAGGTGGAGGCGGTGACCAGGGCCACGCCCCAGTCGGGTTCGGCGAAGTGCACGAAGCGGTGGTTGCAGGCCTCGAACTTGGCCGACTCCCAGCTGGTGTTGGTGTGGGTGGCGCGGTGCTGGTGGCCGAACTGGGTCTCGGACGCGTAGCGCTCGGTGTGCAGGTCCAGCGGGAAGGCGGCCTTGAGGAACTTCTCCGTCTCGTGCCAGTCCACCTCGGTGTCCAGGTCGAGCCGCTTGGTGCCGGCCGTCAGGGTCAGCGTCTGCACCACCGTGGAGGCACCGAAGGAGCGGGTCACCCGCACCGCGACCGCCTCGGGCTGCTCGGCGGCCACCGCCAGCTCGTCCAGCTCGATCAGGTCGGTGACGGTGTTGCGGTAGAACTGGTCGACGTCCCAGGCGTCCCACATGTTGGGGAAGTCCGGGTGGATCTGCAGCAGGTTGGCGGCCGCGCCGGGGGCGATCGTCTCGCGTTCCTGGGTGAGGTCGTAGACCGAGACGACCAGGCCGCGCCCGTCCACCGCGACCCGCAGCAGGCCGTTGTCCAGCAGGAAGCCGCCCTCGGGGCGCTGCTGGAGCGAGCAGCTGCCGCGCCCGCCGGCCGCCGTCGGGCGCCCGCCGGCGGCCGGCACCCCGCCCCGCTCGTGCGGGGTCGCGTTGAAGACCACCTCGCTGCCTGACGCGGCGTCACCGGCCAGTGCCCGCTGCGAGTTCGCGATGATGCCGGTCAGCTCCTCGGCGACCGCGGCATACGTCCGCTCCGCCTCGCGGTGCACCCAGGCGATCGAGGAGCCGGGCAGGATGTCGTGGAACTGGTGCAGCAGCACCGTCTTCCAGATCCGGTCCAACTCCTGGTAGGGGTAGGGGAGCCCGGCCTGGACGGCGGCGGTGGCCGCCCACAGCTCGGCCTCGCGCAGCAGGTTCTCGCTGGCCCGGTTGCCCTGCTTGGTCTTGGCCTGGCTGGTCAGCGTGGCGCGGTGCAGTTCGAGGTAGAGCTCGCCCACCCAGACCGGCGGCTCGGGGTACTCGGCCTGCGCCTTGGTGAAGAAGTCGGCGGGCTTCTCCCAGGTGACGGTGGCCGAGCCCTCCAGGTTCCGCATCCGGGCCGCCTTGGCGATCATCTCGCGGGTGGTCCCGCCGCCGCCGTCGCCCCAGCCGGTGGGTGCCAGCGAGTGGCTGGCCCGGCCCTTGTCCTTGAAGTTCCGCGCCGCGTGGGCGATTTCACTGCCCTTCATGGAGCAGTTGTAGGTGTCGATCGGCGGGAAGTGGGTGAAGATCCGGGTCCCGTCGATGCCCTCCCACCAGAAGGTGTGGTGCGGGAAGGTGTTGACCTGGCTCCAGGAGATCTTCTGGGTCAGCAGCCACTTGGAGCCGGCCGCCTTGATGATCTGCGGCAGGCCGCCGGTGAAGCCGAAGGTGTCGGGCAGCCAGGCCTCCTGGTTCTCGACGCCGAACTCCTGAAGGAAGAACCGCTTGCCGTGCACGAACTGACGGGCCATCGCCTCCGAGCCCGGCATGTTGGTGTCCGACTCCACCCACATGCCGCCGGCCGGCACGAAGCGGCCCTCGGCCACCGCCTGCTTGACCCGGGCGTACACCTCGGGCCGGTGCTCCTTGATCCAGGCGTACTGCTGGGCCTGGGACATGGTGTAGACGAAGTCCGGCTCGTCCTCCAGGAGGGCCGTCATGTTGGCGGTGGTCCGGGCCACCTTGCGGACCGTCTCGCGCAGCGGCCACAGCCAGGCCGAGTCGATGTGCGCGTGGCCCACCGCGCTGAGCTTGTGCGCGGACGGGACGGCGGGGGCGGCCAGCACCGCGGCCAGCTCGGCGCGGGCGGCGGCGGCCGTCGCGTTGATGTCCTGCAGGTCGACGGCGTCCAGCGCCCGCTCCACGGCACGCAGGATCTCCCAGCGGCGCGGGCCGTCCACCGGCAGCTCGGCCATCAGCTCGCCCAGCACCTCCAGGTCCGCCACCAGGTGCCAGACGGTCTCGTCGAAGACCGCCAGGTCCATCCGGGCCAGCTTGTACTGCGGCTGGTCACCGGCGGTCGTCTTGTCGCCCAGCTCGGTGGGCAGGAAGGGGTGGTAGTCCAGGATCACCGGGTTGGAGGCGGCCTCCACGTGCAGCAGCACCTGCTCGCCGCCGACCGCGGGGGCGGCCACCCGCACCCACTGGTTGCACGGGTTCAGGCCCTTCACCGGGGTGCCGTCGGGGCGGTAGACCAGGCCCTCGCACTGGAAGCCGGGCATGTTCTTGTCGAAGCCCAGGTCGATCAGGGCCTCCACGGTCCGCCCGGCCCAGGCCTGCGGCACCGTGCCCGAGACGGTCAGCCAGCTGGTGCCCCAGGGGGCGCCCCACTCGTCGCCGACCGCGATCGGCTTGCGCGGCGCGGCCAGGCCCTCGGCGACCGGGACCGGCTCGTCGGGAGCGGCCCAGATGCCGACCTCAAGGGGGACGGACTCCGGATAGACCGCCGGGCGGATGCGCTCGTCGAGTACGCGCTTGAGACGGGACTCGACCAGGCTGCGGTCGTCGTGCATGTGGGCTCCAGGAGAGGGCGAGGGTGGGGTGGCTGCGAAGTGGGCTGAGGTGAGCGTAGGTCAGGTGTGGTCGACGTCCTCGACCGTGACGACCTCGGTGATGCCGCGGGCCGTCAGGTGCTGCTGGTCGGTGGCGTGTTCGGCGAGCAGCGCGGTGGGCCGCGCGCCGTCGGCGGTCAGCCGCATGAAGGCCTCGAAGAAGGCGCCGCCGGGCGCGCAGGTGGAGCGCTTGGGCGCGTCGTCGGGCAGGTCGAGCACCAGCGCGGTGGTCCGCGGCAGCGGCCGGCGGCCGTGCGCGCGGGCCTCGGCGACCGCGTCGGCCAGCGCCCGCCCGGCCGGCTTGACCTGCTGGTCGTTGGTGAGCAGGCCGAGGCTGTACTCGAGTTCGGGGAAGTCGGCGAGCGAGCGGTCCACGTCGTGCGAGCACCACCAGGTGACGCCCCACAGATCGGGGCAGTCCAGGGCGGCGGCCACCGTGGTCGCGGTGAAGCGGCCCGCCGCCTCGGGGGCGATGTGCGGGGCCGGGGCGCCGACCTCCTGCAGCCAGACCGGGCGGTGCGGGTCCTTCGCCCAGGCCTTGGACAGCTCCACCATGTACGCGGCGTGCTGGCCGCAGGCGGTGGAGTCGGCGCCGTAGCGCTGCGCGGTGCCGTTGAAGACCCAGGAGTGCACGGCGGTGGCGGCCCCGATCCGGGCGGCCTGCGCCGGGGTGAACGGGTGGTCGTCCTGGTACCAGGCCGCGTCGTACTCCGCGTGCAGGTGCAGCCGGCCCGGCGCGCCCTGCTCGCAGGCGGCCAGCACCCGGCGCAGCCAGGCGGCGGCCTGCTCGGGGGTGATCCGGTCCGGGTCGGGGTGCGGGTCGCCGGAGAACTGGTTGATCTCGTTGCCGATGGTCAGGCCCAGGAAGTTGGGCCGCTCGGCCAGCGCGCCGGCCAGGGTGCGCAGGTAGTTCTCCTGCCCCTCGATCACCTCGGGGTCGGTGAAGATGTTGCGCCGGTGCCAGGTGGCCGTCCACGAGGGCAGGAAGTCGAAGCTGGACAGGTGGCCCTGCAGGCCGTCCACCGCGACGTCCAGGCCGCGTTCGCCCGCCGCGTCCACCAGTGCGACCAACTGCTCGACGGCGCGCGGGCGGATCAGCGTGCGGTTGGGCTGGAACAGCGGCCAGAGCGGGAAGACCCGCAGGTGGTCCAGGCCCAGCCCGGCGATCGAGTCCAGGTCGGCCCGCACCGCGTCGAGGTCGAAGTCGAGCCAGTGGTGGAACCAGCCCTTGGCCGGGGTGTAGTTGACGCCGAACCTCGGCGCGTCGATCGCGTCGCTCATCAGTAGTCTCAGTTCTCCGGTACGTGTCGGCTGGTCATCAGCCCTTCACCGCGCCCTCGCCGACGCCGCGGAAGAAGAACCGCTGCAGCGCCACGAAGAGCGCCAGGATCGGCAGCAGGGCGATCATCGCGCCGGCCGCCAGGGTGCGCGGGTCGGCGGAGAAGACGCTCTGCAGATAGGAGAGGCCGACGGTGAGGGTGAGCTTGTCGGGGCTCTGCAGGACCAGCAGCGGCCACAGGAAGTCGTCCCAGGCGCCGATGAAGGTCAGGATGGCGACCACGCTCAGCGTGCCCTTGACGCTGGGCAGCGCGATGTAGCGGATGCGCTGCCAGACGGTGGCCCCGTCGATCACCGCGGCCTCCTCCACGTCGGCGGGGATCGCCAGGAAGGCGTTGCGCATCAGCAGCACGTTCAGTGCCCCGATCATGGCGGGCAGTGCCACGCCGACCAGCGAGTTGCCGAAGCCGAGCGTGGTCACCGTCTGGTACTGCGAGATGATGGTGACCTCCCCGGGCAGGACCAGGGTGGACAGGAACAGGCCCAGCACCAGGCGCTGGCCGCGGAACCTCAGCCGGGCCAGCGCGTAGCCGGCGGCCGTGGCGCCCAGCAGGTTGCCGCCCACGCAGAGCGCCGCCACGGTGATCGAGTTCAGCGCGAAGTGGCCGATCGGCACGGTGCGTGCCACCTTGCCGTAGTTGGCGAAGGTCGGGTGCTGCGGCAGCAGTTGCGGGGTGGCGGTGTAGACGTCCTCGAAGGCGCTCTTCAGCGAGGTGGAGAGCTCCCAGAGCATCGGCCCGACCGTGATGGCCAGGATCACCAGCAGGGTGAGGTAGCGGGCGGTCAGGCCCAGCGGGGTCACCGCGTCGAAGACGGGGGAGCGGCGCCGCCCGGGTGCGCGGGGCGGGGCGGGGGTGGGGGCGGGTGCGGTCGCGACCCGGTCGGACAGGGCGGTCATCAGTCGGTCCTCCGGTTCCAGCGGGCCAGGAGCAGCAGCGGGCCGATGGTCAGGACGAAGAGCAGCACGCTGAGTGCGGAGGCGTAGCCGAGCCGGCCGTCGCTGCCCGAGGCGGCCTCCTGGATCAGCATCACCAGCGAGACGTCCTGGCCGCCGACGCCGCCGGTGCGCCCGCCGAGCACGTACAGCTCCGAGAAGGTGCGCATGGCGTTGACCGCGATCAGCACCGAGACCAGCGCCATGGTGCCGCGCACGCCCGGCACGGTCACCGCCCAGAACCGGCGCACCGCGCCGGCGCCGTCCACCGCGGCCGCCTCGTGCAGCTCGCGGCGGACGTTCCCGAGCGCCGAGAGGTAGAGCACCATGTAGTAGCCCAGGCCCTTCCAGACGGTGAGCGTGATGGCGCTGAACAGCAGCAGCCACCGGTCGGTCAGGAAGGGCACGGTCTGGTGGATCAGGCCCATCTGCTTGCCGAGCCCGTTGACCAGACCGCGGTCGTCCAGCAGCCACTGCCAGATCAGCGCCACCACCACGGCGGAGGCGATCACCGGGAAGTAGAAGACGGTCCGGAAGAAGCCCATGAACGGCAGGGTGCGCTGGACCAGCATGGCCAGCAGCAGCGGCAGGAAGGTCAGCAGCGGGACGCAGACCACCATGAAGATCAGCGTGTTGAGGATCGCGTCGCGCAGCAGCGGGTCGTGCCACATCAGGGCGTAGTTGCGCACTCCGATGAACTGCCCGCCGCTGAGGGTGTGCACATTGGTGAAGGAGAGCACACCGGTGTTGATCGCGGGCCAGAGGCTGAAGACGAGCAGCCAGATCAGCGCGGGGGCGATCAACAGCCAGGGGGTGTACCAGCGGTGGGCCTTCATCGGGTCCTCCTGGAAGCGTGGCGGATCACTGGCTCACTGGCCGAGCAGCTGGTTCGCCCGGTTGGCGGCGTTGTCCAGGGCCTGCTTGGCCGACTCCTTTCCGGTCATCGCCAGGGCGACCTGCTGGTTGAGGTAGGTGTCCATGGAGTCGGTCCACTGCGGCGGGGTGAAGTTCACCGCCTTCTGCATGTCCTGGTAGGCGATCACCGAGGCGTCGCCCTGCGGGGTGCCGTCGCTCTTGCTGTAGGCCGGGTCGTTGGCCGAGGCGGCGCTGCCGGGCAGGTAGCCGGGGGCCAGCTTGACGAAGGCGACCTGGTTCTGGTCGTCGGTGACGAACTTGCCGAAGGCCAGCGCGAGCGCCAGGTTCTTGCTCTTGGCGGAGACCGACAGGCCCTGGACGTAGAGCGGCGGGGTGTCCAGCGCGGGGGAGGGGACGATCTGCGGGGCCAGGCTCGGGTTGCTCTGCCCGACGCTGGTGATGTAGTTGCCGCCGGCCACCGTCCAGGCCGCCTGCTGCTTGTTGAACAGCGCGGAGTTGCCCTCGTAGGTGCTGGTGAGCACGTTGGACGGCAGGTAGCCGGCCGCGTAGGCGGCGGTGTACTTGTCCAGCATGGCGGCCGCGCCGTCGGTGTTGAAGGTGAACTTCTTGCCGTCCGGGCTCATCAGCGCGGTGCCGGAGTTGACGATGTCGGACAGGCCGGGCGGGCGGCTCATCAGGTAGTCCTTGCCACCCGACTTGTCGTGCACGGTCTTGGCCTGGGCGACCAGGTCGTCGAAGGTCTTCGGCAGGTTGTTCGGGTCCAGGCCGTCGCGCTGGAGCATGGCCTTGTTCCAGTAGCTGACGTCGGTGCCCAGGTACCAGGGCAGGCCGAAGCCGTCGCTGCCGATGTCGGAGTAGGTGTAGGCGGCCAGGCCGCTGTGCACGTAGTCCTGCGAGAGGGTCGGCACGTTCTTGGTGAGGTCGAGCAGGGCGCCGACCTTGGCGACCGAGTGCGCGATGTCCGGCGGAAGATTGATCACGTCTGGCAGGCTGTTGCTGGTCACCTGGCTGGTCACCTTGTCGGCGTAGCCGTCGCCGGGCTGGTCCACCCAGGTGATCGTGGTGCCCGGGTGCTGGGTCTCGAAGTCCTTGATCAGGGCGTTGAAGTAGGGAGTGAACTTGTCGTTCTTCAGCGACCAGGTCTGGAAGGTGATCTCGCCCTTGATCGGGGCGTCCGCGGCGACGGTCTGCTTGGCGGCGCCCGAGCCGCTGCCGCTGCCGACGCCGCAGCCGGTGAGGCCGGTGGCCGTGAGGGCGGTGAGGGCTGCGAGGGTGATGCCGGCCTGGATTCTTCGCATCGATAACTCCTGGTCCTGCCCGACGAGGTGAGGGAGGTTCGAGGGTGGGTGCGTGGGGGAACACGGGGGGTTCGGTGGCGCTGGGTGGGGTACTGAAGCGATTTACTAAACCGGTCCAGTTGATGCTGGACTATGCTCCAGCACGGCAAAGGTGTCAAGAGAGGAAACACAACACGATGGGCAGACCGACGATCGCCGACATCGCCCGACAGGCGGGGGTGTCCAAGGGCGCGGTGTCGTTCGCTCTCAACGGACGCCCGGGGGTGAGCGAGGAGACCCGCACCCGGATCCTGCGGGTCGCGGAGGAGATGAAGTGGCGCCCGCACAGCGCGGCCCGGGCGCTCGGCGGGGCGCGCGCGGGGGCGGTGGGCCTGGTGCTCGCGCGCCCGGCGCGCACGCTGGGGCTCGAACCGTTCTTCGCCCAGCTGCTCTCCGGCCTGCAGGCCGGGCTCTCGGTGCACTCCACCGCGCTGCAGCTGCTGGTGGTCGAGGACACCGCGGCGGAGATCGAGGTGTACCGGCGCTGGGCCTCCGAGCACCGGGTGGACGGCTTCGTCCTGGTCGACCTGCAGGTGCGCGACCCGCGGATCGACGTGCTGGAGGAGCTCGGCATGCCGACGGTGGTGCTCGGCGGCCCCGGCAAGCACGGCAGTCTGCCCAGCGTCTGGGCCGACGACCGGGAGGCGATGCTCTCGATCGTGGAGTACCTGGCCGCGCTCGGGCACCGCAGGATCGCCCACCTGGCCGGCCTGCCCGCCTTCCAGCACACCCAGCGCCGGATCCGCGCGCTGCGCGACGCGGCCAAGCGGCTGGGCCTGACCGAGGCGCTGTCGCTGCCCACCGACTTCAGCGACGCCGAGGGGGCCGCCGCCACCCGGACCCTGCTGGCCCGCCGGGAGCGGCCGACCGCGATCATCTACGACAGCGACGTGATGGCGGTGGCGGGGCTCGGGGTGGCCACCGAGATGGGTGTGGCGGTGCCCGCCGAGCTGTCCATCGTCTCCTTCGACGACTCGGTGCTGGCCAGGATCGTGCACCCGCCGCTGACGGCGCTCTCCCGGGACACCTTCACGCTCGGCGAGCAGGTGGCCAGGACGCTGCTCGCGGTGGTCGAGGACCCGGCCGCCGCGGCCGATCTCAAGACGCCCACCCCGCGGCTGACCGTGCGGGAGAGCACCGCGATGCCGCGGCGCTGAGGGCGCGGGTGCCCGTGCACCCGTGCCGCCGGGGCGGTCGCGGTGGCCGAAAGGGCAGCAATCCGGCTGAGGCAGGGTCGAGGACGGGCGAACATGGGCGAGAGCATTGACGGGTGAGCTAAATCGCTTTAGCGTCCCGGGGCGGAGCGTCCGACGATCGGCGGACGCTCCGCGACCACCCTCATCCACCCCCACACCGGGAGGTAACCATGTCGGGTCGCCTCGCTCGTGCCTGCACGGCCCTGCTCGCGGTCGGCGCCCTCGCGCTCACCGCAGGCCAAGCCAGTGCCCACGCGCCCGCCGACAGCGGAACCCAGCACAACGCCACCGCGCTGCACCATCGCGGCAGCCCCGCACATCATGTCGTCGCCTACTACCAGACCCAGTACAGCAACGGGAGTTACGTCTCGCCGCTGCCGCTGAAGAACACCGCCACCGACATCGACGTGGCCGCCTTCCACCTCAACGCGGGCAAGAGCATCACGCTCAACGACGACCCGCCGTCCTCGCCGAAGTACACCCAGATGTGGCAGGACCTCGCCACCCTGCAGCAGTCCGGTGCGCACGTGGAGGCGATGCTCGGCGGCGCCGCCCAGGGCAGCTACGCCGACCTGCACAACGACTTCAACACGTACTACCCGCAGCTGCGCGACACGCTGCGCACCTACCACTTCGACGGGGTCGACCTCGACATGGAGGAGACCTTCTCGCTGGCCGACACCGAGCACCTGATCAACCAGCTGCGGACCGACTTCGGCAGCGGTTTCATCATCAACCTCGCGCCGGTGGCCAGCGACCTGTCCGGCGGTTCGAACTTCTCCGGCGGCTTCAGCTACAGCCAGCTGGACCAGGACATGGGCAGCAAGATCTCCTGGTACAACGCCCAGTTCTACTGCGGCTGGGGCGACCTGAGCGACACCTCCGCCTACGACGCCGTGATCCAGAACGGCTTCGACCCCTCCCGGGTGGTCGCCGGCACGGTGACCAACTCCGCCAACTGCTCGGGCTACATCGACCCCGGCCAGTTGAGCGGCACGCTGGGCTCGCTGGTCGGCGAGTACGCCAACTTCGGTGGCGTGGCGGGCTGGGAGTACTTCAACGCCGTTCCGGTGAACGGCACCGGCCCGGCCTCCTGGTACGCCGCGGCCAAGAGTGCGATGGGCTGAGGGTCGCCCAACTCGCCCGGTAGCAGCATCGAATAGCCGTTCCACCGTTTGACTGTTCAGCAGAGAGGATCGACCCGTGCCGGTCGCCATCACCGCCGTCGAATGCACCGACCTGTTCGTCGGCACCGCACAGGCACCCCGCCAGGTGCTGCGGGTGACCATCGAAGGTCCGCCCACCCCGATCGCGGTCCACGGACCGGGTGTGCGGGGCGGGGCGACCGGCACGGGCACGGTCGAGGTCCCGCTCGACCTGCCCGCGGACGCCGCCCCGGGCACCGAACTCCCGGTCACCGTCACGGCGGGGGAGGCGAGCGCCGAGGCCGTGGTCACGGTCGCCGAGCCCGGCTGGACCATGTACCTGATCTCGCACTTCCACTACGACCCGGTGTGGTGGAACACCCAGGCCGCCTACACCTCCCCGTGGGAACTGCTCTCCGGCGACGCCACCACCCGCCCGCTCTGGGAGCGCAACGGCTTCGCCCTGGTGGACGCGCACCTGGAGCTGGCGCTGCGCGACCCGGTCTACAAGTTCGTGCTCGCCGAAGTCGACTACCTCAAGCCCTACTTCGACCAGCACCCGGAGCGCCGAGCCGACCTGCGCCGACTGCTGGAGCGCGGCCAGGTGGAGCTGGTCGGCGGTACCTACAACGAGCCCAACACCAACCTGACCGGCGCCGAGACCACCATCCGCAACCTGGTCTACGGCATCGGGTACCAGCGCGAGATCCTGGGCGGAGACCCGCAGACCGCCTGGCAGCTGGACGTCTTCGGCCATGACCCGCAGTTCCCCGGCTACCTGGCCGACGCGGGCCTGACCGGCAGCGCCTGGGCGCGCGGCCCGTTCCACCAGTGGGGCCCGATCCAGAAGAACTTCCAGGTGGCCAAGGACGACGCCACCGTGATGCAGTTCCCCAGCGAGTTCGAGTGGCTCTCGCCCTCGGGGCGCGGCGTGCTCACCCACTACATGCCCAACCACTACTCGGCCGGCTGGTGGATGGACTCCTCCGCCGACCTGGCCACCGCCGAGGCGGCCGTCTACGAGCTGTACCGCAAGCTCAAGCCGGTCGGGGCGACCAGGAACCTGCTGCTGCCGGTCGGCACCGACTACACCCCGCCGAACAAGTGGGTCACCGAGATCCACCGCTCCTGGGCCAAGAAGTACCTCTGGCCGCGGTTCGTCTGCGCGACCCCGCGCGAGTTCCTCACCGCGGTGCGCGAGGAGCTCGCCCGATCCGGGCGACGTCCCAGCCCGCAGACCCGCGACATGAACCCGGTCTACACCGGCAAGGACGTCTCCTACATCGACACCAAGCAGGCCCAACGGGCAGGCGAGGTCGCGGCGTTGGATGCCGAGAAGCTCGCCACCCTGGCGGCGCTGCAGGGTCTGGGCGGCTATCCGCAGGCCGCGCTCGACAAGGTCTGGCGGCACCTGGCCTACGGCGCGCACCACGACGCGATCACCGGCTCGGAGTCCGACCAGGTCTACCTCGACCTGCTCGGCGGCTGGCGCGAGGCGCACGACCTGGCCGCCCAGGTGCGGGACACCGCACTCGACGCGCTGGTCGCCCGGATCGACACCACCGGCGAGGGCCGGCACGCCGTGGCGGTCACCAACACGCTCTCCTTCGACCGCTCGGGCACCGTCGCGGTGCGGCTGCCCGTGGGCCTGACCCAGGTGCGGGTGCTGGACGACAGCGGCACGCCGGTGGCCTGCGCCGTCGACCGGGGCACCCTGTACTTCCACGCCGACCAGGTGCCCGCGCTCGGCTGGCGCACCTGGCGGGTGGTCGACGGACCGTCAGATGCTCTGTGGCAGAGCCTCGAAGGCCTGACCATCGAGAACGCGCGGTACCGGGTCACCGCCGACCCGCAGCGAGGCGGCGGCCTGAGCAGCGTCCACGACAAGGTGCACGGACGGGAGTTGATCAGCCCCGAGCAGATCGGCAACGAGCTGCGGATGTACGAGGAGTACCCGCAGCACCCCGACTTCGGCGAGGGCCCCTGGCACCTGGTCCCCAAGGGACCGGTGGTGGGCTCGCGCTCCGGCGCCGCCGAGGTGCGGCGCGAGGCCGGCCCGCTCGGCGAGCGGCTGGTCGTCACCGGCACCGTCGACGGCCTGGCCTACGAGCAGACCGTCACGCTGTGGCAGGGCGTGGCGCGGGTCGACTGCCGCACCCGGGTGATCGACCACACCAGCGCCGACCGGCTGCTGCGGCTGCGCTTCCCGCTGGACCTGCCGGGCACCCTGCCGGTCAGCGAGGTCGCCGACGCCGTGGTCGGCCGCGGCTTCGCGCTGCCCGACGTGGACGTGGCCGAGGCGCCCTGGACGCTCGACAACCCGGCCAACACCTGGTTCGGCCTCAGCGCCACCGCCCGGGTCAGGCTCACCGGCCCAGACGGCGGCGCGCTGGGCGAGCGCGCGCTGGGCGTCGCCGAGGTGGTCGTCCCCGAGCTGGCGGCCGCCGCCGACGCCCGCGACCTGGTGGTCGCACTCGCCGCGGCCGGTGTCACCGCGACCACCGCGAGCGCCGACTGGTCCAGGTACGGCTGGCTGGACGTCGACTCCAACCTGCCGGACTTCCGGATCCTGCTCGGCGGCCCCGGGACCAACGCCGCCACCGCCGAGCTGCTGGAGCGGGCCGGCGCCGAGTACGCGGCCGTGCTGGCCGAGCACGGCCGGGTCTGGGTGCCGGCCGAGAAGCCGCTGACCGAGGTCTGGCAGCCGGGCGCCGACCTGCGTGACCTGCGCGCGCTGCCCGCCCTGGTGGTCACCGACCCCGGGCCGCTGGCCGCCGACCTGGCCGACGCCCGGATCGAGGCGGTCTGCCCCGGCGAGCTGCCGGCCGCCGAGCGGCTCACCGACCACACCGCGGCGCTGCTCACCTACGGCCTGCCCGGCTTCGCCGTCGACCCCACCGGCGCGCTGCACCTGTCACTGCTGCGCTCCTGCACCGGCTGGCCCTCCGGGGTCTGGATCGACCCGCCGCGGCGCACCGTGCCCGACGGATCCTCCTTCCAACTCCAGCACTGGACGCATGACTTCAGCTACGCCCTGGTCAACGGGGAGGGCGACTGGCGGGACCTGACGCTGCCCGCCCAGGGGCAGGAGTTCAACCACGGACTGCTCGCCCGGGTGGTGCCGGCGCAGGACGGACCGCTGCCGGCCACCCGGTCCTGGCTGCGGGTCGAGCCCGCCCGCGAGGTGCGGCTGAGCACCCTCAAGCCCACCGGTGACCCGATCGCCGCCGGGTCGGCGGCCGTGCTCGACCCGGCCGCCGGGATCACCCTGCGGCTGGTCGAGTCCACCGGCCTCGGCCGCACCGCGCGCCTGAGCGGCGCGCTGGAGTTCGACGGCCTGCACCGGGCCGACCTGCTGGAGCGCCCGCAGGCGCCGGTGACGGGGGAGCTGGAGCTGACGGGGGCGCAGGTCGCCACCCTCACCGCGCACCCGCGCGGTGCGGTGGGCGCACCGGCCGGCGCTGAGCCGCTCGGCCCGGTCGCCGAGATCGCCCAGCCCGTGCACTCCCGCTACTGGCTGCACAACCGCGGCCCGGCCCCGATGGGCTACCTGCCGGTCTCGGTGGGGATCAGCCCGGGGCTGCTGACCTGCGCCGACGCGGCGGGCGAGCCGCTGGAGCTGTCCGTGGTGCTCGCCTCGCAGCTGCGGGACGCGGCCGTGGAGGGCACCGCCGAGGTGATCGCGCCGGACGGCTGGCAGGTCGACCTGCGCCGCCGCCCCTACCGCCTGGACGCCGCCGGACACCTGCGCTTCCCGGTCACCGTGACCCCGCCCGCCGGCACGCCGTCCGGCCTGTACTTCGTCGCGGTGCGCACCGAGCACGCGGGACAGTGGATCGAGGACGTGACCACCGTCGCGATCGGCGAGCTGCCCGAGCTGCTGCCGGCCCCCGGCGAGCCGCTGGACGACTGGGGCAAGGCGCAGGGCACCAGCTCGGAGATCGGGCGCGACACCGGCCTGCTCGTCGAGTCCGCCGCGGCCGAGCTGCGGGTGGCACCCGGTGGGCGGGGCTGGCTGGAGGTGGTCCTCACCAACCGCACCCGGGGCGAGATCCGCGGCGAGCTGCAGACCGTCTCCCCGTGGGGCACCTGGACGGCGCTCGGCGCGCCGGTGGCCGGCTTCACGCTGGCACCGGGGGAGCGGCAGACCTTCGGCTTCGAGGTCGCGCCGCCGCTGGACATGGACCCGGGCTCCTACTGGGCGGTCACCAAGGTGATGTGGTTCGGCCGCTGCCAGTACGCGCCCACCGTCGCGCTGGTGGTGGCGCCGTGACGGCTGTGCCTGCCGCTCCTGCCGTGCCGGCCGTGCCGGCCGTGCCGGCCGTGCCGGCCGTGCCGGCCGTGCCGGCCGTGCCGGCTGTGCCTGCCGTGTCTGCCATGCCGGTGCTCGCCGAACCGGTCGGCCTGCTCGGGCTGTTGGACGGACGCCCGCTGCCGCGCACCGAACTCGACCGCCGGCTCGCCGCGCTGCGTGAGGGCCCGCGCGCCTCGGCGCTGCCCCTACCCGGCAGCGGCGAGGACCGGCAGCTGACCCGCTGGGTGGCCCAGGTGGTGCTCACCGAGCAGCTCTGCCGGGCCGAGGCCGCCGCGCGCGGGCTGGACTGCGCCGCCGCCGAGCCGGTGCGCCTGGACCAGCGGGCCGCGGTCGAGCTGGGCTCGATCGCCGCGGCGGCGTACGAAGGCAGCGCCGCCGTCCGCGCGGTCTTCGCCGCCGTGACGGCCACCGTCGAGGCCACCGCGGCCGAGGTCGCCGCCTACCGCGACTCGGTCGCGGGCGCCCGCGACCCGGCCGTCACCCGCTGGCAACTCAGCACTCCTGACGGTGACTTCGAGGCCGACCCGGACTCCCTCCCGGCCGACCTCGCCGCCGCCCTGCGCAGCGCCCCGGCGGGGGAGCCGGTCACGGTGGGGGGCTGGACGGCGGCCCTGACCGGTCGGCGGCCGGCAGCGGGCGCGGTCGACGCGGCCGACGGCGGTCCCGATGCCGACGCCGACATCGACGCCATGGCCGGACAGCTGCGCGACTGCGCGCGGCGGATCTCCTTCGTCCGCTGGCTCGACCGGGCCCGCGCCGAACGGCTCACCCTGGTCCCGGGCTTGGAACACCCGGGCGACCCGGCCCAGCCGGACAACCACCACCGGCACTGACCGGGCCGCCACCGCGTTGGGTGAATCAGCTGATCAAGGAAGCCCGGATGGTTAGCGTGAGCCCTGGTCGAATCCCTTGATCAGGAGGCCCGGCGAGATGACATCCGAGGAGACGGCGCAGCGCGCGCAGTACGACGCGATAGCGCGGCGGTACGACCGGCACAGTGCGGTCAGCCCGTACAACACCCTGCTGGAGCGGCCGGCCGTGCTGGCCGCCTGCCCGCCGTTGGCCGGCCGCAGAGTGCTCGAAGTGGGCTGCGCGGGTGGCCGGTTGACCGAGCTGCTGGTGGCGCGCGGCGCGTCGGTGGTCGGCTTCGACGCCAGCGCCGCGATGGTCCGGATCGCCCGGCAGCGGGTCGGTGATGCGGCGCGCCTGATCGTGCACGACCTGCGCGAGCCGCTCCACTTCGCACCGGACGCCGCCTTCGACGTGGTGGTGGTCTCGCTCTGCCTGCACTATCTGCGGGACTGGGTACCGGCCCTGGCCGAGCTGCGCCGGGTGCTGGTGCCCGGCGGCGTCGTGCTGATCTCCACCGGCCACCCGATGGCCGAAGTGCGCCTGTCGACCAGCGGCGACTACCACGCGGTGGAGGAGGTGCACGACGAATGGCCCACCGAGGAGGGGCCGCCGCTCGCCGTCCACTTCTTCCGCCGCCCGCTGAGCTCCTCGCTGGACAGTGCCCGGCAGGCGGGCCTGGTGCTGCTCGACCTGATCGAGCCGCGCCCCGACCCCGCGCACCGCGCGGCGTACGGCGCGGCCTTCGACGCGGTGTACGCGCAGCCGGTGTTCCTGCTCCTCGTGCTGGGCCGGCCGTTGGAGGAGAAGGCGCCCCGAGATGGCACGGGAGAGCACCGAGAGTGACGACCCATTCCTGAGTGTTTGCTGAAGGACTGGACCAAGTACCTGAGTGAGGGCGCTGATCTCGATGAACGCGGCCTGGCCGACCACCAAAAGTCCGTCAGGGCGGGCGACTGAGCCCCCGTCAGGCATCTTTCGCGCCGCGGCCCATCGTCAGCCCAAGCACTGGTGATGACCGTGCGGAGAAGATGGAGACAGCGGGTGAGGGGAGGGGATCGTGTGCCGACCCTGCCGCACCCGTTGTCTGACGAGTTCATGCAAATCTAAGGTCATGCCCAGCCGCAATCAAGGCGCGTCACGGCGGGGTGAACCACCGTCAGTGTCCGCGTGCGGCTGGAGTCCTCGGCACCCCACGCCCAGGACCGACCCCCACATTCCGGTTCACCAGAACAGAGGAGCACGTTACCTTGCGTACCTCCGTCACGCCCGCCGTCCGGCGCGCCGTCCTGGCGGTCACCGCCGCCGCCGGCCTCGCCGTCTCCGGTTTCGCCGCGATACCCGCAGCGGCCGCCCCGGCGAGCACCGCTCACCAAGGGGTGAGCTTCGCGCGTTCCTGTGCCGACCCGCTGCCCGGCTACCTGGCCTGTAACGCCCTGCGTGTCACCGGCGGGACCGTCAAGGCCCACGCCAAGGGCCTGCACGCCAACGCCAAGGCCGCCAAGGCCGACGCCTCGGTCTCCGGCTTCGGCCCCACCGACATCCAGAGCGCGTACAACCTCACCTCGGCGGCCGCCTCCAACGGCGCCGGCGAGACGGTCGCGATCGTCGATGCCCAGGACGACCCGAACGCCGAGTCCGACCTGGCCGCCTACCGCAGCCAGTTCGGCCTGCCCGCCTGCACCTCGGCCGGCGGCTGCTTCACCAAGGTCGACGAGACCGGCGGCACCAACTACCCGTCGCCGGACCAGGGTTGGGCCGGGGAGATCTCCCTGGACCTGGACATGGTCAGCGCCACCTGCCCGAACTGCAACATCCTGCTGGTGGAGGCCGCCTCGGCCAGCACCCAGGACCTGGGCACCGCGGTGAACCAGGCGGTCTCCATGGGCGCCAAGTTCGTCTCCAACAGCTACGGCGGCTCGGAGAGCTCGGACGAGGTTTCCTCGGCCGACCAGTACTACAACCACCCGGGCGTCGCCATCACCGCCTCGGCCGGTGACAGCGGCTACGGCGTCGAGTACCCGGCCGCCTCCCCCTACGTCACCGCGGTGGGCGGCACTTCGCTGACCGCCGACTCCAGCTCCCGTGGCTGGAGCGAGTCGGTCTGGGGCACCAGCGCCGGCGGCGAGGGCACCGGCTCCGGCTGCTCCCAGTACGAGGCCAAGCCCAGCTGGCAGACCGACAGCGGCTGCAGCAACCGCACCGTCGCCGACGTCTCCGCGGTCGCCGACCCGGCCACCGGTGTCGCCGTCTACGACACCTACGGCGCCTCCGGCTGGAACGTCTACGGTGGCACCAGCGCCTCCTCGCCGATCATCGCCTCGGTGTACGCGCTGGCCGGCAACCCGAGCGCGGCCGTCCCGGCGGCCGACGCCTACGCGAACACCTCCGCGCTGAACGACGTCACCAGCGGCTCCAACGGCAGCTGCGACAGCAGCGCCTCGTACCTGTGCACCGCGGGCGCCGGCTACGACGGCCCCACCGGCCTCGGTACCCCGAACGGCCTGGCGGCCTTCACCGGCTGACCTCACGCCCGGGTCGACTGATCGTCAAGTCGACCGAACCGCTGCCGCGAAGCGCCAGGCAGGCGCTCCGCGGCAGCGGGCTGTCGGCCGAAGACCGGCGGGCTGTCGGCCGTCGCACGTGCCTGCTGTGCGGTGTCCGACGAGCCTGCTAGGCAGGCAGCTTGGCGGGCCGCCGGACGGGGGCGGTGCCCAGGTCGGCGACCGCGTCGCGGCGCAGCAGCGAGTCGAGTGCCAGGCTGCCGGGGCCGATCACGGCGATGGTCAGGAAGATCCAGCAGAACAGCACCGAGAGCTCGCCGCCGTTCTGGATCGGCCACAGCGCGTGCTCCTGGTGGACCGTGAAGTACGCGTAGGCCATCGAGCCGGAGCAGAGCAGCGCGGCCGCCCTGGTGCCCAGGCCCAGCAGGACCAGGACACCGCCCACCAGTTGGATGAGCGCGGCCCACCAGCCGGGCCACTGGCCGACCGGCAGGCTGTGGCCGCCGTGGGTGCCGCCGAGGACGCCGAAGATCGAGGAGGCGCCGTGGCAGGCGAAGAGCAGTGCGGTGACGATCCGGAACAGCCCTAACACGTGGGGCGTCGCCTGCTCGGGCAGCCGGCGGGGGGTGACGGCCATCGATGGCTCCTTCGGTGACGATGGGGGACGGGTTGCCGCGCGGGCGCGCGGAGCCTGGTGCGGGAGTGCGGGAGTGCGGGAGTGCGGGGGTGCGGGGGTGCGGGAGTGCGGGAGTGCGAGGTGCGGTGTCCGAGCGCGACGCGTGGGCGGGGCTGGACCGAGGGCCGTCCGTGCCGGCCGCGCGCCGGTGATCATCATTGACGTGATGGCGTCAAGTCTGGCCTTGCTCAGGGTGCCTGACCACCCCTCGATGCTCAGAGAATCGTCTGAGGGGGTGGCCCGATCGCCGGTCGAGCCCTAGGGGAGCGCCTTAATCGGTTGCCGCCGGGGAGGCGGGAGCGGACACTGGCGCGGTGTTCTCAGATGCCGAAGCAGCAGCCCTGTACGACCTGTTGAACCCCTGGGATCCCGACCGCCGGCCCGGGGACCGCTTCTACTTCCCGCTGATCATGGGCGCGGAGTCGGTCCTGGACGTCGGCTGCGGGACCGGCGCCATGCTGCACGTCGCCCGCGACCGCGGCCACCGGGGCCGCCTGGTCGGCCTGGACCCGGACCGCGCCGCCCTGGACCGCGCCCGCCGCCGGAGCGACGTCGAGTGGATCGAGGGCACCGCGGCCGAGGCCAGGAGCGGCGCCGGCTTCGACCTCGCCGTCATGACCGGCCACGCCTTCCAGAACCTGGTCACCGACGAGGAGTTGCGCGCCTCACTCGCCGCGATCCACGCCGCCCTGCGCCCCGGCGGCCGGTTCGCCTTCGAGACCCGGCACCCGCAGGCCCGCGCCTGGGAGGGCTGGACGGCGGCGAACCCGGAGGACATCAGCGAGGTCGTCACCGAGACCGGCCGGGCCCTGCGCTACTGGCACGAGGTCGAGTCCGTCATCGGCGACGTGGTCACCTTCCACGGGACGGTCGCCGACCCGGACGGCACGGTGCTGCGCGTGCTGAGCGAGAGCCTGCGGTTCCTCGACGTCGCGGCGCTGGGCGGCTTCCTGGCCGAGGCGGGCTTCGAGATCGAGGCGCAGCACGGGAGTTGGGACGCCGCGCCGATCGACGGGTCCAGCCGCGAGATCATCACGATCGCCCGCCGCGGGTAACTGCTCGCACCGCGCGGTCAGCAGGGAACCTCCGGGACCAGCTCAGCAGAGATCCTCCGGGACCAGCGTGGCGTGCACGGCGTCGTGCAGCCGGTGGCTGCCGGAGCTGCGGAACAGGGCCGGCCGGTAGCCCGCCCGACGGAAGCCGATCCAGGCGCCCATCACCTGGCTCGGCATGTTGTCGGCCGCCGCGTAGGCGTCGATCCGCGCCAGGCCCAGCTGCTCGAAGCCGAACCGGCAGATCAGCCGCAGCGCCCTGGTCGCCGTCCGCAGGCTGCGGGCCTCCGGCAGCAGCCACACGACGACCTCGGCGCTCTCCGTCTCGGCCCGGAAGTCGACCAGTTCGGCCCACCCCACCGCCGGCCCCGCGCCGAGGGCCACCGCGAAGTAGGCGGCCCGGTCCTCGGCCCACAACCGCGGCGGAACCCGGTCGAGCCACTCCGCGGCGGCCGACCGGTCCCGGTGCGGGATGACGCCCTGCAGGAACTCGCGCACCACGGGATCCCGGGTGCCGGCCAGCACGGTGTCGGCGTCCTGCTCGGCGCTGGGCGGCCGGAGCAGGACGTCACCGTCGACCAGGGTCGGCGGTCCGGGCAGCGAACTCGGCGGTCGCATGCCGGTCACGACCTGGGCCGCTTGAGGTCCTGGACGCTGTAGCCGTCGCTGTCGTCGCCGCTCTCCTCGTCGCTGCTCTCGTCCGCGCTGTACTCCGGCTCGCTGACCTCCGGCCCCTGGCGCTTGCCGATGAGAGTGGCGTCGTCCGGGACGTGAACCGTGTAGTGGTCGTTCTGAAGGTCCAGCTCGATGGGCGGTCGGACCCGGCCGGGCTGGAGGATCAGTGGCGACACCTTGAGCACTGGCAGGTCGCCCGGCCGGTGGATGCGGATCTCCACGCCGAGCGCGGAGGCGACGATCCGGGGTGCGAGGTCGCCGGCATCCCCGGCCCAGTTGCCGGTGGTCGCCAGGGTCTCGACGACCTTGTCCATGGTCACCCCGTTCTGCTGCGCGTAGGTCCGGACCTCGTTCAGGTTCTCGTCCTGCAGCACCCAGTCGGTGACCCGGCTCCGGAGGTCGAGCGCGGCGTGGTGCGAGGGCGCGGTGCCGTTCGCGGCGTTGACGGCGTGGTAGAGGCAGTCGCCGTCGCGCGGGATGGTGCTGCCGAGCATCGCGGATTCGAGCCGGAGCGAGAAGTCGCCCTGGCTCGGCTGGGTGGCCTCGGGGGTCGCCTCGTACTCGTCCAGCGCCTTCTGGAACGCGTTCGTGGCGTTCTCCTGCGCCTTTCTCCGTGCGCCCACCCCGGTCGGGATCGCGTCGTAGTACGTGGTCAGCGCCGCCAGCGCCTTCGGCGCGTTCGTCGGACGGTCGGCGCTGGTGACCGCGTCCAGCCAGTCGCCGAGCTTCTTGGCGTGCGGTCCCGCGTGGAACGTACCGAGGGCCCCCAGCGTGAACTCGTCGCGGTGCTCGGCCCACGCCTGCTGCACCGCTTGCTCGCCCTTGTCCTTGAAGACCAGGGACATCCCGCGGTCCCAGTTCTCCAGCCCGCGCAGGTAGCCCCTGGCCGTGATCGGGGGCAACTCGGTCCCCGACCTCAGGGGGCGGAGATTCTTCTTGGTGAACGTGCGGCCTGCGAGTTGGTTGATCGCCTCTTGGTCGACCGGCCCCAGGACCTCGGCGTGCGCCTTCCAGTCCTGGTACGAGTGCGCCAGGTCCTTCAGCCCCATGCCGTACGGCGCCGCCCCGTCGAAGTGGCTCGCCAGCGCCTTGGGCCCGACGGGGGCCCCGTCGTGCCCGCCCTTGGCGACCGGCAGATCGATCTCGCCGCTGCCGCTGGCGGTGCCGCCCTGCAGGTGGTCGGGGAAGCTCGCGAACGGCATCTTCTGGTGGACCGTCACGAAGGTCTCCAGGAGGCCGCCCAGCTTCCGGGACACTTCGTGGTCGCTTGCGGAGTCCAGTGTGCTGAGCTGCTTCTGGGCCTCCTTGATGGCCTTGAGGTCGTCGGCGTGGCCCGGAATGTCGCGGACGACGGTCTCCATACCGCTGAACCGGTCGCCGAGCCAGTTGCCCAGCTCCCTGGTGCCCCGCCCCTCGAAGGAGAGCAGCGTTCCGCGCAGCAGCGACCACGACCCCGTGTGGGAGAGCTGTCCGCCACCGCCGAACTGCGTGGGGGGACGGTCCTTGTCGCTCAGCATGATGCGGCCGACCCGGGGCCCGTCCGCTCCGCCCGGCTTGACCGAGACGTCCGCGAGGAAGCCCTGCTTCGGCTGCTTCCCGGAGCCGTAGGTGTCCGGCGGTGGGTTGGTCTTGGTGAAGCCGAGATCCTCGAGGATCGCCGGGCCCTCCTTGCCTTCCATCAGCTTGGGGAAGGAGCGGATCAGGCCACGGGCCAGGTGCCGCTTCGCGGCGACCACGTCCTCCGGCGTCAGCGACTTGTTCTCCTTGAGGTCGAGCAGCTTGTTGCGGACGACGTTCCCGATGTTGTTCTCCCCCACCGGCTCCTCGTCGCTCTCGTCACCCGTGCCCTTGTCCTCCTGGGGCTTCGGCTCCTTCGCCGCGTTCTGCTCGGCCTGGTCGAGCCCCTTCATGGTGGAGTGCTCACCGCGGCCGACGGCCCGGCCGTCGGCGAACGAGGCGAAGCTGGTCAGCTGCGACAGCTCGACGTAGCCCGAGAGCAGGTCGCCCAGCTGCTCATGCCACTCGTGCAGCGGCTGCTCGCCCGGCGGGGCCTCCGGCAGCCGGTCGAGCCGGTCGAGGATGTCGTCCCAGCGGGTCGCCACCTTCGCCGCGTCCTTGGCCTCGGCCCCGGTGCCGCGCGGCTTGTACTCCCGCAGCTCCTTGACTTCGGTCTTGAGCTCGGTCCACAGCTGGTGGGCATTGCGCCCCGCCAGTCCGCCGACCGCGCGCCGGGTCAGCGTCCAGGGCACCGTGTGCGAGCGCTGGTTGCCTCCGTAGCGGGTCATCGGGCGGTCGGCGGAGATGGAGATCTCGCTCACCGTCACCTCGTGGCCGGCGAGCTTGTCCGTCCGGTCCTCCGGTACGTCCAGGTGCACCCCCACCGGCAGCGGGCGGCGCTGCTCGACCGGCGGGCGCGGCGGGCCGGTCCGGGAATCCTGCGAGCCACTGCGCATCGACTCGTCGGAGTCGCTCTCGGACTCGGTTTCGGAGTGCCGGCCCATGGAGGCATCGGAGCCCCGGCCCATGGACGTGTCGGACACCCGGCCCATCGACGCGTCGTCGTCACTCTCGCGCTCGGATCCGGAACCCATGGAGACG
This sequence comes from Kitasatospora sp. NPDC008050, assembly GCF_042957465.1. NCBI lineage: Bacteria > Bacillati > Actinomycetota > Actinomycetes > Kitasatosporales > Streptomycetaceae > Kitasatospora > Kitasatospora sp. NPDC008050. The sequence continues at coordinate 194,343 of NZ_JBIBIJ010000004.1, forward strand.
TCGGAGCCGTCGCGCTTCAACGGCGCCACCGGCGGTGCCGGCGGCGGGTCGTGGCGCGCGGAGGAGCCGGGGCGGGCCGTCGGCTCGTGCTGCTTCGGCATGGGCGGGGGCGGCGGCGCGAGCGGGGGCTCGTGCTGCGGGGGCACGGTGGCCTCGGGCTGCTGGTGGTCCATGCCGGTGTCCGCCGGCTGCTGGTGCTCCTGGTTGATGGTCGGGGGTTCGTGCTGTTCCTGGACGGTGGTGGGGTCGTGGTGCTCCAGCACGGTGGTCGCCGGCTCGTGGTGCTGCGTGGGTGCGGCGGGGGGCACGTGCTGTCCCGGCACGGCGGGGGGTTGGTGCTGCGGGGGCACGTGCTGCCCGGGCACGGCGGGGGGTTGGTGCTGCGGGGGCACGTGCTGCCCGGGCACGGCGGGGGGTGTGTGCCCCGGCGGCGGGGGAGGGGTCCCGTCGTCGCCCAGCATGGTGCGGACGGCCTCGTGCAGGTCGTGGTCCTCCTGCACCGCGTTGATCGGGTTGGCGGGCTCCGGGTGGATCGCCTGCGGGTCCTTGCCGTACAGCCGCTCCATCAGCGGGAGCAGGTCCGGCTCGTTCTCCTTCACCCACTCGGGGCCGTTGTTGCGCGCCTCGCCGGTGTAGAGGTCCGTGCCGTGGTTGGTGCCGAGGTAGGCGTTGCTGACCTGGGCGAAGTACTCCAACTCGTCGCGCGAGGCGTAGTTGTCGTTGTCGGTGTCGTGCAGGTTCCGGGAACCGTCGGACCAGTTGATCGGCGTCTCCTCGCCGAACATCCTGGTCATGTCGTCGGTGTTGATCTTGCCCTGGTACGCCTCGGTGATGGTCTTCCGGTCGGCGGGCGACAGGCCGTACTGGTGGATGTTGTGGGCGAACTCGTGCGTGGAGGTGGAGTAGCCGTCCGCGTAGTCCCCGGCACCCGGCACGGTGGTGTGCCCACCGAGCAGGTTCTCCTCGGCGAAGGCCGTGTGCAGTCCGCCCGAACCGCGCACGGTGTCCCACGCGCGGCCGCCACCGGAGGCCCCTCCCGCCGTGGCGCCGGCCAGGCGCTCGAACGCGGGCACGTCGGTCATCCTGACGCCCTTGGGCACCACCGTCACGGCGGCGCCGCGCTTGAGCAACTCGGCTGCCACGTGCGGGTCCTGGAGCATCCGCGCGACCTGGGCCCGGGCGGCCTCGCGGGCCGCGACCGGCTGCTCGCTGCGCGGGTCGGCCTCCACCATGAAGCGCGCGGCGGTGTGGGCGAACTCCTCCGGCGGCAGCTCGTCGCGCAGGCGGTCGACCAGCTCCGGGTTCCGGGCGAGCCAGCGCCGCCCGTTCGCGTCCAGGCTGCTGATGGCCTTGGCCCGGTCGGCCGGTGTCATCCCGGGCAGCTTGTCGACGAGTTCGTTGGCGTGACCGAGGTCCGTCGTGCGGAAGACGTCGCGGCTGTGACCCTCCGCCATCCACTTGGTGTGGGAGGTCAGCACGGGCGGCCGGTTGTCCACGGGCTTGGTGGCCGCCTGCCGCGTACCGCCCCCGGCCGACCGGCCGGTGCCGGTGCCGGTGCTGGTACCGGGTGGCGGCGCGGGCCGGTCCGAGCCGGGACGCGGCCCGGCAGGGCGCTCCGGAGCCGGACGCAGCCCCCCGAACGAAGTGGTCGAGCGGGGGGCGCCGGGCGCCGGTGGCGGCGGAGGGGTGTCCGGCGTGTCGTGGCGGGGCACGGCGGTGGGCGTGGCGAAGGCGGAGCCCTCGGCGCGGCCACCACCGCCCGCGCCCGCGCCCGCCGGAACGTTCACGGGCGGTGCGCCGGCCATGACCGGCTGCTGCTGGGCCTCGTGGTCGCCGCCGCCGTGCGAGGAGGCGGGCGCGGCCGACGGGGACGGCACGTGGACGGCGGACGGGTCGACGGCGACCGCGCTGTGGACGGGCGCGGGCATGCTCGTGTCGTCGAGGTGGACGCCGGACAGGACCGGATGCGGGACGGCGGACGACTGGGAGGCCGGCGCTTCCACCGGGGTCGGGGCGTCGGTGCGGATCTGGGTGCTCTCGACCGGGGTCGGGGCGTCGGTGCGGATCTGGGTGGTCTCGACCGGGGTCGGAGCTTCGGGCCGGATCTGGGTGGTTTCGACTGGGGTTGGGGCGTCGGTGCGGATCTGGGTCGTCTCGACCGGCGTCGGTGCCTCGGTGCGGATCTGGGTGGTCTCCACCGGGGTTGGCGCTTCGGTGCGGATCGGGGTGCTCTCGACCGGGGTCGGAGCTTCGGGCCGGATCTGCGTCGTCTCCACCGGCGTCGGGGCAGGGGCCTCCCGCGGGGTCTCGACGGTGGGCGTCGGGCGGACAGTCTCCTCCGGCGCCGGGGCGTCGGTGCGGATCTGGGTGGTCTCCACCGGCGTCGGGGCTTCGGGCCGAATCTGGGTGGTCTCGACCGGGGTCGGAGCTTCGGGCCGGATCTGCGTCGTCTCCACCGGCGTCGGGGCAGGGGCCTCCCGCGGGGTCTCGACGGTGGGCGCCATGGGCTCGGGCTCGTGCACGGCCGACCGGTTCTCGGCCGGCAGGTCCGTCGGCGTGGGCGAGCGGTCCGCGTTCAACTGCACGGGAGCAGCGGGCTGCGGCTCGGGCTCGGGCTCGGGCTCGACGCGTGAGGATCCCGTCGTCCGCCCGCCGGTCGAGCCGACCGAACCGGTCGACCCCGTCGAGCCAATCGGTTCCGTCGAGCCGCCGCGGTCGGCGCCGTTGCCGGTCGGTGAGCCGGTGTCGCGCTCCAGGGTGAAGGGTGACAGGCCGTGCGGAACGGTGCCGCCGCCGTCGTCCTGGGACGACGTGTCCTTCACCCCGCGGAACGTCGAGCCGGACCCGGACCCGGACCCGGACCCGGACCCGGTGCCCGAGCCCGTGCCGTCGAGCCCGGTTCCCTCGCGGTCCCCGAGGTTCGGGTTCCCGCTCTTGGTGAAGACGGGCTTCCCGGTCGAGTCGAGGTGGGGCTGCCCCGGGGGGAGGTCGTGGTGCGGGATCTCCGGCGACGGCGGCCCGGAGTGCCCCCGGAACGCGCCGGCGGCGGCGTGCGCACCGGCGGCCCCGGCCCCGCCGAGACCCGAGCCGAGCAGGGTACTGCCGTCGACGTGCCCGGTGGTGATCGCCTGCGTGGTCGCGTCGGTGGCGACGCCCACCGCCGCTCCGGTGGCCATCTTGCCGGGGACGGTCCCCATCACGCCCTTGAGACCGAGTGCGGCCCCGCCCTCGCCGACGCCCTTGCCGATCAGGTGCCCGGCCGCACCGGCGACCGCTCCGCCCTCCGCGGCCTGCCCGACCTCCTTGAAGTCGATGCTCTTGCGGTGGCCCTGGGCCACCTCGATGCCCTGGGCCATCAGGTTGATGGCCGCCATCTGGGCCGCCTGCTTGGCCGCCATCGTGACGACCTCCTTGAGGAAGGCCTTGAGCAGCGCCTGCACGGCCGCGCGGCCGGCCGCGATGGCGATCGGGATCTGCGCGAGCGAGACGCCCAGGGTCTCCGGCGCCTCGGCCTCGGCCGTCGCGATGTCGAAGGCCAGGATGGCGAGCGACGCGATGATCTGGATCTTGGCGGTCTCGGCGGAGTTGGCCATCTCCTCCAGCATGTCGCCCATGCTGTTGCAGGAGTCGACCAGCCCGGGGAAGTAGCCGGGCTGGTCCGCGGTGCCCTTGCCGACCGTGTACTGCGCCCAGAAGGTGGTCAACGACTCGGCCGCGGCGCCCTGTTGCCCGTCCAGCGCCTGTTTGACGGCGTTGTCGGCGGCGTGTCCGGCGTCCTCCACGCTCTTCGCCGTCTTGCGCCAGCGGTCCGCCATCTCCCGCAGAGCGTCCTCGTCGGCTTCGGGCCAACGGGTGCCGGCGAGCAGCATCAGGACCCACTGCAGGGGTTCGGGCAACTCGACTGCCATGGTGCTCAGCCCTTCCCGTTCACGGGGGTGCGGTCCTGGACGGTGCCGACCCGGTACATCGGCTCGCGGGGCAGGATCGGGCTGACCTGGCCGGCCACCGTCTCCATCGGCTGCAGCGGCGCGCTCTGCGACGCCGGAGCGTCCGCGCTGTTCATGTCGCCCTGGACGGAGCCGTCGGCCCCCTCGTAGCCGTCGGCCATCGCCTTCAGCCCGTCGGCGACGTACTTCAGGCCGTCCGGCATGCCGTTGAGGGTCTTCAAGGTGTCGGCGCTGTACTTCAGGTAGCCCTTGTCGCCGTCCGCGAACTTCTTGCCCGACTCGTCGTTGCCCCACGGCGCCTGGCCCTCCATGGTGGAGAGGAAGGCGGTCATGCCGGTGCTGAGCTCGGTGAGCTGTTCGACAGCGGCGAGCAGGGGCGAGACCGCCGCGCGGTAGCGCGACGGGTCGACCGCGAAGCCGCTGCCGGCCGCTCCGCCGGATGTGCCACCTGTCGGGTTGCTTGTCGAACTGCTGGAGTAGGGCGTCATGTTGGTGAGGTTGCGGGGTGTGGCGTCGACGGCGGAGAGCGGTGTTTCGGTGGTGAGGTTGCGGGGTGTGGCGTCGACGGGGGAGAGGGGTGTTTCGGTGGTGAGGTTGCGGGGTGTGGCGTCGACGGGGGAGAGCGGTGTCTCGGTGGTGAGGTTGCTGGGTGCGTCGGCCAGGTACGGCGTGACGCTGGTCGGGGTGGTGGCGTCGACGTTGAACGGTGTTTCGGTGGTGAGGTTGCGAGGTGTGGCGTCGACAGCGTAGAGCGGTGTTTCGGTGGTGAGGTTGCGGGGCGTCTCGGCCAGGTACGGCGTCGTGCTGGTCCCACCGCCGGATGCGTCGGCGGAGTACGGCGTCATGGTGGTATCCGCGGCGGTGCGGGAGTCGTCAGCCATGGGTCTTCCGAATCAGTCTGAGGAACGTGGTCGGTGGGTCCGTCCGGAGTCTGCGAGCCCCGCCCGCGTCACGGGGGCGGGGCTCGCAGATCCCTAGGCCGCTCCGGCGCCTTCGAGCGCCCCGGCGTCGGCGAGCTTGGCGAGCGCCGCCCGCAGGAAGGGGCTGGGCACCTGGTAGCCGCCCTCCTCCCGCAGCGGCGCCTTTTTGGGAGCGGCCGGCGCGGCGTCGGACTGGGGTGCGTCCGGGTGGCCGCGACGGGCGGCGGCACTCCTGGCCCGGTCGAAGTAGGAGTCCTCGGCGGACGGCGGCGCGGCCTCGGTCGCCGTCCGATCCGCCGCCTCCTCGTGGACCCGCGCCTCGTGGGCCGGCGCCGCGCCGCCCACCAGTGCCGTGCCGTCCCCGCCCGGCCCGGCCGCGGGGGCCGCGTCGGGGTCGGTGCCCAGGATCGCGCTGGTCAACTGCGTGGCCAGGGTGTGCTTTTCCTCGGTGGTCTGCGGTCCGGCGGTCGGCTCCGCAGCGCGGTCCTCGACCGCCCCGCCGCCCTCGGTGCGGGCGCCGTCCAGCCAGTTGCGGCGCAGCCGCTGCCAGCTGCGGTCGCCCTGCCGCGCGTCGCCGGCCACCCCGACGATGCCCCGGTCGGTCAGCGCTGCCTCGTCCTCCTCGTCCGCGATCTCGGCACCGAACCGGGTTGGCCGGACGTACTTGGACTTGCCCTTGCGCTCCGTCTTGCCCGCGCCGCCGCCTCGCCCGAGCGCGCCGGCCCCGCCCGCCATGGGCGTCCCGCTGCGCGCGGCGCTGCCGGCCCCGCCGGCGGACCGCGCCGCCTGCGAGCCGAGCGAGGCGGCGGTGGACTCGGCCGCGCCGACCTCCCCTGCGACGGAGCTGCCCAGGGCCGCGCTGCCGGCCGCCCCCGCGAGGTTGGCCCCGCCCACTCCGCTGCCGCTCGCGTCGCCGAGGTTCAGGCCGCTGCCGCCCCCGCCGCCGACGCCTGAGCCGCCGAGCCCGAGGCCGCCGCCTCCGCCGCCTCCGCCGCCGCCCCCGCCGAAGCTGCCCGAGCCACCCGTGCCGCCGGTGCCGTCGTTGAGCCCGGCGAGCGACAGCGAGCCGAGCTTGTCGGTGCCGCCGGGCGTGGGGAGGTTGAAGGGGATCTTCGTCCCGCTGCCGATGTCGGAACCGCCGGTCGTGCTGATCGGCGCGGGGAAGTTGAGACCGGTCATCGGCCCGCCGCTGGAGGAGGGGTTGCCGGTGTTGAGGGGGTCGCGCCCGGTGAAGGAGGGCAGCGTGGGGGACCCGCTCTGCCAGGGGCTCAGCTTGGAGGTGCCGGTGTTGCCGGTGGAGTAGATGTTGGGGGTGCACCCGGGCGTTCCGTCCAGCCCGGCCAGGTCCAGCTTCGGGGCGGTCGTCGACAGCGGCTGGAAGACCGGCATGCCGTCCTTGCTCATGGGCGATGTGGGGGCGGTGCCGGTGTCCGTCATGAACGGCTTCAGCTGCCCGGTGCCCGGCAGGCTGAACGACGGTGAGGTGCCGTCCTTCGACTGGAGGGACGGCATCGTGGCGTTGGGCATCTGGAACGGCAGCGGCGCCTGTGTCCCGCCGGGGCCGCCGGAGGTGCCGCTGGTGCCGAGGCTGTACGGGGTGATCCCCGGGGTCCCCGTGCCCCCGGGGCCGCCGGCCATCGTGCCGTCCGGCATCTTCAGCGCGTCGACCTGGGTGGGCAGCGGCAGGCCGTTGGGCCCCAGCGCATCGACGCCGGTGGGCAGCGGCGGGCCCGACGTCGTCCCGTTCGGCAGGCCGGTGACGGGGTTGATCCCCGAACCGCCGGAGGGGCCGCCGCCGGGCAGCTTGCAGACCGCGCCCGCGCCGGTCATCGCCTCCACGAAGCCGCTGTTCTGACGCAGCATCGTGTTGACGTTGGCGCCGACCTGGCCGATGTAGGAGTTGTAGAGGTCGGCGGCCTTCTTGACGCCGTCCGACTGCGCGATGTCGTCGTGCTTCCCGGCCGGGTTGTTGGCGATCCACTCCTTGGTGTACTGGAGTTCGCGGATCATCTCGGTCTTGGTGTGCGCGACGGCGGTGCTCGCCGAGTGCAGCGAGTCGCCGATCGCCCGCCCGGCCGCCAGCGTGGTCGCCGCGTGCGAGTCCTCCCCGCTGCCGTACTTGCGCAGGTAGTCCTGGAAGCTGTCCGCCGCCTCGCCCGACATCGACGACGCGGCCTGCGAGGCGCTGCTGACGATGGCCGGGATGTGGCTCTCGGCCACGGACTTCCAGGTGTCCCAGGCCTGCGCGAGCTGCCCGATCAGGTCTTCGTCCGCGTTGGGGAAGACGATGCTCGAACCGTCCTTGTTGCTCTGGACGGTCTTCAGGACCTCGGCGAGATCACTGGGCAGTTCGATCACGGCGACGCACTCTCCTCGACGGGACGGTTCGGCTTGGCCAGGACGGGTGAAAGCCAGGACGGGTGAACGGGTGTGCGGCGGCGCGCCGCGGCTCCACCGGGCCGGGTCTGCCCGGCCCGGTGGAGGGTCCTGCTCAGATCAGCTGGTGCCCACCGCCCCCGGCGCCGCGCTGGACGCCGACGTCGTTGGCGGGCTGCTTCTTCGTGCTGTCGGCGGGCAGGGTCGGCGCGGTCGGATCCTTGTACGTCGGATCCTTGGTCGGGTCGTCCTGGTAGGCCTTGCCCTTGGTCGGGTCGTCCGTGGGGGTCGGCGTCGGATCGGTCCTGATCGGCTCCCGGTCCGGCAGGGTGGGCGAGGTGGTGTCGCCGTTGTTCCCGATGCCCTTCAGGTTGGCGGCCTGTTCGCCGTCGTTCGTGCGGTGGCGCTGGCACATCAGGGTGAGGTTCTGCGCCATCGATGTGGAGTTCGTCAGGTAGTCCTGGATGCCGGCCAGCACCTGCTTCTGGTGGTCGGCGAGGCCGCCGACCGAGGAACTGCCGCCGGTCAGCGCCTTGCCGAGCGCGTCGGTGCCGTACACCGACGGCTGGACCTGCTGGATCACCGCGTTCAGCTTCGCCGTGGCGGTGGTCAGCTCGTCCAGCAGGCCGTGGATCTTTTTCGCGGTCGCCTCGACCGTGTCCAGGTCGATCTGTACGCCGGTACCAGCCATCAATTCCCCCCGCGGGCTTCCTAGAGTCGGCTGTGGACAGCCGGGACGACAGAGCGGACCTCCGGGTGCCGACGCGCAGCGCCGGCCCGGAGGTCAGAGCGTGGTGACCCCGCCCGGGCCGACGACCGTGAGACCGGTGTCCGCGAAACTGATGGCGAGCGCGGCCTGGGCCAGGCCCGCCTCGTTGAGCAGGGTGCCGCTCGGCAGGTGCCAGAGCCGCAGGGTGCCCTGCTCGTCGCCGGCGGCCAGCAGGGTCTCACCGTCGAGCTCCTGCGCGACCAGCGTCCGCACTGCCGCCGAACCGCCGGTGAGCGCGGCGACCCGGCTCCCGTCGTGCACCTCCCAGACCAGCACCGACCCGTCGGTGCCGCCCCCGATCACCACCGGACGCCCGCCGAACACCCCGAACGCGATGGTCTCGGCGGGTGCGGCCAGGCCCTCGCAGACCGGGCCCGCCTGCCCGCTGACGCCGTGCCAGAGCCGTACCGTCCGGTCGCGCCCCGCGCTCACCAGCAGCAGGTGGCCGCCGGCCTCTCCCGCGGCGAGCGCGGTGACACCGCCCTGGCCGGTGGCCAGCTGGAGCAGGGGCGTCCCGTCGAGCGCCGACCGGACCCGCAGGGTGCTGTCCGCGCCCGCGGACACCAGCGCCGGGACGGCGCCGGCGCCGCCGGCACCGAAGGCGAGCCCGGTCACGGCGCCCGCGTGCGGGGCGGGCACGGGGAGCGCCGCGCCGTCGCGCAGCGCGTGACTGCGGACGGCGCCGGCGGCCGTCCCGCAGACCAGCACCGGTCCGTCGGGGCCGCCCTGAGCGAGCGCCAGCGAGGTGATCGGGCCGCCGTCCGGGGCGAGCGCGTAGAGCTCGACGCCGATCCCCGCGTCCCACAGCCGCAGCGTGCCGTCGCCGTATCCCGCCGCCAGCATCGGACGGCCCGTCAGCTCGCCGCCCGCCAGCGCGGTGACCGGGTGCACCGCCGCGCCCGCGACCGCGAACTCGCCCAGCGTCGAGCCGGTCGCGGCGACCCAGCGCGAGAGCCGGCCGTTCTGCTGCCCGACCACCAGCACCGGGCCGGCGCCCGAGGCGACGGCGACGATGCCGGTCAGCCACTCCTCGCCGACCGGCCAGCCGTGCAGGGCCTCGGCCCGGCGGACGTCCCAGGTGCGGACCGTTCCGTCCAGCGCGCAGGAGGCCAGCACCGGGCGGTCCGCCACCTCGGTGAAGGCGAGCCCGGTGACGGTCGCGGTGTGTCCGTCGAGTTCGGCCACCGGCTGGCCGGTCGCCAGGTCCCAGAGCCGGATCCGCCGGTCGGCGCCGCCCGAGGCCAGCACCGCCTGGTCGCCCAGGCTCAGCACCGCGAGCGCGGCCACCGGTCCGATGTGCCCGACCAGCAGGTGCAGTTGCGTTCCGGAGGCCACGTCCCAGACTCGGATCACCCCGTCCTGGCCGGCCGCCGCCAGCAGGTCGAGGTCGGCGCAGCGTGCGGCGCAGAGCACGTCGGCCCCGTTGCCGTTGACCGAGAGGGTGCCGAGTGCCTGGCCGGTGTCGGCGCGCATCGCCCGCACGTCACCCCCGTCGGCGCCGCCGGAGAAGGCCAGCGGCAGGTCCTGGACCAGGGCCGCCGCCACGGCCTGGGCGCCCTCGCCGCCCGAAGTCCCGTGCAGCACCGCGCCCGAGACGGCGTCCCAGACCTGCACCGCACCGTCCGCACCGCCGACGGCGAACAGCTCGCGGCCGGCCACGGCGCCGAGCGCCACCGCCGTCGGCAGCAGCCCCGCCTCTGGGCCCGAGCCGCCCAGGGGCTGCGCGTCGTCCAGGGCGGTGAGGCCGAACGAGCCGTCCGGTTCGGCCAGCGCGTAGGCCGTGCGGCCGCGCACCACGCCGATGGTGGCCACGGCCCGGCCGGTGTCGACCGCCGCCGTGGCCGGGTCGAGCCGCAGCAGGGCCGCGGGCAGGGCGGCCGGGTCGGCCGGGCGGAGCACCCGTGCGGCCAGCGCGTCGAGCAGCGCGGCGAACGCGGGCACCGGGTGAGCGGTGCCCTCGCTCCACACCGCGTCGGCGTTCCCGGGAACGCCGGTACTGGTCAGGCTGCGTGTCGCACCCGCCGGGGCCGCACCCGCCGGCGCACCGGCGGGTGCGGTGCGCAGCTCGGTGGCGACCCGGCGCAGGAACGCGGTGTCGGCCGTGCCCGTCCGGACCTGGGCCCCGGCCGTCACGCGGAACGCGCCGTCCAGGCCGAGGAACACCTCGGTGGCACCACCCGGCAGGTGGTCCGCGCCTTCGCTGAGCAGCCGTAGGCCGGCAACGGCCGATCCGGCGCCGGCTGGTTCGGCGCTGGCTGGTCCGGCGATCTCCGACATGCGGATCCTCTCTCCTGTTCACTCACCTGGTAGGGCCGACCAGTGGTCAGCAGGGTCTCCGGGGCAGGGGCTCGGCGCGCGTGGGCCGCGTGCGGGCCGGTGCCGGAGGAGGTACGGAGTCAGGGCTGCGGCGTCGCTCGCGCGGGGCGCGAACTACGGGCGTAGACCTGACGCGACGTCAAGCACTCCCGCGATAGGACGACGGCAACCCGCGAGCGGTTCCCCTCAACACGGGGGCGGTTCCCGTCAATTCGGGAGCGGGGGTGGCGGGGCGTTTCCCGCAGCTGGCTGGACGTCAAGGCCCATGACCTCCGAGGGTGTGGAGTTCGCGCTCTGAGCAGCGCCTCCGGCCCGATCCGCGCATCCGCGCGAGACGTCCGATTCCCCCATGGCCACGGTTGGCGGCACGGCTGAAGACGATGCGGACAGGCTCATCGATCCCCCTCGTGGTGCCTGGCGGGGATATCAGACCATGTTGCTGGTGGTTGATCAAATTTCATGTGTGAAGGCTGCCCGAAAGGGCACCGGCGGGCACCGGCGCCATGGGAAGGCCGTATCAGCGGGAAAGCCGTATCAGCCGGTGCCGACTGTCAGGTGCGGCACCGGCTGATACGGAGTCAGGGGGACGGGCTTCGGGCGGACGGGCTCCGGGGGAGGCCCCGGGACAGCCCCTGGGGCAGCGTCTGGGACAGACCCTAGGAGAGGCCCTGCGCGAGGCGGGCGGCGAGATCGTCCAGCATGGCGGCGGTGGTGGTGGCACCGAACCGCACGGCTCCGGCGTCGACCATGGCGAACAGCACGTCGAGGGTGCGGACGCCCCCGGCGGCCTTGACCTTCACCCGCTCGGAGACGGCGGAGCGCATCAGCCGCACGTCCTCCAGGGTGGCGCCGCTCGGGGCGAAGCCGGTGGAGGTCTTGACGTAGTCGGCGCCGGCCTCCTCGGTGAGACGGCAGGCGCGAACCTTCGCCTCGTCGGTGAGGTACGCGTTCTCGAAGATCACCTTCACCAAGGCCCCACCGGATCGGGCGACTTCGACGACGGCGCGGATGTCGTCCAGCACCGCCCGGTCGTCGCCGCCCAGCAGTCGGCCGATGTTGAGGACCATGTCCAGCTCGCGCGCGCCGTCCGCCAGCGCGGCCCGCGCCTCCGCGACCTTGGCCGCGGTCACCGAGGCCCCGTGCGGGAAGCCGACCACGGTCCCGACCAGGACGGAGGTGTCCCCCAGCGCCTCGGCGGCCTGCTGCACGTCGGCCGGCTTCACGCAGACCGAGGCGACGTTGTAGCGGGCGGCCAGGGCGCAGCCCTCGTGCACGTCGCGCGCGGTCAGTTCGGGGCGCAGCAGCGAGTGGTCGATCATCTTGGCGACCTGGGCGACGGTGAGGCTGGTGGTGTTCACAGGCCTGTTGTCCCTACCTGGTGATGGGTAATCGAGGCATGAGCGGAATCAGCGCGTCCCTGGCACCATAGAGCAGGAGCGCTCCAGCTGTCTATACAGGTAGGAGGGCGACCCCCGGCACGGTGACCATGTGTCGCATCCGATACCGCGAGTGTCACGGTTTCGGGCAGCATTCTGTGGATCTATGTCCGGATAAGTCCTGTTTGATCCGGTTGACTAGACAGCTGGACAGATGGTTCGATCCAGAAGGGAACGGCGTATGAGCGCGGACTTTGCCCCCAGGTACCACCAGATCGAGCAGGTCCTTAGGGGGAGGATTGCGCAACAGCGAGCACATGACCCGTTGCCCTCGGAAAACGACCTCTGCGCCGAGTTCGGAGTCAGTCGTATGACTGCCCGGGCGGCCCTGCAGGGCCTGGTTGCCGAAGGTCTGATCTACCGAGTGTCCGGCCGCGGTACTTTTGTTTCCGAGCCACCCGCCCGACGGCGTGCGGAGAACTTGGTCCGCTTCAGTGAGGAAATGCGCCGAAGAGGGCGTGTGCCTTCGTCGAAGCTCATTTCATCGGAATCCAGAAAGGCGCAAGCCGACGAGATCCATCGCCTCCGTCTGACCGACCCCGCCCAGGTCGTCGCCGTCACCCGGATCCGCCTCGCGGACGAAATCCCGGTGGCACTGGAACGGGCGGTCTTCCCGGGGGAGCTCTCGGCCCTCCTGGAGATGGATGCTGCCACGCACTCGATCCATGAGGCGCTGGTCAGCCTGGGGAGATATCCCCAGCGGGGTTACTCGTCCATCGGGGCGGACATCGCCGGAGACCTCGAATCCCATTTGCTGGGCATTCCCACCGGATCCGCGCTGCTCATCGAGAAGCGTCTCATCCTGGACCAGGACGACCGGCCCATCGAACTCACCGAGTCCCGCTACGTCAGCAGCCGGTATGTGCTGGACGTCGCCTTCGAGGTGGATGCGTCGGGCGAGTAGGTCCGCCGGCTCCTCGGTGGGGAGCAGAGAAAAACCCATAGGGATCCCCTCGCCAACCGCTCCTGGCGGGTGCACTGACATGTCATTTTTCGGGAAGCTTCAGAATTTAACTCTAGGGGCATGATGTATGCGTACCTGATGACCTCACCCGGGCATATCGAGCGTGCCACGGTGCCGGACCCGGTCTGCCAGCCGGACGAGATCCTGATGAGCACCGAGGCCGTTTCCATCTGTTCGACCGACGTGTCCTACTTCCGCGGGCACCTCTTTCCGGAATCATGGCCGATCATTCCCGGACATGAGTACGTCGGCCGTGTTCTGGAGGTCGGACGCAAACTGCAGGGGTCCGTGGAGGTCGGCGACCGGGTCTGCTACTGGGGACAGACCGACTTCGGCGGAATGGCCGAGTACCGGGCGCTGCGCCCGATCTTCCCGGGCGCTCGGAACATGGAGACGACCTGGTACACCGAACGCAATTTCTATGACGCGGACCAGGCGGCGGCCGTCGTTCTGCCCGAATCCGTGCCGTCCGATCTGGCCACGATCATCGAGCCCCTCACCTCGGTGCTCCGCTCCCTGCTGCTCAACCCTCCCAAGCCCGGCGACACCTGCGTCGTCCTCGGCTGCGGCCCCAGCGCCCTCCTCGCCGTCCAGGTCCTCAGCCGGTACCTGGGGGTGGGCTCGATCATGGTGCTCGACCAGAACCAGGCCCGGCTCGACCTGGCCCGGGCCTACGGTGCGGGGCCGGCCTTCAACACGGACACCCAGTTCACCGCGCTGGACGAGTTCGTCCGTGAACACCACGACCAGTACGCCGACTACGTCTTCGACGCGCTGCCCCACATCGGGCCCGCGAAGCCGGGCGAGAAGGACATCCGCGAGCTGGCCATGGGGCTGCTGCGCCCGGGCGGCGAGTACGTCCTGTACGGCGCCACCGCGGTGCCCCAGCAGATCAACACCTGGATGATCCTGGCCAAGGGGCTGAAGCTGCGCGCCACCCCCTTCGACGTCCGCCTGTTCCCGATGACCCGGTCGGCCAACGTCTCCGGCGTCGCGCTGCGCCTCATCGAGACCGGCCTGGTCGACGCCCGTCCGCTGGTGACCGCCAGAGTCTCGATCCACGACGAGAGCGGCGTGCTGCGGGCGTTCACCGAGTACGGGCAGGGCGCGTCCATGAAGACCTCCATGCTCGCCCCGGAGATCCTCCTGGCCGCGGAGCCGCTCTCCGCCCGCAACCGCGCGGAAGCGGTGGGGATCGGGATATGACGGTTGCGGCGCCCCCGTTCGTCCGGGACGGGAAGACCCGCCTGGCCTACGGCGGACTCTCGGTCTACGCCTACGCCCTGTACGCGCTGGGTCCGCTGCTGCCCCTGCTGCGGCACGATTTCAGGCTGTCCTATTCGATGATGAGCGCGCATTCGACGGTGTTCGCCGCCGGGGCGATCCTCGCCAACGCGCTGATCGAGCGGCTGACCGGGGCGTTCGGGTACCGCAGGGTCTTCTGGACCTCGCTCGGCACGCTGGTGCTCGGTGCGGCGCTGCTCGCCGTGGGCCCCAGCGTGGCGGTCACGCTGAGCGCGGCGGCGGTGATGGGCGTGAGCGGCGCGCTGGTGCAGACCACGGTCCTCGCCGTCCTGGCGCAGCATCACGGCCCCCTGCGCGAGCGCGCCATCGTCGAGGCCAACGCGGGTGCCAGCGCGGCCGCCCTGGTGGCGCCGCTGGTGATCGGTGCCTGCCAGGCCGCCGGCGTCGGCTGGAGCCCGAGCATGCTGCTGCCGCTGGTGATCGCCGGCGGCCTGTACCTGACGCTCGGGCAGGAGACCCTGCGGCCCCGCCGGTCACCGACCGGCGAGGCCGCGCCGGCGGGCCGACTCCCGGCCGCCTACTGGCTGTTGGCGGCCCTGGCCGGAGTCGTCGTCGGCGCCGAGTTCTGCCTGGTCTTCTACGGTTCCCCGCAGCTGACCAGCAGCATCGGCCTCACCGACGGACAGGCCGCCACCGCGATGAGCCTCTTCTACGGCGGCGAACTGCTCGGGCGGCTCGCCGGCAGCCGGCTCTCCGCGACACGCGCCACCACCACCCAACTCGTGCTCGTCTCCCTGGCGGTCACCGTGGTGGGCTTCCTGCTGCTGTGGACGAGCGGGAGCACGGTGATCGCCCTCGCGGCGCTGCTGGTGACCGGGCTCGGCATCGCGAACCTGTTCCCGCTGACGCTGTCCCTCGCGGTGGCGGCCGCGCGGGGCAGGACCGACCAGGCCACCGCCCGGGTGCAGCTCATCGTCGCGGTGTCCATCATGCTGGCGCCGTTGATCCTCGGCACCCTCTCCGACCACTTCGGGGTCCGCCGCTCCTTCGCGGTCGAGGGCGTCCTGCTCACGGCGGCCGTCGTGCTGCTGCTCCTGGGCACCGCAGCCCGTCGCGGGCGTCCCGCGCGGGTCGAACTTCAGCTGGCATCAATGGATTTCACGGGGGATCAGTGAAGAACCACTCAGCTGTCTCCCGAGCGGCCGAGGCCGCCCGGGAGACGTTGGAACGAAACCATCGGTCGGGACACTCCACCGGAGCCGGCCTCCCGTACGACTGCACCTGCCCGTCCCCGGAGACCTATCCGTTCCAGTGGGCCTGGGACAGCAGCTATCACGCGATCTCGCTGCTGCACCTGGACACCCGCAGGGCCCGGGCCGAGATCAGCTCCCTGGTCTCGGCGGTGACACCCACGGGCTTCCTGCCCCACATGGTGCTCTGGCAGGACGACCTGCGCGCACAGGCGACAGCGGAGTTCCGGATCGACCTGTGGGAGGGGTGGCGATCCGTCACCATCGCTCCGCCCGTCCTGGCCAGAGCCGTGGAGCGGGTCTTCGAGGCGACCGGGGACACCGACTGGCTCGCCGAGGTCCTGCCGCCGGCCCTCGCCTTCTTCTCCTGGCTCGCGGAGCACCGGACGAGTCCGCAGACGGGCCTGCTGGAGATCTACCAGCCCGATGAGTCCGGGCTCGACATGAGCCCCAAATACGACCGTGCGCTGGGTATTCACGCGTCCGCGCCCGGCCGGATCGCCGACGACTGGCACCAGGCGATGCGTGGGCTGATCGGCTCCTACGCGCACGAGCGGACGCCGGAGAGCCGCCTGCGGGAGCACCGCACCTTCGTCTGGAACGACGTCCTGGTCAACAGCATCTACGCCGACGGGCTGCTGTCGCTGTCGCGCCTCGCGCGCGTCGCCGGGCTTCCTGGCGAGACCTCGCAGGCCCTCTCCGCACGGTCGCAGGCCATCACCGACGCGCTGCTGCGCCACTGCTGGGACGACGAGGCGGGCGCCTTCTTCGACCTGGACCTGGTGACCGGGAAGCGGGTCGACGTCCTCACGGCCAGCGCCCTCTTCCCCATCATCCTGGAGTCGGTGCCCGACTACCACGCCGAGCGCCTCATCAAGGAACACCTGCTCAACGAACGGGAGTTCTGGCACCGCTACCCGATCTCCAGCGTGGCCGCGACCGAACCCTCCTTCGACCCCGACTTCAGCACCCGGGCCATTTTCAGGGGCTCCAGCTGGCTGAACCTCAACTGGTACCTGCACGGGGGGCTGCGCGCCAGGGGCCACGAGGCCGCCGCCACCACACTGGCGCAACGGACCGTCGAGTTCGTGGCGCACGCCGGAACGCGTGAGTGCTACGGGCCGTACGACGCGGCCGGGCACGGCGCCCGGTCCTTCGGATGGAGCTCCCTGGTGCTCGACCTCATCCACGCCGAGAATCTCTGGGAGCAGACGTGATCAACTGGGGCTTTCTGGGCGCGGGATCGATCGCCACATCGAGCCTGGCGCCGGCGGTCCACGCCACCGCGCACGCCTCGCTGCACTCCGTGGCAGCCAGGGACGCGCAGCGCGCCGCCGCGCTGGGGCCGAAGAAGACCTACGCCGCCTACCAGGAGCTCCTCGGTGATCCCGAGGTGGATGTCGTCTACATCGCGCTGCACAACAGCGCCCATCGCGTCTGGGTCGAGGCAGCGCTCGCGGCCGGGAAGAACGTGGTCTGCGAGAAGCCGATCGCCCTGTCCACCGCGGAGATCGACTCGATGACGGCCGCGGCCGACGCCGCGGGGAAGCTCCTGGTGGAAGCCGCGTGGAACCGCTGGCACCCGAGGACCCGCGCCATGGAGGCCCTGATCGACCAGGGCGCCGTCGGTGAAGTCGGGCATGTCGCCGCCTACTTCGACGGGATCGCACCCGCTCCGGGGAACTACCGCCTCGACCCCGCGCAGGGCGGCGGAGCACTGTACGACGTCGGCTACTACGCCGTCTCCGCCACGCTCGCCGCGTTCGGCTGGCAGCAGCCGGCGGTGCGCGACGTGCGGCAGGAGCGCTGGAGCGCGCACTCCGCCGACCGCCTGACCTCCTTCGTCCTGGACTTCCCGGGCGGCGGTTCGGCGGACGTCTTCAGCGGGCTCACCGGCGACTGGCGGGAGACCCTGCGGATCGACGGGAGCACCGGCAGCATCCGACTCGTCGACCCCGCGTTCACGGCCGGTTCGCTGTCGTCGGTCCTTGAGGTCTCGGGGGATGCCGCAGCCGATTTCTCGCGCACCTACCAGGCCGTCGATCCCTACCAGCTGATGGTCGCGGAGGTGACCCGGGCGCTCCAGGACCGGGAGGCCTACCTCGTCCCACTCAGCCAGTCCCGGGCCATCGCCCAGGTCATCGACGCGGTGCGTGCCTACGCATAGCCCCCTCGCCCCCCGCCCCCTTCGCCCCTCACCCGCCTCCGGCCCGCGCCGGCCGACGAGAACCCGTCAGGCCAGCCGGTCCGGAAGCGGGGCGAGGGTGAAGTTGTCCCAGACGAAGGCGTCCATCTGGTGCTGGTCGCCGCTCAGGTTGACGACCCGGTCGACCTTTCCGTCGGCACGGAAGTGCCAGACCAGGGCCCACGTGGTGTCCACCTTGCCGACGCCCTCAGTCGTCCAGCCACGGTGAACGTCGACCA
Source organism: Kitasatospora sp. NPDC008050 (assembly GCF_042957465.1). Classification (NCBI taxonomy): domain Bacteria; kingdom Bacillati; phylum Actinomycetota; class Actinomycetes; order Kitasatosporales; family Streptomycetaceae; genus Kitasatospora; species Kitasatospora sp. NPDC008050. Next base: position 211,990 of record NZ_JBIBIJ010000004.1, read on the forward strand.
CATACTCGTCGTTCGTCCCGAAGAAGATCGGCTCGGCCTTGAAGCCCGCCTTGCCCAACTGGTCGAAGAAGCTGCGGACCTCGGCGATACCGCGCTTCGTCCCCGAGAGCGGATGGCGGCCCGGGATCGTCCACTCGATGTCCTCGGCCAGCACGGTGCTCATGCCTTCGACGTCGCCGGCGGCGTAGGCGGTGAAGAACCGTTCGATCGCGTCGACCTTCGGATCCTTCGTGCTCATGGGGAGCCCCCTTCCTGATGGTTGATCATCGTACGCCGAGGCACGATCCCACACCGAGGCCGGACCGGGCCAGCGAATTGACGATCAGTCACCGACGATCGACGGCGCTCCACCGCATCGGCGTGCGCAGGCGAGGTCAGCTGTCCCGCCCGCCAAGGGCCTTGGCACGTTCGCATCGTCGGCACGGCAGTAGAGTGAGACGGTGACCTCTCTGCCCGAAGACCCGCAGGCACCGATCGGTGAGGACGACCGCGGCGCGGCCGTGGAGCGCCTGCAGCAGGCGTACGCCGAAGGACACATCTCGCACGAGGAGATGGACGGCGGCCTCCACCAGGTGCTCACCGCCGGGACTCGCGGCGCGCTCGTGTCGGCTCTGGCCTCGCTCCCGGCGCAGAACGCGGGCACCACGTCCACGATCGCCGTCGCCGCCGGACGGATCCAGCGGCGCGGCGTCTGGCGGGTGCCTCGCTTCCTCAAGGTCGAGTCCGCCTTCGGAAGGGTGCACCTGGACCTGTCCCGGGCGGTCATCGAGCATCCGGTCATCGACATCGAGCTGCAGCTCGGCACCGGCCGGGCCGTGATCACGGTGCCCCGCGACGCGATCGTCGACGTCGAGGAGCTGAGCACCGGATGGAAGGACTCGCGCTACAAGCCCCGGCGGCGCTCCCGCCCCAGCGGGCCGACGATCCGGATCTCCGGGACCATGGGCTTCGGCCGCCTGAAGATCCGTCACGCACGGCGCTGAGGCCCCAGCCGGTCCCGGCCGGCCCGGGCGGTGCCCCGGCAGGGGCTCCGTCCCCTCACCCGGCCGCGCAGAACTCGTTGCCCTCGGGGTCGAGCATGATCCACCAGTGGCCGGCCGGTCGCTCAGCGGGTCGGCGCGACCTCGCGGTCCAGGGTCTGCTTGATCACGCGGATCCCCTGGTCGACCATCTCGGCGATGGGCTCCGCGAGGCTGTGCGGTGCCACGTCGATGATCCAGACGAAGCGGCTGCGGCCCTCGGTGTCGCCGAGGACCTGCATGGACGCATGGTGGTGACGGGGCTCCAGGGAGCCGCCGACCACGGCGTAGGCGATGCGGCGGGCCTCGTCGTCGAGGTCGACGATCAGTTCGCGCACCGTGACCCCGCTCGCGAAGGTCACGATCCTGGTGTCGCCCTCGACGCGGGTGTCGGTGACGAACCCCGGCGCGAGGCGTAGGTGGACCTCACCGAAGTCCCGGATCGCGGCCCAGACGTTCTCGGGGGAGTCCTCGATCAGGACGTCGCGGTGGATGGATGCCATGGGGTGGTCTCCGTTCTCTGCGAGGGTGCTCAGTTCTCGGTGGTGTCGGCGGCGGTGAGGCAGAACGGGTGGCCCTCGGGGTCGGTGAGGACGATCCACTGGCCGTCGCCCGGCTGGAACTCGGGTCGGCAGGCGCCGAGGCCGAGCAGCTCCTCGGTCGCGCCGTGCAGGTCGGTGACGGTGAAGTCGAGGTGCGTGGACGCGGCGCTGTCGGGCCAGGCCGGCGCCTGGTGGCCCTCGACGCGGGCGAAGGCGAGCTGGACCGGGGTGCCGTCGCCGCCCAGCGAGGCGAAGGCCGGGTCGCTGGAGGTGATCTCCCAGCCGGTGGCCTTCTGGTAGAACGCGGCGAGCGCGGCCGGATCGGCGCAGTTGATGACGACGGTGCTGAGCTGCCGGAGAACAGGCATGCCGATGACTCCTGAATTGTCGGTAGGGGCAAGGCGCGAGAGGAACAGCCCCGCGCACTCCGTCAGCGTGCTCCTGGCGGCGGGCCCCCGTCTTGAACATCCTTGCGCGGCGGCCTGTCGGACCCACCGCGTAGCGTTCGACGGGTGCTCACCGTCGATCCCGTCGCCACCCGTCCCGAGTTCGACATCAGCGCGGTGGCGTGCCGCTCCGACCATGTCCGCTGGTCGGCACCGGAGGTCCGCGACGACCACCGCGTGGTGCTGGTGCGCCGAGGCCGGTTCCGCCGGATGGCCGCCGACGTGCCCGCCGACCTCGACGCGACGCTGGCCTACGTGGCGGCTCCCGGCGAGGAGGAGAGCTTCGCGCACCCCGCCGGCGGCGACGTCTGCACGGCGATCAGTGTGACGCCGACGCTGTGGCGCTCACTGGCCGGGGAGACCGCGGTGCAGGCCGCGCGCACCGTCTACGTCGACGCACCTCTGGACCTGGCCCACCGCCGCCTGCTCGCCGCTGCCCGGCTGGGGGACATCGACTACGCGCTCTGTGAGGAACTGCTGGCTCTCCTGTCCACCGCCATCGGCCGGACCACGACCGGCCGCACACCGGTCGGCGCAGCGAGCGCCCGACACGACCAGGACCTCGTGGCCGCCGCCCGCGAGGCGATCATCGAGGGAGACCCGGCCTCGGACACGCTGCTTTCCCTGGCGGAGCTGCTCGGCGTCTCTCCCTACCGGCTGAGCCGGGCGTTCCCGCGTGAGCTCGGTGTGTCGGTGACCCGCTACCGCCACCGGGTCCGGATCGGCAGGGCCGTCGACCGCCTGGCGGCCGGCGAGAAGAGTCTCAGTACCCTCGCCGCCGACCTCGGATACGCCGACCAGGCCCATCTGACCCGGACCATGCGCCAGTACCTGGGCCACACCCCGACGGCGGTGCGAGGGCTCGTGGCGTCGGTGGCGTCCGTGGGCTGCGCACCCTGACGGCATCCGTCCCAGAAACGGTGTGGCCTTTCACCCTCCTCGCGGCGCGACGAGCCCGGTCTCGTACGCCAGGACTACCGCCTGCGCCCGGTCGCGGAGGTTCAACTTGGCGAAGATCCGGGCCACGTGGGTCTTCACGGTCGACTCGCTCAGCGTCAGCCGCGCCGCCAGCTCGGTGTTGGACAGCCCGCGCCCGAGTAGCGCGAGCACCTCCGCCTCGCGCGGCGTCAGCGGGGCCAGGTCGCGGTGGAGCGCCGGGGTGTCGACGGCGGCGGACGGCCGCGGGGTGCCGCCCGCGAACCGATGAACCGCCCGGCCCTGCTGCTCGCGGACGAGCCCACCGGCGCGCTGGACAGCCGCTCGGGCGAGCAGGTGATGGACCTGCTGATCGACCTCAACCAGATCGGGCAGACCCTGCTGATCGTCACCCACGACCCCAACCTGGCCACCCGCTGCGCGAGCCGCCTGGTCGAGGTCGCGGACGGCAAGGTGGCCCGCGAGCGCAACCTGGAGCCGAGCTCATGACCGGTGCGGTGTGGCGGGCCTCGCGAGCGGCGGTCAAGCGGCGCAGGCTCCAGACGATCGTGATCGGCCTGGTGGTGTTCTGCTCCACGACGACCGTGCTGCTCGCCCTGGCGGTGATCAGCGCCGCCCGGGCCCCCTTCGACGATGCCTTCGGCACCCAGTCAGCGGCGCGGTTTCTGAAGGTGCAGCAGCGGCGGGTTTGCGGCAGGGCCCACTACAGCAGGCTGTCGCTCTCCTCCGCGATGACGTGCATCGCGGCCTCCTCCGCCGAGGCCGCGGCGCCGTCGATCCCCACGTCCTGGGCGAGCATGTGGTTGACGCCGACTTCCGGTGCGACCAGCCGCCCGGCCCGCAGGTCGCCCACCTCGCCGTCCAGCGCCTCACCGTCGGTGTCGGCGGCGTCACCGATACCGTCGGTGTCCTCGCCGGACGAGGGTTGCAGGGCGGGGTCGGGCAGCTCCTTGGCCAGGCGCTGGTCCAGCGACTCGCCGTCCACCTGCTCCTGGGCCGTCGTGCCGACCTGCTCGACGGCCAGCGGCCGTTCGGGCGGCGACCAGCCCTCGTCGTACGGATCGGCCTCGCGGGCGCTGAGCGTGTCCTCGGGGTCGAGAATGCCCGTGTCGTCGGTCACCTCGCTGCCATCGGGCTGGTACACGTCATCGCCCATGGCGCGGTCGTCCTCGCGTCCCACTGTGCATGCACTTCCTCGGGCGTCGGTCCGGATCCTGTTCTGCCTGCCTGTTCCCAGGCTGGAACACCTCACCCGTCCCGGCACGCCGAGAGCCGGGACGGGCGGTGCGGTGCGCGGAATTCGGCGCTCGCGGAGCGATTTGTCACCGAAGGTAGCCGGATGGCGACCGTACGGGGTGGGGTGGCGGGCCTCAGCGCCCCGCCAGCAGCTCGATGACCGGCGCGAAGGTGGTCATGTCGTGCTCCTGCACGCTGACGTAGGAGAAGCCGAAGCGCTCGCGGCGGGCCAGCAGCTCGGCCGCGATCTCCTCCGTGGTGCCGATCAGCCGGGTGGGGGCCTGCAGGATCTGCTCCACGCTGAGGTACGGGAGGCGGCGGCGGGCGGTCGTCGCGGCGGCGCGGCGGTCGTCGGTCACCAGGACGGTCTGGACGAAGACGTTGCGCTCCACCTCCGCGGCGCGCGGACCGGCGGCCGCGGTGAAGAACGCCACCCGCTCGTCCATCGCCTCGGCGTCGATCATCTGCACGGTGCCGCGCTTCGAACCGGCGGCCAGCACCGCGCCGCTGAACGAGACGATGTCCGCCTGCTCGGCGGCCAGCCGCAGCACCCGGTCGCCGTTGCCGCCGATCAGCAGCGGTGGCGTCTGGACGGGCCGGGTGAAGCCGATCGCGCGCGGCTCCGCCAGCAGGGCGCGCAGTGCGGTGGCGGTCTCGGCCAGCCGTCCGACCCGGCTGCCGGCGGTGCCCCAGTCCAGGCCGGTCAGCTCGAACTCGGTCCGCACGTAGCCGGTGCCGAGGCCGGCCTCCACCCGGCCCCCGGTGAGCTCGTGCGCGGTCAGCAGGTCGCGGGCCAGCAGCACCGGGTTCCAGAAGGCGCTGTTGAGTACGAAGGTGGTCAGGCGCACCCGCTCGGTGACGGCGGCCGCGGCCACCATGGCGAGGAGCGGGGACTGCACGCCGAGGTGGTCGGGGACGGCGATCACGTCGTATCCGAGGCGCTCGGCGGTGCGGCAGCTCTCCGACCACTGACTGCGCCCGCCCGAGGGGACCAGGTTGACGCCGAAGCGGAAGTTTCGCATGGGGGCTCAGCTCAATTCGGTGGTTTTGGTCGAGCCGGTGGTCCCGGTCGGGCCGGTGGTCCCGGTCGAGCCGGTGGTCCCGGTCGGGCCGGTGGTCCCGGTCGGGCCGGTGGTCCCGGTCGGGCCGGTGCTCTCGTCCGGGCCGGTGGTCGGGGCGAGGGCGAGGACCGGCTGGTCGGCCAGCTGTTGGAAGTGATTCAGCAGGCCGGCCACCTCTGCGGCCAACTGCCCCGCGGCGTCGGCCGCAAGGATGCCGCTGCGGTAGGCGAGAGTGCCCAGCAGTCCCTCCTCGCGCGCGCTGAAGGTCACGGTCAGCCCGAACTTGTTGCTCGTCTCGTCCTGCATGTCGTGATCGAGCGAGGTCAGCCGGGCCGCCCCGAGCGTGGCCGACCAGCCGGTGATGCTGACGTTGTTGAGCATGCAGTCGACGTACGGGGTACGGCCGGCGGAGCGGGCGGGGCGCAGCCGGCGGACCACCTCGTCGAAGGGCGCGCTCTGGTGCTCGAAGGCCTCGATCACGTTCTCGCGGGTCGCCCGCAGCAGCTCGGCGAGGGTGGTGTCGGCGGTGCAACGCGAGCGCAGGACAACGGTGTTGAGGCACGGGCCGAGCACCTCGTCGAAGGCGCCGCCCGCGCGGTTGGCCACCGGCACGCCGAAGGTGAGGTCGTGCTGCCCCGACCAGCGGTGCAGCGCCGCGGCCAGCGCGGTCGCCTTGACCATGAACTGCGATGCCTGCCAGTGCTGTTGTACCGGGAGCAGCCGCTCTGCCAGGTCGCTCGCCAGCGGCAGGGCGGTGCTGCCCGCAGGGAGGGTGGCAACCCCGCTCGGCCCGAGCGTGCTGGGGGCGCCTGCCAGTTGGCCGGCCCAGTACGCCAGGTCCGCCGTCGCCCGCGCCCGTCCGGCACCGACCTGCTGGGCGCGGACCAACTCCCGGTACTGGCGCCGCTTCGGGGGCTCCGCGGGCTGCGCCCGGTGCTCGCCCGCCTGCTGGTAGCAGTCCGCCAGTTCGCGCAACAGCAGCGGGACCGACTCGCCGTCGAGCACCAGATGGTGGATGCACAGGGCGAGCAGCCGCTCGCCGGAGGGCAGCGTGAACAGGCCTGCCGCCAGCAGCCGTCCGGCGGCCGGGTCGAAGCGGTCGGCGGCGCCATCGCACCACGCGCGCAGCCACTTTCGCTGCTCGGTGGCGGTCGTCGTGCTCGACTCCAGCTCATCGACCTCGGGTTCCCAGACGGGGCCGACCTCCTGGAAGAGCCGGCCGTCATGGTCGACGAAGCGGGTGCGCAGGATCTCGTGCCGGCTGACCAGCAGGGCGAGGGCGGCGCGCAGCCGCTGTGGGGCCAACTCCCCGTCCGCGCGCCAGGTGAGGGGGATGTGGTAGCGCGCGTGCGTCGGGTCCAGCCGCTGGGCCAGCCAGATGCCCTCCTGGAAGCCGGCGGCCGGGAACACCTCGCCCCACTCCTCACCCTCGCTGTCCGGGGCTTCCACCACGGTGGCCGCGGGCGTGGCACCGCGCTGCCGGTCGACGAGTTCGGCGATGTCGACGAGCCGGGGGTGGCTGAACAGCTCGCGGATCGAGATCTCCACGCCCAGGCGTTCGTTGATCCGGGCCAGCAGGGTGGCGGCGATCAGCGAGTGGCCGCCCAGTTCGAAGAACGAGTCCTCGGGCAGCAGGTCCGGCACCCGCAGCACCTCGGTCCAGATCGCGCCGACCTCCGCGACGGTCTCCGCCGCGACGGTGACCGTCGGGACCTGATCCGGATCAGCCGGTGCGGCGACTGCCAGGACGACGCCGGGCCGGCTGACGGCGGGCAGCAGGGCCACCGCCTCCGCCAGCATGCGGCCCGGTGTGGCCACCAGGTCGGCGACCACGGTCAGGTAGTCGCGGGCCAGCGCGTCGGTGGTGGCGTGGTCGACCGAGCCGTCCGAGTTCATCCAGTGCATCCGCAGGCCGGCGCTGCCCTCGGTCAGCAGCACGGTGAGACGGAAGTTGGTCACCGTCGTCGGGTCGAGCATCGAGACCGAGCAGCGGGTCCGGTCACCCACGAGTTCGAAGGCGCTGACGTCGAATCCGTCCTCGGCGAGGGTGTTCCAGTGCCGGAAGACGACCTGCCGGTTCTGCTCCCGGCGGGCCGGGCCCAGCAGATTCGCGCTGCGCAGGATGGCGGGCAGCGGCAGCGCGCCGTGGCGCAGGCTCGTGCGGATGGTCGCGCGCAGCTCGCGCAGCAGATCCGCGTAGCTGTCCCCGGGGCGGATGCGCTGCCGCAGCGGCAGCGTGTTGACGAAGTAGCCGACCCGCCCCTTCAACTCTTCCCCCGCGCGGCCGTGGTAGGGCGTGGAGACGATCAGGTCGGTGCTGCCGGTGTGGTGGTGCAGTGTCACGAAGAACGCGCCGAGCAGCACGGTGAAGGTCGATACCCCCAGCTCCACGGCCAGTTCACGCACCCGCTCGGTCAACTCCGGTGCGAGGGCGGCGGGCCACCGGTTGGCCTCCGCCGCGTCCTGCGCGCTGTTCGCCGCATCCGCCGAGCCCGTGGCATCCGGCAGCAACCGGGGTGCCGGCAGCTCGGCCAGCGCCTCGCGCCAGTACGACCGCAGCGGCTCGCCGCTCGCCCCGTCGGCCGCGGCCCGGGAGCGCCGGGCATGCTCGATCAGCGGCGCGAGGTCGTCCTGCGGCGCCAACTGCTCGCCCGCGTAGGCCCGGCGCAGCTCGTCCAGCAGGACGGTGACCGAGGCGCCGTCCAAGGTGATGTGGTGCACCGCGATCAGCAGCACCGTCCAGTCGGGCCCGGTCAGCAGCTCGACCCGGCTCAGCGGGCCGGCGGCGAGGTCGAACGGGACGCGGGACGCCGCCAGGGCCGCCGCGCGCGTGGTGTCCACCTCGCGCACGGTGACCGGCACGGTCTCCTCGGTGGTGCCGGACCAGTCCAGGCACATCATCCCTTCGGCGTCGCGTGTTACCCTGGCCCGCAACTCCGGGTGGCGTCGCATCAGTTGGGCGGCGGCCCGGCGCAGGCGGGGCAGTTCCAACTCACCGTCGACCACCAGGGCGAGCGAGATGGTGTGCTCCCAGACTGCGGGGGCTAGCTGCCAGGTCACCCACATCGCCTCCTGGTTGACCGACAGCGGGAGCTGGGTCGCCGGGATCGCCGGGGTCGGCACGGACTGGTCCATCGGGTCCTCCTGGGGGCCGTGGGTTAGCGCAGCTGCGCGGCGAGCGCGCGCTTGTCGGTCTTGCCGGAGGGGCTCAGCGGCAGCTCGGGCACGTGCACGAATCGTCCGGGCACCATGAAGGCGGGCAGTGCAGCCCGGGCGTGCTCGGTCAGCCGCTGGGCCAGGCCGGCGTCCGGCGCGCCGACGCCGTCGGGGGCGGTGTAGAACGCCACCAGCATCTTCTCGCCGACCCGGCTGGTGGTCGGCACCACCACCAGGTCGCCGATGCCGGGGGTGGCGCGCAGTGCCGTCTCGACCTCGCCGATCTCGATCCGGAAGCCGTTGACCTTCACCTGGTCGTCCGCGCGGCCGGCGTACTCCAAGGCGCCGTCGGCCCGGAGCGTGACCAGGTCGCCGCTGCGGTAGTAGCGGCGGGGCTCCTGGCCCGGCAGTGCGAGGACCGGGTAGCGCTCGGCGTCGAGCTCCGGTCGGTTCAGGTAGCCGATCGCCAACTGCGGTCCTGCCAAGTAGATTTCGCCGATCTCACCGGGCTCGGTGAGATCGCCTTCGGGCGTCAGGACGGCCAGCTCGAAGCCGTCCAGCGGCGGGCCGATGTTGAGGGCGGGGTCGGCGGATCCCGCGGGGGCGGGGGAGCCGATCGGCACGTCGATCTCGGCGGGCAGCAGCTGTCGGCCGGTGGCGAAGACGGTGGTCTCGGTGATCCCGTACACGTTGACGAACGCGGTGTTCGTGCCCAGGACCTGGCGCCACTCACGAATGGCGTCGATGTCCGCCACCTCGCCGCCGAAGATCACGTAGCGCAGCGCCTGGGCCGCCTTGGCGCCGGCGGTCGAGCCCGGTGCGGTGGCCGCCCGGGAGAGGTAACGGAAGGCCGAGGTGACCTGGTTGAGCACGGTCACCTGCTCGGCGGCGAGCAGGTCCAGCATCTCCTCGGGGGAGCGCGCCGCCTGGGCGGGGACCACCACGAGCTTGGCGCCGTGGGCAAGAGCGCCCCACAACTCCCCGACGGAGAAGTCGAAGCAGTAGGAGTGGAAGAGCGTCCACACGTCGCTGCTGTCGGTCTCCACCAGCTGGTCGAAGGCGTCCAGCAGGGCGGTCACGTTGGCGTGCGAAACCTCAACGCCCTTGGGGGTGCCGCTGGAACCCGAGGTGTAGATGACGTAGGCCGGCGCCTGCGGGGACACCTCGACCTCGTCAGCCCGCGGGGCGTCGTCCGCCCAGAGGTCCGGGTCGATCGTGACGACCCGCTTCGCCGCCGGGACGGTGGTGCCGCCGGCGGCCGGGTCCGCGTCGGTCAGCACCAGGTCGACCGAGGCGTCGTCGGCCATGTACTGCACCCGCTCGGCCGGGTAGGCCGGGTCGAGCGGCACGTAGGCGCAGCCCGCCTTCAAGGTGGCCAGGATCGCGACCACCACCGCGTTGCCGCGGGTCAGGTGCAGGCCGACCCGGGCGCCGGGGCCGGCCACCTCGCGCAGGATCACCGCCGCCAGCCTGGCGGCCCGCTCTTCGAGCTGACGATACGTCAACTCCTCGATGGTGTCGGAGACGGCCGGGGCGCCCGGCCGCAGCGCGGCTTGCTGGGCGAATATCTGGTGAAGGCAGAGTTCTGACTGCATGGAACTTTTCCCATTCCTCGTCGGGGCTGACAGCATCGGACCTGCCAGGGCTCAGCGCAGGCTGAGCGGACGCAGATCGGTCCAGATCTCCTTGATGTGGGCCAGGCACACGGCCTTGTCGCCCGTCACACCGATGCCCTCCCAGCCGGCCGGCAGCTCCCGGCCCTCGGGCCAGACGGAGTACTGCTCCTCGTGGTTGCGCACCACGAGGTACTGGCGGTCGTCGCCATCCTCGAACATGTCGTGTCCTTCTCGTACGGGGTCGATCGGGTGGGAACACCCGGTCCGGCCGGTCAGGCGTGCTGGAGCAGGTCCGCGGAGAGCCGGGTCAGCAGCTCGGCGGCGCTTGGGCCGGTGGGGAAGAAGTGGTCGCCGGGGAGCATGTGCAGGCTGAACTCGCCCGTGGTGTGGCTGCTCCAGAGGTCGAGTTCGCGCCTTGCGACGCTGTCGTCGTTCAGGCCGCCGAAGGCGCTGATCGGGATCGACAGCGCCGGGCGCTCCTGAAAGCGGTAGCTGAGGTCGAGTTCGAAGTCGGCTCGGATCGAGGGCAGCGCCAGCCGCAGCAGCTCGGGTTGTGCCAGTACCGCCTCGGGCGTGCCGCCGAGTTCGAGCATGACCTTGGTCAACTCCGCGTCCGGCCACAGGTGGTACGGCGGGGCCGCGCTGCCCAGCCGCGGGGCCCGGTGGGCGGCCACCGCCAGGGCGAGCGGGGCGTGGGTGGGTGAGTCGCGCAGCCGGTCGGCCAGTTCGAAGCCGATCACCGAGCCGAGGCTGTGCCCGAAGATCACCGTCGGCAGCGCGGGCTCGGCCAGCACCGCCTCGGCCAGCGCGTCGGCCAGCGGGTCCATCGCGGTGTACAGCGCCTCGCGCAGCCGGACCCCGCGACCGGGCAGCTGCACGGCACAGAGCTCCACCGCGGCCGGGAGCAACTCGCCCCAGGGGTGGTACATCGCGGCGGCGGAGCCGGCGCCGGGCAGGCAGAGCAGCCGCACCCGGGCCTCGGGGCGGGGTGGGAATCGCAGCAGCCAGCGGCTCTTCATCGGGGCGGCTCCTGTCGCAGTCGCTCCGCCAACTCCCCGATGGTGGGGTGGTGGAAGAGCTGGCTGACGCTGACGGTCAGCCCGGCCTCGCGGGCGCGATGGACTACCTGGATGCTCTTCAGCGAGTCGCCGCCGATCTCGAAGAAGTCCTCGTCCACGCCGGTCTGCGGACGTCCCAGCACCTGGCACCAGATGTCGGCCAGGGCCTGCTCCAACTCATCGCGCGGCTCGACCAGTTGATCGGTCCCGTGCTGGTCGGGCAGCGGCAGCGCGGCGCGGTCCACCTTGCCGCTGGAGTTGAGCGGGAAGCGGGGCAGCACGATCAGGTGGCCGGGGACCATGTAGCGCGGCAGCCGGCCGCGCAGCCGGTCGCGCAGGACCGCCGTGAACCCGTCGGTCTCCTCGGTCGCCCCGGCACCGGCTGCGGCGAGCACCAGGTAGGCGGTGAGCGCCGGTTCGCCGCCGGGGGTGGCGGCGGGCGTGGTGGTGACCAGTGCGTCCTGCACCTCGGCCTGGTCGCGCAGCACGTTCTCGATCTCGCCGGGCTCGATCCGGAAACCGCGGACCTTCAGCTGGTGGTCGTTGCGGCCCAGGAACTCGATGGTGGCATCCGCCCGCCAGCGCACCAGGTCGCCGGTGCGGTAGAGCCGGGCGCCGGGGTTCTTGCCGTAGGGGTGCGGCACGAAGCGGTCGGCGGTCAGCTCGGGCCGGCCCAGGTAGCCGCGGGCCAGCGCCACCCCGCCGAGGAACAGCTCGCCGGGCACGCCGACCGGAACCGGCCGCAACTGCCCGTCCAGCACGTACACTTCGACGCCCGCGATGGGCCGCCCGATCGGCACCCGGGCCTCGCGCACGGCGCCGGGGCCGGCCGGCGACGGCGGGCACTGCCACTCGGTGACCTCGATGGAGGCCTCGGTGGGTCCGTAGAAGTTGGTCAGCCGCACCGGCAGCCGGTCCAGGCAGCGCTGCGTCAGCTGGGCCGGCAGCGCCTGCCCGCTGCAGAAGACCCGCTGCAGCGACTTGCACCGCTCCAGGTCCGGCTCCTCCAGGAAGGCCTCCAGCATCGGCGGCACGAAGTGCACCGTGGTGACCGCCTCGCGCTCGATCAGGTCGACCAGGTAGCCGGGGTCGCGGTGCCCGCCCGGCGCGGCCATCACCAGCGTCGCACCGGCGGTCAGCGGCCAGAGCAGCTCCTGGACCGACACGTCGAAGGTGTACGGGGTCTTCTGCATCACCCGGTCGGCGGGCGTCAGGCGCTGGGAGTCCTGCAGGGCGTGGATCCGGTTGGCCAGCCCGCGGTGCGGCACGCCCACCGCCTTGGGCTCGCCGGTGGAGCCGGAGGTGTAGATGACGTACGCCAGGTCGTCCGGGGCGACGCGGGCAGCCTCGGGCGCCGTGGCGGGCCCGCTGAGGGTGTCGACCGCCAGCACCGGCACCCCCGCCTCGGCGAAGGCGCCGGCCAGCTCGGCGCAGGTCAGCACCTGGGTGGCACCCGACAGGCGTACCAGCTGGGCCAGCCGCCCGGCCGGGTCCTCGGTGGACAGCGGCAGGTAGGCGCCGCCGCCGCGCAGCACGGCCAGGATCGCGGGCACCAGCTCCGGCCCGCGCGGCAGGCAGAGCGCCACCACCTGGCCCGGGCGCGCGCCCTGCTCGGCCAGGTGGGCGGCGAACAGGTGGGCCCGCTCGGTCAGTTCGGCGTAGCTCAACTCGGCGCCCTCGAAGACGACCGCGACGCGCTCGGGCGTGGCCTCGGCCTGGCGCTCGATCAGCTCGTGCACCGGGAGGTCCCAGGGGTGCGGATCGGCGCTGCGGCTCCACTCCCGCAGGATCCGCTCGGCCTGTGCCGGGCTCAGCAGCGAGAGTTCGGCGGCCTTCGCCTCCGGCCGCTCCAGCGCGTCGTCCAGCAGGTTGCAGTACTGCTCGGCCATCCGTGCCACGCTCGGTGCGTCGAACAGCTCGGTGCGGTACCGGAAGGTCACCAGCGCGCCATCCCCGCGCGGGGTGATCTCCAACCAGAGGTCGGCGAAGGTGGTGGACGGCTGTACCGGCTGCACCTGCGCCTCGATGCCGGCCAGCTCCGGGAACGAGGCCGGCTGCTGGAGCGCGAACATGGTCTGGAACAGCGGGTCGTGGCTGGCCGTGCGGTCCAGCCGCAGCGCGGTCACCAGCTGCTCCAGCGGCACGCTCTGGTCGGCGATCGCGGCCAGCGTGGTGCGCCGGGCGCGCTGCAGCAGCTCGGCGAAGGTGGGGTCGCCGGTCAGGTCCAGCCGCAGCGGCAGGGTGTTGACGAACATGCCGATCAGCGGCTCGGTCGCGGAACTCGTGCGCCCGGCCGAGGGACTGCCGATCACCAGGTCCTGCGCGCCGGAGAGCCGGGAGAGCAGCAGGGCATAGGTGGTCAGCAGGGTCATGAACGCGGTGACCCGGTGCCGGCGCGAGGTGAGCAGGATGCGCTGCCACAACTCGGGCTGCAGGGTGAGCTGGTGGACCGCGCCTTCGTAGCCCTGGACGGCCGGGCGGGTGTAGGTGGTGGGCAGTTCGAGCACGGTCGGCGCCCCGGCCAGCCGCTCGCAGAGCCGGGCCAGTGCGCGCTGGGCCGGCTCGCCGAGCAGTTCGACCCGCTCGTGCTCGGCGTAGTCGCCGAACTGCATCGGCAGCGGGTCGAGTTGGGGGGTTTCACCGGCCCGGTAGGCCGCGTAGAGGGTGGACAGCTCCAGGTGGAAGCGGCCCATCGACCAGGCGTCGCCGATCGCGTGGTGGCAGATCACCGCCAGCACGTGGTCCTCGGTGTCCAGCCGCAGCAGGCTGGTGCGGATCAGCGGGCCGGTGGCGAGATCGAACTCGCGCAGGGCGTCCGTCCGGGCCAGGGCGCTGGCCTGCTCGCTCCGCTCGGCGGCCGGGATGCCGCTCAGGTCGGTTACGGGCAGGGGGAGTTGGAGATCGGCGGCGATCAGCTGGCGCGGCTCGCCGGCCTCGGCCGCGAAGGTGGTGCGCAGGATCTCGTGCCGGTCCACCAGGTGCTGGAGCGAGCGGTGCAGCGCGGCGGTGTCCAGCGGGCCGCGCAGGCGCAGCGCCGAGACCAGGTTGTAGGCGGCGTTGCCGCCGGTGAAGTGGTCCAGGAACCAGAGCCGGCGCTGGGCGAGGGAGGTCGGCGCGGTCCGGGCCGGCGAGGGCCCGGTGCCCGGCAGGGCGCTGCCGGTCAGGTCGGTGTCGATCAGCTCGGTGTCGGTCACGTCGGTGTCGGTCACGAGGTCCCCCGGCTGTCGTCGGAGGCCTCGGTGGCCCGCAGTGTGGTGAGCAACTCCTGGACCACGACCGCGAATTCGGCGACCGTGGGCGCGTCGAAGATCGCCTCCAGCGGCGGTGCGACCCCGAAGTCGTCCTCGACCAGCGAGAACAGCTGCACGGCGGTGAGCGAGTCGCCGCCCAGCTCGAAGAAGTCGCGCTCCGCCAGGTCCTCGGTCTCGCCCAGCACCTTGGCGAAGAGCACCGCGAGCCGCTCCTCGATCGACGCGCTGTCGTCCACGCCCTCGGCCGGGTGCGCCGCCGAGCCGGCGGCAGCGACAGGAGAGACGGTCGTGGCAGCAGTGGCAGCAGTGGCAGCAGTGGCAGCAGTGGCGGCCGACGCGTCCGTGGCCGGTGCGGCGAACGGCTCGGGCTGGATCAGGTGGTGCCGGCGCTCGAACGGGTAGCTGGGCAGTGGCACCCGGTGGGGGCGCGCGGCCTCGTGCAGACGGGCCCAGTCGACCGGGCTGCCGTCCTGCCAGAGCTGACCCAACTCGCCGAGCAGGACGATGCGTTCGGCTGCGGGGAGCTCCTGCGCCAGCCGGTCGAGCAGCTCGTCCGGCGTGGCGACCCTGGTGGCCCCACCAGTCCCACCAGTCCCACCAGCCCCACCAGCCCCAGCGGCCCCGGCGGCCTCCGCGATGGCCGACAGCGCCGCGATCGCCTCGGCGTGGTCGGCGCAGACGACGTGGCGGCGGTGCGCGAAGGCGCGCCGGCCGCTCTGCAGTGTCCAGGCGACGTCCGCCAGCGGCAGCTCGGGGTGCCGCTCCAGGTGCCGGGCCAGCCGCTCGGCCATCGCGGCCAGCGCGGCCGGGGTCCGGGCGGAGAGCGCCAGCAGCTGGGCACCCTCGTCCCGCCCGGCCCGCTCCGCCCCGCGCGGCGCCTCCTCCAGCACCACGTGCGCATTGGTGCCGCCGATGCCGAAGGAGCTGACGCCGGCCCGGCGCGGCTGCCCGGCCGAATCCCACGCGCGGTGCTCGGTGTTCACCGTGAAGGGGGTCTCGGCGAAGTCGATCACCGGGTTGGGGCCCTCGAAGTGCAGGGTGGCGGGGATCGCCCGGTGCTCCAGCGCCAGCGCGGTCTTGATCAGCCCGGCCACGCCGGCGGCGGTGTCGGTGTGGCCGATGTTGGTCTTCGCCGAGCCCAGCAGCACGGAGCCGGCCGGCACCTCCTCCTCGGCGCGGAAGGCCTGGGTCAGCGCGGAGACCTCGATCGGGTCGCCCACCGGGGTCCCGGTGCCGTGTGCCTCGACGTAGGAGATCGA
Organism: Kitasatospora sp. NPDC008050; assembly: GCF_042957465.1. Taxonomy (NCBI): domain Bacteria; kingdom Bacillati; phylum Actinomycetota; class Actinomycetes; order Kitasatosporales; family Streptomycetaceae; genus Kitasatospora; species Kitasatospora sp. NPDC008050. The sequence goes on from NZ_JBIBIJ010000004.1 coordinate 227,570, forward strand.
GGCGGCGCTCACCTCGGCCGCCGCGTGCGCGAGGCGGATCACCTCGGTCTGGCCGTGCACGCCGGGCGCGGTGAAGCCGGCCCGCTCGTGCCCGTCGTTGTTGACCGCGGAGCCGCGGATCACGGCGTGCACGTGGTCGCCGTCGTCCAGCGCGTCCTGCAGGCGGCGCAGCACCACCACGCCCGCTCCGTCGCCGCCCACGATGCCCTTGGCGCCTGCGGAGAAGGTGCGGCAGCGGCCGTCGGGCGACATCGTGCCGCCCTCCAGGTAGCGGTAGCCGGAGCGCGGCAGCCGCAGCGTGATCCCGCCGGCCAGCGCCATGTCGCAGTCGCCGGCCAGCAGCGCCCGGCCGGCCTCGTGGACGGCGACCAGCGAGGACGAACAGGCCGTCAGCACCGCCATGCTGGGCCCGGTCAGGCCGAGCTTGTAGGAGATGCGGGTGGCCAGGTGCTCGGGCTCGTTGGAGATGGTCAGCGTCAGGGCGTCGACGCCGGGGAACCGCTCGGCCTGGGCCTGGGTCAGCGCGGCGTAGCCGTTGCGGCCGGTGCCGGCGTAGACGCCCACCGTGCCGGGCGTGGCGCGCGGGTCGTAGCCCGCCCGCTCCAGGGCCTCCCAGGCGCACTCCAGGAACATCTGGTGCTGCGGGTTGAGCAGGGTGGCGTCGCGGCTGGAGAACTGGAAGAAGTCCGCGTCGAACTCGCCGATGCCGTCCACGATGCCGTGCATCGGCACGTAGCGCGGGTCGTCCAGCGCCGCCGGGTCGTGGCCCCAGGCGCGCAGCTCCTCGGCGGAGAAGGCGCGCACCGAGTCCACCCCGGCCGTCAGGTTCGCCCAGTACTCCTCGGGCGTCGTGGCGCCGGGGAACCGGCACGCCATGCCCACGATGGCGATGTGCGTGTCGTTCTCGGCGGCGTGGTCGTCACTGCCGTGGTCGTCACTGCCGTGGTCGTCACTGCCGTAGTCCTCGCCGGTCATCAGTTCTTGTCCTTCGGGGTGCTGTCGGCGAGCTGCGAAGTCTCGTCGGGGGTGCGGGCAGGGGAGGGGCGCCGGTTCTGGGCGCGCAGCGACTTCAGTCGGGAGCTGCCGCGCCGCAGGCGGTCGGCGGCGGGTGCGGCGGGTGCGGCGGGTGCGGCGGGTGCGGCGGCGGGGTCGGTGGCCGTCGGGGCCGCGCTGCCGGTCGCGGCGGCGGGTGGGGCGGCGGGGTCGGCGGGCCGGGTGTCGAGCCGGCGGGCCAGGGCGGCGATGGTGGGGTGCTCGAAGACCGTGAGAATGCTCAGCTCCCGGTCCAACTCCCCGGCCAGCGCCTCGCGGACGGTGGCCAGCAGCAGCGAGTGGCCGCCGATGTCGAAGAAGTTGTCCTGGGTGCCGAAGTTCTCGTGCCCCAGCGCCTTCGCCCAGACGGCGGCGATCCGCTGCTCCAGCGGGGTGCGCGCGGCGCCCTGCGGTGCGGCCCGGCCGGCCAGCGGCGCCGCCTGCCAGGCCAGCGCGGCGCGGTCGACCTTGCCGTTGGTGGTCAGCGGCAGCGCGTCCAGCACCTGGTAGTCGTGCGGGCGCATGTAGCCCGGGAGTTGGCGGCCGACCTGCTCGTGCAGCTCGGCCCGGTCGGGCGGGCTCGCGGGGTCGGCGAGCACCAGGTAGGCGGTGAGGGCCGGTTCGGCAGGGCCGTCGTGTCCTTCCGGTTCGCCGTGTCCTGCCGGATCCGCCTCGGCCAGCGCGACGATGGCGTCCCGCACGCCGGGGTGGGCGCGCAGGATGTTCTCGATCTCGCCGGCCTCGATCCGGAAACCGCGGATCTTCAGCTGCTGGTCGTTGCGGCCCAGGAAGTCGATGGTGCCGTCGGCCCGCCGGCGCACCAGGTCGCCGGTGCGGTAGAGGCGGGCGCCGGGGGTGCTGCTGAACGGGTGCGGGACGAAGCGGTCGGCGGTCAGCTCGGGCCGGCCCAGGTAGCCGCGGGCCAGTGCCACCCCGCCCAGGTACAGCTCGCCCGGCAGCCCGATCGGCACCGGGCCCAGCTCCCCGTCCAGCACGAAGGCCTCGACGCCCGCGATCGGCCGGCCGATGTCCGGCAGGGCGCCGCGGCCATGCGTGTCGGGCGCCACCGGGCCGGAGGTGGCGACCACCGTGCCCTCGGTCGGGCCGTAGTTGTTGACCAGCTGGAACGGCAGCTCCCGGTCCCCGATGCCGCGCAGGCGGTCGCCGCCGGTCAGTACCGAGCGCGGCGCGCCGCCGGCCGGCCAGGGCGCGGCGGCCATCCGCTCGATCAGCGGAGTGGGGACGAAGCAGCTGGTCACCTCGCGGTCGACCAGCCAGTCGGTCAGCTCGCGCGGGGACAGCACGGTTGCGGCGTCCGGCACTTCGAGGGTGGCACCGGCGGCCAGCGCGGGCCAGATCTCCCAGACCGAGGCGTCGAAGCCCGGAGCGGCGATCAGCGTGCTGCGGTCGCCCGCGGTCAGGCCGAAGGTGCGGTGGTGCCAGGCGACCAGGTTGGCCAGCGCCCGGTGCTCGATCATCACGCCCTTGGGCAGGCCGGTCGAGCCGGAGGTGTAGATCACGTAGGCGAGGTCGGTGAGCTGGGCGCGCTCGGTCGCTGCGGGGGCCCCGGCGGCAGGGACGTCGTCGGCAGGGACGTCGTCGGCCGTGGCCTCGGCGAGCGTGAGCACCGTCAGGGTTTCGGGCAGTGCGGGGTCCGGACCATCCGTCAGGACCAGCAGCGGGCGTGCCTCGGTCAGCACCGCGGCCAGCCGGCCCGGCGGGTTGGCCGGGTCCAGCGGCAGATAGGCGGCGCCGCTCTTCAGCACACCGAGCACGGCGACGACCAGCTCCGGGCCGCGCGGCAGGCAGGTCGCCACCAGGGCGCCGGGGCGGGCGCCCGCCGCGCGCAGCCGGGCCGCCACCAGCCCGGCCTGCCGGTCGAGTTCGGCGTAGCTCAGCGAGCGGTCGGCGGTACGCACCGCGATGGCCTCGGGCCGCTCGCGGGCCTGACGTTCCACCAGGTGGTCCACGCACGCGGCGCCGGGCACCGGTGGCGTTTCGGCGCCGGCCAGCACGGTGCGCTCCTCCTGGACGCCCAGCAGCGGCAGCCGGGCCAGCGGCGCGTCCGGCGCGGCCAGCGCCGCGGTCAGCAGGCGCTGGAACCGCTCGGCCAGCAGCCGCGCGGTGCCCGCCTCGTACAGGTCGCTCTGGTAGCTCACATAGCCGCTGGCCTGCTCCGGTCCGAGGGCCACCTGCAGGGTCAGCTCGAACTTGGCGGTGCTGATCCCGATCGGCACCGGGCTCGCGGTCAGGCCGCGCGGCCCGGCCCCGGCCGCGGCGGCGCTCTCCAAGGAGAAGGCGTTCTGGAAGATCGGGTGCCGCGAGGTGGTCCGCTCGGGCTGGAGCTCCTCCACCACCTGCTGGAAGGGCAGGTCCTGGTACTCGTGACCGGCCAGGAAGGTGTCGCGGACCTGGGGCAGCAGCTCGGCGAAGGTCATCCCCGGGCGCAGTCGCACCCGCAGCGGCAGCACGTTGACGAAGAGTCCGACGATCCTTTCGGTCTCCAGCCTGGTGCGGCCGCTGACCGGCACGCCGATCACCACCTCCTCGGTGGCGGCCAGCCGGGCCAGCAGCACGGCGTACGCGCTGAGCAGCACGGTGAACTTGGTGACCCGGTACCGGGTGGCCAGGGTCTGCAGCTGCTGGGCGAGTTGCGGGGAGAAGTGGAAGCGGGAGGAGGCGCCGGCGCCGCTGGGCACCGGCGGGTGCGGCCAGTCGGTCGGCATCGAGAGCTGCTCGGGTGCACCGTCCAACTGCCGTCGCCAGTAGGCCATGGCCTCGGCGCGGCGCGGTCCGGCCAGCATCTGTCGCTCGTCGGCGGCGTAGTCCCGGTAGTCGTAGGCGTCGGCGTCCGGCCCTTGGGTGGTCGGCGCGGCGACGGACTCGGCGGCACCGTCGAGCGCGGCGACGGACTCGGGGGCACCGTCGAGCGCGGCGGCGTACTCGGCGTTCAGGTCGCGCTGCAGGATGCCGATCGACCAGCCGTCGACCACGATGTGGTGGAAGGCGAGCACCAGCACGTGCTCCTCGGCCGCGAGCCTGATCAGCCCGGCCCGGAAGAGCGGGCCGCTCACCAGGTCGAAGGTTCTCAGGGCCAGCCGGTCCACCGCCTCGGCCAGCGCGCGCTCGCGGGCGGCGGCGGGCAGGTCGGTGAGGTCGGTGACCGGCAGCTCCACGGTCGGCCGCGGCGCGATCCGCAGCATCGGCACGCCGTCCACCAGCGGGAAGGTGGCACGCAGCAGGCTGTGCCGCTCGGCCAGCCGTGCCACCGCCCGGGTCATGGCGGGCAGGTCGAGCGGGCCGCGCAGCCGGGTGGCCTGTGGCACGTTGTACTCGCTGCTGTCCGGGCGCAGTTGCCAGAAGAACCAGAGCCGCTGCTGGGCCGAGGAGAGCGGCGAGAGCGACTCCCGCGCGTCACCGGTCACCGGTGGGCCGCCTCGGCGCGCAGGGTCGCCGTGTAGCCCGTGAGCCCGGCGATGGTGGGGTGGTCGAAGAAGGCCACCAGCGGTATCTCCACCTGGAGCGTGCGGCGGGCCCGGGAGATCACCTGCGAGGCGGTCAGCGAATGGCCGCCCAGCTCGAAGAAGTTGTCGTCGGCGCTCAGGCCGTCGAGGCGCAGCACGTCCTGCCAGATGAGGGTCAGCGCGCTTTGCAGTTCGTCCAGCGAACCAACGCCTTCCGGTGTTTCCTGCACCTGCTGTGCGGTGTTGTCCGTCGATTGCCCATGGAGGGTCATGACCGCAGGCGTCCTCTCTGTCCGAAGCGTTGTGGGAAGGGGGTCAATTCGGGCCTGCTGCAAAGACCTTCACGCAGTCTGCGGGGCCTGGCACTGATCCAAAGATTCCCGGCACGGCAGACGGAACGCAACCCGTCCCACCCCTTGGGGCGCGGACGGTCGCACTTAGGGGCAGCGGAATTCCAAATTCCGTTCTTTCCCGGCCGCGATCACGGAGAGGTATCGGCGGCGTTGGCCCGATAGGTGTCCGGACTGTGTGGGATGCCTCTTCGGGCAGTTCGGGTGCGCCTCATGGTGCAGGCCGCCCTGATGCCCCTTCGGGCAGTTCGCGGACGCCCGACAGGGCCGAGATCCAGCCACTCGGCCCGGGGGTCCGATGCTGCGGGACAGGGGCGTTCGAGCCGGTCATGTCCGGGTGTGTCCGCTTCTGCCCCCAGGATTCGGGGGTGTTCCGAGAACGGCGCATAATGACGGGGTTCAACTCGCCCGGGGCGAGTTGAACTTGCACCGACAACGTTGATCCATCTAGCCTCTTCCGGTCGTTCGGAGCCGATTTGCCAGCGCTGGGCCCAGCGGCCCGAACGAGGTTCGGGAGTACCTGTGGTGTACTTCGGCAGGCTCTTGCGGAATTTCCGTCCAGGGAATTCGGTCCAACGCGTAGCCGGGGGGCTAATCGTGAGTGACAAATCCGTGAAATCCGTGACGGTGGCCGTTCTCGCCAACGACCCGGTGACGGGCGAGGGGGCGGTCTGGTGGCTCTCCTCCTGCAAGGACATCACCGCCAGCTACTGGACCTGGCGTCACCCGGCCGATGTCCTCCTGGTGTTGGCCACCGAGGTCACCGCGGACACCCTCGCCCGGGTGGAGCGGGTCCAGCACGAGACGCCGGACAGCGTCCTGCCGATGGTGCTGGTCGCCCAGGAGTTTCCCGAGCACCACATGCTGCGGGCCATCGACCTCGGCCTGGTGAGCTACCTGCACCGGCAGGAGAGCGGGTTCGACGACATCAAGCGCGCCGTGCACGAGGCCGCCGCCGGCGGCCGGGACCCCTCGGTGCAGCAGGCGCTGATCGGCCACATCCGGGCGCTGCGGGACAGGGCGCTGGCGCCGGCCGGCCTCAACCTCGCGGGTCTGGCCGACCGGGAGGTCGAGGTGCTGCGCTTCCTGGCCGAGGGGCTGAGCACCAAGCAGATCTCCGCGAAGCTCAGTTACTCGGAGCGCACGGTGAAGAGCATCGTGCACGACGTGGTCACCCGGCTCAACCTGCGCAACCGCACCCACGCCGTGGTCTACGCCTTACGCACCGGGGTGATCTGACGTTCCGTCACGGCAGGCAAGAGCGCGCTGTCACCTCACGGCGCGCGGTCAGCTCCCCGAGCGGGCCGCCACCAGGCCGCTCTCGTAGGCCGCGATGACGGCCTGCGCGCGGTCGCGCACATCGAGCTTGCCGAAGATGCTGGTGATGTAGTTCTTCACGGTGGAGACGCTGATCTCCAGCACCCGCGCGATCTCGGCGTTGTCCAGACCGGTGGCCATCAGGCGCCACACCTCGATCTCGCGCGGCGTCAGCTCACCTTGGCCCGGCGCCGGGGCGGGCGGCTGCGGGCGCCGCGCGGCGGTGACGAAGGTGGAGATCAGCCGGGTGAGCAGGCGCGGTGCCACCGCGGCCTCGCCGCCGTGCACGGTGCGCAGCGCCGCGAGCAGCTCCTCCGGCGAGACGTCCTTGGGCAGGAACCCGTAGGCGCCCGCACGCAGCGCGGCCACCACGTACTCGTCCATGTCGAAGGTGCTCAGGGCCAGCACCCGGCACTCGGGCAGCTCCCGGGTCAGCCGCTCGGTGGCCTGGACCCCGTCCAGCACCGGCATCCGGATGTCCATCACCACCACGTCGGGCCGGTGCAGCCGGGCGAGTTCGACCGCCTGCTCGCCGTTCTCGGCCTCCGCCACCACCGCGAAGGCCGGGTTGGGGGCCAGGATCAGCGCCAGCCCGCGCCGCACCAGCGGCTGGTCGTCCGCGATCAACACCCTGATCCGCTGCGGCGATTCGCTCATGCCGGCAGCTCCTCTCCATCGCCCGGCGCCACCGGCAGGCTGGCCGCCACCCGGAAACCGCCGCTTTCGAGCGGGCCGGCCACCATGGTGCCGCCCTGCAGTGCGACGCGTTCCCGCATTCCGATCAGACCGTACCCGCTGCCGCCCGGCCCCGGGCCCACCGCCCCGGTGCGGCCCGCCCCGGCCGCCACCGGCACCCCGGCCGGTACGCCGTGGCCGGTGTCGCGCACCTCGACGGTGATCCGGTCCTGCCGGTAGGTCAGCTGGACCTGGGCCCGCGCCCGGCCGCCGGCGTGCTTGCGGGCGTTGGTCAGCGCCTCCTGCACGATCCGGAAGACGGTCAGGCCCAGGCTCGGTGGCAGCGTGCGCTGCTCGCCGCGCACGGTGAACTCGGTGGGCAGACCGGCCAGTCGGGACTCCTGGATGATCCGCTCCAGGTCCGCGGTGCCCGGCTGCGGCGCGTTCGGCGCCTCCTCGGCCTCGTCACCGGCCCGCAGCACGTCGAGCAGCTGGCGCATCTCGCGCAGCGCCAGGCGCCCCGAGCTCTCCAGGGTGATCAGCGCATCGCGCACCACCTCGGTGTCGCCCCCGAGGTTGGCCCGCGCGCCGCCGGCCATCAGCTGCATGGTGGTGATGTGGTGCGCCACGATGTCGTGCAACTCCCGGGCGATGCGGCGGCGTTCCCGGGCCACCGCGCGGTCGGCCAGCACGGTGCGCTTGGCCTCCAGGCCGCGCTGGTAGCGGTTGACACCGGCGGCCGTGCCGATGACCAGAAGGCTGGTGGCCAGGGAGCCCAGGAGGTCCGCGGCGGACGGGGGGAACGCCCGTCCCTGACCCACCGCCGATACCGCGGTGCAGGCGAGGGCGGCCCCCGCCGTCACCCCGGCGGGGCTGGACCGGGCGGCGGCGAACAGGGCCAGCGCGAGGGTGGCGCCGAAGTGGCTCGGCACCGCCGGCACGCCCACGTTCAGCGTGAGGTTGAAGGTCAGCACGGCCGCCAGCGCGGCCAGCGGGTAGCGGCGCTGGATGAGCAGTGGCAGGGCGGTCAGCACCAGCAGGATCAGACCGGCCGCCGTGACCGGGTGGGAGCGCTCCAGACCGCCGATGCTGTAGCCGAGCAGGTCCAGGGTGGCCGCCGCGACGCACAGCAGCGCGTCGTTGCGGGTCCAGGGCAGCGTGTCGGCGCTCAGTGCGCGCCGCACCAGCCGGCTCGGCGCGCTGAGCGCCCGGCGCGTGGCCATCGTGGTCGGTCCTCCCCGCGGCCTGCGCACCGGACCTTCGCCGGTGCGTCGAGACCGTCGTTCACCAGCCATTCTCGCATCGCGCGCGGCGCCGACCACGGGCCCGAGGGCCGACCCCGGACCGGGACCAGGGTCCTGGTCCGGGGCCCGGCGCGGACCCGGGGCCTGGTGGTGTTCTCGTCCCGCGCTCGGACGAGAACGGGGGGTTGGCCGTGATGGTCTGGAGACCGGCCGGGAACCCCCGGCAACTGCACCACTGCCGGAGGACATTGTGATCCGCGCCCTGACCGGGTTCTCCACCAGAAATCCGTGGAAGGTCATCGCCGTCTGGGCGGTCCTGGGAATAGGCCTGACCATCCTGAGCCAAGCGCTGATGTTCAAGGTGACCCAGACCCAGACCGCGGACTTCCTGCCGAAGAGCTACGACTCGGCCGCCGCGATGAAGATCGCCCAGGACCGGTTCGGCACGAAGGCCGACAGCAACCCGGTGACCGTGCTGGTGGCCCGGACGGACGGCAAGCCGCTGACCGCCGCGGACCAGCAGCAGATCGGCGCCGAGGCGGAGAAGCTGGGCCGGTTGAAGGTCACCATGCCCAGGACCAAGGACACGATGCCGCTGGCGCACGACTACTCGCAGATCCCCCAGGTCGGTACGGCCATGGTGGCACCGGACCGGACGTTCGAGCTGCTGTCGGCCAACCTGACCGGGAACTCCGCGGACCCGGGCCTGCAGGCCACCTTCCGGGCGTTCCGGGACGGCACCAGGGCCGAGTTCGCCACCGTGGGCATGCGGACCGGCTTCACCGGCTCACTGGCCGACCAGATCGACTCCGACGACTCCACCAAGACCCTGTCGACCGTCGCCTCCGGTGTCATGCTCGGGCTGATCGTGCTGATCCACGTGCTGGTCTTCCGCAGCGTCCTGGCGGCGCTGGTGCCGCTGCTGTTGGTCGCCGTCATCGGCGGCATGGCGAGCGGCGCGGTGGTCGGCACCGCGCTGCTCACCGGGATCAAGCTCGACCCGTCGGTGCCGAGCCTGATCAGCGTGGTGCTGCTCGGCATCGGCATCGACTACTTCCTCTTCATGATGTTCCGCTTCCGTGAGCACCTGCGGGCTGATACCGGCCGCGGGTCCCAGCAGCACCGACACGATGCCGCCGCCGAGGTGAGCGGGCGGGTGGGCACGGCCGTCACCTCGGCCGCGCTGACCATCGTCGCCGCCTTCGCCACCCTCGGGGTGGCCACCTTCGGACAGTTCCGGGTGCTCGGCCCCGCCATCGCGGTCTCGGTCCTGGTCATGCTGCTGGCCAGCCTCACCCTGATGCCGGCCGTGCTGGCGGCCTGCGGGCGCAAGCTCTTCTGGCCCTCGCGAGCCCTCAAGCGCGAGCCCCGCGAGGGTGCGGCCGCCCGCTTCGGCGACCTGGTGGCCCGACGGCCGCTGGCCATGATCGTCGCCGGCCTCGCCCTGATGGGCGCGCTCGGCGCCGGGCTGGTCGGCATGAAGATGGACTACGGCCTGGGCGGCGGCGGCCCGCGCACCGCTGCGCAGACCACCGCCGCCGAGATCTCCCGCGCGCTGCCCGCCGGGGTGTCCGACCCGACCAGCGTCTTCGTCGAGGCCAAGGACGGCGGAAAGCTCAACGCCGGTGCCCTGGACGGTCTGGCGCACGACCTCGGCCAGGTCGCCGGGGTCGGCCAGGTGGCGAAGCCGGTGCTCAGCGAGGACGCGCAGGCGGGCCGGATCGACCTGTTCCTGACCGCGGACTCGCAGTCCCAGCAGGCCCGTGACCTGGTCTCGGGCCCGCTGCGGGCGGCGGTCGCCAAGTCCACGCCGACCGGCCTGGTGGCCCATGTCGGCGGCACCCCGGCCATCTTCGCCGACGTCTCCACCGCGGTCGACCACGACCTGCGGCTGGTCTTCCCGGTGGCGGCCGCACTGATCGCGGTGATCCTGATCCTGCTGCTGCGCAGCCTGCTGGCGCCGATGGTCCTGATGCTCTCGGTCGGCCTCGGCTTCGTGGCCACCCTGGGCGCCGCCACCCTGGTGTTCCAGCACGCGATGAACAAGCCGGGCGTCACCTTCACCCTCCCGCTGGTGCTCTTCCTCTTCGTGGTCGCGCTCGGCACCGACTACAACATCCTGATCAGCGACCGGATCCGGGAGGAGATGGAGCGGCCGGGGCCGGCCCGCGCGGCGGTGGCCCGCGCCGTGCGGCACACCGCGCCGGCCATCGCGACGGCGGGCCTGGTGCTGGCCGGCTCCTTCGGCAGCCTGGCGGTCACGCCCACGCCGAGCACCCAGCAGGTCGGCTTCGCCACGGGGCTCGGCATCCTGCTCTCCGCCTTCGTGCTGTCGATCGTGCTGGTGCCCGCGCTGGCGGCGCTGCTGGGCCGCAGCATCTGGTGGCCGGTCCGCCCGGGCCGCGCGGCGGGCCACCGGCAGCCGCCGCACCAGGGGTTCGCGCCGCAGCCGGCCGCGTACCAGCAGAGCGGGCACCCGTACCCGCCACAGGGCCACGACCTGTACCAGGACCAGGGCCCGGGCGCCGACCCGTACTGGATCGACACCACTCACCGCTGAGCCGTTCCCTGATTCCCGATTCCCGCCCGTTCCCCTGTCCCGCGCGGCCCGGCAGGGCTGTGGCCCCACCGCGACGAGCGGCGGGGCCACAGCCGGCGGTGGCGAGGGCTTAGCCGGCGGGCTGCTGGCGGTAGGACTCCAGTGCCGCGGCGGTCTTGGAGGCGATGAACTCCGCGATCGTGTACTCGGCGACGCCGGCCACGGTGAACGGGTCGCTCCGCACGATCTCCTCGATCTTCGCCCGGTCCTCGCCGACGGCGATGATGACGCCGCCGTCCGGCGGCACCTTGCGGCCGGAGGCGAGGAAGATGCCCGAGGCGTAGTGGGCGTCCAGCCAGGCGTTGTGCTCGGCGAGGGCGGCGTCGACACGCTCGATGGGTGCGATGTAGGTCAGCTCCAGAATGAACATGATCGCCAGGATAGGCCCCGGCCCGGCCCACCCGCCGCAGATCCGGAGAATGTCCGACGGTCGGTCAAACATCGCTGTCGGTAAAGGATTTGACGCGCCCAGCCGGCCCCACCGCCCGCCGTGGTGGGGCCGGTTGAGCGTCGCTGGGCTCAGTAGCGTTCCGCCGTCGCGACCTTGGCGGTCAGCGTGACGTCCGTGTCCTTGGTGCTGAACGCCACCGGTTGCGCCTTCTGGCCGGGCGCGAGGTGCTCGACGCCCACCACGGTGCTGTCCACCTTGGTGCCCGAGGCATCCAGGAAGTCGATCCGGACGGCGTAGTTCGCCGCGCTGGAGGTGCTGTTGGTGATGCTCACCACCGTCGCGTTCAGCCCGCCCGTGGTGGCCTTGGGCACCCCCGTGAGGGTGATGTCACCCACCGCGTTGCCACTGCCCGTCACGTCGGCGAGCGCGGCCGACGCCGAGGCCTGCGCCTTGGCCCCGGCCGCGGAGACCGAGGCCTCGAAGGAGGCGGCCGCGCCCGACGCGGAGGAGGCAGCCGACGACACCGCGGCCTTCGCGGAGGAGGCGAGCGAGGACAGCCCGGAGGGCACCGAGCCGGAGAAGGAGGCCGTCGCGGGGGAGAACGGGGTGGCGGTGGTGGCGCCGCCGGATGAGGTCGTGGAGGAACTGCTGCACGCCGCCAGGCCGGCGACGGCACCGGCCGTCACGATGAGTGCCGTCGCGGCCGTCAGACGTCCGGTCAGCGCGCCGGTCGCGACTCGTCCTGCATGGCTTCTGTTCAAGGATCCGCCCTACTCACTGGCCGGGAACCGCTCCCGTGCCGTCACGGTCCACCGTTCCTGCGGCCGGGGCGGGCGGCCACCCGCGCTGCTCCAACCGGCGCCCGGCCGCACCCGGGCGTCGGTGTTCAGCCCAGCGGCGGCCGGGTCTGCTCCTCCTTGACCACGTCCAGCAGTTCGATCAGCGTGAGCGCGAAGACCACCGCGAGCCCCAGCACCACCACGACCCACCCGGTGGGGTAGGACCAGAACACCAGCGCGAGCCCGGCGGCGCCGACCACCGTCCAGCTCAACGCCGCCTTGAACCGGTGCACCCAGGGCCCCACCGGCCCGGTGTGCAGCCCGGCCCGCCCGGCCGCCGCGCGCGCCGCGTGCGGACCGGCCTGCCAGATGTCGCGCAGCTGCCGGGCCAGGCGGCTGGGGCCGCTCAGCCAGGCGCCGAGCGCCACCGCGAGCCCGAGCACCACGTACGTCCGCACGCTCACCCGCAGCAGCCGCACCAGCGCGTCGTAGACGGCGCCCGCCGCGGGCTGGGAGACGTCGGCGGGCAGCGCGTCCAGGTAGAGCACCCGGAAGACGCTCAGGCCGATGCCGAGCGCGAGGGTGGCCACGGCGACGCCGAGGGCGAGCGCGATCAGCGCCTGCCGGCGGTGCCGGGCCAGCAGCAGGCCGATCACGGCGAACAGCGCCGTGAACACCGGCAGCCAGGTGCCCGCCAGCTCCAGCAGGCGGATCCCGGTGCGCACCGTGCCGACCTCCGAGGCCTCCACCACGGTGTACTCGGCGTGGATCGTGGGGATCGCGCTCGCCACGCCCACCCCGGAGTTCACCAGCTGCTGCTTGAGCTGGTCGATCAGCGGGGCCAGGTCGATGGTCACCGCGTTGTTGGTCAGCTGCACCGTGCCGCCGCCCTGGCCGGTGAGCGCCTTGTTGAACTGGTCGTGGACCGTGCGGTTGGCCTGCTCCCAGAAGCCGGCGAAGGCCGAGCCGGCGACCACGCTCTGCGCCTGGTTGCGCACCAGACCCTGCAGCGCGCTGTCGATCGTCCCGCTCAGCTGCCCGAGCAGACCGGAGAGCGCCGACTGGTCCGAGGGCGCGACCTGCTGGAGCAGTGAGCCGGCGCTCAGGTTCTGGGTGACGGCGGTGGCCACCTTGTCGGCCACGGCGCTCTGCACCGCGGGGTTGCCGGCCAGCGGCGCGACGGTGGCCACGTAGCGGTCGGTGTTCTCGACCAGATCGGAGGCCCAGACCGCGACCACGCTCAGTGGGGTCAGCAGTGCCGCGAGCACCAGCAGCAGCCAGGTGAAGGCCGCCCGGCTGCGCCGCGCCGCCGGTCCCGTGCGCTCGCTGCCGGCGCGCTCGCCGTCGTTCGGATCGGCTGTCGCCATCTCAGGTCTCCGTTCTTCCCCCCGCTTGTCGGCCGTTACTCGTCCGCCGCCGGGACATCGGGCGGTGACGGCGACGGTGGGGGGATCTTCGGGGTGCCCAGGTAGCGGGCCAGGAAGGTCTCCTGGGCGAGGGTGGCGCCGATGGTCAGCGCGCCCGTGAGCACGGCGCAGATGGCGACCAGCCAGGAGAGCAGGGTGAAGATGGAGCCCAGCGGTCCGTACGCGGCCAGGCTCCGGTTGAGCGCGCGCGGGATGTAGAGGTGCGCGGTGATCGACAGCGCGGAGGTCGCGGCCGCGGTGAGCACCGCCGCGGGCAGCAGCGGTAGCCAGGGCATCCGGCCGCCCAGCAGCAGGTGCTGGGTCCACCACCAGACGAGGGCGCTGCTCAGGAAACCCAGCGGCAGCCCGACCCACATCCCGGCCCCGAAGCCGTTGCGCACCGGGCCCTGCAGGACCAGCACCAGCATCCAGGTGAGGATCCAGGCGAACCAGCGCCAGACCGCCACCCGGGTGGGCGCCGGCCCCAGCACCCAGGCGCGCTGGCAGATCCGGGCCAGTGCGCGGCTGGAGCCGGTCGCGGAGAGCAGCACCATGAGGGTGCCGATCACGCTGGTGGTCTCGCGCAGCTCCCCGCCCTCGGTCGCGTAGAGCGCCTGGAGCTGCGCGGCGCCCGCACCGCTGAGGCCGAAGACGGAGCGCACCGAGTTCACCAGGTTGGTGCGCACGGTGTTGGGCGCGGTGGCGGCGACCACGAAGAGCAGCGGGACGGCGGTCAGGAAGATCTGCGCGGCCAGCCGGGTGCCGGCCTCCATGATGTGGGCGGCGAGCAGCCGCCCCGTCAGGGTGGTCAGCACCGGCAGCCGCCGTTCGGCCTCGCTGATCGTGCGCCCGCAGTAGTCACGCGTCGACCGGGACCAGGCGGACACCCGCGCGCGCACCTTGTGCCGGTCGGGCGCCATCAAGCAGGTCTGCCCTGGCGGGTGAGCCGGACCAGCTCGTGCCAGAACGGAGCCGCGCTCAGATAGGTGCCCAGCGCGGCCATGGCACCGAGCGCGACGTCCACGCTGAGCCGGCCCTGTTCGGTCCAGTAGACGTCCTGCAGGTCCAGCAGCAGGGCGAACTCGTCCGCGATCAGGGCCAGGCCACTGCCGTAGCCGGCGGCCACCAGCGGATGCCGCACCGCCCGCTCGTCGCCCCGGACCGCGACCAGCCCGACGGCGGCCAGCGCCGCGATGCCGAAGTTGTAGTGGTGCACGTGCCGCCCGCCCGCCGACACGTTGCCCCAGGGCAGCCAGCCACCGCGGATACCGTGGGTGATCACCCGGGCCGTGCCGAAGGTGGTGCCGAAGGCGACCCAGGTCACCATCAGGGACCGGCTCGTGGGCGTCAGGTGGGTGTCCGACGCCTGTCGCCAGTGCTGGACCGGCCCCTTGGACGGGACCTTGTGCCGCGCTGCGCCACCCGCACTCATAGCGGCCTCTCCCTCCGGCTGCCGGGGCCTCGCGAGGCGTTCCCCGGCAGCGCGGCGCGAGCACCGCAACCGGCGGCCGACCAGCCGGACGGAGCAGCGCGTCCGTCCATCCGAGGCGCGTGGTCGGCGCAGTCGCACGGCCGCCGGGTGCTCACGGCGGAAGTCGTCGCCGCCCCCAGCGGTCCGAGCCCGCCGCCCGGTGATCATCTGTGCTGGAATGCTGCACTGCACCGTGAACAGCGGAAGAGAACCCGAGGGGGACTGTCAGCGTGAAAGAGCGCTCATGGAACGAACTGACCGCCTACCATGCCCGGCTCCGCGGCTGCCTGCTCGGCGGCGCCATCGGGGACGCGCTGGGCAACCCGGTCGAGTTCCTCTCGCTGGCGGAGATCCGGGCCAAGTACGGCGAGAACGGCGTCACCGGTCCGGTCGCCGACGGCGACGGGGTGATCGGCCGGGTCACCGACGACACCCAGATGACGCTCTTCACCGCCTCCGGCTGGCTGAGCGCATACGCCCGCGCCAAGGCGAAGGGCATCGGCGGCGCCGAGGGCGCGATCCTGCGCGACGCCTACCTGTGCTGGCTGGAGACCCAGACCGAGCCCGCGCCGCCGCCCCACCAGGGGCTGCGCCACCGCACCGGATGGCTGCGCGAGGAGCCCTGGCTGTACGCCCGGCGGGCGCCCGGCAACGCCTGCCTGTCCGGTCTGCGGCA
Organism: Kitasatospora sp. NPDC008050; assembly: GCF_042957465.1. NCBI lineage: Bacteria > Bacillati > Actinomycetota > Actinomycetes > Kitasatosporales > Streptomycetaceae > Kitasatospora > Kitasatospora sp. NPDC008050. The sequence continues at coordinate 242,974 of NZ_JBIBIJ010000004.1, forward strand.
GACCCACACCCCGAGCCTGAACGATCCGCTCGACGGTCGGCCCGGACCGGTGAACCCGCACTCCAAGGGCTGCGGCACGGTCATGCGCTCCGCCCCCTTCGGCTTCACCGACCGGGACGCCAAGGCCGCCTTCGAAGCCGCGGCGCACTGCGCCCAGATCACCCACGGCCACCCCACCGGCTACTACGCCGCCGGCGCCTTCGCGGCCATCGTCCACCACCTGCTCGACGGTGTGTCACCGGCCGCCGCCGTGCTGCTCACCCTGGACCTGCTGGCCCGCTACCCCGGCCACCAGGAGACCAGCACCGCACTGCGCGCGGCCTACGACCTGGCCACCGAGGGCGGCGAGGCGACCGCGGAGAAGCTGCAGAGCCTGGGCGCCGGCTGGGTCGCCGAGGAGGCGCTGGCCATCGCGGTCTACGCCGCGATGGCGCAGACCCGGCCGCAGACCTTCTACGTCGACCAGCAGGGCACCCACTGCCACCCGACCCCGCCGCGCACCCCCATCGAGGCCGCCTTCCTGCTCTCGGTCAACCACTCCGGTGACAGCGACTCCACCGGCTCCATCTGCGGCAACCTGCTCGGCGCCCAGTACGGCGACGTCTGCCTGCCGCCGGACTGGCTGGGCCGGATCGAGGGCCGCGCCGCGATCACCCGCCTCGCCGACGACATCGCCGCCGAGGTGGCCCCGGGCGAGCAGCGCCGCTGGATCTACTAGAAGGCTTCCGCTTCCGCTTCCGTGTCCGGCCCGGCTTGGGCCGGGCGGATGGATGGCGCGATTCGTGGGGTGCGTGTCGTTGACGCCACGATCGCCGCGGCCGCAGGCTGGAGGCGTGGCCACATCCCGCATCGTCTTCGTGATCTTCGACGGCTTCCAGCCGCTCGACCTGGTCGGCCCGTACGAGGTGTTCCAGCACGCGGGCCGCCGGTCGGGCGGCTACAGCTGCCAGGTGGTGGCGCCCACCGCGGGCCCGGTGCGCTCGGCCAGCGGTCTGCCCGTGCACGCCGAGTACGGCGTGGCCGACCTCGATCCGCAGGGGATCGACACCCTGGTGGCGGTGGGCGGCGAGGGCGTCGACCGGGCCCGGCACCAGCGGGCGCTGGTCGACTGGATCGCCGCCGCCGGCGCCGGGGCCCGCCGGGTCACCTCGGTCTGCAGCGGCGCCTTCCTGCTGGCCGCCGCCGGCCTGATCGATGGCTGCCGGGTCACCACCCACTGGTCGCGTGGCGAGCAACTCGCGCGCGAGCACCCAGAGTTGCTGGTGGACTGCGATCCGATCTTCGTCCGGGACGGGCGGGTGTGGACCTCGGCCGGGGTGACCGCCGGCATGGACCTGGCGCTCGCCCTGGTGGAGGACGACCTGGGCCGGGCGGTGGCCCACGCCGTCGCCCAGGAGCTGGTGCTCTTTCTGCGCCGCCCCGGCAGCCAGTCGCAGTTCAGCGTGCCGCTCTGGTCGCGCCAGCCGGCCAGCGACCCGATCCGCACCGCGGTGGCGGCGATCCACGCCGACCCCGGCGCCCGGCACGCCATCGCCGACCTGGCGACGCAGGCCGGGCTGAGCCCCCGTCACCTGCAACGCCGCTTCGCCGCCGAACTCGGCACCCCGCCGGCCGGCTACGTGGAGCGGGTGCGGGTGGAGGCGGCCCGCCGGGCGCTCGCCGAGGGCGACGACCCGCTGGAGGCGATCGCCCGCCGGTACGGGTTCGGCACGGCGGAGACGCTGCGCCGCACCTTCCACCGGCAGGTCGGCGTGACGCCCTCCGACTACCGCGACCGCTTCCGGACGATCAACCCCGACCCTGTTTCCGTGGATTGACCAAGACCTGAGGAGCAACGATGACGACCTACGGACTTCTGCTGTTCGACGGCGCCGAGGAGCTCGACTTCGTCGGCCCCTGGGAGGTGTTCACCGTCTCGGCCTTGCTCCGGGCCGAGGCCGGGAACACCGACCGGGCCGTGCTGATCGCCGAGCGGCCTGGCCCGGTGCGCTGCAACAAGGGCATGCGGGTGCTGCCCGACCACACCTTCGAGGACCACCCGCCGCTGGACCTGCTGCTGGTCCCCGGCGGCCAGGGCGCCCGCACCGAAGTGGCCAACCCGGTGCTCGTCGAGTGGATCCGCGAGACCGCCGCCCAGGCCGCCTGGACCACCAGTGTCTGCACCGGCGCGCTGCTGCTGCACGAGGCCAGCCCGGCCCGCGGCCGCCGGGTGGCCACCCACCACGCCTTCGAGGACACCCTGCAGGCGCGCGGCGACATCACGGTGGTGCGCGACGCCCGGTATGTGATCGATGGTCAGCTCGCCACCAGCCAGGGAGTCTCCGCCGGAATCGACCTCGCCCTGTGGCTGACCGGGCGGCTGCACGGGCGCGACCACGCCCGCGCCGTGCGCCGGTACATCCAGTACGAGCCGGCCCCGCCGTACCTCGCGGACGAGCCGCTGGCGGACTGAGTACTGAACGACTGATCGCTGAACGACCGATCGCTGAACGACCGAGTGCTGACGGACCGGGCGGCGCCCGCGGCTCAGGCCGGACCATTACGTTCCGGTCACGGCGGGCCGCCGGGCGCCGCTTTTGTCGGTGCATGTCGGAGAGGAAGGTGACAATCCAGGCGCCCGGCCACGCGGAACGCTGTTGACGGCAAGATCCACGATTGTGAAGAGTGGGGTGCGAACGGAGGCGCCCGGGGGAGCGCCCCGGTAGGGGTCCGATGTACCCGTACTGCTCCTCCATCCCGCGCGCGCACGGCAGTTCGGCGTGCGCGCGAACTGTCCGCGAACTCTTGTCGCGCTCACGCATTCGTCAAAGGGGTGGAAGCGTCATGCCAGGACGCCTGGCCGGCAGCACCGCTGTCCTATGTCTCGCCGGGGCGGTGCTGTCCACCGCCGCCGCCGGGGTGAGCGCCGGTGGGCCCGGGGCCGTTCGCGCCGCCGCCCTGGCGGGCGCCACCGCTGCGACTGCCGTGCCGAGCACCGACGTCGGTGACAGGGCCTTCGGCACCTGGCAGCAAGCCCACTGACGCAGAACCGCCGAGCCCCGGCCGCACCCGGCCGGGGCTCGGCGGTTCTGCCCTGTCAACGCTCCTGACGAAGCGTCAGATGCCGGTCCGGCTTCGCCGACCGGCGACACGGCACCCCGGGCCCGCTCGGGTCCCGACCACTCCTACACACCCCTGGGGGAACTCCCATGAAAACCTGGCACGCCCTGCGCCCGGTCCTCGCCACCGGCGCGGCCGGCTTGGCGGCCCTCACGCTCGCCGGCGCCGTGACCGCCCCGACCCCGGCCCGAGCCGCTGCCGCGGCCACCGGCTCGCCGGTCCACAACGGGACGCCCGAGATCGGCCTCGCCCTGGTCCACACGGGCTTCGCCGCCGGCAGCATGGGATTCGAGCTGCACGTCACCGTCACCAACCACACCGGCGCGGCCTACCAGCACTTCACCCCCACCCTGGGTGTCCTCGGCACCGGGATGACCACCCAGAACATCCGCTTCCAGACCTGGTCGAAGGAGAACGACCTCGTTCCGCAGCCGGTGCGCGCGAGCACCGACTCGACGGTCTGGCTCGACTCGGCGGCACTCGACACCCCGCTCGCCGACGGCCAGTCGGTCACCACCGACCTGTCCCTGATGATGCCCACCACGGTCGCCGAGGCGACCACCAGCTTCACCGTCGCCAGCCAGGCCGAGGGCGACGGCACCGCCGCCCCGGGCAGCACCCTGACCGTGCTGACCGACGGCGCCGCGAGCGGCACCGCGACGCTGACCCCGGCCCAGGGCGGCCTGGCCTTCGGCGCCCTGCCGATCGGCAACACGAAGAGCCTCCAGCTCCAGCTGACCAACAGTGGCACGGCACCGACCACGATCACCTCCGTCAGCACACCCGCCCAGCCGTTCACCGCGAGCCTGCCGGCCGTGGGCACCACGGTGGCGCCCGGCGCCAGCGTGCAGGTGCCCGTCACCTTCAACCCGGCCGCCACCGGTGCGCAGAGCGGCACCGTGCTGATCACCACCAGCGGCAGCACCGTCACCGTGCCGCTCACCGGCACCGGCGCCGCCGCCACCCCGGACGGCCAGGCGCTGCCGGCCCCCACCGACGCCTCCTGGACCCGCAACGGCTCCGCCACCCTGAACGGCTCCGACCTGGTGCTCACCAAGGCCGGCGGCGGCTACGGTGCCGGGTCAGCCGTCTACCCGACGGCCGTGCCCTCCGCCGGGCTGCACGCGGCCTTCACCACCGAGATCGACGGCGGCTCCGGCGCCGACGGCCTCACCTTCGCCCTGCTCGACCCGGCCGCCGCCACGCCCACCAGCCTCGGCGCCCCCGGCAACGGGCTCGGCTTCCAAGGCCTTTCGGGTGTCGCCCTCGCGCTGGCCACCGACAACAACGCCCAGCTGAACTCGGCCAACTTCGTCGCCGTCACCGCCTCCACCAGCGGCGCCACCGGCAACCTGCTCTACACCGCGAGCAACACCGCCATCGCCTCGCTGCGCGCCACCACCCACGCCGTGACCGTGGACTACACCACGGCCGGCCACCTGGTGGTCCAGCTGGACGGCACCCAGGTGATCGACACCGCGGTGCAGTTGCCGCCCAACGTCGTGCCCGCCTTCACCGGCGCCAACGGCGGCAGCGACGACAACCACATCGTGCGGGGCGTCAGCATCACCGCCGGGCAGTCGCTCGGCCTGACCGGCCTCGGCGTCTGGTCGACCACCGACCCCGCCTCCTCGGCGCCGATGGACTGCGTGCTGTGGCAGTTCGCCGGACCGAACACCGCCACGGTGGGCGGCCAGATCCACTACCAGAAGGTCTCCACCACGCCCGGCAGCCAGCCGGACCCGATCAGCGACTGGTCCATCGCCTACACGGCGAGCGGCAACTACGCCGGCAGCGCCGGTGAGTACTCCTGGTGCGCGGATACCGCCCAACTCCCGGCCTCCGGCAGCGGGTTCCAGTGGGTCCCGGTCTCCGTCACGGCGGACAACGGGCACGGCAACACCGTGCGGGCCAATGCGCCGCAGCTAGCGGGGCTGACCATCACCGACCCGAACGGCCAGGCCGACAGCCCGGTGTTCAGCACCGCCCCGACCGGAGCCGCCAAGACGACCGGCACCGCGACCGGCGGTGTCGCGCAGCAGGCGGCGCCGAGGGTGTGGCACGTGATCGGCACCAACCCCGTCCGCTTCGCCTGACGCACAGTCAGCAAGCCCAAGGGTGCCGGTAGTCGGCGCCCGCCTCGATCGAAGGGAATGACAGCGTGACCGACCGCATCCGCCGGTTGCTCGTATCCGTCCTCTTACTGGTCCTCGTCTCCGCGGCGGGGGTCCCGGCCGCCTGGGCCGGGACGGCCGACCGCTCCCTGTCCACGGCGAGCCATGGCCGCCAGGCCGCGACGGGCGGCGGCACCCCGCCGAAGGCCGCGGTGGCACCCAAGCCACTGACACTGGACCAGAAACGGCAGCAGGCCGCCAAGCTGAACCAGGCACCCGACCCCGTCCCGGCCCCGCCGGCCGGCAGCGTGCCCCAGCCGACCGGCCCCGGCTACCAGAAGCACCAGGGCCCGCTCCCGCAGGGGCTGCCCGCGGCCCCGCACCCGACCGGGCCGGCCAAGTCGATGAGCCGGGCGGCCCAGCCGGCCGACGCGACCAGCAACCCGTACATCTCCAACCTGCACCCCTACACGGACAACATCCAGGCCGGCAACACCCTGCTGTCCTGGTGCGTGACCTGGGACTTCACCCAGAACCCGCCCGCCAAGATCGGCACCCAGGGAGGGCTGGGAGCGGTCTCCGTCTATCTCTACCGGTCCTCGGACAACGTCCAGATGGACTTTCAGCCGTGGATGCTCTACAAGTCGACCGGCTACTGCGCGATCCAGCCGCAGCTGGTGGCGGGCGTCAACTACTACGCGGTCGTCGTGTACTCCTATCAGGACGGCACCACGGACCGGCTGACCTCGGTCTCCGTGCCGCCGGTGCCGATCGTCGGCATCCCCGCGAACGCCGCGCTGGGCTGCCCGGGTTCGCCCGACAGCTCCAGCATGGCGCCCGATCTGAACAAGTCCTGCGGTGACCCGGTCAACACCGCCACCGGTGCCTTCGGCGAGAACGCCACGGACGCCGCACTCGCCGCGCCCGGCACGCCGTTCCAGCTGACCCGGACCTACACCTCGGACAACGCTGCCACCGGGGTGTTCGGCCCCGGCTGGGTGTTCCCCTACTCGGCCTCGCTGCTGGTGGGCCAGTCGGTGGTCAGCTTCATCTCGGAGAACGGCTCGCAGACCGACTACACCGTGCAGAGCGACGGTTCGCTGCAGAACACCCGCCCCTACACCCGGTCCAAGCTGCAGAAGACCGCCGGCGGCTACCAGTTGACCGCCACCGACCAGCACACGCTGCTCTTCGACGCGAGTGGCCGGCTCACCGGCATGCTCGACCCCTACGGCGTCGGGCTGAGCTTCGGCTACACGGGCAACCAGCTCACCGGGCTCACCGACGCCGCCGGACACACCGTCGCCTTCGGCTACACCGGCTCGCTGCTGACCACGGCGACCCTGCCCGGCCAGCGCACCATCACCTACAGCTACACCGGCGGCCGGCTCACCGGCGTGCAGGACCTGCGCGGCCAGACCACCAGCTACGGCTATGACGCCACCAGCGGTCTGCTCACCAGCGTCACCGACCCGCTGGGCCACGTCGTGACCAGCAACAGCTACGACAGCTCGGGCCGGGTGATCGGCCAGACCGACGCGCTGGGCGGCCGGACGACCTTCGGCTACGACACCGCCAACCCGGGCACCACTTACGTCACCTCGCCCGACGGCGGCATCTGGACCCACGCGTACGTGCGCGGCGTGATCAGCTGGGAGTCGGACCCGTACGGGAAGACCACCAAGTACGGCTACGACGCCTCCTTCAACCGCACCTCGCTGACCGACCCGAACGGCAACACCACCACCTCCACCTTCGACGCCAACGGCAACGTGCTGACCCGCACCGCCCCGTCCTCGGTGCCGATCACCGAGACCTGGACCTACGACGGCGCCAACCACGTGACCTCGTACAAGGACGGGCTCGGCAACAGCACCACGCACACCTACAACAGCCACGGACAGCTGGCCTCCAGCACCGATCCGACCGGCGCCACCAACGCCTACACCTACACCGCGCTCGGCGCCGTGGCCACCGTCACCGACCCGCGCGGCCAGGTGACGACCAACGGGTACGACGGCGCGGGCAACCGCACCTCGATCAGCACGCCGCTCGGTGAGAAGACCACCTACACCTACGACGCGTACGGCCGGGTCGCCACCGTCACCGACCCGCGCGGCAACGCGGCGGGCGCCAACCCCGCGGCGTACACCACCAGCTACGGCTACGACGCGGGCGACCTGACCACCTCGGTCACCGACCCGCTCGGCAACACCACCGGCTACGGCTACGACGCGGACCGCAACCTGGTCAGCGCCAAGGACGCGCTCGGCAACACCACGAGCTACGGCTACGACGCGGCCGGCCACCGCACCACCGTCAAGGACCCGGCAGGCAACACCACCACCACGTCCTACGACTCGGCCGGCGACGTCACCTCCGACACCGACGCGCTCGGGAACCGGACCACCTACGGCTACGACCACGACAACCACCGCACCACCCTGGTGACGGCCCGCGGCAACGCGGCCGGTGCCACGGCCGCGAGCTACACCTGGTCCTACGGCTACGACGCCAACGGCAACCAGACCGCGGCGACCGACCCGACCGGCGCGGTCACCGCCACCGCCTACGACGCGGTCAACCGCCCGGTCACCGTCACCGACCCGCTGGGCAACGTCACCACCACGTCCTACGACGCCACCGGCCACGCGCTGAGCGTCACCGACCCGACCACGGCGAAGACCTCCTACGGCTTCGACACGGCGGGCCGGCTGACCAGCACCACCGACCCGCTCGGCAAGACCACGAGCTACACCTACGACGCGGCCGGCAACCGGCTCAGCCAGACCACCGCGGAGGGCGACCGGACCACCTGGACGTACGACGCCGACGGCCGGCTCGCCACCGCGGTCGACCCGCGCGGCAACGTCACCGGCGCCACCGCGGCCACCTACACCACCAGTTACGGCTACGACGCGGCCGGCCACGCCACCGGCGTCAAGGACCCGCTGGGCAACACCACCAGCACCGCCTTCGACGCGCTGGGCCGGCCGACCTCGGTGACCGACCCGCTCGGCCGCACCACCAGCACCGCGTACAACGCCCTGGGCCAGGTCACCACCGTGACCGACCCGGCCAACGCGGTGACCACCAACGCCTGGAACGGCCTCGGCGAGCGGACCAGCCGGACCGACGCCAACGGCCATGTGACCGGCTACGGTTACGACGCACTGCACCGTCCGAGCACGGTGACCGACCCGCTCGGCCACCAGGTGGCCTACGGCTACGACCCGGACGGCCACACCACCACGACCGTCAACGCCCGCGGCGCCACGGCCACCACCGGCTACGACCCGCGCGGCCTGCCGACGGGCACCAGCTACAGCGACAACACCCCGGCCGTCTCCCAGACGTACGACAAGGCCGGTCGCCCCGCCACCGTCACCGACGCCACCGGCACCCGGACCTTCGGCTACGACGCGGCGGGCCGGCTGACCTCGGTCAGCGCCCCCGGCGGCGGCAGTGGCTTCGGCTACACCTACGACGCCGACGGCAATCTGACGCTCCGTCAGTACCCTGACGGTGAGAAGATCGGCTACGCCTACGACGGTGAGCGCCGCGAGACCCAGCTGACCGCCGACGGCACCAGCACCACCTACGCCTACGACCCGGCCGGGCACCTCACCAGCACCACGCTGCCCAGCTCCAACGGCTATGTGGAGTCCCGCGGTTACGACGCCGACGGCCGGCTCAGCAGCATCGGCAGCACCAAGGGCGGCAGCACGCTCGACTCCTGGCAGCTGACCCGCGACGCCGCGGGCCAGCCCACCACGGTCGGCGTCAGCCGGCTGGGCATCACCACGCCCCAGCAGACCTACGGCTACGACCAGGACGGCCGGGTCACCTCCGCCACCACGGCGAGCGGCACCGCCGGCTACACCTACGACGGTGTCGGCAACCGCAAGACCATGGTCAACGGCACCCGGACCACCAGCTACAGCTACGACGCGGCCGACGAACTGACCACGTCCGCCAGCGGGTTCGTCCGCCAGAACTACACCTACGACGCCGACGGCAACTACACCGGCAACGGCTCCTCGGCGAGCACCGTCAGCTACGACTTCAGCAACCACCCGATCGCCGCCGTCCAGGCCGGGGTCGGCTACACCTTCACCAACGACGCCCAGGGCAACCGCGTCACCACCAGCTCCGGTGGCAGCACGGTGCGCACCGCCCTCTGGGACATCAACAACGCGCTGCCGCAACTCGCCACCGAGACCAACGCGACCGGTGCCGTCACCGGCGACTACACCTACGACCCGCTCGGCCTGCCCCAGTCGCAGCGCACCAGCGGCGCCACCTCCTACGACCACCACGACTGGCTCGGCTCCATCACCGACCTGACGGACGCGAACGGCGCCCAGCAGAGCCGGATGTCCTACGACGCCTTCGGCCAGCAGAGCACCACGGCCGTCGCCGCCAATGCGCCGGTCAGCCCGTTCGGCTTCGCCGGGCAGGACAACGACCCGACCCTGACCGGCAAGCAGGACAACCGGGCCCGCGACTACGACCCGTCCACCGGACGGTTCACCGGCCGCGACCCGCTGCCCACCGCCGCGGCCTCCTCGTACGGCTCCGCCTACGTCTACGCGGCGGACGCGCCGACCGACCTGGTCGACCCCAGCGGGCAGTGCAGCGCCAAGGCCTGGCTCACCGACCTCGTCACCATCCACTGGGGCCTCGACGGCGACAAGGGCAAGTGCGCCGACGAGGACGCCAAGACGGCCCAGACCTCACCGCTGGCCGCCGCGGCCTCCCAGAACCTGGAGCGCGCCACCGACCAGGCGATCCAGAAGGGCGGCGACTTCAGCGCCGGCTTCCTGGACAGCACGACCTTCGGTCTGATGTCGCAGCTGGACCCGAACTTCCCGGGCAACGCCTGCGACCCGGCGTTCCGCGCCGGCAGCCTGGCCGGGATGGTCACGCCCTGGGGCGGACTCGAAGGCGAGGGGGCGGAGCTCGCGGCCCAAGGGCTCGCTGCGGTCGGCAAGGAGGTCGCCGGCAAGCCGACGGAGCGGATCGCTCTGGGGCTCTCCCGCGGCCTCATCAAGCGGGCCACGGACTCGGGTGCCCGGCATCTGATGGACCCGGGGCTGGACTGGAAGACGGAACTCACGGAGGCGATCAAGCGGGCGCAGGGCGCCAATCCCACCACCACGTTCGACTTCTACATGGACGGACTGTCAGCCGATCGCCTGGGACTGGACTCAGGAGCCTCGTTGAAGGACCGGATCACCATCCTGGCCGATTACGGGGACCAGGACCGCGGTGGGCCGGTGGCCTGGGAGGTCAGCCAGCTGCGGGCGGCCGGTCTGCTGTCGCGACTCAGCTTCTTCGAGGACGGAGCCGCACTGCAGAATCCCTTCTAGGAACCGACCGATGGAGACATCGACCACACGTTTGGGGACCGAGCGATGGAACTGATCTGGGAGACCGGCCGGGAGTTCGTGCTGGCCCGGTATGTGGCGTCCCATCAACAGCTGCTCTTCCGCAGCGACAAGGGGATGGGCGGCGCGTCGCGGATGGAGATCCTGTTCGGCCCCGTCCAGTACCTGAGCCTCGGCTGCGACGTCTATGAGCACTTCAACATCTTCGGTCTCACGACCGAGGAGCTTGCCCGGTACTCGGGCGGGTTGTACGAGGCGCCACCGGAGAGCTGCAAGATCTACGGGCTCGGAGGAACGGAGATCCGGGGCCTGGTCGTCGCTCCCGGATACGTCAGTACCGAGGACGACGGCATGTACTGGGAGCCGAGCACGCTGCTCCGCTTCGACTCCTGACAGCCGAGGTCCGCACGCGTGACGGCGCTCGGCCGGGTTCTCCCCGGCCGGGCGCCGTTCGTCGTTCCAGAGCGCGCAGGAGGCGTTGATCAGGGCGGTGCCGGTGCCGGTGCCGGTGCCGGTGTCGGTGTCGGCCTGGCCCGTGGTGCCCTGCGCCAGGTGGTACCCGTTGTTGGCGTGTGCGACCTGCTGGGACGGCCCCCCGTGCGGCCGGTCAGGCCACCGGCACCAGGGTGAGATACGCGAGGCCCAGCACACCTCGGTAGCCGCGCAGCCAGGTCGACCGGTGCCGGTCGACCCTCTCCCGGGTCTCGGCGGCGAGCGGGTGGGTGTCGTTGGCGGCCAGCCACTCCTCCACGTCGCACTGGTAGCCGGACTCGAACTCCTCCCACTCGTCGGCATCGGCCGTCTCGATCCAGGAGGGGCGGAACCCGGCGGCGACGGCGAGGTCGACGAGTCCGGCCAGGTCGTACTGCTCGCCGGCGGTGGCTCCCGGCCACATGGCGGCGAGTTCGGCCTCCGTCGGCGGCCGCTGCCAGAAGCCCTCGCCGAGCACCACCCGCCCGCCCGGCCTGACCAGCCGGCGCAGCGCGTGCAGGGCCGCGACGGTGTGGTGCGGCGCCTCGGCCTCGCTGAGCGCGTGGCTCGCGCCCAGGCAGAGCACCAGGTCGGCGGGTTCGCGCGCGGTGCCGACCGCCGACTCCTCGGCGAACCGGACGCGGTCGGCCAGCCCGCGGGCCCGGGCGTTCTCGCGTCCGCGGGCGAGGTCGGCGGCGTTGAGATCGAGGCCGAGGCCGGTGGCACCGGGGGTCGCTGCGAGGACGCGGAGCATCAACTCGCCCCAGCCGCAGCCGATGTCCAGGACGGTTGCGGGCGCGGCCCGGCTCAGCCTGCTGGTCAGCTGTGCGGCACGGGCCTCGGAGAGCGGGCCGTGGAAGGTGAGCCGGGTCAGGCGCGGCGGGAGATCGGTGTCGTCCATGGGGCGCACGGTAGACCGGCGCAGTCCGGATCGGCAGCGAATTTCCGCCTGCCCGGGGTCGGTGTGGCGGACGGCTGGGGTCGGTGTGGTGCGGCGAACGGCCGGGGTCGGTGTGGCGCGGCGCGGCGCGGCGCGGCGGACGGCTGGGGTCGGTGTGGTGCGGCGAACGGCTGGGGTCGGCGCGGCGAACGGCTGGGCTCAGGCGATCGTCGGGACCATCCGGTGCAGGCCCTTGCGGTCGTAGTAGCGGGTGACGGCCAGTCCGAAGACCAGCGCCAGCACCACAGCGATGGCGATCATCACCCAGGCGCGGACGAGTCCGGCGTCGGCGCGGGCGTCGAAGTAGAGGATCGCCCGGGTGCCGTCGCTGAGTTGGCGCATCGGCTCGAAGACGGCCAGCCAGCGGTAGAAGGTCGGCAGCGCCTGCAGCGGGATCGTCGCCCCGGAGGAGGGCAGGGCGACCGCGACGAAGACGAACATGCTGACGAGCTGTCCGATACCGCCGAACGCGGCGTTGATGGCCTGCACGCCCAGAGCCACCGCCGAGGTCGCGCAGAACGAGAAGACCCAGAGCAGCGGGAGGTGCGAGGCGTCGATGCCGATGATCGCGATGCCGCCGACCATCACCAGCGAGGAGGTCACCACGGCGAGCCCCACCGACATGCCCCACTTGGCGAGCAGCGTCTGGGTGCGGTTGATCGGCACCACCGGGCGGCGGGTGTGCCAGGGGCCGAGCTCGCTGTCGGCGTAGCCGAGGCCGACGTCGATGCCGTTGCTGATGATGTTGGCGCCGAGGAAGCCGGAGAGCACCAGCAGCAGGGTGTAGTAGAACGCGGTCAGGCCCAGCCCGCTGTGGGAGCCGATCGGGTGGCCGACCTGGACCACGACGGTGATCGGGTCGGCGAGCAGCAGACGCGCCGCGCCGCTCTGGGTTCCGCTCTGCGCGCCGCTCTGCGTTCCGTTCGGTGCGCCGCCGGGGCCGCTCGGGGGCGATGAGGCGGCGGCCGTCAGCGAGGCGCCGAGCTGGAGCGAGGCCTGGTGGGCGGCCGTCTGGGCGATCGAGCTGGCCAGCGAGGAGGCCAGGCTGCCCACCCCGGGGTTGGTCAGCACTTTCACGGTGGGGCGCGCGGGCGGCTGGGGCCCGGTGGCGCCGAGCCCGGTCACCGCCGTGGTGAAGCCGTCGGGGACCTCCAGGACGCCGTCCAGCTTTCCCGAGGCCAGCTGCTGCTGGGCGCCCGCCGGGTCCAGCACCCGCCAGGAGACCTGCTCCTTCGGGTCGGGAGCACCGGCGATCCCGGCGGTGAGCTGGGCGCCGAGGTTCGCCGGGTGGCCGGGCAGGGGCGCGCCGCGGTCGGCGTTGACCAGGCCGATGGGCAGCCGGTGCAGGTTGCCGTTCGGGTCCGCCACACCGCCCAGGTAGAGCAGCGACAGCAGCAGCGACAGCAGGGCGACGATGCCGCCGGGGAAGTACCAGACCTTCGGGTTGCGCAGCACCTGTCCGGCGCGCACCTGCGTCGGTGCGGGGTGGGGCGGAGTCGTCATGCTGCTGCTCCCGGTGGCATCGGTGCGATCCACCGGCAAGCTAGCCGCCCCGGCCGCCCGCCGCCCCGTGACCCGCCCGCCCGTCGGCCGCCGTGCCCCGGGTGGCTGAGCGTGCGGTGCCGGGGCGGGCGGGGCCGAGGCGGCGGCCGGCCCCGCCCGGGCGGCTGGCGGGGCTGGTGGGGCCCAGGGTCAGCCGGTCTGCTCCTGTTCCGCCTCCACCTGGGCGTTCCAGTCGCGCTTGGCCGCCCGCCAGGCCTCGTCGCTCTGGCCGAACCGCCAGTAGCCCGAGATCGACAGCCGCTCGCGCGGGACGCCCTGCTCCACGCGCAACTGGCGCCGCAGCTCCTTCACGAAGCCTGCCTCGCCGTGCACGAAGGCCGACACCGTGCCGGCGGGGAACTCCAGCGCGCGCACCGCCTCGACGAGTGCCTCGCCCACCGGGCGCTCGCCGCGGTGCAGCCAGGTGAGTTCGACGGCGGCCGGCGAGACGATCTTCTGCTCCTCCGCCGGGTCCGAGACCTCGACGAAGGCGTGCACCACGGCGCCGGCCGGCATCCGCTCCAGCGCCGCCGCGATCGCGGGCAGGGCGCTCTCGTCGCCCGCGAGCAGGTGCCAGTCGGCGTCGGACTCCGGCGCGTAGCCGCCGCCGGGGCCCTGGAACAGCACCGTCTCGCCGGGCTGCGCCTTCGCCGCCCACGGCCCCGCCAGGCCCTCGTCGCCGTGCACCACGAAGTCGACGGTCAGTTCGCGCAGCGCCGGGTCCCAGGCCCGCACCGTGTAGGTCCGGGTGACCGGCCACTGCTCGCGCGCGAACTCCTCGCGGATCCGCGCCAGGTCGAAGGGCTGCGGGTAGCTCACGCCCGCGGGGGCGAAGAGCACCTTGATGTAGTGGTCGGTGAACTCGGTGGCGTCGAAGTCGTCGAGCCCCGCGCCCCCGAGGACCAGGCGCACCATGTGCGGCGTGATCCGCTCGGTGCGCAGTACCTGGGCCTCGCGGGCGCGTGGTGCTCTGCGGGTCGGCTGCTCTGTCATGGGATCCCCCCGGGATGAGTAGTTAGGCTTACCTAACTTAACACTCCCGCCGGGTTCCACACTCCCCCCGGTGTCGTGGCGACTGGCCGGACAGCCCTTACTGGCCGGACAGCCCTTACCGGCCAGACGGGCCTTACCGTCCGGACGGGCCTTGCCGACCGGACAGCCCTTACCGCCCGGCCGCGTAGCCCTGCATGCCGCGCGGGTTCGCCGCGGCGGACAGGATCCCGGTCCGCGGATCGCGGGCCACCGCGCAGAGCCTGCCCTCGCTCCATGCCCCGGCGACCTGCACCCGGTGCCTGCGGCGGCGCAGTTCGGCGATGACGTCGTCGCCGATCCGGGCTTCGACGGTGACCCGGGCCGGATGCATGGCGTGCGGGTGGAACGAGGACGGGAAGCTCTCCTGGTGCCAGTTCGGGGCATCGATCGCGCCCTGCAGGTCGAGGCCGCCGCGCACCGGGGCGCGCAGGGCGACGGCGAGGAAGAAGTGCAGGCTCCACTGGTCCTGGGCGTCGCCTCCCGGGGTGCCGAAGGCCAGCACCGGCTCGCCGTCGCGCAGCGCCAGCGAGGGGGACAGCGTGGTGCGCGGACGGCGGCCGGGGGAGAGGGAGTTGGGAAGCCCCGGTTCGAGCTGGGCCATCTGCAGGCGGGTCCCGAGCGGGAAGCCGAGCTGCGGGACGACGGGACTGGACTGCAGCCAGCCGCCGCTGGGCGTGGCCGAGACCATGTTGCCCCAGCGGTCGACCACGTCCAGGTGGCAGGTGTCGCCCTTGGTGGCACCGTCGGCGGCGATGCTGGGCTCGCCGATGCTCGGTTGGCTGACGGTCGGTTCACCGGTGCCGGGTGCTGTCGCCGACCCGCCGAGGCGGGGCGCGTCGAGGGCGCGCCGGCCGAGCCGGGGCAGTCGGCCGCCGGGGCGGCCAGGGCGCAGCTCGGCCGAGGCGAACTCACCGATCAGCGACCGGCGTTCGACGCTGTAGGCGGGGTCGAGCAGCTCGGCCACGGTGACCTCGGCAGGCCCGGCGTTGTCCCCGTACCAGGCCTCCCGGTCGGCCATCGCCAGCTTGCCGCCCTCGATCAGGGTGTGCACGAACGCGGCGTCCCCGTAGGCCGGGGATCCGCTGCCCTGCCCGAACTCATGGGGCAACAGGGCGAGTTGCTGGAGGAAGACCGGGCCCTGGCTCCACGGCCCCGGCTTGCAGACCGTCCAGCCGCGCCATTCGTAGCTCACCGGCTCCTCGTACGTCGCCTCGAAGGCGGCGAGGTCGGCGCCGCTGAGCACCCCCGCGTGCGGTTCGCCGGAGGTGTCCATCGCCGGGCGCGCGGCGAACTCGGCCAGCGCCGCCGCGATGAACCCCTGCCCCCAGACCCGCCGCGCCGCGTCGATCTGCTGTTCGCGCCCGGCCCCGGCGGCCTCCGCCTCGGCCAGCAACCGCCGCCAGGTGGCGGCGAGTGCGGGATTGCGCAGCAGTGCCCCGGGCGCGGGCGGGCGGCCGTCCGGCAGGTAGAGCGCGGCGGAGCTGGGCCAGTGCGTCTCGAACTGCTCGCGCACCGCCGCGACCGCCGCCCCGACGGCCGGCACCGCCGGGTGCCCGTCCGTCGCATAGCCGATGGCGTAACGCAGCACCTCGGACAGGTGCTTGGTGCCGTGGTCGCGGAGCAGCAGCAGCCAGGCGTCGAACGCGCCGGGGACGGCGGCGGCCAGCGGTCCGGTGCCGGGCACGTCCGTCAGCCCGAGCGAGGTGTAGTGCTCGATGGTGGCCCCGGCCGGCGCCCCGCCCTGTCCGCACAGCACCTGCGGTCGACCGCCGGCCGGGGCGAGGATGATGGGCACCTCGCCGGCCGGGCCGTTCAAGTGCGGCTCGACGACCTGCAGCGTGAAGCCCGCGGCCACGGCGGCGTCGAAGGCGTTGCCGCCGTCCTCCAGCACCGCCATCGCCGCGGCCGTGGCCAGCCAGTGGGACGAGGCCGCCATGCCGAAGGTGCCCTGCAGGGTGGGTCGGGTGGTGAACACTGCGACTCCTCGTGATCAGGTCTGGCCCCCGTGCTCGGAGATGACTACCCAGCGGCGCGCCGCCCTGCGCGTGCGGGAACGCTCCGTCCGGTGCGGGCGTTGACCGTGGTGCGGGGGCGTTGAGCCGAGCGAGGTTGGGGCGGGAGACGGAATCGGGGCCGTCGAGGGCGCGTGACCTGGCGCTTTGGGACAGAACCGGGACACCGTCACGGCTCTGTCCCGGGGGGCGTTCATGGCTGGACGGTCTCTGACGGCGCGTGGAAGTCTTCTGGTTGTTCGCGGCGGGGAGCTGCGGTCCACCACCACTCACGGGAGATCTTCAGATGCGTGTTCAGCGTGCCCTGGCGGCAAGTGCGGTCGTGGTCGTGGCAGGGCTCGGCATGACGGCCTGTCAGGACGACGTGACCGTCTCCGCCAGTTCGAACGGTGGCCAGACGGCGTCGGCGCCGAGCACGGGCAAGGCTTCGGGCGGTACCGGAGGCGGCTCGTCCGCCACCGGCACCGCCACCGGCACCACGGGCTCGTCCTCGGGCGGCGCCGGGACCAAGGCCCCGTCCTCGGGCGGCACGGGCGCCAAGACCCCCGCCGCCTGCACCACGAGCAACCTGATCCCCGACGTCTCGGCGGGCAGCCCCGCGCCGGCGGCGGACGGCAACCTGTCGGTCACCGTCACCCTCGTCAACAAGGGCGACACCTGCTCCCTGTACGGCTTCGCGGGGGTCGACCTGGCCATCGGCGGCAAGACCACCGAGGTGCCGCGCGGTTTCAAGCAGCCGGGCACCGTCACCCTCGCCAAGGGGGAGGGCAGCATGTTCACCATCTCGTACCGCCCCAGCCCCAAGGGCCACCCCGGCACCAAGGTGACCACCATGACGATCACCCCGCCCGGGGAGACCCACTCGGTCAAGATGAACTGGCCGGGCGACGAGCTCGCCGCAGGTGCGGACGCCGGCGGCACGGACACGCTGTACCTGGAGCCGGTCGTCAAGAGCTGACCCATGGTCAGGCGGCGATCCATGGTCGGGCGGCGGTCCATGGTCCGGCAGCGATGTGTCGTCAGGCAGTGATTTGTTCGCCAGGCGGTGATGGCTCGGCGGTGGCCCCCGCAGCGGTCGATCGTGTCCAATCTGGCAGGATCGGGGCCATGCTGACTCCTGGTGCCCGCCGATCGGCCAGTGCGGCGAGGCCGCTGATGCTCACCGTGCTCACGTCCGTCACCGCGCTCACCGCGCTCGTGCTGGCGGGCTGCGGGACGACGCGGGTGACCACGGCGGCGGACACGGGCACGTCCACGGCGTCCACGGCGTCCACGGCGTCCACGGCGTCCACGGAGGCCTCTGCGAAGGCTTCCGCCTCGGCTGAGCCGGGCGACGTGCGGTGCCCTGGTGAGACCCCCGCGCCGTCCGCCTCGCCGTCCGCAGCGGCCTCCGGCTCCGCCGACCGGCCGGACCGGGACGCGCCGCCCAACTACGCGGACAACCACGCTTTCCAGGAAGCCTTCCCGCTGCTCGGCCAGGACCGCTGCAAGGGGCTGGCCGAGGTCAAGCGGATCGCCGCGGCGCTCGAACCGCTGCGCACCGCACAGGACTTCGTCCCCGGCGACGCCCAGAGCCGGCTCGCCGCTCTCGGCTACGCCCCCGGCAAGCTCCGCGTCCAGGAGAACGGCTCGACGGGCGTGGGCTACACCGTCGACCTCGCGCCGGTCTGCCTGGAGGGGACGATGACCCCGACCGGTGTCCGGACCGTGGCGCACGGCGGCTACCCGGACGGCACCGGCTGCTCGATGCCGCGCGGCGGGCACTGACCGACGCTCCCGGGGGAGGGGAGGACGGGGCTCCGCCGAGAGCCCGCGTCGAGACCCGCTGCCCGTTTCGCCGAGGGGCTCGGGCCGCTGCGAGCTCCTGTTGGATAGCCTGGGGCGGTGACTTTCGAAGGCTGGCAGGACGAGGCGCTGGAGTTCTACGAGCGTCTGGAGACCGACAACTCGAAGACCTTCTGGAGCGAGCACCGGGAGGTCTACGAGCGCGCGGTGCGCCAACCGATGGCGGAGCTGCTCGACCGGCTGGAGCCGGAGTTCGGCTCCGGCAAGATCTTCCGCCCCAACCGGGACATCCGGTTCAGCGCTGACAAGACGCCGTACAAGACGCATATCGGCGCCTTCCTGGAGGTCGGCGGCTACATCCAGCTCTCCGCCGACGGACTGGCCTGCGGCAACGGCATGTACCACCTGGCCACCGACCAGTTGGAGCGCTACCGAGCCGCAGTGGCCGAGGACGTGACCGGCGCCGAGTTGGAGCGGGTGATCGCCCGGGTCACCAGGACCGGCCCCGTGGTCACCGGGCGCGACGCGCTGAAGACCGCACCGCGCGGCTACCCCAAGGACCATCCGCGGATCGCGCTGCTGCGCAACAAGGGCCTGATCGCCTGGCAGGAGTGGGAGCCCGCCGACTGGCTGGGGACGTCCGAGCCCTACCGGCGGGTCACCGCCTTCCTGCGCGCCTCGCAGCCGCTGAAGGACTGGCTGGACGGCCACGTCGGCCGCAGCGAACTCCCACCGCGCTGAGGTCGCTGGGCTGAGGCCGCTGCGCTGAGGCCGCTGCGCTGAGGCCGCTGCGCTGAGGCCGCTGCGCTGAGGTCGCTGGGCGGCCGCCGTCCGGAGGGGGCGACGACGGTCACGCGCCGCGCCGGTGCACGGCCTCCAGGGTGGCCAGTTCCGTCTCGCTGAGGCGCAGCGCCCCGGTGGCCACGTTGGCGACCAGGTGATCCGGGTTGCCGGTGCCCGGGATGGCCAGCACGTGCGGGCCGCGGTGCAGCGTCCAGGCGAGCCTGACCTGCGCCGTGCTGACCCCACGCTCCCGGGCGACGGCCAGCACCTCGGCGTCGGCTTCGCCCAGCGCGCCCGCCTGGCCGCCGGTGCCGGCGATCGAGTAGAACGGCACGAAGGCGATGCCCTGGTGGCCGCAGTCGCGCAGGAAGTCGTCGTGGTCGGGCCGGATGCCCAGCCCGTAGCGGTTCTGCACGCAGACCACGGGCGCGATGGCCCGGGCCTCGGTGAGCTGGTGCGGGTGGATGTTGGAGAGCCCGAGATGGCGGATCAGCCCGGCCGTGCGCAGCTCGGCCAGCGCCCCGAAGCGCTCGGCGATCGAGTCGGTGCCGAGGATCCGCAGGTTCACCACGTCGAGGTGGTCGCGGCCGAGTTGGCGCAGGTTCTCCTCCACCTGGCCGCGTAGCTGCTCGGGCGTGGCGTGCGGGAGGAACTCGCCCGAGGGGCTCCGGCTCGGCCCGACCTTGGTGGCGATGACCAGGTCGTCCGGGTAGGGCGCCAGCGCCCGGTTGATCAGCTCGTTGGCGGAACGCAGCGGCGAGAAGTAGAAGGACGCCGTGTCGATGTGGTTCACCCCGAGCTCGACCGCGCGGCGCAGCACCTCGATCGCCTCGGCGCGGTCACTCGGCACCGCGTCCTCGGCGAACGCCTCGCCGTACTGCGTCAGGCGCATCGCGCCGAAGCCGATCCGGTTGACGGTCAGGTCACCGAGCTGCCAAGTACCCGAGGATGTTGCTGTCGTGATGGCTGCTGAAGTCATGATCGGATGATCGCGAGGGGGAGAGGGAACAGCTATTGATTAAGCAATGACAGAATCCAGACTCTGTCAGCTGATCCCTGATACATGCCTTCTGTCCGCTGTCCGCTGTCCGCTGTCGTCTGACCTCTGACCGCTGCTCTCTGTCCCCTGCTTCCTGCTTCCCGAGGAGTGGTCGTCGTGCCTGCGGAGCTGGCGTTCTCGGCGAACGACCTGGCGCAGATGCGCTTCGCCGTCTCGCCCATGTGGGAGCTCGGGACCAGCTTCAAGCTGCTGAACTCAGGGGCCGCGCACCCCGTGCACCAGCGCTGGATCGACCAGGTACGCCCCCGGGCGGTGGCCGCCGGGCTGGACCAGGGGTGGCTCGCCGAGCTGATCCGGCCCGCGGCGTACGTCCCCGACTTCCTCAACCCGGCACCGGCGGGACCGGCCCCGATGCTGGCCGCCGAGCTGACCGGGATCCTCGCCACCCCCGCCGAGCGGGTCCGTCAGGACCTCGACCGTCTGCGGCAGGAACAGGGCCCGCTCGGTCCACGCCTGCGAGCACTGCACGCCCAGCCGGCCGCCCACCTGCTCCGGGTCACCGAGGAGATCCAGACCTACTGGGAGCTCGCGCTGGCGCCCTACTGGGCGCGGATCCGCGCGGTGCTGGACGCGGAGGTCTTCCACCGGGCCCGGCAGGTCGCCGAGCACGGCGCGGTCCACCTCCTCAACGACCTGCACGCATCCGTGGGGTGGGACGACAACGTGCTGCGCCTGAGCCGTCGGAGCAACCCGCTGTCGCGTACAACGGCCGGTGCCGGGCTGGTGCTGATCCCCTCGGCCTTCAGCGGACCGGTTCCGCTTACCCGGGTGACACCGCCGGAGCCGCCCCAACTCGCCTACCCGGCACGTGGGGTGGGTTCGCTCTGGGAAGTGCGGACGGTCACCGGCAGCGCCGCCATCGCCGCCGTTCTCGGCCGCTCGAAGACCCTGCTGCTCGCCGAACTCGACACGCCGGCTTCCACCACCGACCTGGCCCGCCGCACCGGCCTCTCCGCCCCCGCCGTCTCCCAGCACCTGACGGCCCTGCGCGACGCGGGCCTGACCAGCGCCCACCGCGCCGGCCGCTCGGTGCTCTACGCCCGCACCGCGGTGGCCGAGTCGCTCCTGGCCGCTGCCGATGCAATTCCGAGCGGTGGCAAGCCGGTGCGACCAGGGCCTGCCTGGAGCTGTGATCAGTGGTGGGGAGAAGAGTTGGAGGGATGACGATCGGGCTGGTAGCTTGCAGTCGACCGAGACACCGCCCGAGGAGGTGAGACCCATGAACGCTGTATCGATGTGGGTGCTCCCCCTTGCCGTCACGGTCGGGCGATTGACGTAGGTGTCGCCGGGAGCGCCTCGACAACAAGGCACTCCCGAAAGGCAACACCCGTGCATTCTCTGCAGTTCACCGCCGAGTCGTCGTCGAACGGCATGGTCGAGCGCGACTTCACCGTGGGTGACGTCCCCGGTGTCCTCTGGTCGCCGGCCTCCAAGGCAGCCGATCGCGCGCCCCTGGTCCTGATGGGTCACGGCGGCGGCGCCCACAAGAAGCATCCGGCGATGGCGGGCCGGGCCCAGCGCCTCGTGACCGGCTGCGGATTCCATGTCGCCGTCATCGACGCGCCCGGTCACGGCGACCGGCCGCGTACCGCGCACGACGAGCAGGAGATCGCCGAGCTGCGCAAGGCGCAGGCGGCGGGCGAGCCGGAAGGCCCGATCGTCGTCCGTTACAACGCCCGGCTGGCGGAGCTCGCCGTGCCCGAGTACCGGGCGACCCTGGACGCCCTCCAGGAACTCCCGGAGATCGGCACCGAGGGGCCGGTCGGCTACTTCGGCATCGCCATGGGCACCGCGATCGGGGTGCCGCTGGTGGCGATCGAGCCCAGGATCACGGCCGCGGTCTTCGGCCTGATGTGGCCCGATGCCCTGGTCGAGAAGGCGCAGCAGATCACCATCCCGATCGAGTTCGCCATGCAGTGGGACGACGAGCGCATCCCGCGCGAGGCCGGCCTCGCGCTGTTCGACGCCTTCGCCTCCAAGGAGAAGACGTTGCACGCCAACGCGGGCAAGCACTTCGAGTTCCCCAGGTTCGAGGCCGACAGCGCGGCCCGGTTCCTCGCCCGGCATCTTGGCCGGGCGGCCAACTCACCGGCCTGAGGCGAGCGGTAGCGGCGTCCGGTCCACCCATCGGGCGCCGCTACCGCGAGCCGGGCCCGGCGGCGCCGACGCGGCCGCCGGCGCTCGGCCCGCTCTCACCTCGCCAGCATGAGGGCCTGTCCGGCGGAGCTCGCCGGACAGGCCCCTGTCCCCTGGCCCTGAGAAGGGCCCGGAGGGATCAGCGCTTGAGCGTGAAGGTGAAGTCGCCGGAGAGCTTGCCGCTCAGTCGGACTGTCGAAACGAGCTTCCCCTCCGCGATCAGCCTCTCGACCTCGGCCCGCGACAGACCGCAACCTTCAGCGATCAGTCGTACCGGCCGGACAGGGATCCGTGCCGCAAAGCGGACCGAGACGTCGATCACCTCGTGGTCCAGTCGATCTGATCCGCCGGTGTCGAGGCGCCAGGCGTTGTCCCAGTCGAGGGCCATGCGGTTGCGGTGCTGCACGACCGGATCCTGGAGCAACTCGGCTGCCAGGCCAGGGTCGTTGCCATGCAGCCGGTCCAGCAGCTCAGGTCGTATCGAGCGCACATTCATCCGCTCCAGGACCGTGAGCCTTGCGGTGCCCCCACACGCGGTACAGAGCGCGAGGAGCCAGGCGTCGAGGACCTTGTGGTTCGCGTTGACGCGAAACTTGCCGTTTGCCCGAAGGCGCCCGGACGCGCACGCGTGGCAACGGCGGAGGACGAGCGGCAGGCAGGTGGGCATGACCACCCAGGTTTTGAGCACAGAAGTACACCGGTTCCAGTGAGAAGTCCGCAGCAAGAAGCAGCGCGGCGCACAAGCGCGACGCGCAACGAATCAGCACTCGGGAGGTCTCACAGGGTGTACAACGGTGTGTCCTTGGCTGGACGATGTGGTTCGGCAGCACGGTAGTGGCGCACGGCGGCGCCGTTCCACCGGTTTTCGGCCGCCCAGCCTCGTGATGCATTGCTCCTACCAGTTCGGCAGGCCAGCACCGAAGAATCGGATTCCCCGGACAAGCAGTCGGTCCAGAGGGGCACCATGGATGCCCCTGCACGATCTCGCAACCCTATGCGGAGAGTGGGCCAGCATGTCGCTACGGTTCATCGCAAAGGATCCTGACTCGCCGGACGGGGACTCGCCGACGGTGTGGGTGGATGAGGAGAACAACGACCTGGTGATCCAGGGGTGGAAGGCCGACGACGACACCGAGGCCGAGTGCCGCACGGTCGGCAACATCCCGGACCATGAGGCCGTGGTCCGAGTGCCTGCACGGCTTGCGCAGGCGATCAGGGAGGCTTGTGATGTCGCAGAGCGGGGCACGGATTGACGAGCTGCTGAGGCGCGCCCAGTACTCAGCAGTACACCTGGAAATGCGGGACGGCTACATGCAGGACGACCCGGCCCTTCACGCGTGGCGGTCCGGACACAGGCTGGTCCCGGAAGACCGGGCGTCCTGGTGGCGGCCCTGGCTGGACGTGATCGCCGAGGCGGTCGGCCGAGGCGTCGAGATCCGGCGAGCGCGGATCGTCTCCGAGCCGGTGAGCGAGTACATCCGCTATGAGTACGACGTGACGTTCCCCAACGTCGCGGCGGGCGAGCAGGTCCGCTGGCTACCGAGGCGCAACGCGTCCGATATCAGCCTGCCAGGTAACGACTTCTGGCTGTTCGACGCCAAGCTCGTGCGGTGGGGGCACTTTTCCGGTGACGGGGATTCCCTCGGGGGCGAGCTGACTGAGGACTCGGCAGCGGCCCAGCTCTGTGCTGCAGCGTTCGAGACCGTGTGGGCAAGGGCAATCCCGCACGACAAGTACAGCGTCTGAACCATGGCAGAAGGTATTGAGCGCCGGATCCATCACCCATGTCCTACACGCCGTCATCAAGCGTCGTCGCCGCCCGTAAGGCCCTGGCCGTGCGTCTCCAAGATCTTCGGAAAGACGCGGGCCTTACCGGGCGCAGGCTCTCGGAGCTGTGCGGCTGGAAAGCGTCCAAAACGTCGCGCATTCAGGATGGGCAGGCCGCGCCGTCGGAGGCTGACATTCGGGCGTGGTGTCATGTGTGTGGCGCGGACGAGCAGGCGGACGAACTGATCACGGCCTCCCGGGCCGTCGATTCCATGTACGTCGAGTGGCGCCGCATGGAGCGCTCCGGGCTCCGCCAGGCCCAGGAGTCGGTGTTCGACCTCTACCAACGCACGCGTTCGTTTCGGGTCTATGCCAGCCGAGTTGTGCCCGGCATGCTCCAGACCCGCGCATACACCACGGCGGTCCTCAGGGCCGTACAACGTTCCCGTGTCACGGTAGATGACGTTGAGGCGGCGGTGGACTCCCGGATGGAGCGTCAGCGCATTCTGTTCTCCGGCGGCAGGACATTCGCTCCGGTCATCGAAGAGAGCATTCTGCGAGGTGCTGTCTGTGACCCGGATGTCATGGCCGGCCAGCTCGGGCACTTGGTCACGATCAGCACGCTGGCGAGCGTCAGTCTCGGAGTGATCCCTCTGGCGACCGGACGCACCCGATCGCCGGCTGAGGACTTCTACATGTTCGACGATGTTCAGACCTCAGTCGAACTCGTATCTGGCTACCTGAGGTTGACGCAACCCAACGAGCTCTCCATGTACGCCCGGACGTTCAGCGAGCTATCGGCGATGGCTGTCTACGGGGCGAAGGCCCGCGCTTTGATCACATCGGCGATCAACTCTCTCGGGTGACCCACTCGCAATTAGTCGCAAGCTCATGGAACGCGGCCTCTGCCGCTCCCTACCGTCTACCTCACAGCCATTCGACGCATGGAGGTACGCACCATGAGTGAAACCGTCACGCCTGTGTCGGCGGGGATCGACCCGTGCACCCTCATCCTCCCGGAGGTCCGCGCCCTGATCATCACCACGATGCGGGCGCAGCACCCGAAGGTGACCGAGGAGCGCGCGGAGCGGGGGGTCGGGCAGATGGCGGCGTTCCTGATCGCCTGTGCCACCAGCGACCGGCCGCTGAGCCCGTCGCCGGAGGTGGACGACTACTGGCACGCTTTCGTTCTCAACACCGAGGCGTACATGACGTGGTGTATGTCCTCGTTCGGCAAGATGATGCATCACAAGCCTGGCTACCTGGACCCGGAAAAGCACGGTGGAGGCAAGGTACTGCGGGCCCGCGCCATCGACGCCATCGCCGACCTGGGGCTCCTGCTCGAACCGGACTTCTGGCCGGAGATCGAGTTGGCGAACTGCTCGCAGTGCCACGCGAACTGCTCTGACAGCCCGTTCACGGGCAAGTAGGGCTGACGTAGCACACCCGGCCGGTGCCCCGAACTGGGGCACCGGCTGAACCCGTTCAGGCTAAGGAACATCAGTGACGTCACAGCGAACCGAATGGGCCCAACTCCCCAGAGAAGCAAGGGAGGTCGTTCAGGAGCACATCGGTCCGGTGCTCAGCGTGCGGAGCGCGGAGGCAGGAGTCATGTCAGCCTTCGCCAGCCTGTTGGACACCCGATCCGGCCCCGTCTTCGTCAAAGCGACCCCGGCGGACAGCCCCATGGCGTGGACCTACCGACACGAAGCACGAGTGACTGCTTGCGCCCCGCTGGCCCCGCCGGTGCTCTGGCAAGCCGAAGGCGGGGGCTGGCTGCTGTATGGGTACGGCGCACTCACGGGCCGGCATCCCAGCCTCGCCCCCGACTCGCCGGACCTACGCCCGCTCGTCCACACCCTGACGGTCGTGTCGGGTCACTCCTGGCCGACCGAGATCAGTAAGAAGCCGCTGAGCGACAGGCTGGCCCGGTTCGTGCCCTCTGGTGAGGAGGGGGCATTGGACGGCCACAACCTGGCCCACACCGACGCGGGGGAGTTCAACCTCCTGGTGACCGGCTCCGGGATCCGGCTGATCGACTGGGCTCTGTCCTGCCCGGGGCCGGAGTGGACGGACGCCGCCCTGCTGGTGCCGCGCCTGATCGCTGCGGGGCACACGCCCAGCCAGGCGGACAACGTGGCCCGGCACGTACCGGCCTACCGCGACGCGGACCCCGCGCGGCTGGCTGTCTTCGCCCGGACCATCCACGCGTTCTGGGCGAGCCGTACCGCTGAGGACCCGCTGCCACAGCGGGTGAAGCTCACAGAGGCGGCGGAGCGGTGGACGCGCCTGCACGGCTAGCGGAGAGAGGCACTCCTGCTGCCCGCCCCAGGAGTGACGGCCTGCTCGCCGGACCCACGTCGAAGCCGTGGACGACGGACGAGACGCATTCGCGCATCCAGACCCGCTGACCAGCCCACAGACTCCCGCCGTGCTTCTTGGCCGTTCTCACGGCGGGCCAAGGGGTCGTGGCGCGATCACGGCCCAGCGGAACCCTCGCGCCGGCCGGCCGGCGCGAGGGCGCACAGCCCCCAGCCCGGTGGAAAGGGTCATCGCCGGGCCGGGCCGCACCACCCCGCAAGACTGCTCACCCGCACCTGGGCGAGCAGAGCCACCCCGATGGGAGAGGCACATGAGCACCACCACCATCAAGCCCGGTGACCAGGAGGTCACCAACCTGACGCGCCGCCTGGACCACTCGGTCCCGGACGGCGACTTCGCCCCGGTGGACGCCGAAGTCTGACCGCAGTTCCGAACTGATGCCGGTTAGTTGACGGCATGGGCGGGTCGGCTCGGATGATCACCCGAGCCGACCCGCCGCGCGGCGACGCACACACCCCAATCAAGGAGAGTCCGCATTGAAGACCGCCATCGCCCCCCGCGTCCCCACCGGCTCCTTCTTCGACCTCGACCGGAAGGACCCGGACCTGATCCGTCTGCGCGAGGTGGGCGCGGAGAGCGCTCTGCCGTTCGCCCTGATGGAGCGCCTGGTGAAGTCGGGCACACGCTACGCGGAGCACGCCCGCTCCCTGCGCAGTGACAACGTGACCGTGGCTGGGGCGAACTTCGACTGGTTCGAGGCCGAGCTTCCCGGCGAGATCAACCTGACGGACTACGAGATCGTCCAGCACACCGACGAGCGCCGCGCGGCGCTGACCCAGGCCCTGGACCGCCTGTCGCTGGTCCACCCCGAGGGATTCGCCCGTGTGTGCGAATTCGTTCGCTCTTCCTGGCGGAGAACATCCTGCACGAGGGCACCCACCCCGGCTGTCCGCTACCTCATGCGCGAACTTGAACTCCTGAGTGGGCAGTTCTCCCCGCACGGGGTGGATCTGCTGGCCGACTTGCGCCACCAGACCGACCAGCTGTAGTGCCATGCTGAGCAGAACCGAACGAGGGAGGGTCCAGTGCTCCAGCACCTCATCACACAAGACACCGGCCTGCGGATGGTCCCCACCGACCGGGACGAGTTGACCACCGCGGTCGACCAACTCCGCGAGTAGCTGCGGGCCTTGCCCGAAGGGGCCGATCTCGCCAGGGCTCGGGTCCTGACCAGGTGGATCGGCATCGGCCAGATGAGCCTGGGCAACCATGGCGAGGCCCGTACGTTCCTCCGGCAGTCGCTCGATCTGGCCGCAGCCATCGGCAACACCCGGGCCGTCGTCGCCACCGGGCTCAATCTCGGCGATGCACACCGGTATGCCGGCGACATTCAGGCTGCGGACGCGCTCTACCGCAGCGCGCTGGACACCGCGCGAGGCCAGCACCCAGAACTCGTCGACTTCGCCCTCCAGCACTTCGGCAAGCACCTCACGGAGCAGGGCAACCTCGCTCCGGCCCGTGCCCACCTGGAAGAAGCGCTGAGCCTGCGGCTCGCCAAAGGTGAGCCAGAGCTGATCGACTCCACCAAGGCCGCACTCGACCGTGTCGCGCTGCTGATCGACCAGGCCAACGCCAAGGCATCAGCGGGAGACGGCGGGACACCGAGCCAGTGGAGTGGTCGGTGGACCTCATGGCTCCAGTCGCGCACCACGGCCCGGACACCGGCCCGGTGGGCAACGGACTTCCCCGCTCTCCGGGATGCTGTGCGCGGGCTCACCGCACACCAGCGCGGGCACCCGCGCCATCTGCGCGATCAGTCGTTCCCCGCTGAGCTGGTCGCCGCTATGGCGGAAGAGGCCGAGAAGGCCGTAGCCGCTGACGGATACCTCCACAACGGCAAGTGGAACGCGGCCGTCGGCAACGCCGCGAAGCGCTTCGCCGGACAGGTCGATCTCGCCGCTGTCGTAGCGCGGTCCACCGGTCTGGAGGTTGAGCAGCCGCACACCGGCGTCTACATCGCGTACCTGGAGGAAGGGCAGTTCCTCGACTTCCACGTGGACGAGTTCGGCTTCGGCGAGGCCAACCTGATCCTGTGCCTCAAGCACGAGCGCCCCACCGGTGCGCCCAGGGTTAGCACCACCGTCTTCATCAACACCGACGGCTACCTCGAATGCGATCTCGCCGCAGGTGACTGCGTCGTATTCGACGGCGCGCTCACGCCGCACGGCCGTACGCCCCTCAGCGCCGGAGAGAGCGTCACCCTCATCAGCTTCGGCTTCCGCGCACGTGACCAGGCTCCGCGCACGATCACGAACCTCCCACCGGTCCCTGGGTAGTGCCGGTGTGTTCAGCCGATCTGGCCGCGCTGCCGGTCGTCATCGGGCGGTACAAGGGGGAGCTGTGAGCAAGGTTGAGCTGACGACAGCGGTGTGGTTCAAGTCCAGTCACAGCAATGGGCAGCAAGCGTGCGTGGAGGTCGGCGCCGGCCTGGTGGGCGCCGTACCCGTGCGGGACAGCAAGGATCCGCACGGGCCCGCGCTGGTCTTCGGGCCGGCGGCCTGGCGGACGTTTGTGACGGTGATGCGAGCTGGGGGCTTCTCCGGCGACTGCTGAGCCGGTTCTGAGAGGGCGGTTTGTGAGTATTTGACTGGTCTGGTGTCACCTGATGGTGTGACTGTGGACTGGGGTTCGCTCGCTCGGCGTCGCTGCTCTGCTGGGGTGGCGGCGTGAGTGAACGCAAGCCGTACCCAAGCGACTTATCCGACGAGCAGTGGTCGTTGATCGAGCCGGTCATCACAGCATGGAAGGACCGGCATCGGTCGGTGAGCGGCCATCAGGGCGCTTATGCGATGCGGGAGATCGTGAACTCGATCCTCTACCAGGGCAGAACCGGCTGCCAGTGGGCCTACCTGCCGCACGACCTCCCGCCGAAGAGCGGCGACGTACTACTACTTCGCAGCCTGGCGCGATGACGGGACCGACCAGGTCATCCACGAACTCCTGCGCTGCCAGGTCCGCGAGCGGGCCCGCCGATTAGAGGACCCGACCCTGGTGGTCCTGGACACGCAGAGCGTCCATGTGGCCGCCGGGGTCCCCGCCTCCACGACCGGCCTGGACCCGGCGAAACGGGTGCCTGGTCGCAAACGGGCCCTGGCCGTCGACGTGTTGGGCCTGGTCATCGCCGTCATCGTCCTGGCCGCGAGCACGCACGACAACGCCGCGGGCATCGCCCTTCTGGACCAGGTCGCCGAACACGCCGGCGGCACCGTCCGCAAGGCCCTGGTCGACCGGGGCTTCAAGAAGCAAGTGGCCGCGCACGGCGCCGGCCTGGGCATCGACGTCGAAATCGTCGAGCGCAACCCGCAGGACAAGGGGTTCGTTCCGCAGCCGAAACGCTGGAGGGTCGAGCAGACCTACGGGATCCTGGTCCTGCACCGGCGCCTGGTCCGGGACTACGAGCACCGACCCTCCTCCTCCGCCTCCCGCGTCTACTGGGCGATGACTCAGGTCATGGCCCGTCGCCTCACCTGCGCGAACACGCCCACCTGGCGCGACCCGCAGGAGGTGACGGCGTGAGCATCCAGCCCCTCCTCGACGCGCTCGACCTCCAAGAAGACGCCGCCCGGGCCCTGGCCGACGACCTCCGCGGCCAGATCCAGGAACTGCAGGGCCGACTGCGGGACGCCGAGACCCAGCTCGAACACCTCGCGATCACCCGCAGGACCGTGACCGCCCTCGCCGACCGCCTCCCGGCCCAGACCACCCCGCCCGAGCACCCGGACTACCCCCGCATCATCGCGCTCTTCAACGAGGCAGCCGGCCCTCTGCGGGCCCGTGACGTCTGCGGAGCCCTCGGCCATGAACCACTGCCGAAGAACATCGAAGGCACTCGCGCCAAGCTGAAACGCCTCGTCAAACTCGACGTCCTCATCGAAGTCGACGCCGGCAGCTTCACCAAGAAGCAGTAGCCGACCGAGCCCCGCGACCAGCAGTCCTGTCCTGCCTCACTTCGAAACGGACATCAAATCTCGAACCGCCCTCTCAGGCCCGCCACTGCTCGCCGCTGGGCCATTCAGACGACTGTCCTTGCACTTACTATCTCCTTTCCGCGAGGCTTGCCTCAGGGGCGGAGCGCACATCGCTCTCGGCCCCGGCCCTTCACGTGAGTGGGACCGTCGGCTTGTAGTGCGACGACAGGCCCGCCCGCCACGAGGCCCGGATCGAAGGCGGTCTCCCCTTGACCCCCTCCCGGGAAGGGCCGTACAGAACCGCATTCGAGAACAAGAGGGCAGGATCGAATGACCGGCATCACAGGCGCGTGGGTATACAAGAGCGGCGCAGTGGGGTTCAGGCGCGGCACCGAGGTGCACGTCACCGACTGGGGCCAGGGGACCACCAAGGCGCTCAATGACCTGATCAACGAGCTGCCCTGGGCCAACCCTGACTGCGTGTTCCACTGGCACAACAGCGGCGCCTACGGCGTCATCCAGGGCGACGAGACCTACATCAGCGACTCGCCCGGCATTCGCAAGACCCACGACCAGTGGCCCAGCCTCCCCAACGACTGGACTGACGGCATCACGGACGCGTGGGTGTACGAGAGCGGCGCAGTGGGGTTCAGGCGCGGCACCGAGGTGCACGTCACCGACTGGGGCCAGGGGACCACCAAGGCGCTCAATGACCTGATCAACGAGCTGCCCTGGGCCAACCCTGACTGCGTGTTCCACTGGCAGAACAGCGGCGCCTACGGCGTCATCCAGGGCGACGAGACCTACATCAGCGACTCGCCCGGCATTCGCAAGACCCACGACCAGTGGCCCAGCCTCCCCAGCGGCTGGTAGACGCATCCCGGTGTAGAGAACGAACAGGATGCCCTGCAGGCACAGCCGGTCCGCCACGGGCCGCGGATCGGGAGACCGCTCAGGCCGGTCCGGCAGGACCGGCCCGAGCGGTGCCGTTGCTCGGCGACCTGCGGGCGCAGGCGGCGGCGCCGGCGGTAGCGCGAGAGCCAGCGCCCGTTCCCCATCAGCACCGGGTCCGGCTCACCGACGCGGACGAACTCCCAGTCGGCCGCGGCGCAGGCCCGCTCCGTCGCCTCGAACGCCTCGGCCGCGGGCCGGTCGATCCGATCGCCCGCCCGGACGTACATGACCCGGCCCCACCCGTTGGCCAGGCGCACGAAGTGGTCCGGCGCGTACCGGCGCTGGCGCTTCCCGTCGTGCCAGTGCAGCCAGAACGGCTGCGAGGCGATCCCGACCACCTGCGGATCGCGGTCCAGCAGGATCAGCCGGTCGCGCTCCAGCCACGACTCGTAGCCCACGTGGCCGCCCACCGTCGCCGAGAAGTACCAGCCCGCGAAGCCCTGGCCGCCCTTGGCCCAGTTGAACTTCCGCACCGGCTCGGCCGCCTCGAACCGCCGGTTCCACCCCTGCCCCAGCGGGAGCCGGCGGACCCCGTCGGCGTCCACGAAGCCGAGCTCGAACTCCGCCAGCACGGCATCGCCGTACGCCCCCGCAGCAACCCCCACCGCCTCCCGCCACCGGTCAAGACCAGGTGGCAGGAACCTACTGGTGGTCAAGATCGAATGGCAAACGGTCAGGCTCTCCTGTCAGAGGTCAGTCGCTCGGATACCGCTTGCGCTCACTCACCAATCCAGCCGGCACTCCGGACTGCCTTGATCAGCCGAGACGCCTCAACCCCAGACCATCAGGTGACGACAAATCAGCCATCACCTCACGAACCGCCCTCTGAGAGGACAGATGGCTCCTCGGCCCGTCGCGGGTCGAGGAGCCGTCATCTTTTGGCGTTCATCACGGAGTTCTCGGCTTGCTCGCGATCTGTTCTCGGTCTGTTCTGGATCACCGAGTCCGCCCCGATCGGCTGCTAGAAATTGGGCCTCGCCCCGGTTCCCGTCCCGCTGTCGGCCGCTTGACCGGCATGCGGGCCGAGTGCCGGGCCTTTCCAAGTGAGCAAGGAAGGGAGGTGGACCAGATGAAGAAGATCGCCATCCGGAAGGCCGGATCCGTGCGCCTCACCAGCGCGGTTGGCGCGCTGTACGGCGGCTGCGGCTGTCCTGCGTGATCGTCCGTCATATTGCTGGCCGGCGGTGGGTTCAGGGTCCGCCCGAACCCACCGCCGGTGACCGGCCGGGTGATCCGGTCGGCAGCCCACTGTCCGTCTTCCGCGCGGAGGAGCCATGCCAGACAGGCCTGCGGCGGTGGAACCCGGCGAGGTCCGAGGACCGGATGTGCCGGAGCAGCCGCTCGCCTTCCACCCGCTCACCTTCCTGCCCGAGGGCGAGGACGTGACCGTCGGGCGGCTGGACGAGGGGGAGTTCGTCGTTCTGCCGGCCGACGGCGCCGCGCTGTTGCGCCGACTGGTCGATGGACAGACCTGTGCGCAGGCAGCCCAGTGGTACCAGGAGACCTTCGGGGAAACGGTCGACATCGCGGACTTCGTCGCGGATCTCGGCGAGTTGGGATTCCTGCGCGGAGCGGACGAGCCCGACACCCCGCCGCCCGCCCCGGTGCGGTGGAGCCGTCTGGGCCGGGCGATCTTCTCCCCGGTCGGCGCGGTCGCCTATCTGGCTCTGATCGCCGGCTGGTTGGCCGCGATGGTGCGCACGCCCGCACTCGCGCCGAGCTACCA
Organism: Kitasatospora sp. NPDC008050; assembly: GCF_042957465.1. Classification (NCBI taxonomy): domain Bacteria; kingdom Bacillati; phylum Actinomycetota; class Actinomycetes; order Kitasatosporales; family Streptomycetaceae; genus Kitasatospora; species Kitasatospora sp. NPDC008050. Next base: position 276,075 of record NZ_JBIBIJ010000004.1, read on the forward strand.
CCATCTCTTCTTCACCCACTACATGTCGGTGCTGATGGTGTCGATGTACCTCAGCCAGATGCCGCTGGTGCTGCTGCACGAGGCCGCGCACGCGCTGGCCGGCCGCAGGCTGGGTCTGCGCTCCCGGCTCTCGGTGGGGCGACGGCTGTACTACCTGGTGTTTCTGACCGCACTGGACGGCCTGGTGGCGGTACCGCGCCGCAAGCGCTTCCTGCCCATCCTCGCCGGCATCCTCACCGACATCGCCGTCCTCGCCGGACTCACCCTGCTGGCCGCCGTCACCCGGCGCGGCGACGGTTCGTTACCGCTCGTGGGCGCCTTCGCGCTGGCCCTGGCCTACTTGACGGTGCTGCGGCTGCTCTGGCAGTGCTGGTTCTTCCTGCAGACCGACGTGTACTACCTGGTGGTCACCGTACTCGGCTGCGTGGACCTGCAGACGACCACGAGGCAACTGCTCGCCAACCGCTGGTGCATGCTGCTCGGGCGCCCCGCCCGGTTCGACCCGCAGGCCTGGCATCCGCGCGACCGGGCGGTGGCCCGGTGGTACGCGGTGCTGATGGTCGCCGGCTACGCCTTCTGCCTGGGCACGCTGGTGTTCGGCCTGTTGCCCAGTGCCGTGCGGGTGTTCGCCACGGTGCTGGCCCGGCTCTCCGAGCACGGCTCCCACAGCGCCGCCGGGCTGACCGACAGCGTGCTGTTCCTGCTGCTGAGTGTCGGCGAAGTCGTCGTGGCAGGCGGCCTGTTCCTGCGCGAACGGCGAAACCGGCGAGCCGTTCGGGCCGCGGCCACCGCTTCGTCCCCGTCCTGACGTCCCTGGAGGAGAACATGTCCGCCACTCGGTCCGCCGCACCGGACGCCGATCGACACCTGGTCCTGGTCGGAGCACGGCAACGCGACCGTGCGGCGTGCCGCGCCGCGCTCGCGCTGCCGCCGCTGCTGGTGCCCGCGATCGCCGCACACCGGAGGCTGCGCGGCCCGTACACGGTGGCCGGCACCCTGCTGCGGGCCGTCGTGCCCGAGGCCCTGGTCCGCCACCCGGCGCTGGTCGCCGCGCACGAGGTCGAACTCCTCACCGTCGCACCGGAACTGCGCGATCTGGTCCCGGCCACGCGCGAGACGCTGACCTCCCTGGCCGTGCCCGAGGAGCGCACCCGGTTCTACTCGCGGTGGCGGACCCTGCGGATCGCGCACGGGCTCATGGAGTTCCTGCACGAACTGCTGACTGCGGACGGGCCCGGCACCCGCGCGCTCGTCGTCGACGACCTGGACCATGCCGACCCCACCGACCAGGAGTTCGTGGCCGTCCTGCTGCGCCGGATGGATCCCGCGGTGCTGACCGTGGTGGTGCAGGGCACCGCCCGGCTGTTCGAACCGGTGCCACGCGACCCGTGGGTGGAGCCGGGCACGCCCGCCGGCGAGGACCTGCCCGCCCTGCTCCGCCGCTGCCGACTCGTCGAGGCCGTACCGGTCGAAGCCGCACCGGCCGAGGTGGCGTCGAACGAGATGGCGTCGGGCGAGATGCTGTCGGAGGAGGCGGCGTCGCGGGCCCGGGCGACCCGCTACGTGGCCGGCGACGCGATCGACGACGACCCCGATGCGCTCGGCGCCTACCAGCGCCTCCCGGTGGCCGAACGCCGGCTCCTGCACGACCGGCGCGCGGACGAACTGGTGGCCGCCGCCGAACCGTCGCTGGCGCTCGGTGCGATCCCGTACCACCGCGAGCGCGGCACCGACCCGTTCGGAGCCGGTGCGGAGTCGCTCGCGCACGCCATGGACACCTGCATGCTCCTCGGCTTCTATGACGCCACCATCGACTTCTGCCGGCGTGGCCGCGCGCTCGTCGACTGGGACCAACACCCCGACCTGTGGTGGCTGTTCACCAGCAAGATGCCCACCTCGCTGTCCGCGCTGGGCCGCGCCGACGAGGCCGAGGCGATCTGCGACGAGGCACGCGCGCAGACCCGCAAGCCGGCGATCCACATCCAGTGCGCCTATGCGACCTCGATGCTCTACACCCGGCACCGCGAGCCCACCCGTCGCGACCACCAGCGTGCGCTGGCCTGGATCAACGAGGCCATCGCGATGGCCTCCCTGCTGCCCGACCCCAAGCTGCGCGCCTTCAACACGGTCTTCCATCACAACGGGCTCGCGCTGATCGAAGGACACCGCGGCCGGCCGCACGCCGCGCTGGAGCTCGTCACCGCGGGCCTGGCCGAACTGGACCGCGAACTCGGCTCCGACGAGCACCACTTGCACCGTTCCGTGCTGCGCTACAACAGGGCGCAGGTGCTGACCGGGCTGGGCCGACTGGACGAGGCGCTGGAGGAGTACCGGGCGGTGCTGGCCGTCGATCCGTCCTACCCCGAGTACCACTTCGACCTGGGCAACCTGTTGCGCCGGATGGGCCGTGAGGAGGAAGCACTGGAGGCCTACGAGAGGGCGCTGCGACTGGGGCCGCCGTTCCCCGAGGTTTTCTACAACCGGGGCGACACCAGGAACGCGGCCGGGGACGTCGAGGGTGCCCTCGCCGACTTCGGCTACGTCCTCGAACTGGACCCCGGCTTCGTGGACGCCTACGTCAACCGGGCCGGGATCCGGCTGGACCTGGAGGATGTGGAGGGCGCCGAGTGCGACGCGCTGGCGGGCCTGGCGCGCGACCCGGACAACCCGTACCTGCAGGCCGTCCTGGGGCGCGTGCACGCCGCCCGCGAGGAGAACACGGCGGCCCGGCAGGCGTTCGACCGGGCGCTCGCGGTCGACCCCGACCTGGTCGCGGCGCTGTGCGGCCGGGCCGCCGTGGCGCACCAACTGGGGGACGCCGACACCGCGCTGACCGATCTGCGGCATGCGGTGGAGCTGGCACCGGACGATCCCGGCGTCCGCTACAACCACGCGTTCGTGCTCCGGGACGCCGGCCGCTGGGACGCCGCGCTCGCCGAACTCGACATCGTCGCCGCGCTGTTGCCCGACGATCCGGACGTCCTCGCAGCCCGTGAGGCCTGCCGGGCCGAGGCCGCGGCGGGATGAGCCGTCAGCGGCGCGGGAGCGATGGCTCCGGCTCCGGCTCCGGCGCCGTCGGCATCGGCGATTCCGTGCGGCCGGGCTCTGCCGGGCCCGGCCGCACGTGTCGAACGGCCGCACGGGCCGATGGCCCCCGGGGCCGTAGCGGGAGGTCAGCGGTGTCGGCGCGGCCAGGATCCGCCCGTGCGCAGCGTGTGCGCCAGACATCGCCCGGGTCTGATCAGGTGCCCGAGAAGGCCGTGCACGACGATGCCGAAGCGCCGGCCGATGATCGGGGACCTGCCCTGGGGTGCGGCCGGGGCAGGAGCCGCTTCCACCGATGATGCCGACCGCGAGGGTGACGGCGAAGACCCGGCCGAGTCGGCGGCGAACCGGGCGGTGAGCCGCACGGCCCGCTCGCGCAGCGCGCGCCGACGAAGGGCCGTCAAGGAGTTCGGCGGCACCTCGAACCGCTCCTCGTAGCACCGGATCAGCGACTCCGAGGGAAGCCGCCGCGCCTTCTCCACGTCGGCGAACACACTGTGCGCGCTGTACCCCATCAGTTTCGCCAGGGCTCTCAGGGACAGCCCTCTCTCCGCCCGTAACCGATAGAGCGCCAGACCCAACTCGCGTTCCGCATCGGTGAGTTCCGCCTGGCCGGGCGAGGCGCACGGGTCGGCCCCGTCGGTCGTGTCAGTCGGCGCCGGTTCCGGCGCCGGCCTGCTGCCTGCTCGCACGGCCACGGTGGTGTCCGTCCAGACGAGCGCACCATCCACTCGGGTGTTCCTCGGGTTCCACGTCATCGAGTTGATCACTCCTTGCGGCCCGGTCCTGCACGTTGCGTGGAGGAATAGCTCATGATGGGGCCGCAGTTGACGGCGGAACACCTCCTGGACCATGAGATGGCCAGGATTGCTCGTATCGGCATCGGTTCTTCTCGTCGCCGGCAGCCGTGCCCGTCACGCCCCGGCGTTCCTGTCACGCCCCGGCGTTCCTGTCGTGCCCCGGCGTGCCCCGTCATGCCGCGAGCCCGACCCCGGCAAGGTGCGGGGTCGGGCTCGCGGCGCCAGGTCGCCAGGTCGCCAGGTCGCCAGGTCGCCTGGCTGCTGGTCTACGGGGCGACGGTGGTCGGCTGAGGGGTGTGCATCAGGGTGTTGAGATCGTGGTACGCGATCGGGTCGGTGAGCGCGGTGTAGGTGCCCGTGCTGAGCAGTTCCTCGGCGGCGCGGCGGGCGACCGCGTAGGCGGCCTCGGCGACCGAGGAGCCGAGGCTGACCCGGGCCGCGCCGAGTCGGCCGAGTTCGGCGACGGTCGGCGCGCCGGGGCCGGCCAGCACGTTGAGCGGGACCGACAGGCCGTCGGCCAGCGCCGTCACAGTCTGCGGGTCGGTGACGCCGGGGACGAAGATGCCGTCGGCGCCCGCGGCGACATAGGCCGTGGCGCGCTCCAGGGTCTCGCGCAGCCGGGTGGCGGGGTCGCCGACGGCGCGCAGGTAGGTGTCGACGCGCGCGTTGACGAAGAGTGGGATCCCGGCCGCATCCGCGGCGGCCCGGGCGGCGGCGATGCGCTCGCACTGGTCGGCGACGGCGCGCAGCGGGCTGTCGCCGAAGTGGTGGGCGTCTTCGAGGTTGATGCCCACGGCCCCGGCGGCCAGCACACCCGCGACGGTCTCGGCCACGCCGCTCGGGGTGTCCGCATAGCCGTTCTCGATGTCCGCCGTCACCGGGACCCGGACGGTGGCCGTGATCCGGGCGATCAGGTCGAGGGCCCGGTCACGGCCGAGCCGGCCACCGTCGGCGGCGCCCAGCCCCCAGCAGACCCCGGCGCTGGTGGTGGCGATCGCGCGGGCCCCGGCGGCCTCCACCAGCCGGGCGCTGGCCGCGTCCCAGGCGTTGGCGAGGGCGAGCACCTCGTCGCCGGTGTGCAGGGAACGGAAGAGGACGGCCTTGTCGTGCAGGTTTGTCATGACGTCAGTTGATCAGGTTGCGGCGGCGTCTGTCCGGCGGTTTTCCGACCTGGCCGTGTGACCTGCGGGTACGACGCGCTGACGCACCGGCCACGATCCGCCGCGCAGGCCTCAGCCCGGCATGACGCCCTGGATGCGGGAGAGGGTGAAGGTGCGTTCGGCGTCGCGCAGGTGGCACCAGGCGGTCAGGAAGGGCGGTTCGATGTCGAGTCGGCTGATGAGGCGGGAGGTGCGGGTCCCCGCGGCGCTGAGGTAGTCGATGGTGACCAGCCGGCCCTCGTTGACCGCGTGGGCGAGTTGGCGGATGTCGGCCAGGGGCAGTTGGCGCGCGTGTCCGGCGATGATCTCCTCGGTGTCGCTGCCGAAGGGGACTCCGTGGTGCGGGTCGGGGTCCGGGAGGATCGCCGGGGCGGCCAGCAGATCGATGGCCAGGGCGCTCAGGTCGGTGGCCGCAGCGGTCGTGGCCGCGACGGTGCGGGCGGCCGCCTTCCGGCTGCGGGGCTTGGCGCCCGGCGTCCGGGGCGGCGGTACCGGGGCGGTGGCGCGCCGGGGCTGGGCCCTCTCGATGCGTACCGTCCCGTCGGCGTGCTCGGCGACGGGGGCGTAGCCCTCGGCCCGCAGCGCGGCGAGGGTCTGGTCGAGCGGGCCGGCGCTGACCAGCACGGTCGGCGCCAGCTGCCGCAGGCCGAGCCGGGCGAGCTTGCGGTGGGCGGCGAGTTCGGCCAGCAGCGCGGGCTCCTCGCCGTGGATCACGCAGAGCGCGGGGGCGATGCGCATCCGGCCGTGGCCGCGTGCGGTGTCCGTGATCAGGTACGCCAGTGGCTGCGGCAGGGAGCCGGTGGCGACGGCGGCGAGGTCGGCCGTGATCCCGTCAGGGGTGCGGCCGGCGTCCAGCGCGCGGCGGATGGTGCCCGGGCTGAACCGCCACACCGAGGCGGTGCCGCTGGTCTCCCGGTCGGCGACGCCGTCCAGGAGCGCGCTGAGCCGGGCGGACGGCGTGCCGGCGGCGACGGCCGTGAGGTCGGCGCCGATGCGGACCGTCGTGGTCGCCGCGGGCAGCAGCCGCCGACCGGCGGCGCGCAGCTGCTTGGTGTCGTCGGTCAGCAGCGCGGCGCCGAGGGGGGAGAGGGCGCCGCGGGCGAGCACGCCGAGCAGTTCGGCCTCGCGGACCGTGGTGGCGAACGGCGTCTCGTCCACCGGCGACTGCTCGGCCAGCGGGCGGTACCAGGCAGCCAACGTCCCCAACTCGGGGGCGCTCAGCACGCCCTGCCCCGCCGGGAGCTGCGCCGCGGCATCGAGCAGCCCGAGGCGGGCATGGATGCAGTCGTCCTGGGGCGGCGCCCCGGCCAGCACGGGCAGCACCTTGCCGTCCTCGTCGCAGGTCTGCGAGGGGGTGAACGGCAGGTTCAGCCAGGCCTGGAGCAGGACGGTGAGCTGTCGGCCGGGCTCCTGCTCCGCCCAGGCGTCGTACGCCTTGGTCGCCACCACGTGGTCGCCCTCCGGGGTCAGCAACCCGGCCGCGCGGGCGGTCTCCAGGGTGATGCGCAGCACGGCGTCCTCGCACTGCGCGGCCTTGCCGATCCGGCCCAGCTCACGTGCCCCGACCGCGCCGGACTTCAGCCGGGCCGGTGGGGCGGCCGCGCACGCCGACAGGACCGCGGCGGCCTGGGCGGCGAACGCCGTGGCGGTGGCCGCCGCCTCCCGGTCGACCTCCTGCGGGGTGACGGGCGCCAGCGGCACGGCGGGCGGGGCGGGGGTGAACCGGGCGTACCAGTCGGGCCCGCGCAGCAGGAGCGCCACCTCGGCGGGCATGCGCGCGGGCCCGTACCCGTGCTGCCACTGGACCAGCAGACCGCGGTCCAGCGCCCAGCGCGCGCCCGGTTCGATGCGTTGCTCCACGCCCCCGAACATGATGAACAGGTCCTTGCGCGGTGCCTGGAGCGCTCGGCGCTCCAGCAGCTCGCGGGTGGCCGTCGGCGCGCGGGCGACCACTTCGGCGATCCGCTCCGGGTCGAGGTGGTGCTCCTGCAGGGCCGCCAGGCGCTGCTCCCGGGTGCTCAGCGGCTTGAGACCCAGCGCCACCAGCATGCCGCGCAGCTCGTAGGAGGTCGTGTTCGCCAGCAGCACCGCCAGCGGCGGGTCCAACTCCAGCGGCGAGTCCCAGAAGTCCTGCAGGGGCTCGGCCAGATGGAGCATCCCGTCGTCGTCCGGCCAGACCAGCGCGCAGGCGGTCAGCACCAGCAGCGCCTCGTCCAGCCCGAGTTCGACCTCCTTGTCCGCCACGCCGAGCATGTCCGCCAGGCTCTCGCGCGTCGTGGGCGCCCGGTAGGCCGCCAGGGTCTCGGCCACCTGAAGACACGGCAGCATCAGGTGCGGCAGCATCAGCGCCACCGACCCCGGCCGCTGCAGCCGGTCCGCCAGCTCACCCGCCGACCGCGGCAGCGGCGGAGCCGCGACGTCCCGGCGCAGCGCGAGGACGGTCTCCAGCTGCGACCTGTCGAGACCGTGCAGCCAGGCCGCCAGGGAGGATCCGGAACTGGACTTCACGACTGACGGCACCTCATCACGTATCACGAACGCTGCTTCCGGCCTGGGACCGGTCGGCCCTGAGCAGAAGTCAGGGCGCGAGGCACCGGGCACAGAACTCAAGAATGGCGCATCCGGGGGCGTGCGCGCGTCACCCGAAAGAGTGGCTCCGTGGGCTGAGGGTTTTGCTTCCTCATTCGGCCAGGGCGGTGACGAGTTCGGGGACGAAGGGGGCGGCGACGCCGAGGTCGGTGGCGCGGGGGTAGGCGGGGTGGCCGGCGTGGGAGGGGAGTTCGCGCAGGGAGCGGCGGCCGTAGTAGGCGCCGGGGTGCGGGGTGCGGGGGAGGGGTGGCTCGGGTGGGCGGCCGGCGGCGATGGCGGGGAGGGTGCGCTGGAAGAGCTGGTGGCAGGCCTGGATGCCGCGGAGCAGGACCTGGTGGTAGCGGGCGTCGGGGGCGATCGGGAAGGGCTGCTCGGCCAGGACACGGCCGGTGTCCACGCCCGCGTCGACCTCGTGGAGGGTGGCGCCGTACTCGGTGTGGCCGAGCAGCAGGGCGTAGGCGACGGCGGCCGAGGGCAGGCCTCGGTGCTGCGGGAGCAGGCCGTTGTGGATGTTGTAGATCCGCAGGCCGGAGTCGAGCACGGGCGCGCGGAAGATCATCCAGTTGTTGATCGACCAGACCACGCCGTCGGTGCAGCGGGCGGTCAGCTGGGCCGCATCGGCGTTGACGTCGGTGGTGACCAGGTGGGGGACCTCGCCCACGGGGGCGTCGGCCGGGTCGTTGGTGACCACCAGGTCGATCCGGTGGCCGGTGGCCCGTGCGTGGGTGGTGGCCCGCTTGAGCAGGGCGCCGCTTCCGACGAGGATCATGCCGGCACTCCGGCGGCCGGGAGCGTGGCCTGCTGGGCGCGGTGGATCGCGTCGCTGACCCGTTGGATGGTCAACTCGGCCAGGAAGTCGCGCAGTTCGGCGGTGAACAGGCCGGCCTGCGGGGTGCTGAGCAGCTCCTCGGCGATGGCGGAGAGCATCTCCAGCACCGCCAGCGAGTCGCCGCCCAGCTCCTGGAAGTCGGAGTCGGGACCGAGCTGGGACCGGTCCACGCCGAGCATGCGGGACCACAGGGAGGTCAGGCGTTCGGTGACGTCGGACTGCTCCGGAGCGCAATCGTCGGCGAGCGGGGCGTCCTCGTCGGCGAGCGGGGCGTCCTCGCCGGCGAACGGGTCGGGCAGGGCGGCGAAGTCCGTCTTGCCGCTGACCGTGCTGGGGAGTTCGGCGACCACCACCACGACCGCCGGCACCAAGTGGGCGGGCAGCAGCTCGGCGACGAACTCGCGTAGCGTGGCGTTGAGTTCGCCATCCTGGCTCCGGTCCGAGGCGGGCAGCACGTACGCGCACAGCGCGGCCGAGCCGCCGGGGCGGGTGCGGGCCACCACGCCGGCCCGGCGCACGGCCGGGTGGCGCTCCAGAGCGGCCTGGACCTCGGCGGGCTCGATCCGGTGCCCGGCGATCTTCACCTGGTCGTCGTTGCGGCCGACGAACTCCAGGGCGCCGCTGGGCAGTCGGCGGGCCAGGTCGCCCGTGCGGTAGCGGCGCAGCTGGTCGGCGCCGACCGGGAACCGCTCGGCGTCCAGGTCCGGCCGGCCGAGGTAGCCGCGCGCCAACTGGAGCCCGGAGACCAGGATCTCGCCCACCACGCCGGTGCGCTCGGGCCCGATCGGCCGCTCCTCGCCGTCGACCCGCTCGACCAGTTCGACCTGCGCGAACGGGCCGGGGAGCCCGATCGGCACGACCGGTCCGCTCGCGCCGCCGTCGAGGACGTGGGCCAGGCAGATCACCGTCGCCTCGGTGGGCCCGTACCCGTTGATGATCCGGGTGTCGGGCCCGACCCGGCGCCGGGCCCGGTCGGCGGCGGCCCGGGTGAACTGCTCGCCGGCGACCACCAGGGTGCGCAGGCCACTGAGTTCGAGGTCGTGGTGCTCGATCAGCTCCAGGTGGGAGGGGGTGATCGCGAACGCGTCGGGCCGGTGCCGGGTCAGCAGCTCGTCCAGCACGGGGCGGCTCGGCTCGTCGGGGACGAGCACGATCGTCCCGCCGCTCAGCAGCGGCAGGAAGAGCGGGAAGACGGAGATGTCGAAGGAGTACGAGGCGAGGAAGGCGAAGCGGGTGTCCGCGTCGGTCCCGCACAGCTCCGTCGCCCAGCGGGCCAGGGCGGCCAGGCTGCGGTGCTCGATCTGGACGCCCTTGGGGCGCCCGGTGGAGCCCGAGGTGTAGATGACGTAGGCGAGTTGCGCCGGATCGATCTCGACTGCGGGGGCCGGGGTGGGAGCCGGGGTGGGGGCCTCGGTCGGGGCCGTGATGATGGACTCGACGGTGAGGACGGGGGTGCCGGTGGCGGCGGTGAGCCGCTCCCGAAGATGACGCTGCGTCAGGCAGGCGACGGCGCCTGCCTCCTGGAGTACGTCGGCGATCCGGGCGTCCGGGTGCCGCGGGTCCAGCGGCAGGTAGGCGGCCCCGGCCTTGAGGATGCCCCAGAGCGCGGCCAGGCCGGCCGGGGAGCGCTCGACGACCAGCCCGATGACGGCCGCCTGCCCGGTGCCGCGGCGCAGCAGCTCCGCCGCCACCGCGTCCGAGCGGCGGTCCAGTTCGGCGTAACTGACCGGGCCGGCCGGGCCGTCGAGCGCGATGGCCTGCGGGGTCCGGGCCGCCTGTTCGCGGAAGAGTTCGACGACGGTGGTGTCGGGGGAGGTGAGGGCGGCGGCTGCGGCCTGCGGGCGAGCGGCGGTGGCGGGCGTCGGCCCGACGAGAGCGGCGGCCAGCCGGTCCATCAACTCGTCGGCCCGCTCGGCAAGGTCGCCGCCGGGGCCCTGGCAGCTCACGGTGAGTTCGGTGCGGTCCGGCAGCTCGACCGCCACGCAGGAGACCGGCACCAGCGGCGCGTGGACCGGCAGCACATAGAGCGAGCGCGCGGTGAAGCCGCCGCCCGAGTACTGCGACAGGTCGGTCCGGCCCAGGTGGGAGACGATCGCCGAGGCCATGTGCCGGTCCCGGCGCAGCGCCACCGCCTGGCCGGTGCGCAGCAGTCCGGTGGCCACCGGCAGCGGCAGCCGGGCCAGGCCGCTCTCGAAGCCGCCGGACAGCTCCCGGTGCTCGGCGAGGGCGCCGAGCAGCTCCGCGTGGGCGGCGCGCCAGTCGCCGCCGCGCGGCAGGTCCAGGAAGACGGGCAGGCTCAGGTTGCCGGTGGCCGAGGCCCCGGTGGCGAGGTGACGGCGCAGGTCGACCGGCACCATCAGCCGGGCCCGGGGCGCGCCCGTCGCATCGACGACGGCCTGGGCCAGGCGGGCGGTCAGCGAGCGGTGCCGGCCCGGCAGCGTCCGCCGCCGCCACACCGCGCCGGGGCCTCGGCCACCGGCGCCCCGGCCGGACGAAGCCCCGAGCGGTGAGGGCTGGTCGAGTAGCAGGGTGGGGCGGCGCCCGGTGGCCCCGACCTCGGCGAGCAGCCGCTGGTCGGTCAGCGGCGAGCGGGCGGGCCTGGGCTGCTCGCCGCGCAGCGCCCGGAACACCTCCTGCAGCCACAGCTGCGCGCCGTGCCCGTCCATCACGGCGTGGCTGACCCGGAAGAGCACCGCGCCGGGCCGCTCCGTCGTGCCGGGCAGCAGCACGACCTCGCAGCCGACTCCCTGCTCCGCGTCCAGCGGCTCCGCCAGGATGGCGGTGCCGGTGCGCAGGTCGGCATCCGGTGCGCTGCCGGGCGCGGCCACCAGGACCTGCGGCGCGCGGCCCGAGTCGACCCAGACACGACCCCGGCGCACCAGTCGCGAGCCGGGGCAGGCCACGGCGGCGGCGGCCACCGCGGCGCGCAGCGCCTGCGGGGTCAGCTCGCTGCCGGGCTCGCCCTCGACGACCAGCTGCTGCACCATGGCCCGGCCCAGCCGCTGGGCGGCGAGGTAGAACCACTCCGGCGGGGACACCGGGCGCCGGAAGACCGCCTCCCGCTGCGAACGGCCGCTCGGTGTCGTGTCGTTGGAAGCCATCAGAGCCTTTCCGGCCGTTCTCTCGTCAGCCACGGGATGTCGCGCGATGCCACCGGGTGTGATGCCACAGGGTTCGATGCCAAGGGTGTGATGCCACAGGGCGTTGGGTTGTTCGGAGGGTGCGAGGTGGCCGGGCCCTGCCGGGCCCGGCCGGAGGCCACCTCAGGAGCCGCCGAGCCGGGCGAACTCCTGGGCGCCGCCGATCGATTCGACCCATTCGAGGAGCCGGGTCAGGCCGAGTTCCTGGTCCGTCACCGGCCGGTAGCCGAAGTCCCGTTCGGCCGCCGCGGTGCGGTAGGTGGTGGAGCGGGTGAGCAGCGCCACCGTGTAGCGGCTCAGCGGCCGCTCCCGGGTGGCCGCCAACGGCGGGATCAGCCAGAGCAGTTCGATCGCCTCCACCAGGGCGTCGCGAACCAGTGGCGGGATCCGCTTGGTCGGCGGCCGGCCGCCGAACAGGCCGGCCAGTCGGGCCAGGAACGCCCACAGGTCGGTCTGCTCCTGGTCGGCGATGAAGTACGCCTGCCCGCCGACCTGTTCGGCCGGGGCCTCGGCCGCCCGCAGCGCGGCTTCGACCGCGTTGTCGCAGTGGCACAGGGAGACCAGCACCCGCTTGCCGCCGGACAGGTCGGGCAGGTTGCCGGTGAGCATCTTGGCCACCATGCGCGGTACGAATCCGGAGTGGTCGCGCGGACCCCAGATGCCGCGCGGGCGCAGCGAGAGGGTGGTGAAGCCGGGCCGGTCGGCCGCCAGCACCCGCCGCTCGGCGATGGCCTTGGTCTCCGAGTACAGGTTGTGCCAGCGGTCCGGGTAGGGAGCGGACTCGTCGATGTCCAGCCGGTCCCCGTCCGAGCGCCCCATCAGCGCGCTGGGGCTGCTGATGAAGACGAACCGCCGCGCGCCGGCCTCCCGGGCCGCCGCGAGCAGCCGGGTGGTGCCGCCGATGTTCTCCTCGGTGAACTGGGCCCGGGTGCCGTGCTCGACCACCCGGGCGGCGCTGTGGTGCACCACGTCCACGCCCTTGACCGCCTCGCGCAGCGAGTCGGCGTCGCCCAGGTCGCCGTAGGCGAGTTCCAGGCCGGGCAGGGTGGCGAGGTAGGAGAGGTCGCTGGTCGGGCGGACCAGGGCGCGCACCTCGTGCCCGGCCCGCAGCGCGCCGTCGACCAGGTGCCCGCCGAGGAAGCCGGAGGCGCCGGTCACCAGGACCTTCACAGCGCCGCCTCCCCCGCGCTCCCGGGTATGGCGCTCCCGGGTATGGCGCTCCCGCCGGGTAGGACAGCGCCGCCGGGTGCGCCAGGGCGGCCGCGCCGGGCCGGGCGCGGGGTGCCGGGCGCCGGCAACTGCCGCCACCAGGTGGCGCCGTAGAGCATGGTGAGCGCCCCGGTGGTCCACGGGCCGTATCCGGCCGCCCGTCCCTTGGGTAGCGCCGGCGGGATCTGGGCGGCGTGCACCACCACGCTCAAAAAGGCATCGGTCCACCACAGCGCCTTCAGCGCCCGCTGGTCGACCGGGTGGATCGCCCCGGCTGCCAGATAGGCCCAGCCGGCCAGCGGGATGGCCCGCAGCGCCCAGATCCGGGCGCGGTTCGGGTCCAGCTGCTGCCCGGCCCAGCGGGCCAGCTGCTCGCGGCCGATCTTGGCGTTGTGCCGGATGTCGACCGGGAAGCCGGGGTGGCGCAGGAAGGTGTCCAGGGCGGCCGTCTGCGGCACGCCCTCGGCCAGCGAGCGCAACTCCGGCACCAGCGCGATCCACTGGTCGTCGGTGACCCCGTCCTCGGTCTCCACGCAGACCACCGGCCGCTGCGCGCCCGGTTCGCCGACGCCGACCAGCGCGGTGCGCCGCACCAGCGGATGGGCGTTGAACACGCCCTCGCAGCGCACGGTGTGCAGGTCGCCGGTGGCGGTGCGGACCCGCTGGGCCTTGCGCCCGCTGAACCACAGGCGTCCCTCGGTGTCCAGGTAGCCGAGGTCGCCGGTGCGGTGCCAGGTCAGGCCGGTGGCCTCGTCGCGGATCTTGTGCGAGGCGTCGGCCTTCGGCGCGGCGTGGTAACCGGCGCTGACGGAGGCGCCGGCCACCACGATCTCGCCCACCGTCCCGTCCGGGACCGCGAGTTCGGCGTGCCAGCCCGGCAGCGGATCGTCCGAGACCCGCACGATCCGCACCTCGGTGCCGGGGACCGGGTGGCCCACGCAGGTCCCGGCACCCAGCGGCGCCCGGGCGGCGGTCTCGCCCAGGATCTCGGCGGACTCGATCGAGGTGATCGGCAGCGCCTCGGTGGCGCCGTAGGTCACGTGGATCGCGCTCTTCTCGTCGAGCACCTGGCGCAGTTCGGCGACTACCTGCGCAGGCACCGGGGCGCCGCCGGAGACCACGCTGCGCAGGTCGGGCAGCTCGGTTGCGCCGCCCGGCTTCTGACGCTTGATCAGATACCCGCCCAGCAGCCGCAGCAGTGCGGGCGAGGCGAACATGGTGGAGGTGCGGTGCTCGGTCATCGCCGCCACCAGCAGGGCCGGATCGGCCTTGCCGACCTTGGCGGGCGCCACCGGCGCCAGCACCAGGGTGGATCCGAAGAGCAGGTCCAGGATGCCGTAGAGCGGCAGCGTGACGAACGAGACCTCCTCGCGGTGGCGGCCGTGCGCGTTCTGCACCGCGCGGGCCATCGCCGCCATCATCTCGTGGGTGTACTCCACGCCCTTGGCGGGGCCGGTGCTGCCGGTGGTGAACCCGATCATCATCAGGTCCTCGCCGCGAACCTCGGGAGCGGCAGCGGGAGTTGCCGAGCGGCTGGTGATCCGACGGCCCCCCGCGCGCAGCTCGGCCAGGGTGCGGCCGCCCCATCCCCAGCGCTGGCCCAGCGTGACGCTGGTGCGGACCTGGGCGAAGGCGCGACGGCCCAGGACGCGCACGGCGTGGGCCAGCGGCGGTCCGATGAACGCCTCGGCGCCCACCGCCCGGTAGCAGTGCAGCATCCGCCGGATGCCCATGCCGGGGTCCACCACGACCGGTACGGCGCCGTTGCGCAGCAGTGCGAAGAGCAGCGCGAACAGGTCCGGGCCGGGCTGGGCCATCAGCACCGTCTTGGTGCCGTGCCCGATCCCGAGTGCGGTGAAGGCGGCCGACAGCCGTTCGATGTCGGTCTGCAGCTGGCCGTAGGTCAGATCGCGGTAGCGGACGCTGCCGTCGGACTCCCGGCCGTCCGGGTAGCTGATCGCGGTCTTCCCGGGGAAGTCCCGGGCGTTGCGCGCCAGTTGCTCGGCAAGGCCGAGGTCGGCGCTGACCGACTCCTGCGCCGTGTTCAACTGGCGTCCTGCGGGCGGTAGCTGACGCAGGCCACGCTCGGTCCGGAGCCCGCGGCGAGGAACAGGAACTGGTCCACGCCGGCCGGCAGCCCCTGCTCGACGGCCTGCAGGTAGCCCAGGATCGGGGCGGCGGTGTGCGGCAGGCCGGTGGTGCCCTGCGGCACCTCGGGAGCCAGCACCTGCGCGGTGGGCAGGCCCAGCCGCTCGGCCAGCCGGGCGCCGAAGTCCGGGGTCGGCCGGGAGCTGACCACCAGGGTGTGCCGCAGGTCGATCCCCTCGGCGCTCGCGTAGTCGGTCGCGGTCCCGGCGGCCAGGTCGAGCAGCTGGTCGGCGAAGCCCTCGTCGCGCCGGACGGTGATCCGGCCGCGTCCGGTGCTGCCCATGCCGGCGGTCGGCAGGTAGCCGGCGACGGCCGACGGCTGGTCCGAGCCGGCCAGTTCGACCCGCCCGAAGCCGCCCTCGCTCTGTGCCGAGCGCTCCAGCAGCAGGGCGGCGCCGAGGTCGGCGTACGGGTAGTCGGGGTCCAGCGCGGCGCGGCCGCCGGGGTGCACGTCGGCGGCGGTGACCAGGACCCGCTCGGTGCTGCCGGTGCTGAGCAGCGCCTGGGCGACCTGGATCGCGTTCAGCACCCCGCAGGCGCCGTTCATCAGGTCGAAGGAGAAGGCGGCGGCACCCGGCACCCGGTGGGCCAGGTAGTCCAGGTTCATGCCCGCCTCCTTCTGCACCAGGGCGGCGATGGCGGGCTCGAAGGTGTTGTTCTCGCGGTAGACGCCGACGTTGATCAGGACGCCCACCGTGTCGGGGGACAACTGGGCCTCGGTCAGGCAGTCCTGGGCGGCGCGCCCGGCCAGGAGCACCGCGGAGGCGGCCTCGTCGGCCGGTGCGGTGGCGGTCGTGGCGGCCTTGATGACAGTGGTCATACGGGTCACACCCCCAGGTTGGTGATGGTCGCGGACAGGGTGCCGATGACGATCCCGGAAGCGGCCGGGACCATCAGGAACTTGGCGCCCTGACGGGCGGTCCCCTCGGTCAGGTGCTTGTGCAGGACCAGGAAGTGCGAGGTGGTCGCGGTGTTGCCGAACACCTCGCAGCCGGTGAGGGATTCGGGTATGTCGGTGCCGAACTCGCGGGCCCCGGTGGCGTCCATGAACTCCACGAAGCGGGTGCCGACCTGGTGCTGGATCACGTAGTCGAATGCCTCGTCGGCGAACGTGCGGTTCTGCTTGGCGAGTTGGTCACCGTGGAAGGTCGGCCACAGGCGCAGCCGGTCCTCCTTGTGCATCTGCTTGTTGTCGGTGTAGAGGGCGATGCCCTCGCTCCGGTCGCTGGGCATGCCCAGGCACAGGTGGGAGAACTCGGAGGAGGTCATCAGGTCCACGTAGTGGATCCGGTCGGCCTCGTCCACCGAGCGGTCCAGCACCACCGCGACCGCCGAGTCGCCGACCGACAGCGAGGCGAACTGCGGGTCGTAGGAGTCGGCCATCTCGCGGGCGGCGGTCTGGGCGACCCGGGTGCACTGCTCGCCGCTGACCACCAGGCCGGTGCGCACCATCCCGGCCCGGATCATCCGGTCCAGCAGGTAGACGCCGGACATCATGCCCGCGCAGGCGTTGGACAGGTCGAAGTGGATCGCCCGCCGGGCGCCCAGCTCCTTGGCCAGCAGCCCGGCGAAGGAGGGCTCGAAGTAGAAGTCGTCGCCGTCCTTGAAGCGGGTGATCGAGACCGAGATCACCACGTCCAGATCGGCGCCGTCGTAGCGGGAGTTGGTGAGCGCGTCGCGGGCCGCCTTGAGCGCCAGCCCGTAGGAGTCCTCGCCGGCCTCCGGGCGGGGGTCGTACACCCGCCGCTCCCGCACCCCGGTGATCCGTTCCAGCGGCACGTCCGGAACCTTGACCACGGTCGCGACCAGCTCAGGTGTGGACTGGATCGTCGGTGGCAGGTACGCGCCAAGCGCTTCGAACCGGCTGTACCCCGCGTCGGACGTCATGGTCCCCTCCGTCTGTTGTCCGGGCTCGTCTGCTCGCCGGTCCCCCCGCACCCCGGCTGATGGCGCGCCGGCGGACAGCCCCCGGATGTCGATCACTCGGCGCGATCATCAAGCTACCCAGGCGTAGACAAGGAAAGCGTTAATCCGCCGGGGAAGTGACGCACCTCACGTGACTCGCGTGACTCATGTGCCTCAAGGGGCACATGAGGGAGCGTCAGTCATCGGATCTGCCGTCCGAGCAGCCGTCCGAGCAGCCGTTGGATCGGCCGTCTGATCAACCGTCTGATCAGCCGTCCGGTCGGCTGTCGGGATCAGCGGTCGGTCCGGAGCAGCTGGGCCGCCAGCTCGCTCGGCCGGCTGAGCGCGGCCAGGTGGCCGCCGGGGATCTCCTCGACGGCGGGGACACGGCCCGGACCCAGCCGTTCGCGCACCACCCGCCGCTGGAACTCCAGGGGCAGGAAGCGGTCCTCCCGGCCCTGCAGCACGCGGGTGGGCACCTCGGGCCAGCCGGTCAGCGGCCAGGGCTGGGCGAACAGTGCGGCCGGAGGCTGCCCGACCTCCTGCGCCAGGGCGTACTCGGTCAGCTCCTGCGGCACGTCGTGGAAGAACTCGACCCGCGGATCGAAGTCGGCCTGCGGGTCCCGGCCGGTGGCGGTGGCGTAGGCGGCCCGGGCCTGTGGCTGTCCGGTCCGCTCCCACCACTGCCCGGCCGTCTCACCCGGCGCCGGGATCATGGCGTTCAGCAGCACCAACTCGTCGACGGGGAGCCGCTCGCAGACCAGCGGCGCGGAGAAGCCGGCGAGCGACTGCGCCACCAGCACCAGCCGGTCGGACGTCTGCTCTCCCCGGGACGCGCCCCGGGATTCTCCCCGGGACCGGTGGATCGCCCCGGTGATCGCGTCGGCGAAGGTGTCCAGGTCGGCGGCGGGGTCGGCGGGCAGGTCCAGGGTGACCACCTGGTGCCCCCGCGCGCGCAGTTCGGGCACCAGCCGGTGCCAGTACCAGGCACGGCCGTCGGCACCCGGCACGAGAACGTAGCTGGTCATGGTCGCCTCCGTGGGACCCGCGTGGCACCTGCACGGCACCTGTCCGATCGACTGTCACCGTACTCGGCGCCGCCGACAGCGGGCGGTTGACACGTCGAAGGCCCGCCGGGCGGCCGGGGTGCGGCGTGGCGGGGCCGGCGGGGTGAACGCCTGCGCCGGCAACGGCTCGCCGCGCGGGCGGCGGCCGGGGCCGGCGGGCAGGATGCCCGGTATGGAGAAGAGCACCCGCCCCGCGGCCCTTGACCAGCGCCCGCACCCGGACGACCAGCACGGCGCCGCGGTGCCCGGCGCCAACGGCACAACGTCCGTCGCCCCGCCCGCCCAGGCGTCGACCGGCATCCTCGTGCGGCTCGACGGCACCGTCGCCGACCGCACCCAACCCGAGCTGCGCGCCGATGACTTGGCCGCGCTGCGCGGAGACGGCGTGTTCGAGGCGCTGCTGGTCGCCGACGGCCGCCCCGTCCACCTCGACGCGCACCTCGACCGACTGGCCAGGTCGGCCGCCGCGCTCGGGCTGCGCGCACCCGACCGCGCCGACTGGCGGCGCTCGCTGGCCGTCGGTATCGCCCACCACGGCACCGTCGGCGAGTCCTACGCGAGGCTGGTGCTGACCCGGGGTCCGGAGGGCGGTGACCGGGAGAGCGCGTACGTGCTCATCGACGCCGTCCCGGACAGCACGCTGCGCGCGCGCCGCGACGGCGTACGGGCGCTGACCCTCACCCGGGGCACCGTGGTCGCCCCGCCCGAGCGCGCGCCCTGGCTGCTGAACGGCGCCAAGACGCTCTCCTACGCGGTCAACATGGCCGCCCAGCGCTGGGCGCGCGAGCACGAGGCGGACGAGGCGATCTTCCTCGCCGAGGACGGCACGGTGCTGGAGGCGCCGACCGCCGCCGTCCTGCTGCTCACCGGCGGCCGGCTGCTCAGCCCCACACCCGAACTCGGCATCCTGCCCAGCATCACGCTCCAGGCGCTGTTCGCGGCGGCCTCCGAGGCGGGCTGGGAGTGCGAGTTCGCCCGGCTGTCCGTCGGGGAGCTGCGCGCGGCCGAGGGCGTCTGGCTGCTCTCCAGCGTCCGCCTCGGCGCGCGGGTGCGCAGTCTCGACGGCGTGCCGTGCCCGCCGAGCCGCTACGACGCGCAGATCGCGGCCCTGGTACGGGCGCTGCCGGCCGGAGCCGCTGCGGGTGGCACGGGTGGCGGCAGCAGCGCTTGACGGCCTGGGCGGGTGGCGTCGTCGGCGCGTGATGGCCTTGGGCCTGCCCGGCCCTCGGTGGCCGCCCCTCGGTGTCCGGCGCCCGGGCCGGGGTCCGGGTGGGCGTCCGGGCGGGCGCCTACTCGAAGGCGGCATCCGGCTGATCGGCCGTCAGGGCCGCGCTGACCCGCCCGGCCAGCTGGGCCAGCGGCTCGCGACAGGACGGGGTCTGGTGCAGCAGCGCCGCCAGCTCCTGGGCCCAGAAGCCGAACAGCGCCCGCCGCACCGTGTCCGGGCTGGCGGCCGCCCGGACCAGCGCGGCATTGCGGTCGAGCCGGTCCTCGAACGCGCAGCGCTGGCCGCGCTCGGACCGGCGGAAGAGCCCGAGCGCGGCCTCTCTGGTGCCCTGCCACAGGTCGGTGGCCATCGCGGTGACCAGAGCTGCGGCGCCCGCCTCCGCCAGCAGGGTCAGTTCCTCCGTCATGACGCTCCTTGCGTTCCTTGCATTCGGTGGCGTCTGTCTCGACGACAAGCATCCGGCGGCGCACCGCTGGGCAACAGTCCCAGGTGCCTGCGACTCCACGGTGTCCGAAAAACACGGTGGACATCTCGTCGCATTACCAGACCCGTCGGATGTTCCGGGAACGCAATGAGCAGCTATGCCCCCAGCAGCGCGCGCAGTTCGGCCGGTCCGACCAGCCCGACCCCGTGCCCGTCGTGCACCACCACGGCTGTTCCCGCACCCCGCTCGGTCAGCTCGGCAAGCACCGTCGCCGCGTTCTCGCCGGTGCCGAACAGCGGCAGCGGCGCCCCGAGGTGCTCGCTGATCGGATCGCCCGAGGCCGCGGTGCCCCGCGCCAGGGCCGCCGTCAGCTGCTCCAGCGAGGCCGTGCCCGCCAGCTCGGGAGTGGTGGGCTGGCGCCCCGGGGCGACCGGGGCCGGGCCGGCCGGCAGCACGGGCTCCGCCCCCGCGTCCTGGCGGGCCCGCAGCACCTCCAAGGCCTGGCCGACCGTGCTGTGGTGGTGCAGATACGGCAGCGGGTGCGCGCGCAGTGCGGCCGGCACCGCGTCGCCCACCCGTGGGGCGCCCGGGTCGCCGTCCAGGAAGCCCTGGCGCAGCATCCAGTCGTCGTTGAAGTACTTGGAGAGGTACTGCCGCCCGGAGTCCGGCAGGATCACCACCACCAGGTCCTGCGGCCCCAGACCGGCCGCCACCCGCAGTGCGGCCGTGACCGCAGTGCCGGCCGAGCCGCCGACCAGCAGCCCCTCCTCGCGGGCGAGCCGGCGGATCGTCAGCAGCGAGTCCCGGTCGGGGATCGGCAGGATCTCGTCCACCACCTCCTGGTGGTAGGAGTCGGGCCAGACGTCCTCGGCCGTCTCGGGGTGGCGGAACCGCCCGGCGGCCTCCACGAAGTACGGCCGCCCGTCGCCGCCGGAGTAGACCGAGGAGGCCGGGTCCGCGCCGATCACCCGGACCGTGCCGCCGCTGGCCTCCTTGAGGAAGCGCCCGGTGCCGCTGATGGTGCCGCCGGTGCCCACGCAGGAGACCAGGTGGGTGACCCGCCCGTCGGTCTGCCGCCAGATCTCCGGCCCCGTGGTCAGATAGTGCGCGGCCGGGTTGGCCGGATTGCCGTACTGCCCGGCGAACCAGCCGCCCGGCGTCTGCTCGGCGATCCGGCCGGCCACGTTCAGGATGTGCTCGGGATCCTGGAGCGGCAGCCCACCGGGCCGGACCACCACCTCGGCGCCGTAGGCGCGCAAGGTGGCGATCTTCTCGCCGCTGGTCTTGTCCGGAAGCACGACGACCGCCCGGTAGCCCTTGGCCGCCGCGACCATGGTGAGCCCCGCACCCGTGTTGCCCGAACTGGCCTCCACCACCGTGCCGCCCGGCCGCAGCGCCCCGGACCGCTCGGCCTCCTCGATCATGCGCAGGCCGATCCGGTCCTTGACGCTGCCGCCGGCGCTCAGGTACTCCAACTTGGCGTAGACGGCGGCACCGTGCTCGTCGTCGGGCGTGCGCAGCCGTACCAGGGGCGTGTTGCCGATCAGTTCGAGCAGGGATTCATGGGTTTCCATGCGCCGCACACTATCCGCAGCATCTGCAGCATTCGCAGCAGCAGCGTCGTAGCGTCCGGCGGAGGTCCGGCGGTGGTCCGGCGGCGGAGCGGGAGGTCAGAGCCGGCGCGCCAGGTGCACCACGTCCGGCACGCCGCGTGCGACGGTGACCTCCAGGGTGTGCACCTCGGTGAAGCCGGCCGTGCGCAGCGCCTGTTCGAAGGCGGCGGAGGGCTGGGCGCTCCAGACGGCCAGCACACCGCCCGGGTTGAGCCGCCGCTGGATGGCGGCCAGCCCGCTCGACCGGTAGAGGCCGGAGTTGGAGTCGGTGACGGTCCAGTCCGGGCCGTTGTCGATGTCGAGGCAGAGCGCGTCGTAGGTCGCGTCGTAGGTCGCCCGGGTGTCCTCGGTGCCGCACCCGGTGCTGCTCCCGGTGCCGTCCAGGTAGGCCAGCAGGTCGGTGTGCAGGATCTCCACCCGCGGGTCGTCCAGCGCCCCGGCGGAGAAGGCGGCCAGCGGCCCGGCGCGGTGCCAGTCGATGATCGCCTCCTCCCGCTCCACCACCGCGATCCGCCCCCAGCGCGGCTCGGCGGCCGCGTACGCGAGCGAGAAACCGACGCCGAGGCCGCCGATCAGGACGGAGGGTCGGGCCACCGGCGCGAGCTGGTCGCCGATGAGCTGGTTGCCGGTGAGTTGGTTGCCGCTGAGCTGGTCCAGCGCGGCCTGGATCAGCAGCCGCTCGGAGCGGCCGTCGGCGGTGTCCATCAGGAAGCAGCCGTTGGCGATGATCTCCAGGTCCTCGCCCCGCCGGCGGAGCACCACCTCGCCGTACGGGCCGTCGCGCCGGTCGAGCGTGACCGGGGGCTGCTGGTGGTCGCGGTCGGGCAGTTCGGAGACGTCGGGCAGCAGGGACATGCGTGGTACCTCGGTTTCGGCTACTTGATCCGGTCGACTCTAGCCGCGAGCAGGGGCGGGAAGGGCCCGATGCCGGAAACGCCGAACGCCGCGCTCCCCGAGCGGGTGCTCGGGGAGCGCGGCGTTCTCGCCTCGGTACGTCAGTACGTCAGTACGTCAGTACGTCAGTACGTCGGTACGTCGGTACGTCGGTACGTGAGTACGTCGGTACGTCGGTACGTGAGTACGTCGGTACGTGAGTACGTCGGCGGTACCTCGCGGCGTCAGACGGTGACCGGCTGCCCGGTCTCCTCGGCCTGCTCGGCCTTCGCAGCGGCGGTCTCCTCGGCGGTACCGGAGGTGTTCTCGCGCGGCGTCGGGAGCACGGCCATGATCGCGGCGGAGATCACGATGGTCGCCGCCCAGGCGAGCCCGTACTTGCCGATCGGGGTGCCGGAGAACGGGCCGGAGAACCAGTCGCACTTGGTGAAGGCGAGCCCGAGGAGCAGCGCGGCCACCCAGGAGACCATCGCCTGCCAGCAGAAGCCGGCCTTGTACCAGTAGCGGCTGTTCCGGCTGGTGTCCATCAGCGCGGCGGCGTCGTAGCGCACCGCACGCGTCCGGCGGCGGAACATGTCCACCGCGTAGACGCCGATCCAGGCCGAGAAGGAGACGGCCAGCAGGATCAGGAAGGTGATGAACGAGCCCAGGAAGCTCTTCGCGACCAGCATCAGCATCAGGCCGCCGACCAGGGAGATCACGGCGTTGATGCTGACGGCCATGGCGCGCGGCAGCTTGACGCCCATCGTCTGGGCGGTGAAGCCGGCCGAGTACATCGAGAGGCTGTTGATCAGCAGCATGCCGATGATCGCGGTCAGCAGGTACGGCACGGCCAGCCAGGTCGGCAGCAGGTCGCCGAGGAAGGAGACCGGGTCCGAGGCCTGGGCCAGACCGGGGGAGGCCACCGCCATGACGGCACCCATCAGCACCATCGGCACCATGACCAGGCCGGCGCCGGAGACCGTCACGCCGACGATCTTCTTGCCCGAGGCAGCGCGCGGCAGGTAGCGCGCGAAGTCCGGGCCGGTGGGGACCCAGCTGATGCCACCGGCGGCGATCGTGCCGACACCGGCGATCACCATCGCGGTGGTGCCCGCGGGCTTGGAGAAGACCTCGCTCCAGTGGATGTGCGCGATCAGGTAGCCCAGCACCAGGACGCTGAAGATGCCGAACAGGTACGTCGACCAGGTGTTGCAGACGTTCAGCGCCTTCCGGCCCATGCCGGAGACCAGGAACGTACAGGCGACGAAGAGGAAGAGCGTGACGACGATCAGCGCGGTGTTGCTCTTGATGCCGAAGAGCAGGTCGAGCACGGTCAGCACGGCGTAGGCGCCGGTGACCGCGTTGATCGTCTCCCAGCCGAACCGGGCGATCCAGAGGATCGCGCCGGGGAAGAGGTTGCCGCGAACCCCGAAGGTGGCCCGCGAGAGCGTGGCACCCGGGGCCCCGCCCCACTTTCCGGAGACCGACACGACGCCGACCATCCCGAAGGAGATGGCCGCGGCACACGCCGCGACGATCAGGACCTGCCAGAAGTTCAGCGCGTTGAACACCACCAGGGCCGCACCCATGGTGAGAAGCAGGACGCTGATGTTCGCCGCGACCCAGGTCGGGAAGAGCTCGCGGACTCTGCCATGACGCTCGTGGTCCGGTACGGGTTCGATACCGCGGGTCTCTATCGCGCCGTCGGCATTGTCGGCGGTGGACAGGTTGTCCATGAGGGTGGCTCCGTGCGTGTGAAGCGGGGAGTAAAACGGACAAGTGGAACATTTATGGAACTCTTCGCGCGTAGCACGAGAGTTAAGCCATCCTACTTTGCTCCAGATGTAACCCGATTGATGCCGTTACTCCCTGGGGGTACCGGTAGGAGCGGAAAACGGCGCCCCGGGGGCGGGTGATCGCTGCGGGGCTTGGCCATTTCGTCCTGATGTGACCGTGGTCACAGGTGGGCTGTTGCGGGCCTGGAGGCCGACTGCGAGCGCATCCATCCCGCCCGGATCGCGTGGGTCCTCTCCCGCATCGACGTCCATGACGTCACCAGGGAAATCGCCGATCGCGCGGCCGCCCTGCTGCGTGCGCACCGCCTGCACGGTCACACGTACGCGATCGACGCCGTCCTCGCCGCGATCGCCCGGACCGCACCGGGGCCGGTCACCGTCCTCAGCTCCGACACCGAGGACCTGACCCTGTTGTGCGGGGCGGCCGTCGAGGTCGTCAAGGCCTGAGAACCGCCGGCGGCGGGGGACCGGGCACCGGCGGGGCTCTGGCCGGTGCACCGGTGACCCGTCGGTCGCCGTCCGCCAGCGGGTTGACGAGCGGTAGTTCTACTCCCCCGAAGCGGTGACAGGAGTCCGGTCCCCGGCCGTGGCCCGTGCATACTGAGGCCGACCAGTCGCTCTGAGTAACCAAAGGGGTACGTGTCATGGCGGCCACGGAGAACCCGAAGACCGTCGCGACAGGCGGCCGGACCAGGCGTCAGTTCCTCTCCCGGGCAGCCGCGGCAGCCGCGGTGGGTGGGGCGCTGGCCATCGCACCGGCGACCTCCGCGGCGGCGAGTACGGCGCCGAGTACCGCGCCGCGCACGGGGAGCACCCGGGGCGGGCGGACCGTGGCGGTGCTCGGCGGCGGGGTCTCCGGACTGAGTGCCGCGCACGAACTCGCCGAGCGCGGCTACCGGGTGACCGTGTACGAGTACTACACCGCGCTCGGCGGCAAGGCCCGGAGCATGGACGTGCCCGGCAGCGCGGCCGGTGGCCGTCGGCCGCTGCCCGGCGAGCACGGGTTCCGCTTCTTCCCCGGCTTCTACCGCAACCTGCCGGACACCCTGCGCCGCATCCCGTACCCCGGCAACCCCGGTGGCGTGCACGACAACCTGCGCGACGGTACCCAGACGCTGCTCGCCTACGACGCCCCGCGCCCCGGGCTGCTGCTCCCGTTCCAGACCCTCACCCGTCCGCTCGACCCGGGCGATCTCGCCCCGGACGCCCTGCGCCGCACCCTGAGCGGCGTGCTGGACGAGGTGCTGCACCTGCCCGCCGACGAGCTCGGCTACTTCGTCGACCGGGTCCTGGTCCATCTGACCAGCTGCGACCTGCGCCGCGAGCAGCAGTGGGAGCGGGTGCCCTGGTGGGAGTTCATCAAGGCCGACCGGATGTCCCACGACTACCAGCGCCTCCTCGGGGTCGGGCTGACCCGCGACCTGGTCGCGACCAAGGCCGAGCAGGCCAGCACCCGCACCGTGGCGCGCACCATCGTCGAGGCCTTCCTGCTGAACGGGCTGCTGGGCCGCGGCGTCGACGGCCAGCCCGACCGGGTGCTCAACGCCCCGACCAGCGAGGCCTGGATCCACCCCTGGACGGCTCACCTGGCCTCGCTCGGCGTCGAGTTCCGCACCGGGACCGAGGTCCAGGAAGTCGTCTACGCCGACGGCCGGATCACCGGGGTACGCATCGCGCCGGCGGGCGGCGGCACACCCGAGACGGTGACCGCCGACTACTACCTCTCCGCCCTGCCGGTCGAGCACGCCCGCCGCACCTGGGGACCGCAACTGCGCGCCGCCGACCCCCAACTCCCGCGCTGCGACGCGATCCGGACGGACTGGATGACGGGCGTCCAGTACTACTTGCGCCGGCCCGTGCGGCTGGTGCACGGTCACGCCGCCTGCCTCGACTCCCCGTGGTCGCTGACCACGGTCGACCAGGCGCAGTTCTGGGACCGGGACTTCGCGGCCGACTACGGCGACGGAACGGTCACCGACTGCCTGTCGGTCTGCGTCTCGGAATGGGACAAGCCCGGGATCCTGTACGGGAAGACGGCCAAGGAGTGCACGCGCGAGGAGGTGGTGCGGGAGGTCTGGGCCCAGTGCAAGCGGGCGTTCAACCGCCCGGGCCGCAGCTGGCTGGAGGACGCCAACCTGCACTCGTGGTTCATGGACCCGGCCGTCACGGGCCTGGGCGGCCCCGCGCCGGCCAACCGGGAGCAACTGCTGATCCACCCCGTGGGCACGCTCTACAGCCGACCGTCCGCCGCGACGGCGGTGGGCAACTTCTTCCTGGCCGGCGACTACGTCCGCACCGACGTCGACCTCGCCACCATGGAGGGCGCCAACGAGTCCGCCCGCCGCGCCGTCAACGCCCTCCTGGACGCCGACGGCTCCACCGCCGAACGCTGCCCGATCTGGCTGCTCTTCCGTGCCCCGGAGCTCGAACCGCTCAAGCTGGTCGACGAGGCCCGCTACCGGCTCGGCCTGCCGAACACCTTCGACCTGGGCTGAGCGCCTCCTCCGGTTCGACCGGCCCGATGAACTGCTGCCGCGCGGGCGAAACCACGCGCTCGGATCCCTCGTCCACTACGGTGATCGGTCGCTGGAGCCGGCCGACTGGTACAGGGGGAAGCGTGGAGCAATGCGGAGACTGACGGCGGATCCCGTCGAGCGCGCGGTGTCGCGGCGGCGCGTGCTGCGGATCGGGGCCGGCGTCGTGGGCGGCGGTGCGCTGCTCGGGGGCGCCGCCGGGGGCGGGATGCTCGCGGGGTGGCTGCCCGGCGGGGTGGAGCTGAAGAAGGCGCTGGGGTTGACCGGGACGGACGGTACGGTGCCGGACCTGGCGCCCGGGGCGGTCCACATCGAGCAGGTGCGTTCGGCGGCGCGCAGCCGGGAGGTCACGCTGGTCACCATGCTGCCGCCCGGCACCGCGGCGAGCACGAGCCTGCCGGTCTGCGTGATGCTGCACGGGCGCGGCAACGACGCGCGGGGCATGGTGGCGCTGGGGACGCCGCAGTTCCTGGCGGCCGCGGTCAACGGCGGCGTGCCGCCGTTCGCCGTCGTCGCGGTGGACGGCGGGGACGCCACCTACTGGCACCAGCGCTCGCCCGGCGACGGCGACGACCCGCAGGCGATGCTCGGCGAGGAGCTCCCCGGCTGGCTGCAGGCCCGCGGACTGTCCGCGCCGCGCGCCGCGATGGGGATCTCGATGGGCGGCTCCGGCTCCCTGCAGTACGCCATCGGGCGCACGCAGAGCGGCCACGACCTGGACGCCGTGGCGCTGCTCAGCCCGGCCGTCTTCCGCAGCTGGGCGGACGCCCGCCCGATCGGCGGATACGCCGACGAGGCGGACTGGCAGGCCCACGAGCCGCTGCTGCGCCTCGACCGGATGCGGCTCGGTGCCCTCGGTGCCCTCGGCGTCTGGTGCGGCCAGGAGGACCCGTTCTGCCCGGCCGCCCGCGAGGTCGCCCGCCAGGCGCGAGCGCGCGAGGCGCGGTTCCCCGACGGGGAGCACACGGACGGCTTCTGGCGGCGGGTGCTGCCCGAGGCGATGTCCCTGCTGGGGCACACGCTCGCCGGACGTTAGTGCCGTACCGATCGATGCTTGCCCCGCTGCTGCACACGAGCTGATCGGCACCAGTCGATCACGTTGTCCTGCTCGTATCCTGTGCCGCATGGCCGATGACACGAGGATCGAGCGCTACTGGCACGAGACCGTGGAGTTGACGGTGGGGGAGCTACTCGATGCCCTCAGTGCGTTGCCCCCCGAGGCCCCGATCCGTATCGACGTGCCACTGATCCCGAGGTCGGGCGAGATGCGCGTCTCTGTTGACTCGGGCATCGGCCACTTCGTCGTGAGCGGAGTCGTCCTTCATGACGCCGACTACCTCGACCGGGACGAAGTGGTCCTCCAGGCGGACTTCTCCTCCGAGTGGTACGTACGTCCTGTCAAGCCGAGTGACGAGGGGTGACCTGGCCGGTGTCGCGCACGGTGGTGACCCAACCGAACGCCTAATGAAACCACCGCCCTCGCCTGACCGGATCACCATGGCTTCCGAACAAGCTCCAAACATCCGTCGGTCAGGATGCGGCGTCAACGGCAGCGGTGGTGCTGCCGACCTGCCGAGGAGGAGAATTGCGTTCTCACCGGGGAACACTCAGGCGCTCACGTGGTCTCGTGCTGGCCTGTGCGCTGCCGGTCGTGGCGACGATGGCGTTGACGACCGGGGTGGCCCAGGCCACGTCGGCTCAGGCCTCGTCGGACATCGCCAGCCTGCAACTCCAGGTCCACGAGGGCACGTTGCTCAGCAGCCACGGGGTGCGGACCATGTGCGCATCGGGCTGTCACGCGGATGTCGTGACCACGAGCCCGGGTTCGGGCACCGTGCTGTCGACCGACACCCCGGTCGGGCTCGGTGCGACGGACCTCGCCAGGGCGTACTCCCTGCCACGGGCCTCGGTCGGGCGGAAGGGCACGATCGCGCTCATCAGCACCGGTGCGAACACGCACCTGGAGTCCGATCTCGCCACCTACCGAAAGCAGTACGGGCTGCCCGCGTGCACCACGGCCAGCGGGTGTCTCACCGTCACCGACTTCCATGGCGGGCCACCGGTTGCGCCCGGGACGACCACGGAGTTCAAGGTGGCCGAGGAGGAAGCGGCCGTCGAGACCTCGCTGGACGTCGACATGGCCTCGGCGGCCTGCCCGGACTGCCACATCATGGTGGTGCAGACGCCCGACATCGACGCGACCGGTGAGCTGCTCCCCGCGGAGAAGGCGGCCGACTACGCGGTCGCCTACCAGACCGCGGTCCGGCTGGGCGCCAACGCGGTCAGCCTCAGCGACGTCGAGTTCCTCGACGCCTCGACGGCGGACGCGGACTACAGCAAGGCCGTGCGCCAGCCGGGCGTGCCGCTGTTCGCCTCCAGCGGCGACATCAGCAGCTCCGACGCGACCGCCGCCGGCTCCGACGCGACCGCCAAGGCCGGGACCGACGCGACCGCCAAGGCCGGGACCGTCGTCGACACGAGCTACACCTGGCCGGCGGAGCTGCCCTGGGCGGTCGCGGTCGGGGGCACCTCGTTGAAGCCCGTCGACGCGTCCCGACAGCAGTTCACCGAGACGGCGTGGCACAACCTGCACGGTGGCTGCGCCCTGACGCTGCCCCCGGCGGCCGGTCAGCCCGCCTCGGTCGCGGCGAACTGCGGTGGCCACCGGGCGGCCACCGACGTGTCCGCCGTCGCCGACCCGGCGAGCGGGCCCGCGGTGTACGACACCTACGCGCCCTCCACCGGGAAGCCGAACAACTGGCTCGTCAGCGGCGGCACCAGCGCGTCCTCACCGTTCGTCGCCGCCTGGTACGTCCGCAGCAGTGGCCACTCGACCGGCGCGGTCGGCCCGAGCGCGCTCTACCGGGCTCCGGCCTCGGTCTTCCACGACGTCACCACCGATGGCGGATCACCGGCCATCTGCCAGAAGTTCGGCTGGGGCGAGAAGGTGTGCCAGGCCGGCCCCGGCTGGGACGGCCCCACCGGCCTCGGCTCACCGCACGGCCTCGGGAAGTTCTGATCGGCACGTCCTGAGCCGGGCTCCCCGGACGGGTGTCCTGGGGCGTTGAAGGCCGGGCGGGGCGGAGCGGGCTCTCCGTCCGGCCCGGCCTGCCGGGCTGTCGCCGGCCCTGATGCCGCAGCGGCAGTTGTCAGGAAGCCAAACTGCCGCCCTCCTGCCTCGTGCACTGCCCTTGGCGGCAGGCTCCGGGCGGTTGGTTTGGGGCATGGCCGAGTTGAAGAGTTCGCCGCCGAGTCCAGTGAGCCCGCCGAGTCCGCCGAGTCCGCCGCGTCCGCCGAGTCCAGTGAGCCCGCTGAGTGCAGCGCCTCCCGTGGGTCCGCCGTCGCCGGTGCCGGGGCCCGTCGCCGCCCCGCCCGGCGCTCTGGAGCTGATTGCCGCCGTCGCCCGGCGCGCGCCGTCGCGGGCCGCGATCCGGGTGGGGGGTCGCAGCGTTGACTACGCCGAGCTGGCGGGGCGCAGTGAGGCGCTGGCCGGGCGGCTGGCGGGGCTGGTGCCCGGGCCCGGCGGGGTGG
This sequence comes from Kitasatospora sp. NPDC008050, assembly GCF_042957465.1. NCBI lineage: Bacteria > Bacillati > Actinomycetota > Actinomycetes > Kitasatosporales > Streptomycetaceae > Kitasatospora > Kitasatospora sp. NPDC008050. The sequence goes on from NZ_JBIBIJ010000004.1 coordinate 305,969, forward strand.
TCGGGGTGCGGGCGGCGGACCGGGTGGAGTATGTCGTCGCGCTGCTGGCCGCGTTGAAGGCCGGCGTCGCCTTTCTGCCACTGGACCCCGAGGCGCCGCAGGCACGGGTGGCGGCGATCCTCGCGGACAGCGGGGCGGTGCTGCTGACGGACGGCGCTGCGCGGGAGGCGGCCGGGGCGCGGCGGAGCGCGGGCCCGGGCGAGGTCGCGTACGTCATCTACACCTCCGGGACGACCGGGACGCCCAAGGGGGTGGCCGTCGGCCGGGGGCCGCTGGACGGGCATCTCGCCGCCGCCCGGGAGCGGTTCGGGATCACGGCGGACGACGTGGTGCTGCAGTTCAGCGCGCCGTATGTGGACGTCTGGGTCGAGCAGGTGCTCACCGCGCTGACCGCCGGGGCCTGCCTGGCGATGACCGAGGCGCGGGTGACCGCGCCGGCGGAGCTGGCCGCGCTGATCCGGCGCGAGGGCGTCACGGTGGCGAACCTGCCGGCCGGGTACTGGCAGGAGTTCACCGCGCTGCTCGCCCACTACGCGGGCGAGTTGGCGAGCCTGCGGCTGATGGTCTGCGGCAGCGACACGATGCCCGCCGCCTCGGCCGCGCGCTGGCTGCGCGAGACCGGGATCCCGCTGCTCAACGCCTACGGGCCGACCGAGGCGGTGATCACCAGCCTGGTGCACGAGGTGCGCGAGGCACAGGCGGGCGGCTCGGTGCCGATCGGCCGGGCCATCGGCGAGCGGGAACTGTACGTGCTGGACGAGGAGATGCACGAAGCGGCGGCCGGTGAGCTGTGCATCGGCGGGGCGGCGCTGGCGCTCGGCTATCTGAACCGGTCCGGCCTCACCGCGCAGCGTTTCGTGCCCGACCCGTTCAGCCCGGTGCCGGGCGCGCGGATGTACCGGACCGGTGACCTGGTACGCCGACTGGCGGACGGCACCGTGGAGTTCGGCGGGCGCCGGGACGATCAGGTGAAGGTGCGCGGGTACCGGATCGAGCTGGGGGAGATCGAGAGCGCACTGGCCGCGCACCCCGACGTGGCGAGCTGCGTGGTGAGCGTGTACGAGCCGGCGCCGGGGGACCGGCGCCTGGCCGGGTACGTCACGGCCGAGCGGACCGGCCTCCCGCGGGCGGACGAGCTGCAGCGCCACCTGCGGGCGACGTTGCCCGAGTACATGGTGCCGGCCACGATCACCGTGCTGCCCGCGCTCCCGCTCACCGCGAACGGCAAGATCGACCGCCGTGCGCTGCCCGCCCCGACGGAGGACCGGCAGGACACGCAACAGGATGCCCCGGCCGGCGAGTTGGAGCGTCTGATCGCCGGCATCTGGTCCGAGATCCTCGGCGTGGCGGGCATCGGCCCGGACGAGAACTTCTTCAACCTCGGCGGGGACTCGCTCACCGCCCTGCGGGTCGCGGGCCGGATGCTGGAGACCCCGTACGCGGACGTCTCCCATGTCACCGTCTTCGAGGCGCAGACCGTACGGGAGTTGGCGGCGGCGATGGCCGCGGCCGGTGCGCCGGCCGCGGGTCCGGAGCTGACCCGGCGCAAGGCCGCGACCGCGCCGCTGTCCGGACTGCAGCGCGGCCTGTGGACGCACGCGCAGTTCAACCCGGACTCGACGGCCTACCACATCCCCTGGGTCTTCGAGCTGGACGGCCCGCTCGATCCGACGGTCCTTCAGCTGGCGCTGGACGGGCTGGTCGCGCGGCACGAGGTGCTGCGCACCACCTTCGCCGCCGAGCGCGGCGAACCGCGCCAGGTGATCCACCCCGAGCGGCCGGTGCCGATCGCCGTCACCGACCTGAGCGCCGGCCAGGACGAGGGGCACGAGGCCGCCGTGACGGCGGCCGTCGAGCAGGACGCGCGGGCGCCGTTCAGCATGGCCGACGGGCCGCTCTTCCGGGTGCGGCTGATCCGGCACGGCGCCGAGCGCAGCACCCTGGTCGCGGTCTTCCACCACATCATCTGGGACGAGTCCTCGCTGGGCGTCTTCGAACGCGAGCTGGGCGAGCTGTATGCCGCCGCGGTGGGCGGCGGCGAGCCGGGCCTGGCCCAACTCCCCGTGCAGTACGCCGACTACAGCAGCTGGCAGCAGGAGATGCCACAGCAGCGGCATCTCGACTACTGGGCCGAGCAGTTGCGCGGCGCCCCGGCGGTCACCGTGCTGCCCGCGGACCGGCCGCGCCCCGAGCAGGGCGCACCGCGCGGGGACAGTCTCCGCTTCGAGATCCCGGCCGAGACCGCCCGGCGTATCCGCGAGCTGGCCCGCGCCGAGGACGCCACGCCGTTCACCGTGCTGCTGGCCGCCTTCGCCGCCCTGGTGCACCGGCACACCCGGGGCGAGGACCTGGTGATCGGCACGCCGGTCACCACCCGCAGCCGGCCCGAACTCGACCCGCTGATCGGCTACTTCGTCACCATGCTGCCGCTGCGGCTGCGCGTCGCGGCGGGGCTCGGCTTCCGTGAGCTGGTCCGGCACGTCCGCGACACCTCCTTCGACGCCCACGCGCACCGGGACACGCCGCTGGACAGCATCGTCAACGCGGTGCTGGACGACCGGCGGCTCGACGTCAGCCCGCTCTTCCAGACCGCCTTCGAGCTGCACCCGGCCAGTGGATCGGCGGTCCGGCTGGGCGAGTTGAGCGGGACCCGGCGGCTGCACGCGCACCAGGTGGCCAAGTTCGAGCAGGTCTGGATGATCGAGGACCCCGGCACGGCGCTGCGCGGCTGGATCGAGTTCGACGCGCGGCTGTACGACCGGGCGACCGTCGCCGCGTTCTGCCGGGAGTGGATCGACTCGCTCGCCCGCTACGCCGCGGACCCCGCGGCCGCGGTCGGCGAGCCGGTGGCCGGCACCGGGACGGTGGTCGACCGCTTCGAGGAGCGGGTGCGGGCCTGCCCGCAGGCCGTCGCGCTGGTCCGACCGGCGGGCGCAGGGGAGTGGTCCTACCGGGAGTTGAACGCGCGGGCCAACCAGGTGGCCTGGTGGCTGCGCGGCCACGGGGTGGGCGTGGGCGACCGGGTGGGGCTGCACCTGGCGCGGTCGCTGGAGGGTGTCGCGGCGATGCTCGGGGTGCTGAAGGCGGGGGCGGCCTATGTGCCGCTGGAGCCCGGGGTGCCGTTCGAGCGGCTGGCGCACTTCGTGCGCGACGCGGCGCCGGTGCTGGTGGTGAGCGCCGATCCGGTGACGGCGGCCGGCCTCGGGGTGCGGGTGCTGGACCTCGCGGACCCGGCGCTGACGGCCGGTGGGACCAGCGACCCGAAGACGGAGCTGTCACCCGAGGACGCCTTCTACGTGCCGTACACCTCGGGCTCCACCGGGATCCCGAAGGGCACGCTGGTGCCGCACCGGGCGGTGCCGGGGTTCTTCGCGGGGCAGGGCTACGCCTCCTGGGGGCCGGGGTCGACGGCGGTGCTGCACTCGGCGCTGAGCTGGGACGGCCACGTCCTCGACCTGTACCCGGCGCTGCTCTCCGGCGGCCGGGTGCTGATCCCGGAGTCGGGCGACACCGACCCGATCGGCGTCGCGCAGTTCGCGGCCGAGCACGGCGCCACCGTCCTGCTGCTCAGCGCGGCCGCCTTCGGCGCCGTCGTCACGGCCGACCCGGGCCTGCTGAAGAGCCTGCGGGACCTGCTGCTCGGCGGCGACCGGATCCCGGCCGACCATTTCCGCCGGATGCTCACCGAACTGCCCGAGGTCAACGTGGTGCACCTCTACGGCCCGTCCGAGGCGACGGTGGCCGCCACCGTGCACCAGGTGCGAGCGGCGGACCTGGAGCGGCCCGCGGTGCCGATCGGCCGCGCGCTGGGCGACCGGACCGTCCATGTGCTGGACGAGCGGCTGCAACCGAGCGCGGCAGGCGAGGAGGGCGAACTGTACATCGCCGGACCGGCGCTGGGCCACGGCTACCTGAACCGGGCCGCTCTGACGGCGCGCGGCTTCCTGCCCGACCCGTTCGGCGCCGAACCGGGTGCGCGGCTCTACCGGACCGGTGACCTGGTGCGCCGACTGCCGGACGGCGTCCTGGAGTTCATCGGCCGACGGGACGGACAGGTGAAGGTCCGCGGCTACCGGATCGAGCTGGGCGAGATCGAGAACGCGCTCGCCGCCCACCCGCAGGTCGCCACCTGCGCGGTGACCGTGTACGAGCCGACGCCGGGCGCCAAGAGGCTGGCGGCGTATCTCACGGCCGAGCCGGGTGCGCTGCCGCAGGCCGCCGAGTTGCGCGGCCACCTGCTGGCGAGGCTGCCCGAGTACATGGTGCCCGCCGGCTTCACCGTGCTGCCCGAACTCCCGCTCACCGCCCACGGGAAGATCGACCGCAGGGCGCTGCCCGCCCCCGAGCCCATCACCGGGCGGTCGGGGGACCCGGCGGCCGGTCACCGGGCGCCCGCCGGTGAGCTGGAACGGCGCGTCGCCGAGGTCTGGACCGAGGTGCTGGGCGTGCGGGACATCGGGGTCGACGACAACTTCTTCCAGCTCGGCGGGGATTCGCTGCGCGCGGTGCGGGTCGCGGTACTGCTGGCCGAGACGCTGGAGCGGGAGGTCCCGCCCCGGCTGATCTTCAGCTGCAGGACCGTCTCGGCCCTCGCCGCCCAACTGGCCTGACGCCCCCACAGAATTGGAGTGATCATGGGCAACTACCATGCCCTGACCCGGCGGCACGCCGACCGGGCACCGGTCTGCGGCCTGCAGCGCGGGCTGTGGTTCCTCGACCGGCTCACCCCGGGCAGCGCCGCCTACAACATCCCGTGGGTGCTCGACCTCGACGGTCCGGTCGAACTGACGGCCCTCCAGCAGGCCTTGGACACCATCCTCGCGCGGCACGAGGCGCTGCGCACCACCTTCGCCGCCGACCGGGACGAGCCCTGCCAGCTGGTCCACGCCGCACTGCCGGTGCCGATCGCGCTAACCGACCTGAGTGCCCTGCCCGCCGACCGGCGCGCGGCGGCGGCCGCGGCAGCGGTGGCGCAGGACGCCGGGGAGCCGTTCGGCCTCGCCGAGGGCCCGCTGCTGCGGGTCCGGCTGATCAGGCACGCCACCGCAGGCGAGGAGGAACGGAGCAGCATCGTCGCGGTCTTCCACCACATCGTCTGGGACGAGTGGTCGATGGGCCTGTTCGAGCGGGAGCTCACCGAGGCCTACGACGCCGCGCTGACCGGCCGCCCCCCGGCCTTGCCCGAACTGCCCGTGCAGTACGCCGACTACAGCCTCTGGGAGCAGTCCACCCCGCGTGAGCGTGATCTGGCCTACTGGCGGCAGCGGCTGAGCGGCGCCCCGGCGGTCACCACGCTTCCCGCCGACCGCCCCCGCCCGGACCGGGCCGGTGCCCACGGCGACACCTACCACTACGCGTTGACACCCGGCACCGCGGCCCGGGTCGGCGAGCTGGCCCGCTCGCTCGGGGCCACGCCGTTCACGGTGCTGCTGGCCGCCTTCGCCACCCTGGTCCACCGGTACACCCGGGAGCAGGACCTGGTGATCGGCACCCCGGTGTCCACCCGCAGCCGCCCCGAACTCGACCACCTGATGGGCTACTTCGTCAACGTACTGCCGCTGCGCCTGCACACCGGGGCGGAGGCGACCTTCCGCGAGCTGGTCGAGCAGGCCCGGGACACCTCCTTCGACGCCTACGGCCACCTGGACACCCCGTTCGACGCCATCGTCAACGAGGTGGCCACAGACCGGGCGGGCAACCACCCGCCGCTGGTGCAGCTGCTGTTCGGCGCGCACACCCAGGACCAGGCCGAGCTGCGGCTGGGCACCGCCACCGGCCGTGGCCGGTCGCAGCCCAACGGGACCACCAAGTTCGACCTGATCTGGTCCACCTACGACGACGGCGAGCTGCACGGCGAGGTGGAGTTCAGCACCGACCTGTACGACCGGGCCACCATCGCGCGACTGGCCGAGGCCTGGCGGGAGCTGCTCGACCGGGCGATCGGTTCGCCGGACACCCCGCTCGGCGTGCTCGGCCTGGTGCCGCAGGCCGGGCTGCCGGCCCTGCTGCCACGGCCCGCCGAGCCGGCCGGCGCCGACCTGCCGCTGCACCGCGGCTTCGAGCAGCGGGTCGACGAGGCGCCCACCGCGGCCGCGCTCACCGACGGCACCCGCTCGCTCAGCTATGCCGAACTGGACACCCGGGCCAACCGATTGGCCCACCACCTGCACGAGGCCGGAGTGCGGCGCGGCGACCGGGTCGGCCTCTACCTGGACCGGACGGCAGACGCCGTGGTGGCGGTCCTCGCCGTCCTCAAGACCGGGGCGGCCTACGTCCCGGTCGACCTCACGGCACCGGCCGAGCGGCTGGCCTTCGCCTTCGCCGACGCCCAGGTGCGGGTGGTGGTGACCGACCAGGAGGACGGCGCGGCCGACGGCCCGTGGCACACCGTGCACCTGCGCCGGGAGGCCGAGGCGATCGCGCGGCGCCCCGCGCACCGGCCCGAGGCGGGGGCCACCGCCGACGACGTCGCCTACCTCATCTTCACCTCCGGCTCCACCGGCCGCCCCAAGGGGGTGCAGATCGCCCACCGGAGCGTCGGCGAGCTGATGGCCGCAACCGCACGGCGGCTGGCGATCGGCGCAGACGAGGTGGCCACGCTCTTCCACTCCTATGCCTTCGACGTCTCCGTGTGGGAGATCTGGAGCGCGCTGCTGCACGGCGGCAAGCTGGTGGTCGTCCCCCATCTGACCTGCCGCTCGCCCGAGGAGTTCGCCGCGCTGCTGGCCCGCGAACAGGTCACCCTGCTCTCCCAGACCCCCTCGGCCTTCCGGCAGTTGACCACCGAGCTGGCCGAGCGCCCACGCCCGCTGCCACGGCTGCGCCGGGTCCTGCTGGCCGGTGAGGCGCTGGATCCGCCCGCGGTGCGCCGTTGGTTCGCGCTGCCGCAGCAGCCGCCCGCCGAGCTGTGCAACCTGTACGGGACGACGGAGACCACGGTGCACGCCACCGCCCACGACATCGGCGCGGACACGGCGGCGGACTTCGACCGCAGCCGGGTCGGTGCGGTGCTGGGGCACCTGACCCAGGTGGTGCTCGACGACCGGCTGCGGCCGGTACCGGTCGGGGTGCCGGGCGAACTCTTCATCGGCGGCGCGGCGTTGGCGCACGGCTACGTCAACCGGCCCGGCCTGACGGCGCAGCGCTTCCTGGTCGACCCGTTCAGCCCGGTGCCGGGCGCCCGGATGTACCGCACCGGCGACCTGGTGCGCCAACTGCCCGGCGGCGGCCTGGAGTACCTGGGCCGACGGGACGGCCAGGTGAAGGTCCGCGGCTACCGGATCGAGCTGGGCGAGATCGAGAGCGCGCTCGCCGCCCACCCGTCCGTGGGCACCTGCGCGGTCACCGTGCACGAACCGGAGACGGGCGACCGGCGGCTGGCCGCCTACCTCACCGGAACGGCGGGCGGCGAGCCGGACCTGGCCGAGCTGCGGCGCCATCTGCGCACCACGCTGCCCGAGTACATGGTCCCGGCCGGCTTCACCGTGCTGCCCGCGCTGCCGCTGACCACCAACGGCAAGATCGACCGGGCCGCGCTGCCGGCGCCCTCCGGTGCCCTGGTGCTCCATGCCGAGGGTGAGCGGGTGGCGCCGAGCGGCGAACTGGAGGTGCTGGTGGCCAAGATCTGGTCCCAGGTGCTGGACGTGACCGAGCTCGGTGCCCACGACAACTTCTTCCACCTGGGCGGGGATTCACTGCGCGCGGTGCGGGTGGCCAGTGCGCTGCGCGCGGCGGGCTGGAGCGTGCGGCTGCAGGACTTCTTCGCCCGGCCGACGGTCGCGGCCCTCGCCAGGGTGGCCGCACCGGACCTGGCGAGCACCGAAGAACCCCTGGAGCAACAGCCGTTCGCCCTGATCGCGGCGGACGACCGGGCGGGAATGCCGGACGGCGTGGTGGACGCCTACCCGACCGCGACCATGCAGCTGGCCATGGCCTACCACATGGAGCTCTCCGGGGGCACCGACAGCTATCACAACGTCAACAGCTACCTGGTGACCGGCGCCTTCGACCCGGCGCTCTTCGCACAGGCCGTCACCGAGGCGATGGAGCGCCACCCGGTACTGCGGACCTCGATCGACCTGATGTCCTTCAGCGAGCCGCTCCAGCTGGTGCACGGCGCCCCGGCGCCCCCGCTCCAGGTCACCGACCTGCGGCAACTGCCGGAGCCCGAGCGGCAGAGGGCGGTGCGGCAGGAGTTCGAGCGGCTGCGGAGCACCGGCTTCTCGCTCGGCAGCGCCCCGCTCTTCGCGGTCGCCGTGCACCTGCTCGCCGACGACACCTTCCAGCTGACCGTCGCCGAGCACCACGCGATCCTGGACGGCTGGAGCTTCACCTCGCTGCTGTCGGAACTGCTGCGCCGCCACGCCGAGTTGCTGGCCGACCCGGAGCGCCCGCCGCTGGCCCCGCCGAAGTCCGGCTTCGGCGAGTTCGTCGCCACCGAGCGAACGGCGGCGGCCGACCCGGCGGCGCTGGATTTCTGGCGCGACCGGCTGGCCGGCGTGGACGGCACCCTGCGACCACGCGCCGATCTCGCCCCGGTGGCGGGGGAGTCGGGCGTGCGCAGCACCGAACGGCTGCTGCCCGGGATCGGCGCGGCGCTGCGGCTGGCCGCGGCGATCAGCGGTGGGACGCCCAAGAGCGCGGCCTTCGCCGCCCACCTGGTGGCGCTGGGCCGGATCACCGGCGCGCCCCGGGTGACCAGCGGGCTCTCGGTCAACGGCCGGCTGGCCAAGGACGGCGGCACCGAGGCGCTCGGCCTCTTCCTCAACACCGTGCCGGTGAGCGCCGTGCTGGACGGCGCACCGGGTGCGCTGGCCCGCCTGCTGCACGAGCAGGAGACGGCGATGCTGCCGTACCGTCGGATGCCGTTCGCGACCCTGGCCCGGCTGATGACCGGCACCGCGCTGGACAGCAACTTCGGGTTCCTGCGCTTCCACGCGCTGGGCCGGCTCGCCGAGGGCGCCGCCCAGATCGTCAGCGACAGCCTGCGCTTCGAGCCGACCATGCGGCACGAGCCGACCAACTTCGCGCTCAGCGCGGCCGTGGTGCTCGACCCGACCTCGGACGACGGCCTGCTGCTGGTCGACCACGACCGGGCCAGGCTGCCCGAGCGGGCTGCGGCCGAGTACGCGGGCGGCTACCTGGCGGCCCTGGACGCGATCACGGCGGGGCAGTGACCGCCGCCACAACCCCTTGAGATTCCCCGGTATCTGACGAAGTATCAGAAGAGGAGAAGTCACCATGGACGCTTTCAGCGAGTTCAACGTCGTGGTCAACGAGGAGGAGCAGTACTCGCTCTGGCCGGCCGAGCTGGAACTCCCGCTCGGCTGGCGGGCCGAGGGGACCAGCGGCAGCGAGGCGGACTGCCTGGCCCGGGTCGAGCAGGTGTGGTCGGACATCCGCCCCAAGAGCCTGCGGGACTCCATCGAGCGGCGCCGGGCCGAGGAGTCCGTGCGATGACCATCGGACTGGAGATCGGACCCAGGACGCTGCTGGGCAGCACGGGGACGGTCGTCGAGCTCTTCGAGGAGCAGGTGCGGACCTGCCCGGAGGCCGTCGCGCTGGTTCAGCCGGGTGCGGGCGAGTGGTCCTACGGGCAGCTGAACGCGCGGGCGAACCAGGTGGCCTGGTGGCTGCGCGGCCACGGGGTGGGCGTGGGCGACCGGGTGGGGCTGCATCTGGCGCGGTCGCCGGAGTGCGTGGCGGCGATGCTGGGGGTGCTGAAGGCCGGTGCGGCGTATGTGCCGCTGGAGCCGGGGGTGCCGGCCGAGCGGCTGGCGCACTTCGTGCGGGACGCGGCGCCGGTGGTCCTGGTGAGCGCCGACCCGGCGGCGGCGCCCCGGCTGGGCGTGCGGGTGCTGGACCTGGCGGACCCGGAGCTGCCCGGGCAGGACACCCGGGACCTGCGGCTGGAACTCTCCGCCGAGGACGTGGTGTACGTGCCGTACACCTCGGGCTCGACCGGCACGCCGAAGGGCACGCTGGTGCCGCACCGCGCGGTGCCGGGGTTCTTCGCCGGGGAGCGGTACGCCTACTGGGGCCCGGGAGCCACCGCGGTGCTGCACGCGGCGCTCTCCTGGGACGGGCACATCCTGGACCTCTATCCAGCGCTGCTCTCCGGTGGCCGGGTGCTGATCCCCGGCCACGGCAACACCGACCCGATCGCCACCGCGCACACGGCGGCCGAGCACGGTGCCAGCGTGCTCTTCCTCACCACGGCCGCCTTCAACCTGCTGGCGCTCACCCAGGGCGGCCCGGCCAAGGCCCCGCGGCACCTGCTCTTCGGCGGTGAGAGCGCCTGCGTCGAGTACACCCGGCAGATCGCCCGCCGCTACCCGGACACCGAGCTGGTGCACTGCTACGGCCCCTCCGAGGCCACCGTGTTCACCACCGTGCAGCCGCTGCGGCCCGCCGACCTGGCGGGGGAGGCGCTGCCGATCGGGCGCCCGGTCGGCGACCGGATCGTCCACCTGCTGGACGAGCGGCTGCGGCCCACTGCGGACGGCGAGACGGGCGAACTCTACGTCGCCGGTCCGGCGTTGGGCCACGGCTACCTCAACCGCGCCGCGCTGACAGCTGGTAGGTTCCTGCCCGACCCGTTCAGCGCCGAACCGGGCGCGCGGATGTACCGCAGCGGCGACCTGGTGCGCCGACTGCCGGACGGCAGACTGGAGTTCGTTGGGCGGCGGGACGGCCAGGTGAAGATCCGGGGCTACCGGATCGAGCTGGGCGAGATCGAGACCGTGCTCGCCGCGCTCCCGACGGTCGCCACCTGCGCGGTGACGGTGCACGAACCGGAGCCCGGGGACAAGCGGTTGGCCGCCTATGTGACGGCCGCCGAGGGCAGCGCCCCCGACCCGGAGGGCATCCGGGCGCAGCTGCGGGCGAAGCTGCCCGAGTACCTGGTCCCGGCCGGCATCACCGTGCTGCCCGCGCTCCCGATGACCGCCAACGGGAAGATCGACCGCCGGGCGCTGCCCGTGCCGGACCTCACCGCGGACCGGGCGGCAGCGCGGGCGCAGGGCCAGGGCCAGGGCCAGGGGCAGGTTCAGGACCAGGGGCAGGAGGAGGGCCAGGACGAGGACGCCTTGCAGCGGCTCATCGGACTGACCTGGTCCCGGCTGCTCGGCGTCGGGCCGGTGGTGGCGAGCGACAACTTCCTGACGCTGGGCGGGCATTCGCTGCTCGCGGTGCGACTGGTGCATGTGCTCCGGGCGGCGCTGGGAGTGGAGGTCACCCTCGGCAGCCTGCTCGCCGCCGCCGACCTGGCGGATTTCACGGCCGCGGTGCGGGCCGAACTCGACCGCGCGGGGGCCGAACCCGACCTGCCGCAGCTGCTGAGCAGGCTGGCGTCATGACCACCACCCCCCTGCCGGCCGGCCCGGACGACGCGATGCGGGAGCTGCTGGCCGCGCTGCTCGGCCCGGACACCGCTGCGGCGAGCCCGCTCCCGCGGGGCACCGGGCAGGACGGCGAGGTCCCGCTCACCGAGGGCCAGCGGCAGCTCTGGTTCCTCCAGCAGCTGTGGCCCGAGGCCACCACCTACCACGTGTGCACCGCGCTGCGGCTGCGTGGTGCGCTGCACGCCCCGGCCCTGGAGCGGGCGCTGGCGGACCTACTGGCCCGGCAGCCGGCGCTGCGGACGGCCGTCCGCACCGCGCGGCGCGGGCGCCCCCAGGGGCTGCTGCACCCGCTCGGCAGCGGGCAGGCCCCGGCGGTCGAGGACCTGCCCGGCCGCTCGCCCGAGGAGCGCGAGGCGCAGATCCAGCGGGCGGCGCGAGCGGAGCTGGCCATGCCGTTCGACCTCGCCACCGGCCCGCTGATCCGGGCCCGGCTGCTCCGGTTCGCAGGGACGGACCACGCGCTGGTCCTGACCTTCCATCACCTCGTGGTCGACGGCTGGTCGATGCGGATCATCCTGCGCGACCTGGCCGCGCTCTACTCGGCACGAGCCGGCGGGCCGCCCGCGAGGCTGCCCGAACTCCACCACCAGTACGCGGACTTCGCCGCCTGGCAGCAGGACGGGCTGAGCGGCTCACCGCGCTACGCGGCCGCGCTCGACCACTGGCGGCGCACCCTGGCACAGGCGCCGCAGGAGTCCACCCCGCCGCCCGAGCCGCCGCCCGAGCCGGCAGCGGACCCGGCAGCGGACCGGACCGGCCAACGGCTCGGCCGCTCGCTCCACTTCGACCTGCCCGCCGCCACCGTGCGCGAGGTGCGGTCCCTGGCCGCCCGGCAGGCCAGCAGCCCGTTCGCCGTCTGCCACGCGGCGTTCACTCTCTGGCTGGCCCGGGCCACCGGGCGCACCGACCTGGTGACGGGCGTGCCCAGCTGCGGCCGGCCCTTCCCCGAACTCGACGACGTGGTCGGCTACTTCGTCAACCTGCTGCCGCTGCGCAGTCGGCTGCACGCGGAATCGACCTTCGCCGCGACGGTGCGCGCGGCCCACGCCACCGTCGCGGCCGCGCTCGACCACGACCTGCTGCCCTTCGACCGGATCGTCAGCGCGCTCGGGGTGCCCCGGCGCCCCGGTGTCCAGCCGCTGGTCCAGGTGATGTGCCAGCTGGTCGGCGACCGCAGCGTGGGCGGCGACGCCGGGGACTGGCACGGCCTGGCCGTCGCGGAGGTCCGGATCCTGCACGACGACGAGGCCCGCTTCGACCTCGAACTCGACCTGCGCGAGGAGGGGCCCGACCGGATCCAGGGCTGCCTGACGGTCGATGCCCGCCGCTACGGCGAGCGGCGGGCCGAGCGGATCCGCGACGAGTACTGCGAGCTGTTGAGCCTGCTGAGCCGCCGACCGGACACCCTGCTCGGCCCGCTGCTGGACGGCGCAACGCCGCTGCCCGGCTTTGACGACGCATCAAAGAGGGAGGGAACACGATGACCAGCAGCGTGCTGCGCCCGTCGGACCGGCCCCAGGTGGTCGACGACTGGTTCCTGCTGCCGGCCCCGGCCCCGGCGGCCCACACCAGGCTCTTCTGCCTGCCGCACGCGGGCGGCGACGCCACCGCCTTCGCGCCGCTGGCCCGCGAACTGGCGCCCGGGATCGAGGTCTGGGGGCTGCGGCTGCCGGGCCGCGGCGCCCGGCTGCGCGAGGTGCTGCCCGCCGACTTCGACGAGCTGGTCCGCCAGGTGGTCGGCGCGCTGCTGCCGCACACCCACCCCGGGATCGCCTTCGGGATCTACGGTCAGAGCTTCGGCGCGCTGCTCGGCTACGAGGTGGCCAGGGCGCTGCCGCCGGGCCACCGGCCCCGGTTCTTCGTGCCCGCCTCCGCCCACGCCCCGCAGCGCTGGGCCGCCGAGCTGCCGGAGCAGGTCGATGCCGCCGCGCTGCTGGCCGCCACCGAGGCCGACCGGGTGGTCGCGCAGCACGCCGAACTCAAGGCGCTCACCCTGGCCGTCACCGGCGCCGACCTGGCGCTGTGCCGCGGCTACCGGTGCCGGCCCGGCCAACTGCCGCCCGAGGTGCGGTTGCACGCCGTGGTGGGTGCCGGCGATCCGCTGGTGTCCGGCCCGGACCTGGCGGCCTGGGGAGCGGTGAGCGAGCGCCCGGTGGCGACCACGGTGGTGCCCGGCGGCCACCTGCTCGCCGTGCCCACCGACCCGGGGCCGGTCGAACTGCTGCGCTCGGTCGCGGACTTGGCGATCGCCGAGCCGCTGAACGCGTCGATGCCGGTGTCGCCCGCCGCCGTCCGGTCCGAGCGGCTGCCGGACCTGGACGGGGACCTGGACCTGGACCCGGGCGGGGACCCGGACCCGGACCGGGACCTCGACCTGACCGACACCACCTTCTGGGCCGGCCCCGGCGTGGCGGCCCGGATCGACGCGCTGCGCGCGGCCGCGCCCGTGCGGCGGATGACGGTCGCGGGCGACGGGCCCACCTGGGCGGTCCTCTCCTACCAGCACGCGGCCCAAGTGCTCGGCGACGCCGAGAGTTTCAGCTCGCTGGGCGGGTCGCTGCTGGGCACCTCCCCGGACGGTTCGGCGCCGGCCGGGTCCGGGACGATGATGGCGTTCACCGACCCGCCGGTGCACCGCACCATCCGCACCCCGCTGACGCCGTTCTTCAACGCGCGCAACACCGCCGGCTATGCGCCCCGGCTGGCCGAGATCGCCCGGCAGGCCGTCGAGGCGGGGCTGGCCCGGGGCGAGGTCAACTTCGTCGACGCGATCGCCCCGGTGCCGCTGGCGGTGATGTGCGACCTGCTGGACATCCCGGAGGCCGACCGCGCGAAGGTGGTCGCGCTCTCCGACCGGGCGTTCCTCGGCGCCACGCCACAGGAGCGCCGCGCCGGTCACCAGGAGCTGATCCGCTACCTGTTCCTGCACACCATCGCCCACCGCGCCCGCCCGGCCGACGACTTGGTCAGCGTGCTGGCCACGCACCGGATGGACGGCAGCCCGCTGCCGATCGAGGATGTGGTGCTGAACCTGGACAACATCCTGGTCGGCGGCGTCCAGACGGTCCGGCACACCGCCGCGATGGGCATGCTCGCGTTGCTGCGCAACCCCCGCCGGCTCCAGGCGCTCTGGGACGGTGAGATCGAACCGGCCGACGCGGTGGACGAGTTGCTGCGCTGGACCTCTTCCGGGCTGCACGTGCTGCGCACCGCCGCCCGGGACGTGCGGCTGGGCGATGCCCGGATCAGGGCGGGGGAGAAGGTGGTGGTGTGGACCTGGGCGGCGAACCACGATCCGGCCCAGTTCGACCGGCCCGAGGAACTGCTGCTGGACCGGGCACCCAACCGGCATCTCGGCCTGGGCCGGGGGCCGCACTTCTGCCTCGGCGCCGCGCTGGCGAAGGCCGAACTGGCCGCGATCTTCACCGCCTTGCGTGACCAGGTGAGCTCGGTGGAGCTGATCGGCCGGCCCCGGCACAACAAGTCGATCATCAACTTCGGTCTGGACGAGCTGCCGGTGCGGCTGGTGGCCCGATGACCGGCGCCACCCGGGTGGGCCCGGGCACGACGGAGGGGAAAGAGATGGACGCGGGGATGCACACGGGCATGGACACAGGCACGGAGACAGGTGCGGACGCGGGCATGGACGCGGGCGTGGACGCGGGCGTGGACGCGGGCGTGGAGACCGGCGCGGACACGGGTGCGGTGGCGGAGCTGCTGGCAGCCGTCTGGTCGGAGGTGCTGGACGGCGTGCCGGTCGGGCCGTCGGACAACTTCTTCGACCTGGGCGGCGACTCGCTGCTCATCATCGAGGCGGTGGCGCTGGCCCGCGAGGAGGGGCTGGAGTTCACCCCGCTGGAGCTGATCGAGTACCAGACGGTCACCGAACTCGCGGCGCGCATCGCGGACCGGGGACAGGCGACCACTGGCGCCGCGGCAACCGGGGCCACGGCAACCGGCGTTGCGCAGGCCGGCCCCGGGGAGTTTCCGCTCACCGCGGCCCAGCTGCGGTTCTGCCTGGCTCAGCCGCACCCGCAGTACGTCACCCAGTCGGTCCTGTGGCGCGCGGACGGCCTGGACCCCGCGCTGCTCGGCACCGCGCTGACCGCCGTGCTGGACCACCACGACTCCTTCCGGTTGCGCCTGCACCGCACCCCGGACGGCAGCCGGCTGCGCTATGCCGATGACGTGGGCCTCGACCTGGAACGGCACGACCTGTCCGCCGAGCCGCCCGAGCGGCGGTCCGCGGCGATCCTGGCGACCACCACCCGGCTGCAGCGCGCCGTCGACCCGGTGACCGGCCCACTGGTGCGGGCCGCGCTCCTCGACCTGGGCACCGCCGGGCAGCGGCTCTTCGTCACCGCGCACCACCTCGCCGTGGACAGCGCCTCCTGGCGGATCCTGCGCGGCGACCTGGCCAGGAGCGTGCGCCGCCTGGAACAGGGCGAGCCGCTCGACCTGCCGGCCGCCACCAGCCCGTACGGGGTCTGGGCCGAGCAGCTCGCCGAGGTCCGGGAGGGTGAGGTGACGACTCGTCACAATCCGGACGCCGTGGTCTCCCGGGCCACCACCGCCACCGTGCGCACCGACGCGGAGACGACCGGGACCCTGCTCGGCCGCGCCCGCTCCGAACTGGGGGTGGGCCTGGACGCGGTGGTGGTGGCGGCCGTCGCCCAGGTGGTCGCCCAGGGCCACGGTGCCGAGCGGGTGGCCGTCGACATCGAGCGGCACGGCCGGGACACCGGCCCCGCCGAGCGGCTCGACATCAGCCGGACCACCGGCTGGTTCACCCGCTTGCAGACCATCCGGCTCACCGCGGACGGTGTCGCGCTGCGCACCCTGGTCAAGTCCGCCGACCAGGAACTGCACGACACGGCAGCCGAGTCCGAATCGGCGCCGCCCGCCGGCGTGCTGGTGAACTACCTGGGCCGGTTCACCGAGCGGGCCGAGGAGCTGTTCGGCGAGGCCGGTGAGGAGATCGGGGCCGACCGCCATCCGGACAACCTGCTCTCGCACCCGGTCGAGGCGCACGCCGCCGTCGACGGCGCCCACCTGGTGACCGTCTTCAGCTGCGCCGGGACCGCCCCGGCGGCCTGCGCCGCCCAGGCGCTCGCCACCGCCTATGCGGCGCTGCTGACGCGGCTGGCCGCCGAACTGGCCGGGGAGGCCCCGTGATCCGCTTCCAGCCCCCGCCGCCCGCGTCCGGCCCGGCGGTGCTGCTGATCCCGGGCATCGGTGGCACGGCCCGCAGCGCCCGGCCGCTGACCCAGGCACTCGGTGGGCTGCCGGTCTCGGTGGCCCTGCGCCGGCCGGGTGCCGCCGGTGAGAGCGGGCAGGCGCCCTCGATCCCGAGCCGCGCCCAGGCGCTGGCCCGGCAACTGGCCGAAGGGCTGTGTCCAGGCGAACTGGTGGTGGTCGGGCACAGCCTGGGCGGGTACATCGCGCTCGAACTCGTCCGCGAGCTGGCGCTGTTGCGCCCCGGGGCGGTATGCGCCCTGGTGGTGGCCGGTCAGCTGCCGTCGCACCGGCAGCCGTGCCACGCCGACGACGGCTTCGCGGACGAGACGCTGTTGGGCAAGGTGACCGGCGGCACGCTGCCCGAAGGTCTGGCCGCCGAGCCCGAGTTGCTGCGCCGGCTGGTCGATCAGTGGCGCGGCGACTACCAGGCCATCGACGCCTACGCGGCCGCGGAGGCCGCCCGGCCGCGGGCCCCGCTCGCCGTCCCGCTGCACGTGTGGAACGCGACCGGGGACCCGGCCGCACCGAGCGGCGCCGCGCTGGGCGCCTGGCGCGAGTACACCAGCGCACCGACCGCCTTCGCGGTGTTCGAGGGCGGCCACGACTTCCTGTTCACCCGCGCCGAGTCCGCCGCCGCCCGGCTGCGGCAACTAGTGCCGCGTCAGGCAACCTTCGCCCCGTCGCGACGCCCGGCACGCACTCTCGCCGCACCGGCCGAAAGCCCAAGTACGTCCAGTACGAGGGCTTCCGGCCGGCACGCCGATAGCACGCACCGAACGCCGCTCCTTGACGGGCAAAAGTTGCCTGACGCGGCGCTGGGGAGTGTCCGGCCGATCTTGCCGGGCGGGCACTCCCCAGTCGCTCCCCGAACCGAGGTGCTCCATGTCTGACCCGTCCGCGCCCGCGGCCACCCTCTACGAGTGGTTCGCCCGCACCGTCGCCCGCCGACCGCAGGCGCCGGCCCTGGAGATCGGCGACACCGCCTACAGCTACCGGGAGTTGAGCCGGCTCACCGACCAACTGGCCGAGCGGATCTTGGCGTTGAACGGCGGCGCGCCCGAGCGGGTCGCACTGCTGGCCTCCCGCAGCCTGGTCGCCTACGCCGGCTACCTCGCCGCACAGCGTCTGGGGGCCGCCGTCACCCCGCTCAACCCCGAGCACCCCGCCGTGCGCAACCGCGCGGTGTGCGCGCTGGCCGGCACCCAGCTGCTGATCGCCGATCAGGCCGGTGCCCAGCGCTGGGAGCCGGCGGACGACCGGTCCGGGCCGCCGCTGCTCGCGCTCACCGACCAGGAGTTGACGGCCGGGCCCGCGACCGTGCTGCCGCCGTACCGGACCACCGGCGACGACCTGGCCTATCTGCTCTTCACCTCCGGGTCGACCGGACGGCCCAAGGGCGTGCCGATCCGGCACCGCAACATCGCCCCCTACATCGCCCACAACATCGCCCGCTTCGAACTCGGGCCCGGGGACCGGGCCTCGCAGACCTTCGACCTGACCTTCGACCCCTCGCTCTTCGACCTCTTCGTCACCTGGGGCGCGGGCGCCACCCTGGTCGTCCCGCAGCGCAGCGACCTGCTCACCCCGGTGACCTACCTGGTCGAGCGCGGCATCACCCACTGGTTCTCGGTCCCCTCGCTGGTCTCGGTCAGCGCCGCGCTCGGCAATCTGCCGACCGGCCTGGTCCACTCGCTGCGCTACAGCATCTTCGCCGGTGAACAACTGACGTACCGTCAGGCTGAGGCCTGGCGGGCGGTGGCGCCCGGCAGCGTGATCGCCAACATCTACGGGCCGACCGAACTGACCGTCACCGTCACCGAGTACCGGCTGCCCGCCGAGCGCGAGAGCTGGCCGCAGACCTCCAACGACTCGGTGCCCATCGGCCCGGTCCACGAGCACCTGGACCACTTGGTGCTGGACGAGCACGGGTGCGAGGCGGCCGAGGGCGAGCTGTGCGTGCGCGGCAGCCAGCGCTTCGACGGCTACCTCGACCCGGCCGACAACCACGGCCGCTTCCTGAGCGGGCCCACCGCCACCGACCCGGCCGGGGCCCAGGACGATGCGGAGCCCGCCGCCGGGCTCTACTACCGCACCGGCGACCGGGTGCGCCGGGAGCACGGCACCCTGGTCCACCTCGGGCGGCTCGACAACCAGGTGAAGATCCGCGGCTACCGGGTCGAGCTGGGCGAGATCGAGACCGCGCTGCGCCGCCACCCCGGGGTGGCCGAGGCGGTGGTGCTGGCCGTGCCCGGGGCGGGCGGCCCCGACCTGGTGGCCTGCCACACCGGCGAGGAGCTGCCCCGCGCCGGGGTCAAGGCCTGGCTGCGGCAGCGGATTCCGGCGCACATGGTGCCGCGCCGCTTCGTCCACCTGGCGGCGCTGCCGCTGAACGCCAACGGCAAGATCGACCGCCCCGCGCTGCTGCGCAGCCTGAGCCCGGAGCCGGCCGCCGAGCAGCGCGAGGCCACCCGGATCGGCGCGCGGTGCTGACCGCCCGGGCGGGGCGGGTGCGGGGAACCAGCGCGCCCGCCGCGCCCGCCGCGCCCGCTCCGCCCGCCCCCGCGCCCGCTCCGCCCGCCCCCGCGCCCGCCCCCGCGCCCGCCCGGCGCGGCGGCCTGGCGGCGAACCGCAGCTTCCGGCTGCTCTGGATCGGCGAGTCCGCCGGCAAGTTCGGCACCGCGATCACCGGTGTCGCCCTGCCGCTGCTGGCCACCGTCACGCTGCACGCCACCGCCTTCCAGATCGGGCTGCTCACCGCCGTCCAGTGGGTGCCCTGGCTGCTGGTCGGCCTGCCCGCCGGGGTCTGGGTCGACCGGTACAGCCCCAGGCGGCTGATGATCGGCTGCAACGCGGCCTCGGCCGCCGCCCTGCTGAGCATCCCCCTCGCGGCCGCCGCCCAGCTGCTGACGCTCACCCAGATCATGCTGGTGGCCGCTCTGCTGGGCCTGGCGAACGTCTTCTTCAGCACCGCCTACCTGGTCTATCTGCCGCTCATCGTGCCGCCCGAGGACCTGGTCGCCGCGAACAGCCGGCTGCAGGGCAGCGAGTCCTCGGCCCAGATCGCCGGACCGGGCCTGGGCGGCGCGCTCGCCCAACTGCTCGGCGCCACCGTCGGACCCCTGGTCAACGCCGGTTCGTTCGCGGCCTCCACCCTCTGCCTGCTGCTCGCTCCGGAGCCCGCGGCCGGCCCCCGCGGCGGCCCGGCCGCCTCGGTGTGGCGGGAGATCGGCGAGGGCCTGGGCTTCGTGCGGCGGCACCGTGTGCTGCGGCTGCTGACGGTCGTCGCCGCGCTGGCCAATCTGGCCATGACCGCCTATGAGGCGATCCTGGTGGTGTTCCTGGTCCGCACCGTCCACCTGTCGCCCGCCGGGGTGGGTCTGCTGATGGCCGCCACCGGTGTCGGCGGGATCGCCGGCGCCTTCGCCGCCGCCCCGCTGGCCCGTCGGCTGGGCGAGCCGCGCGCCCTCGTGTACAGCCTGGCCGCCACCGCCCCGTTCGGCCTGCTGCTGCCGCTCACCGGACCCGGCGCGGCCACCGCGTACTTCCTGCCCGGCGCCATCGTGCCGATGGCGGGCCTGGTTGTCTACAACGTGGTGGTCAGCAGCTTCCGCCAGCGGCACACGCCGCGCCGGCTGCTCGGGCGGATCTCGGCGACCATGCGGTTCCTGGTCTTCGGCGCGATCCCGCTGGGCGCCCTGGCCGGCGGCACGCTCGGCTCGCTGCTCGGGCCGCGCGGCGCCCTGTGGTGCATCATGACCGCCGCCCTGCTGCCCGCCCTGCTCCTCGGCTGCTCGCCGCTGCGCCGTCGGCACGCGCTCGACGCCGTCGCCGCTCCCGATGACCGTGACCTCCCGGAAGGAACCCCATGTCCCGGCTAGTCCCCCTGCTCACACCCGCGCCCGTTCCCGCGCCCGTCTCCGCGCCGCCGGTGCGCCGCGCCCGTCCCCGTCGGCTGCTGATGTGCCGTCCGACCACCTTCGAGGTGAGCTACGCGATCAACCCGTGGATGGACCCGACCGTCCCGGTGGACGCCGCGCTGGCCACCGCCCAGTGGGAGCGCCTGTACCGGCTCTACCTCGCGCTCGGGCACAGCGTCGAGCTGATCGAGGCGCGGCCGGGGCTGCCCGACATGGTGTACGCCGCCAACGGGGCCACGGTGGTGGACGGCAAGGTGCTCGGCGCCCGGTTCCGCAACGCCGAGCGGGCCGCCGAGGGCGACGCCTACCTGGACTGGTTCCGGGAGCGCGGCTTCCCCGAGATCCACCGGCCCCGGTGCGTCAACGAGGGCGAGGGCGATCTGCTGGCCTGCGGCGGCCGCATCCTGGCGGGCTACGGTTTCCGGACCGAGCCCGAGGCGCACCGCGAGGTCGAGGAGGCGTTCGGCCGCCCGGTGATCGGCCTGGAGCTGGTGGACCCCCGCTTCTACCACCTCGACACGGCGCTCGCGGTGCTGGACGGCGACGAGATCATGTACCACCCCGAGGCGTTCGCGCCGCACAGCCGCGCCCTGCTCCGGCGCCTGTTCCCCGACGCCCTGCTGGTGGGGCGGGCGGACGCCGAGGCGTTCGGGCTCAACGCGATGAGCGACGGGCTCAACGTGGTGCTGCCGCAGGCGGCCCGGGGCGTGGCCGGGCAGCTGGCGGAGCGCGGCTTCCACCCGATCGGCGTGGACCTGAGCGAGCTGCTCAAGGGCGGCGGCAGCGTCAAGTGCTGCACGCTGGAGCTGCGGCCCGCCGATGCGGACCGCTGAGCGGCCGGCCGGCCGCAACCGCTCACCCGAACGCCCCGGCCAGCACCGGCTCCGGCTCGGCCACGGCCGCCCGCGCCGACGCCGTGCAGGGCGACGGTGCGCTGGGCGACGATACAGCGGGCGACGACACGCTGGACGACGGTGCGCCGAGCGCGGGTGCGCTGGGCGCCGAAGGCTGCGCGAGGCCCAGCTGCCGGACCAGGTTGAGCACGCTGAACCGGGCCGGCCCGCCCGCCGTGGCCGGCAGCTGGCGCAGCAGTCCGTGCAGCAGCAGCGCGTGCACGTCCCGGGCCGCCGCCGTGGGCGGGATGCCGAGCGCCCGGGCGGCCGCCTCCACCGTCCAGGGGCCGGTCAGCGGGGCCACCGCGCGCAACAGTGCCGCCAGCCGGGGGCTCAGGCCGCGCAGCGTGTCGGCCAGCAGCCCGCTCAGCCCGGGGCCGTCGCCGGGCAGTGCCGGAGCGGCGCCGTCGATGAGCGCCAGCGGCGTGCTCCGGACGATCTCCAGCAACTGCTCGGGGGAGTACAGCAACAGCCAGGAGCCGGCTGCCTCCAGGGCCTGCGGCAGCCCGTCCAGCGCGTGGCAGATCCGGGCCACGGTGGCGACCACCGACTCGGTGGGCAGCAGGTCCGGGCGCAGGTGGCCGACGTACGACAGCATCAGCTCCACGGCCGGCCCGCCCGGCCCGACGGGGGAGGCCGCCCCCGGTCCGCCGGGGTGCAGGGGCCCGGCGGGCAGCGGCAGCGGGGCCAGTGGCAGCAGCCGGCCGTCCAGCGCCGGCGCCGGGCGCCGGCTGGTGATCAGCACCTTCAGCCGTTCGCAGGAGCGCAGCAGGCCCAGCAGCCCGGGCCCCCACCCGTCGCCGCCCCACCCGTCTGCGCCCCACCCGTCTTCGCCCCGCCCGGCGCTGCCCCACCCGTCGCTGCCCCGGAGGTCGCCACCGCGGCGTTCGGCACTGCGGCCGCCCGGCGCCGCGTCACAGCCGTCCAGCACCAGCAGGGTGGGCTTGTCCCGGACCACAGCCGCCAGTTCGTCCAGGCCGCCGCTGTTCCCGCCCTGCCCGAGGAGCGACCTGACCCAGCCGGCCAGGGCCGACTGCGGCCGCCGCGGCATCGCGGGCGGCTCCTGGGCGGTGCGGTCCATCGGCACCCAGAGCACCGGCGCCTGGGCCTGGGCGTGGAAGCGCAGCGCCGCCTCCTGCGCGAGCCGTGACTTGCCGACACCGGGCAGGCCCACCACGGTGAGCAGCCGCTCGTGCTCCGCGCCGAGCAGGGCGGTCAGCGCCCGCAGCTCGGCCCCGCGCCCGGTCAGCGGCCGCAGCGGGGCAGGCGGCGGGGCCAGCTCCGTGCCGTGGAGCTCGCCCAGGGCGCTGCCGACCGAGGCGCTCTCGACCGCGAGTTCGAGGGTGGCCCGGCGGGTGCCGCTGAGCCGCATGGTGTCGGCGAGCAGCCGGATGGTGTCCTTGCGCGGATGCTGGACCCGGCCCTGCTCAAGATCCCGGATGGCGCGCACACTGACCGTCGAGAGGCCGGCCAACTGCTCCTGGGTGAGTCCGGCGCCGCGGCGCGCGCTGCGCAGCAGGGCGCCGAGTCCGGCCGATGGGGCTGGAGCCGGAGCCGGAGCCGGAGCCGGAGCCGGAGCCGGAGCCGGAGCCGGAGCTGGGACCTGGACTGAAGCCTGAACATCCATCAGATGACCTCCGTGGTCGGTGAGATCCTGGGGCCGGTCCGGGCCGGTCCGGGCGGGGCGTCCGATGGCAGCAGCTTCCGCGAGGCGCTTCCCGATCTTTTCCCAGCGCGGTACCGCCGCCCGCGGCGGCTTCCCACTGGCATCCCTTGGCTTTCCTTGGCATCCCTGGGCGGTACCGGAATCCCGCGGGCAGTACCGGCATCCCGGGCGGTACCGCGTGATCAGCTCGCGGCTTATCATCCAGCGGGGGCCAGTTCAGTTCGATGATCCGATGTTCGGCCGCGGCGATATTCCACCGCGGCGATCTTTGCGGGGTGAGAAGGGGTAGGGGGAACTATGCCTTCGGGCGCTCGGAGCGGGCTGCGCTTCAACATCCTGGGCCCGCTGGAGGGTTGGGAGGACGGACGCAGGCTCCGACTCGGCGGGACGATCCGCGAGCGGGTGCTCGTCACCCTGCTGCTGGAGCCCGGCAAGGTGCTGCCGGTCTCCCGGCTGGTGGCCGCGGTCTGGGCCGAGGACCCACCCGCCACCGCCTCCCACCAGGTGCGCAAGGCCGTCGCCGAGCTGCGCCGGAGCATGCTGGACGGCGGCGAGATCCTGGTCACCGACGGCCCCGGCTACCGGGCGCAGCTCACCCACGGGCAGCTGGACCTGACCGAGTTCGAAGCCCTGGTCCGCACCGCCCGGCAGGCCGCGGCCGCGGGGCGGCCCGCCGAGGCGGGCGAGGCGCTGCGCGGCGCGCTCGCGCTCTGGCGCGGCCCGGTCCTCTCGGGCGCCGGCGGCCCGGTGATCCAGGCCGCGGCCACCGCGCTGGAGGAGCGCCGACTGGCCGCCGCCGAGCAGCTCTTCGACCTGCGGCTGGGGCTGGGCGAGAGCGCCGAGCTGGTGGTCGACCTGCGCCAGTTCATCCACCAGCACCCGCTGCGCGAGACCCTGCGCGGCCAGCTGATGCTCGCGCTCTACCGCTCGGGGCGGCAGGCCGAGGCGCTGGAGGAGTACGGCCGGGTCCGCGAGCTGCTCGTCGAGGAGCTCGGCATCGACCCCGGCCCGGGCCTGGCCCGGATCCACCGGAGCATCCTGCGCGACAACCCCGAACCGGACGCCACCACCCCGCTGCCCCTGCCGGCCCCGTCGTCCCGGCCGCCCCTGACGCCCCCGTCGTCCCCGTCGCCCCTGCCACCGGCCGACCCACCGTCAGCAGCGCCCCACCCGGCTCCGGCACCGGCCCCGGCCCCCGCCCCGCCGCCCTCGCCCCGCACCGACTCGCCCAGCACCCTGCCCTACGACCTCGCCGACTTCACCGGCCGCGACCGCGAACTCGCCGAACTGCTCGCCTGCGCCCAGCAGGAGGGCGGCCCGCGGACCCGGATCGTGGCCATCGACGGCATGGGCGGCAGCGGCAAGACCTCGCTGGCCGTGCGGGCCGCGCACCGGCTGGCCGCCGCCTACCCGGACGGCCAGCTCCACATCGACCTGCGCGGCCACGCCCCCGGCGAACCGCCGGTCGGCGCCGGCACCGCGCTGCACACCCTGCTGCGGGCGCTCGGCCTGCCCGGCGACCGGATCCCGGACGACGTGGCGGGCCGCACCGCGCTGTGGCGGGCCACCCTGGTCGGCCGGCGCCTGCTCCTGCTGCTCGACAACGCCGCCGACGCCGCCGCGGTGCGCCCGCTGCTGCCCACCGCGCCCGGCTGCCTGGTGCTGGTCACCAGCCGGGCCCGCCTGGTGGACCTGGACGGTGCCCGGTGGATCTCCATCGACGTGCTGGCGCCCGAGGAGAGCGCGAGCCTGGTCACCGAGATCCTCGGCGCGGCCCGGATCGCCGCCGAGCCCGAGGCCGCCGCCGAACTGGCCCGGCTCTGCGGCCACCTCCCGCTCGCCCTGCGGATCGCCACCGCGCGGCTGCGCAACCGCCCGCGCTGGACCCTGCGTTACCTGGCCGACCGACTGCGCGACGAGACCCGGCGGCTGGACGAACTCAGCTCCGGCGAACGCAGCGTGGCCGCGACGCTGCGGCTGTCCTACCAGACCCTGGACGAGCAGAGCCGCTCGGCGTTCCGGCTGCTCGCCCTGCACCCCGGCGGGGAACTCGACGTGTACTCGGCCGCCGCGCTGCTGGGCACCGGGACCCGGGCGGCCGAGTCGGTGCTGGAGCTGCTGCTCGACGTCCACCTGCTCCAGCAGCCGGAGATCGACCTCTACACCTTCCACGACCTGGTGCGCAGCTTCGCCCAGAGCCTGCGCGGCACCCCGACCGGGGCGGCGGACGCGGCCGCCGTGGAGCGGCTGCTCGACTACTACCTGTCGGCCACCGAGGCGGCCTGCGAGCAGCTGTTCCCCGGCCGGCGCCGGAGCCTGGCCGGGATGCCGCAGGCCGGCGCCGAACTGCCCGGCCTGGCCGACACCGCCCGGGCCCAGGCCTGGTTCACCCGCGAGCACACCGCGCTGCGCTCGGCCGTCGCGCTGGCCGAGCGGGACGGCTACGACCGGCACACCGTCTGCCTGGCGCGCAACGTGATGTTCCAGCTGCACGCCCGCGGCCACCTGGACGAGTTCCAGGCGCTGGGCCGGATCGCGGTCACCGCCGCGCGCCGGCTGGGCGATCTGGCGCTGCTGGGGGTGAGCCTGGCCAACCTCGGCGTCGCCTGCTGGAAGCTGGGCCACTTCGCCGAGGGCGTCGAGGTCGCCCAGCAGGCCCGCGACGTCGCGGCCAGACTCGGCGACCGGCAGACCGAGGCGCACAGCGAGAGCACCCTGGGCCTCTACAAGAGCCTGCTGGGCCGGTTCCCCGAGGCGCTCGACCACCTGACCCGGGCGATCGCCCACGAACGGGAGTTGGGTTCGGTGCGGGCCGAGGCCGAGAGCCTGACGCTGCTCAGCGCGCTGTACGAGCAGTGGGGGCGCTACCAGGAGTCCGCCGAGGCGGCCCGCCGCGCGGTCGAACTGGGCCGGCAGCTGGACCGGCACGAGAACGAACTGGTGGCGCTGACCGATCTGGCCGCCGCCCTGCTGGGCCTTGGATCCTTCGCCGAGGCCGAGCAACAGCTGCGCCAGGCACGGGATCTGTGCGACGAGACCAAGGAGCCCGGCCAGGTCGCGCTGGCGCTGGCCCTGTCGGCGGACGTCGCGCTCCGGCTGGGGCAGCCGGAGCGGGCCACGGAGCAACTGGCCCGCGCGCTGGCGCTGGTGGAGTCGAGCTCCTCGCCGCTGCGCCGGGCCAAGGTGGCGAACACGGCCGGCCGGCTGCTGCACCGCCGCGGCGAGCACGCCGCGGCGCTGGCCCTGCACGCCCAGGCGCACCACCTCGCCGCCGGCATCGAGTACCGCACCGAGGAGGCCTACGCGCTGGCCGGCCTGGCCCGGGCGGCCGAGGCCCTGGGCCAGTCGGGCGCGGCCGGCCACCACGCGGCGGCCGAGCGCCTGTTCACGGTGCTGGGGGTGCCGGCGGAGCGCCGGCGCGGGTGAGGCCGGCTGGTCCCCGCCGGGGTCCTCACGGCATGGCGACGGGGGAGATGCTCGTCGGGCCCTTGTCCTCGGCCAGCACCCGCTGCCCGGCCGACCGGTGCGGGTGCACGGCCCCGGCGGCCGTGCCCAGGCCCAGGACCAGTGAGGCGGCGACGATCCCGAAGAGTCCGGCGAGCTTGCGTCCCATGGCACGTCCTTTGCGTGAGGTGCTGCGCTGCTGACTTCACCCATGGTGGCCATGGCACTTCCCGTACGGTTCCCGCTGGGTTACCGGCCGAGCCCGAGCACCCGCTACCCCGCCGGCGGGCTCGGCGGGCTCGGCGGGCTCGGTGGTCGGCTCGCCGAGCCGGCACGCCACGATCCGTGGACCGTCCTCGGTGAGCGCCACCTCGGTGCGGGCGGGCCCCTCCTGATGGCCCGCCAGGTCGAGCAGCGCCCGCACCGCCGAGCGCACCGCCGCGAGCCGAGCCTCGCCGCACCGGGGCGCGGGGCTGACCGCGACCACCCGGTGCATCCCGCCCCCGGTCATCGTCTCCACCCGCAACACCGACCCCACCAGCCCCTCCAGCCCCTCCAGCCCCTCGTGCGCACTGCCGCCGTCCGGGCCGCTCCCGTCCGGGCCCCCGTCCGGGCCCCCGTCCGGGCCGCCGCCCCCGCCACCCCCGCCGCCGCCGTCCCGCACCCGCCGGGCCCACTCCTCCACGGCCGCCAGCTCCTGGAGCGTGGCGCGCAGCTGGGCGGCGCCTGGCGGGTCGGGGGGACGTGTCACAGCGGCCTCCTACGGCAGGGAACGGGTCAGCCTGACCGTCCCACCGCCCGATCCCGATCCCCTCCCCGTCCGTTCCCGATCCCCTCCGGTCCGTTCCCGCCCGACCGGATGGAGTGTTCCGCCCGGGAATGGTCGGACAAGCCCGGTCCACCGGATATCCGGGCAGGGCGGCACTACCATGGGCTGAGACCGGCCGAGGGGGACCATGGAACGCGAGGCAGGCACCGAGGCACGCGGCGCCCGGGGCGTCGGTGGCCGTTCGACCAGCAACACGGTCGTCGACAGCACCGTGCACCAGCTCGTCCAGAGCTCCTACATCGGTGCGGTGCACCTGCACGCGGCCGAGCCGGACTGGATCCCGCGGCAGATCCGCCCGCCGCACCGGACCTTCGTCAACCGGTCGGCCGAACTCGCCGTCCTCGGCGAGGCGCTGGAGCGTTCCCGGGACGGCAGTGGCCCCGCCGTCGTCGTCCTCACCGGCCTGGGCGGGGTGGGCAAGACCGAGCTGGTCGCCCAGTGGGCGCGAAAGGTGCGGGACCGCTTTCCCGACGGCGACCTCTACGTCGACCTCGCGGACGGCCGGCACGAGGGCGCGGTGGACGTCAGCGAGGCCCTGGGGCGCCTGCTGCTGGCCCTGCGGGTGCACAAGGATTACATCCCCAGCTCCCTGGGCGAGCGCGGCAAGCTCTTTCGCACCGTCACCGCCGGGCGGCGGCTGCTGATGTTCGTGGACAACGCCGAGCACGCCGCCGAGGTCCGCGCGCTGCTGCCGTCCGACGGCCTGATGGTGGTCGCCAGCCGCCGCCGGCTGGACAGCCTGGTGCTCGACGGGGCGCGCACCGAGGTGGTGGCGCCGTTGAGCACCGAGGCCGGCAGTGAACTGGTCCGCGGCTGGCTCGGCTCGGGCCGCGGCAGTGACCACGAGGTGGCCGGCCTGGTCGAGCTCTGCGGCGGGCTGCCGCTGGCGCTCAGCGCCGTCGGCGGCCAACTGCTCACCCGGCGGCAGATGGGCGTGCGGCACGTGGTGGCGGCGATCGAGGACCGGCAGCGCGCGGCCCTGCCCGCCGTCGGCGGCGACGGCGCGGTGGACGAGATCTTCGAGACGGTCTACCGGGCGCTGTCCGGGCCGGCCCGCGAGCTCTACCACCTGCTCGGCATCCACCCCGGTCCGCGCGTCACGCTGGACCTCCTCGAAACCGTCGGCGGGCGGTCGGGCGGCGGGCCGGTGGCCGAGGCCGCCGAGGAACTCCTGGTGGCCCACCTGATCGACCTCGCCGACGAGCCACCGCGCGGCGCACCGCCGGCCGAGGCCCCGGAGGAGCAGTACACCTGCCACGCCCTGGTCCGGGCGCACGCCCGGCGCCGGGCCCGGGCCGAGGTGTCCGAGCCCGCCTACCAGCAGGTACTGCGCTCGATCGTCGGCTACTACCGGGTGAAGGCGGCCGAGGCCGACGCCCGGGTCACCGGCGGGCGCTTCCGGCTCCAGGAGCCGCCGCCGGCCCGGACGACGGCCGGCACCGCCCCGTCGCTCGCCTGGCTGGACCGGGAGGGCCCGAACCTGATGGCCGTGCTGCGCACCGCCGTCCAGCAGGGCTGGCACGGCGAGGTCTGGCGGCTCTGCGAGTCGCTGTGGCCCTACTACCACGGCCGCAAGACGTACGGGGACTGGATCGAGGCCCATCAGCTGGCGGTCGAGTCGGCCCGTTGGGACGGCCGCCCCGACGCCGAGATCCGGATGCGCAACCAACTCGCCCGCGCCTACTACGAACTGGCGGACCAGCCACGGGCCGCCGAGCAGCTGGACCTGGCCGGCGAACTGCTCACGCTCGTCACCGACCCGAGGCTGCGCGGGGTGCTCTGGGAGACCCAGGGGCTGCTCTGCCTGGCCCGCGGGCAGGCCGAAGCCGCGGTGGAGCTGTTCCACCAGGCACTGGCGGCCAACGAGGGCGACGCCCACGGTGTCATCGTGCAGCGCTACAACGTGGCCCAGGGGCTGCTCGCCGCCGGACGCGGGCCCGAGGCGCTGGCGGCGGCGACGGCGGCGGCCGAGCAGGCGGCGCGGGACAGCAACCGGGGGATGGCGATGCGGCTGGGGCTGCTGCGCGGCCGGATCCACGACGCGCTGGGCGACACCGCCGCGGCGCTCGGCTGCCTGACCGAGGCGGCCGAGCTGGCCCGTACCCAGGAGCAGTGGGCCAAGGAGGACGCGGCGCTGGCGCTGCTCGCCGAGGTGGCGCTGCGGGCGGGCGACCCGGCCCGCGCGGCGGCGGCGGACGCCAGGCTCACCGAACTGCGCCGGGCCGCCGGAGTGTTGCCGGCCGAGGAGTTGCGTCCCGAGGGGTAGCCCAGGGGTAGCCCAGGGGGCTCACGCGTGGGCGGTGAAGCGGACGGTGTGGCTCCGTCCGGTCGTGATCACCAGCTCGGTGCCGGTGAGGTCCGCCTCCGGATGGGCCGTCAGCCAGAGGGTGACCGCGGCGCCGAGCACCACCGGATCGAGCCGGTCCGGGGCCGCCTCCCAGGCGGGCACCGTCTCGGCCCGCAGCAGCAACCCGGTGCGCAGGCGCAGCAGATGGCGGTCCTCGGCGACGGCCGCGACCGCGACGACCAGGCCCGGCAGTTCGTCCAGCACCTGGCTCAGCCAGTCCAGCGGCGCCAGCTCGGCGCGCGGTTCGGTGCGGGCCAGCACGTCGGCGCCCGGCCGGCGGCGCGGGTCGTTCTCCTCGTCGGTGAGCGCGCGCAGGCCGCGGGGCAGGCCGTCGTGCGAGTCCAGCGGGTAGCGGCGGATCCGCACCCCGTCGGCGGTGACCTCGCCCACCACGTCGTAGGCCGTCGGACGGCCGGTGGCCAGCGGCACCGGGTCCGGGTAACAGCTCGGGCGGGCCTCGCCCTTGGGGGCCTCGATCCCGTCCAGGTAGGAGAAGATGATCTCACCGAGGAGCAGGGCGGAGCGCTCGTGCTCACCGATCGCCAGACCGGTGAGCGCCGCCGCGTCGCCCTGCCGGTGGCGCTCGGCGGCCCGGCGCAGCTGCGGCTCCAGCGGGGCGTGCGCGTCCAGCCGCGGGGCGTTCTGCCCGAAGGCGTAGGTCGGCGACCGCGGGTCCAACTCCTCGCTGCCGGTGGCGCCCAGCAGGGTGACGCGGTCCAGCGCCGCCCCGTACACCGAGACCGACCCGTGGTCGCCGATCACCCAGTCCGCCGCGACCAGGGCGGCCTGCCAGCCGTCCTGCGGCGGAATCAGCATCAGACCCGCCTGCCGGGCCTCGCCGAGCAGCTCCTCCGGCGCGTGCCGGGTCCAGATGTTGGGGTGCAGGACGACGGCCACGGCGTACTCGTCCAGTGGCAGTTCCCGCACGAAGCGCCGCACCAGGTCGAGGTGCTGAGCCAGTAAGGAGTACTTCTTCCAGGTGGAGCTGATGACCACCAGCTTGCGGCCGTCGACGGCACCCAGCCGCCGCCGGTAGCGGTCGCGCACCGGCAGGCTGACCAGCATCCGGTCGAAGCAGTGGTCCCCGACCAGCCGGACGAACGGCACCGCCTCGGGACACGAGTGCCGCAGCCGCTCGATCTGCTCGGGATGGGAGACGCCGATCGCCGCCGGGATCACCTTGCCGTGCCAGGTCAGTTCCCGGCGCGACAGGCCGGCCGGGGAGTGGCTGTCCCCGGTCGTCGGACGCACCAGCCGGTTGTAGCCGACCCCGTGCGGCAGTACGAGCAGTGGCGCGCGCAGCTGGTGCATGGACCGGTTGACGGTGCAGGCCACGGCCAGGTCGAAGCGCCGGCGGGTGGCGTCCCGCCAGGACAGCGGGGTGAAGCCCCGGAGGGAGCCGAGGTAGCCGTCCAGCCCCTCGGCGAAGGCCGAGCCCGGGTTGATCGTGACGTAGAACCTGACCCCCTCCTGCCCGCCGAGCAGCGTGAGGACGTCCAGCACCCGGGTCGCCGAGGTGAGCGTGCGGACCACCGCGAGGACCTCGGCCCTGATCTCGAAGGTGTCCCACTGGTCGTCGTCTCGCCTGGGGGAGAGCAGGCGGGCAAGGAGTCCGAACAGGGTCAGAACCTCCCTAGCAGCGCCGTTGCCATAGCCCCCCACATCGTAGTCAACCACCGAACGGCGGAGTGCCATTCGGGGTTTCCGGGTGCGCCCGCCGTGTCCGGGCCGCCCGGGGTGCGGGGCGGGGAACTCCTGGTGGGTGTGGCGGGTTGAGGTGGTGGCACACGGTCAATCGGGCACAGGTGCGAGCGGAGGAGCAGCGGTGGGGGAGACGACGGTCGGCGGGGGATCCTCGGCGGGGGAGGACCGGACAGTGCCCGGGGCGGCGGCACCGGAGGCAGGGGTGCCGGAGCCGCAGGCGGCGGAAGCAGGGGAGCCGCAGGCGGTGGGTGGGGCGGCGGGTGGGGCCGCTGACCTCGGGTCGGAGGGAGAGGTGCCGCGGGCGAAGCGCCGCACGTCGCGCCCGTTCTGGCAGGAGCTGCCGCTCCTGGTCGGTATCGCCCTGGTGCTGGCACTGGTGATCAAGATCTTCTTCGTGCAGGCGTTCCTCATCCCCTCGGAGTCGATGCAGAACACCCTGCAGCCGGGGGACCGGATCCTGGTGGACAAGCTGACGCCCTGGTTCGGCGCCGAACCGGAACGCGGTGAGGTGGTGGTCTTCCACGATCCGGGCGACTGGCTGAGGGGCGAGAAGGTCAAGAAGCCGAACGCCGTGCAGCAGGCGCTCAGCTTCGTCGGACTGATGCCCTCGGGGGACGAGAAGGACCTGGTCAAGCGAGTCATCGCGATCGGCGGGGACACCGTCGAGTGCAAAGCGGGCGGGCCGGTGCTGGTCAACGGCAAGGCGCTGGACGACAGCTACATCTACCCCGGGAACACGCCCTGCGACGACAAGCCGTTCGGTCCCGTCACGGTGCCCAAGGGCCGGCTCTGGATGATGGGTGACCACCGCCAGGACTCCGGCGACTCGCGCTACAACCAGGACCTCGACGGGGGTACGGTCGGGGTGGACCAGGTGGTGGGCCGGGCGTTCGTGGTGGCCTGGCCGGTCGGCCACTGGGCCACGCTGCCCGTCCCGGCCACCTATCAGCAGAAGTTCACCGCCGCCGCGGCCGGTGGCGCGCCGCCGGTGCTCGCCGTCGCGGGCGCGCTGCCGATCGTCTGGCGCCGCCGTCGGCGCCAGGACGCGGGACCGGGCCAGGACGCGGGCCCGGTGGCCGACGGAGCGTGAGGGTGGCGACGGGCACGGGCCGACGCCGTGTGGGGCCGGCTCGTACCCGCGCTACTCGGACGGAATCCCTGCCAGGAGCGCCGTGCGGTCGACCTTGCCGTTGGGGGTGACGGGCAGGGTGTCGAGCACCGAGATCCGCTGCGGGACCATCACCGCGGGCAGCCGCAGCTCCAGCTCGGCGCGCAGCGCCTCCGCCAGCCCGGTCGTCGCCGCCGGGCCCTCGACGAACAGGTGCAGGGCGTTGCCTGACGCCGTGTCGATCACCAGGGCGACCGCCGCCGCGACGCCGGGGATCCCGGCCGCCACCGACTCCACCTCGCCCAGTTCGACCCGGATGCCGTTGATCTTCACCTGGCTGTCCTTCCGGTGCGAGAACTCCAGTGAGCCGGCGACCAGCCGCACGATGTCCCCGGTGGCGTACATCCGGGCGCCGGGCTCGGGGCTCCACGGATCGGGCAGGAAGCGCTCGCTGGTGAGCCGCGGCTCACCCCGGTAGCCCGCGCTGACGCAGGGGCCGGCGACGAAGGCCTCGCCGAGGACACCGGGCGCGACCGGTTCGAGCTCGCCGTCCAGGAGGTACACCCGGGCGTGCGGCAGCGCCCGGCCGATGGTGGTCCCGGCGGCGTCGATCGGCCCGGCGGTCGCCCAGACCGTCGACTCGGTGGGCCCGTAGACGTTCAACGCGGTCGCGGGCAGTGCCGCCAGCCGCGCCGCCAGGGCGGGCGGCAGCACATCGCCCCCGCACAGCAGGGTCTGCTCCGGGCCGAACCGGGCGCCCGCGTCCAGCAGCAGCCGCCAGCCGACCGGCGTCGCCTGGACCAGCGACGGCCGCACCTCGTTGACCAGGGCGGCGAGCGCGCGCGGCCGGGGCAGCCACAGGTCGGGCGCGATCACGCAGCGGCCGCCGCCGGTCAGCGGCAGGAAGAGCTCCAGGCCCGCGACGTCGAAGGAGAGCCGGCTGCTGAACAGCACCCGCTCGGCGGCGCCCGAGGGCAGCACGCCGGCGATGCCGTCCAGGAAGTGGAGGAAGTTGCGGTGCGTGACCTCGACGGCCTTGGGGCGGCCGGTCGATCCGGAGGTGTAGAGCACGTAGGCGATGTCGTCCGGCTCGCCCGCGGTCACGGGGCCGGCCGCCGCATCCGTGCCGGTCGGGCCGGTCAGGCCGGCCGCGCTGATGACCGGCACCGCGAGTTCGGACAGCGCCTCGTTGTACGCCGGGTCGGCCACCACGCAGGCCACCCGGGCGTCCTCGGCCATGAACGCCAGCCGGGCCGCGGGGTAGCGCCCGTCGAGCGGCACGTAGGCGGCGCCGGCGCCCAGCACGCCGAGGACGACGGCGATCAGGTCGACGCTGCGGTCCAGGCAGACCCCGACGGCGGTGCCGCGGCCGATGCCCAGCCGGGCCAGGCCCGCACTGATCCCGGCCGCTCGTGCCGCCAGCCCCTGGTAGCTCAGCCGCGCGGCGCCGTGGGTGACGGCGGTCCGCTCCGGGTGGCGCCGGGCGGTGGCGGCGAACCGGCGGTCCATCGTGGACCAGGGCCCGGCGGGCGCGGCAGCCGGCTCGGTGGGCCCTGTGGGCTCGGTGGGCCCGGTGGGCCCGGTGGGCCCTGTGGGCTCGGTGGGTCCGGTGATCCCGGCGGGCGCGGCCGGTGGCACGGACCCGGGCGGTCCGCTCCCGGCGGCCGCGAGGTCGAGCGCCGCCGTGCGGTCGCCCGGTGGGCCGCACGGGTGCCAGCCCGGCGGCAGCGCCCGGCCGGTGCGCCAGACCGAGCGCTGGCCGCGGTCGTTGGCGACGGGCAGCCACCTGGCCACGGGCTGCTGCTCGGTCCGGTCAGCCGGTACCCGGTTCGGCATCGTCGGGACCTCCTTCGGGTCGCGCGCGGTAGGCCGCCTGCTGGAGGCCGTACATCCGGGCGTACTCGCCGCCCGAGGCGATCAGTTGGTCATGGCTGCCCTGCTCCACCACGGCGCCCTCGGCCAGCACGAGGATGGTGTCGGCGGCCCGTACCGTGGAGAACCGGTGCGAGATGATCAGCGTCACCGTGCCGCTGCGCTCGGCGAGTTCACGCGCCAGCCGGATCTGCTGCCGGAACACCTCGTACTCGCTGCGCGGGTCCAGCGCGGCGGTCGGCTCGTCCAGCACCACCAGCAGCGGGTCCTGCCGCATGCAGGTGCGGGCGAGGGCGAGCTTCTGCCACTGGCCGCCGGAGAGTTCGACACCGTCGAAGAGCGTGCCGAGCTGGGTGTCCAGCCCCTGCTCCAGCCGCTCGACCACGGCCTGCGCGCCGCCCTGCCCGACGGCCCGGCGCACCTGGCCGAGGTCCTCGATCCGCGGCAGGTCGCCGGTGCCCACGGCCTCGCGGGCCAGGGTCTGGAACCGGACGAAGTCCTGGAACCCGCAGGCGATCCGGGACCGCCAGGCCTGGTGGTCGTGCCGCTCCAGCGGCTGCCCGTCGAGCCGGATGACACCGGACTGCGGCTGGTACATCGCGGTGAGCAGCTTAACGATGGAGGTCTTCCCCGAACCGTGCGCCCCGACCAGGGCGACCACCGACCCGGGCGGGAAGGCGACGCTGACCTCGCGCAGCACGGTGCGCTCGGTGCCCGGGTAGCGGAAGGTCACCGCATCGAGGGCGATGCCGCTCGCCAGCCGCGCGGGGACGGGGACGGGGACGGGGACGGGGTGGGCGACGGGGTGGGCGACGGGGTGGGCGACGGGGTGTTCGGTGGCCGGGGACCGTACGTCAGCGGACCGTACGTCCGGGGGCTGGGTGGTCGCGGCCTGCTCGCGCAGCCACCGCTCGGCGTGGGCGGCGTGCAGGCCGTCCGCCGTCCGGGTGAAGCCGGCCACGGCCGCCTGCACCAGGCCCTGCTGCTGGTTGGTCACCGCGAGCAGCAGCACCAGGTCGCCGACGCCGGCCTGACCGCGGCTCATCCGCCAGGCCAGGTAGCCGAGCGCGGCCGCCGTGCCGAGGACGAAGATCAGGTGCCCGACCAGCAGCAGCACGGCGACCCGGGTCCGGGCCCGCACCCGGATCCGGCTGGACTGCTCCCAGCGCTCCTGGTAGACGTCGAGCAGCAGCTCCCCGGCACCGGTGACCCGCACCTCGGTCGCCGTGGCGGGATCGAGCAACGTGGCGAGCAACTGGTCGGCGATGCGCTGGGGTTCGGCGGCCTGGTCGGCGGCTCGGCGCAGCCTGGCCTGGCCGAGGCGGTTGAACCACAGGGTGGGCAGCGCCAGCGGCAGGGTGGCGAGCAGCAGCGGCGACACGGTGGCGAGCGCGGCCAGGGTGGCGCCGATGCCGAGCACCGAACCGGCCGTCTCCACCGCCGCGGCCAGCGCATCCACCACCACGACGCCCTTGATGACGCCGATCCGGTCCAGGCTGCGCGCGTCCTCCAGGTGCCCGATGCCGGGGATGTCCGAGGTGAGGCGCAGCACCTCCTTGTCGATCCGCAGCCCCGCCAAGGCGCGTACGTCGTTGAGCAGCAGATTGCGCACGTCCTGGACCTGGTTGGCCAGGGCCCAGGCGAGCGCGGTCAGGGCCGCCGCCATCAGCGCGGACCGGCGGTCCCCGGCGAGCACGGCGTTGGTGACCTCGCGCAGCAGCAGGCCCACCACCGGCTGGGCGGCCGCGCCGATCAGGACCGTGAGCAGGATCAGGCAGCAGCGGGCGCGGCTGACCTGCCAGCAGAGCCGGGCGAGGTGGACGAGGACGTTCGGGCGCGCGCTCACCGGGCCGCTCCCGGCAGCGGCGCGTCGGCCCCGGGCGGGGGTGCGCCGGAGAACTGCTGGGCCTGCAGGGCGAACAGCTCGGCGTAGTCGCCGCCCTCGGCCAACAGCTCGTCGTGCGAGCCCAGTTCGGTGATCCGGCCATCGCTCAGCACGGCTATCCGGTCGGCCAGCCGCACCGTGGACAGGCGGTGCGAGATGAGGATCACCGTCGCGCCGCGGGCCGCGCTGATCAGGCGCTCGAAGACCTCGAACTCGGCCTGTGCGTCCAGGTGCGCGGTCGGTTCGTCCAGCATCAGGACGCCGCGGCCCGCGCGCAGCGCGAAGACCGCGCGGGCGAGCGCGATCCGCTGCCACTGGCCGCCGGACAGGTCGGTGCCCCCGGTGCGGGACCTGGACAGCGGGGTGCGCCAGCCGTCCGGCAGCGCGGCCACGATGTCGTCCAGGTCGAGTTCGCCCGCCACGGCGGCGAAGAACGCGTCATCGCCGAGCCGCTCCGGCGCGCCGATCTCGACGTTCTCCCGGATCGACAGGTCCAGGCGCAGGAACGCCTGGCTGACCAGGGCGAGCGAGCGGCGCCACCGGTCGACCGGCCAGTGGGTGATGTCCGTTCCGTCGGCCGTGATCCGCCCGGCGTCCGGTTCCAGCGAGCGGGCCAGCAGCTTGGTCAGCGTGGTCTTGCCGGCGCCGTTCAGACCGACGATCGCCAGCACCTCGCCGGAACGTACCTCCAGGCTGAGCTCCTTGAGGACCGGTCGGGCCGCGTTCGGGTAGCCGAAGCCCAGGTGCTCGAAGCGGAGCAGCGGGGAGGGCGCCAGGGCCTGTCCGGCCCGCTGCCGGGTCTCGGGGGCGGGGCGTGCCGCAGGCACCTGGGGCACGGAGCCCAGCTCGCGGCGGAGTTCGGCGGCGGTCTGCACGATCGGCCGGCCGTGCTCGACGGCGAAGCCGCCGGTGCCGATCCGGCCCAGTGCCAGTGCCGCGATCAGCGCGGTGACGTTCTGCGCGATGACCCCGGCCTCCCGGCCGCTGCCGGAGACGATGCCCGCAAGCCCGAGGAACATCGCGACGGCCGCGGCCAGCAGCGGCTGCCAGGTGCTCCCCAGCGCCCGCCACCGCGCGTCCAGGATCGGCCCCTCCTGCGCCATGGCCGCCGTGTGGAACCGCGCCACCACCCAGGGGGTCAGCCCGTAGACGCGGATCTCCTTCGCGTTCTGCACGCTGCGGCCGAACTGCGCCCAGTACTGGGTGCGTTTGGTCAGGCCGGCCGTGCGCACCCACATCCAGTTGATGCCCACGTAGATCCGGGTGGTGGCCCACCGGCAGAGGATCAGCGCCACCAGGCAACCCAGCGCGAACCAGGGCGCCGAGAGCGCGACCAGCGCCAGGCAGACGGCCCCGCCCAGGGTCTGGCAGAACTGTGCGACGTGACCGACGGCCGCCCAGCCGGCGGTGAAGATCTGCAGCTCGGTACTGGCCATGGTCAGCCGACCGGCCGTCCCGGCGTCGTCCAGGTGGGCGGTGCCGCTCGGGCTCAGCGCCAACGCGCCGATGTCGCGCCGGAACCGGCCGTCGATGAGGCGGGCCGCGTGCATCCGCAGCGGCTCCAGCAACAGGATCACCGCCTGCTGGGCGAGCAGCAGCACGCAGAACAGCACGAGCGCCACCACCGCCGCGCTCCACCGGGCGCCGCTGTGCTGCAGCCGCAGGACCAGCTCCCGGGACACCACGCTGGAGGCCGCCGGCAGCGCGCTGATCCCCGCGGACACGGCGATCAGCGTGGCGAGCACGGGCGTCGGCAGCAGGCGCAGCAGCGGCAGGGCGGCGTACCGGGTGCGGAGGCGGGCGCGGAGGCGGCCTCCGAGGGCGTCGATGACGATCACTTCCCGTGCGGTGTGCAGAGGTCGGCGAGGGCGCGCAGCGGCCACGGTCCGAGCAGGTCGTCCGGGGTGGGGCCGGAGCACCCCAGCCGCTCCAGCCGCTCGATCACCGCCGCCGCCAGGACGGCCCGGCCGCCCTGCTCGGCGTAGCAGGCGTCCAGGTCGACCGGCCCGGGGCCGAGCGCCGCGGCGAGCGCGTCGACGAACCGCTGCTCGGCCGGACTCGCTCCGATACGAGCTTCGATACGAGCTTCGACACCTGCTTCGACACCTGCTTCGACGGAGCCGGTGTTGCCGTGATCGCCGCTGTTGCCGGTGGCGGGTTCCGGGCGCCGGGCGGTGGCGATGGGGGTGGGCGACTGCGGGAGCGTCTCGCACCAGACGAACTCGTGGGGGCAGATGATGTCCCGCTCGTGCCGCAGGGCGGTCAGCAGCGCCGCCCGGAGGTCCGGGCGGCGGTCCGGCCGGTGCGCGGCCGCGCCGGTGACGTGGGCGACCAGGACCGGTCCGCGCCCCGGCCGCTCCCGGACCACGAGGGCGGCGGCCGTGACACCGTCGACCGCGCAGAGCACCCGCGCCAGCGTGGCGGCGTTGACCCAGCAGTGGTCGACCCGCACCCAGTCGTCCTCGTAGCGCCGGACGGGCAGCGCGAAGCGCGCGACGGCCTCGGTGACGGTGGTCGAGGCCAGCCGCGGGTCCTGCGCCCAGGCGATCAGGAACCGCTCCATCCCGTGCAGCAGCCGGCTGATCTCCGCCCGTCCGGCGATGGAGGTGTGGACGACGAGATCCAGCGTCGCCGCACCGTCCTCGGGATAGCTGCGGAGGTAGAGGTCGTTGTAGTCGTCCTGCCACGCGCAGCTGCGCCAGCTGAGCGAACCCGGCCGGTCGGACTGCGTGGTGGCGACGGCCCGGGCGGCCCCGGTGGCCCCGGCTGCACCGGCCGTTTCGGCGTCCTCGTCCGGCGCCGGCCGGCGGTCGTACGCGCTGTCGCAGTTGAAGGAGGTGGCCAGCCGGAACGAGAGCCCGCGGGCGGCTTCCACCTGTGCCCTGGTGTCCCGGCAGTCCAGGTAGGAGTAGCGGGCGTTGCGACTGCCCGCCAGCAGCCGCTGCTGGGTGCGCGCCGCCAGCTCGGCGATGCCGGCCCCGCCCGGGGCCTCGACCTGGACCAGCGCCTCCTGGAAGAAGCACCCGACGGACTGCCTGACCTCGGGGAACCGGTTGGAGAAGTTCATCTTGAACACCACCCGGCTGTTGCCCGACAGAGCGGACAGGGCCAGGCAGAAGGCCGTGGCGAGCAGGGCGGAGGCGTTGGTGCGTTCGCGCCGGCCCAGCCGGTGCAGGGCGGTGAGCAACGGCCGTGAGCGCAGGACGGCCTGGTGGTAGTGCGCCGGATCGGCCTGCTCCGCCGCGGCGGGCCGCGTGGCCGGTGCGACCGGGGCGGCGGGTGCGACCGGGGTGAACCAGGGGAAAGGGGCCGCCGGCAGCTCGTGCAGGACCTCCTCCCAGTACCGTAACGCCCGGGCGTTCAGGGCGGTTTGGCTGCCCAGTGCCTGGCGCCGGGCCTGCTCGGCCGGCTGGATCCCGGTCGGTGGACCGGTCGGTGGACCGGTCGGTGGACCGGTCAGTGGAGCGGTCGGGGCGGGCGCCGGCCGCGCCTCGTCCGCTGGGGAGTCCATGAGCCGTGCCAGGTCCTCGCTGATGATCGGCCCGCTCGCCTTGTCCACGGATATGTGGTTCAACAGCAGGACGACGGTGGCGACCTGGTCGCCGCGCAGGGTGAACCCCACCCGCAGCGGGAGGTCCACGGCCTGGTCCAGGCGCGGTCCGGCCAGCTCGTCGACGACCGCGCGGATGTCGGCGTGGTCGTCGCCTTGGCGGCGGACCGGCACGGGCACCTCGAACTCCTCGCGCACCGACTGGAACGGGATCCCGTGCTCGTCGGTCGGATAGACCGTGCGCAGCGCCTCGTGCCGCAGCATCAGCGCCCGGACCGCCGCGAGCGCCGCGGCCTGCGACACCCCGGCGCGCGGTGCCGGGACGCACTGCGAGGTCTTCACGCTGTCGACCTCGGGCAGCGGCATCCGGTAGATGTACCAGTACATCTCCTGGGACCACATCAGCGGTGCCGGTGGGGGCGGCGGTGCGCCGGGCGAGAGCTCGGCTTCGGCACTCGGGCGACTCTCCAACTGCTGCGACTCCCCATCTGTGCTGAGCCTTCGGCGGATCGGCCGGACCGACTGAACCACTTGAGCGGTTTAGCTGTCAAGGGAGTTGCACCAGATGCTGACGGTGCATCAGGTACGCAAATCCACTCGTGTCAACACCCTTGACCACTTAACCGCTTTAGTGCTCACATGGGGGCTCCGAGACCCCGCGGACTGCCAGGGAGTGCGCCCATGAAGGACCTGCCCGACACGGCCAACCAGTACGACTTCGACTTCAGCAGCCGGCTCATCGCGCAGCAGCCCGCCGAGGTGCGCGGCGGCGCGCGCAGTGCCGCGAAGCTGCTGGTACTGGAGCGCGGCGCGGGCAAGGTGCACCACCGGCGCTTCGACGAGTTGGGCGAGTTCCTCACCCCGGACGACGTACTGGTGGTCAACAACGCGCGGGTGGTCCCCTCGCTGCTGCGTGGCCGGGACGAGCACGGCTCGCCCGTCGTGGTCAATGTCTTCTCCCCGATGGACGACGGAAGTTGGCACTGCCTGGTGCTGCCCGCCTCGACCGCCGCGGTCGGCGCCGAGCTGCGCTTCGGCGAGCAGCGCGAGGTGGTCGGCACCCTGCTGCGCGACGAGGGCGCCGGTGTCTGGCGGATCGGCTTCGAACCCGGCGGCATCGAGGTGCTGGACGAGATCGGCGACCTCGCCTACCCCGACTACCTGGTGGAACGCCCGGTCAACCCCGCGCACTACCAGACCTCCTTCGCCAGCCGGCCCGGCGCGACCCTCTTCCCGTCCGCCGCACGCCACTTCACCCCCGAACTGGTCGGGGCGCTCAAGGGGCAGGGCGTCGGGGTGGTCGAGGTCACCCACTACATCGCGGCGCGCTGGCAACACGGCTACCTGCGCGACTGGTTCGGCGCCGACGTCGCCTGGGCCGAGGGGGCGGACGTCGAGCTGCCCGCCGGTGCCAGCGGCCCCAGCCTCCCCTTCCCGCGCCCCGAGCGCTACGAGGTGTCCACCGGCGCCGCCGACGAGATCAACGACCGGCGCCGGGCCGGCGGCCGGATCGTGGTCTGCGGCACCTCGGCGCTGCGGGCGCTGGAGACCGTGGCGGACGAGCGCAGCGGACGCATCTGGCCGGGGACGGGCTGGACCAACCTGATCCTCGGCCCGGGACACCGCTTCAAGGCCTGCGACGCCTTCCTGACCAACCTGCACATGCCCCGCAGTTCGGAACTCCGGCTGACCTCGGCCTTCACCGGCCGCCAGGAGCTGCTCGACCTCTACCGCGACGAGGTCATCCCGAACGGGTACCTCTTCAACGAGTTCGGGGACTCCATGCTGATCGCCTGAGCGGTGGCGGGGAATGCTCGGCACAACAAGGACACGGAAGGATATGAGAGGAACCCATGGGCTTCCCCAACAGCACCTTCGAGGCGGTCATCCGGGCCGGTCTCGGCGTGCCGGACTCCACCGAGCTGCCGTTCGACGCGCCGCTGACCGAGTTCGGGCTCGACTCGCTGGGATCGGTGAACCTCGTCCTCGACCTTGAGCTGGGGTTCGGCGTGACGATCCCGGACACCGCGCTGCTGCGGCCGCACTTCTACTCGGCCGAGACCCTCTGGCAGGCCCTGGCCGAGATCCTCACCGGGACCGGTCCGGCATGAGCGAGCAGAGCGGCGACCAGCCGGCGCCCGGCGGCGAGCACTGGTCCGGCTACGACAGCGCCTATCTCGGCGACG
The DNA here is from genome assembly GCF_042957465.1 of Kitasatospora sp. NPDC008050. NCBI lineage: Bacteria > Bacillati > Actinomycetota > Actinomycetes > Kitasatosporales > Streptomycetaceae > Kitasatospora > Kitasatospora sp. NPDC008050. The sequence goes on from NZ_JBIBIJ010000004.1 coordinate 348,010, forward strand.
TCGTGCACGCGGAGCCATTGAGCGGCGGCGCCGCCCACGACGTGCGGCGGGTGACCCTGAGGGACGGCACCCGGCTCGTCGTCAAGGTCTCGGACCGGGTGCCGCCCGACATGTTCCCGATCGAGGCCGAGGGCCTGGCCGCGCTGCGCGAGCAGGGCGGACTGCGCACCCCGGAGGTGATCGAGGCGGGCCCGCGCCACCTGCTGCTGGAGGAGGTGGAGCCGACCGCCCCGCACGCCCCCGGCGTCTGGGCGGAGGCGGGCCGCGCCCTGGCCCGCCTGCACGCGATCTCCGGCACCCGGTTCGGCTGGCACCGCGACGGCTGGCTCGGCCTGCTGCGGCAGCACAACGGCTGGTCCGAGGACGGCTGCGCGTTCTTCGCCGAACACCGCATCCTGCGCTACCTCGCCGAGCCGAACACCGAGCGCGCGCTGGAGCCCGAGGACCGGGCGGGCCTGGCCCGGCTCTGCGAGCGGCTGCCCGGCCTGGTCCCGCCCGCCCCCGCCGTGCTGAACCACGGGGACCTGTGGCACGGCAACCTGCTGGCGACCGCGCGGGGCGAGCCGGTCTTCATCGACCCCGCGGTCTGCTGGCTGTGGGCCGAGTCCGACCTGAGCATGGCCCACGGCGTGGGCGGGATCCCGCAGGACTTCTTCGCCGCCTACCAGGAGCTGCACCCGCTGGCCGACGGCTGGCAGGACCGGATGCCGCTCTACCACCTGCGCGAACACCTCAGCGTGCTGGCGCACTTCGGGCCGAACGAGTACCACGTCACGCAGGTCCGCCGCACCATCCGCCGCTTCGCGGGGTGAGCCGGGGACGGGCCGACCGCGCGTCAGCCCGTCAGCCCGTCAGCCCGTCAGCCCGTCAGGCCTACCGCCTCCGCCAGCAGGCGGTAGGAGTCCAGGAGTGCGGACCGGTCGTAGGTGCTGGTGGTGACCAGGAACTCGTCGGCCCCGGTGCGCCGCATCAGCGCGCCGAGGCGGGCCGCGGCCTGCTGCGGCGTCCCGGCGATGTGCCCGTCGAGCGCCTGCTCGTAGGCGGTGCGCTCGCGCGGGGTCATCGTCCGCGCCAGGATCTCCGCGGCCGGGGTCAGCGGCGGGAACTCCCCGTGGGTGCGGGACCAGGCGCTCGACCAGGCCTCGGGGATCAGCAGCTCCTGTGCCGCCGCGGCCGTCCCGGCCACCGCCACCGTGCCGGAGACGACCACGTACGGTGCCGCGGCCCGCGCCGAGGGGCGGAACCGGTCGCGGTAGCGGTCGATGGCGGCCAGCATCGCCTCCTCGCCGCGCACACCGCCGATGACCAGCGGCAGGCCGGCCGCGGCGGCGATGTCCGCGCCCGCGCCGGTGGCCAGCACGAAGGCCGGCACCGCCAGGCCCTCGGCGGGCCGGGCGTGCACCTCGGGGGCGCTCCGTGCGCCGTCCTGTCCGCCGTCGAAGTAGCCGAGCAGCTCGGTGAGTTGCTCGGCGAAGCGGTCGGCGGCGTCCTTGCCCTGGCCGAGCGCCCGGCGCACCCCGTCGGTGAACCCCACCGAGCGGCCGAGGCCCATGTCGATCCGGCCCGGGAAGAGCGATTCGAGCACCCCGAACTGCTCGGCGACGATCATCGGCCGGTGGTTGGGCAGCATCACGCCGCCGGTGCCGACCCGGATCAGGCTGGTGGCCGAGGCCACCGCCGCGGCCAGTACGGTTGGCGCCGAGCCCGCCACCCCCGGCACGCCGTGGTGCTCGGAGACCCAGAAGCGGTGGTAGCCGAGGCGCTCCGCCTGCTGGGCGAAGGCCACCGTGTCGCGCAGCGCCCGGGCCGGCGGCTGCCCCTGCCGGATCCGGGAACGGTCCAGCACCGAGAGCCGCAGGCTCGCGGCCCCGCCGGCCTCCGGGGCCGGGGCGCCGCTCGCCGAGGTCGCTGTCGTCACGGTCGGGTCAACACCCACCGCCGTCGACCGCATTCCCGCGCCGGTGGGCCCGCCGCGGGAGTGCGGTGGGCCCACCGGCGCGGGCGGTGACGGCGGTCAGTCGACCGGGCGCACCCGGATCCAGGTCTCCAGGTAGTTGGCGCTCTCGTTCTCGATCTCGATGCTGGTGCCGGTGTCCGGCACGATCACGCTGCTGGCCGGGTCGGAGGCGTCCCAGTACTTCCGGTCGTGGTCGTTGAACTCGTCCACGCCGCGCGAGCGCGGGATGGTGGTCAGCGCGTCGGCCTTGTGCAGCTTCAGGCCGTCGGTGCGCCGCGAGCCGAAGGTGGAGTCGTAGCCCTGCATGCGCGGGCGCATCAGGGTGCCGTCGGCCCACTTGAGCGGGGCGGGGTGCGCGTCGATCGGCAGGATCAGGCCGTGGCCCGGGTGGGTGCCGGTGTTGTTGTCGCTCTGCGAGGTGTCCCAGAGCCAGATCAGCAGCCCGGGCTGGTAGGCGTAGTGCTCCACCCAGCCGGGTTTGGCCGCCGAGCCGAAGTTGTACGGGCCGGTGCGCAGGGTCTCGTCGTAGGAGACGTACTGGCGGTTCTCGGCCAGGTAGTACTGGTCGTAGTCCTTGACGAAGCTGCCGCCGATCCGGGAGAAGCCGGTGGCCGTCCAGCCGGCGTCCCCGTTCTCCGCGCCGTCACTGAGGACGGTCGCGCCGTCCGCCGTCACGGCGATGTCGTCCAGCGCCAGGCCGCGCAGGTGCAGGCCGCCGTCGGTGGTGTTGTGGAAGCGGAGCTTGATCGCCTTGCCGGCGTACGCGTCGAGCGGGAAGGCCAGCTGGCCCCAGGCGTTGTTGGTGCTGCCGGTCAGCGCCGCCTTGCCCCCGGCGTTCTTCGGCAGCGCGGTGCCGTTGAACGTGCCCGCCAGCACCTGCCAGGTGGCGCCGCCGTCGGTGGAGACCTCGGCGTAGCCGAAGTCGAAGTCCTGCTCCAGCTCCCACCAGGCCTTGGCCGTCAGGGTGGCCGAGGTGCGGCCGGTCAGATCGAGGTCGCGGGTCAGCGAGACGTCCAGGTTGTCGGCGCTGCCGCTCCACCACTCGCTCTTGCCCGAGTACGGGGTGTTGATCGCGGTGGTGACGCTCTTCTTCGGCAGGTCGACCACCAGCGCCTGCGGGAGCTTGTTGTTGTACTCCACCGGGCCTATGTGGTGCGTGGACTCCTTGCCCGCGGTGGCCTTGTCGTAGCGGAGCCAGCCGAGCTTCAGCTTGCTCCAGACGTCGAGGTCGTTCGGCTTGTCCCCGATGGTGTCCTTGCCCTCGCCCAGCCAGGAGCCGGAGGACATCAGCGACCAGAAGCCCACCGAGTTGTCACCCGGGCCCACCGTGTCGTAGAGGTCGGGCAGGCCCAGGTCGTGGCCGTACTCGTGGGCGAAGACGCCCAGACCGCCGTTCTCCGGCTGCATGGTGTAGTCGCCCACCCAGTAGCCGCTGTCGCCGATCTGCACGCCGCCGAGCTTGTTGCCCGCCGGGCCGCTCTGACCGGTCTCCGTGCCGTGCACGTAGCTGCGGTGCGCCCACAGGGCGTCGGAGCCCTGGGCCCCGCCGCCGGCCGACTCGTCCTCGCCGGCGTGCACGATCTGGAAGTGGTCGATGTAGCCGTCCGGCTGGTTGAAGTTGCCGTCGCGGTGCGAGCCGTAGCGGTCCCACTTGTCGTACTCGGCGAGGTTGGCCTTGATGTCGGTGTCGCTGCGCCCCTTGGCCTTCTGGTCGGCCACCCAGGCGTTCAGCGCGTCGACGATCAGGTCCTGCGCGTTGTCGCAGATGTGCGCGCCGCAGAAGTTGGAGCCGTACCTGGCCTCGTTCCAGGGCACCCGGACCCAGTCGCTGACCTGGCCGTCCACCGAGTAGCGGCCCGAGGACTGCTTCTCGTAGTAGGTCTTCAGCGAGGGCTGGTCCTTGGCGAAGTACAGGTCCTGGTAGTGCTTCTGGTTGTAGTCGGCCTGCCAGGCGGTGGAGTTGTTCGTCGCCCGGTCGGGCTGCGGGATCTTGTTGTGCGCGGGCCCCGGGGTGCCGCCGTACTTGGCACTGCCGTCCGGCAGCTTGGTGGTGCTGTCCACCTGGTCGCCGAAGTCCACCAGGATGGTGAAGATCTTGTCGGTGCGCTCCCGGGCCAGCTCGACGTACTTGTCGCGGCCCAGCTTCACGCTGGTGCTGCTGCCGTGCTGCTCGACCTTCGCGGTCCCGGCGAGCAACTGCTCGGTGGCGGCCTTCTGTTCGGCCTCCACCTTCTCGGTGAGCGGCCCCGGCAGGTCGTGCTCGACCCGGGCGGCCTGGGCGGCGTCCGCGGGATCGGTGACGGCGACCGGAGCGGCGGGAGCCTTGGGGGCCGCGCTGGCCGTGGTGGCGGGCAGCAGGCCCAGCCCGAGCGCGGCCAGCAGCGCGGTGCTGGTGACCGCGGCGGCTGCTCGCCCGGGCGTGTGTGACTTCAGGATCCTGTGCGGCTTCAACGTGGTTGACGTCCTCCCCTTGCCGGCCTGGCCATGAGCCGCCCGGTGAACTGAAACTTCCAAGTTGAGGACATATTTGACCCAAGGAATGGCAAAAATGAAAGACCTTGACCCGGGCATGGCAGGGCGCTACAGTGCGCGAACTCGCCGGTCGACCGGACCCTCACGGCTGCCCCGACAGTGGTGGGCGTACGGTGAATGTCGCCTGACCGACCGGTGGCTGACCCAGGCTCAGTCGCCACACACCGCGAGGAGTCCGATGAAGATCCTGGTTCTGGCGGGCGGATCACACGGTGACGTCGCGCCCTTCACCGGCCTCGGCGCGCGGCTGCGGCAGGCCGGACACGAGGTGGCGATCGCCACCCAGCCGCGGTTCGCCGAACTGGTGGGCGCCGGCGGCCTGGAGTTCCGGCCGCTGCCCGGCGAGCTGCGGCGGGATCTGTCGCCGCTGCGTCAGGCCACGGACTTCGTCCAGCAGATGGGGGAGGGCGTGGCCGCCGCCGTCGCGCCCGGCGCCGACCTGCTGCTGCTCACCGCCACCACCGCCCCGCTCGGCTGGTCGCTCGCCGAGGCCCACGGCATCGCGAGTATCGGTGTGTACCTCCAACCGGTCCATCCGACAGCGGAGTTCGCCCCGGTGGTCGGCAGCGGGCGCTCGCTGGGCCGGTGGGGCAACCGCGCCGCCGGGCAGTTCTCGCTGCGCATGGTGGACCGGGTCTACGGCCCGACGGTCAAGAAGCTGCGCGCGGAACTCGGCCTGCCGCCGATGACCGCCAGGGCCATCCGGCAACGCCAGGAGGATGCCAACTGGCCGGTGCTGTACGGCTACAGCCCGAGCGTGCTGCCCCGGCCCGCGGACTGGCGCGCAGGGCTCGACGTGGTGGGCAACTGGTGGCCCGCCGATGCCGATCTGACGGACTGTCAACTCACGTCTGAGATCGAGGACTTCCTGCAGGACGGTCCGCCGCCGGTGTTCATCGGCTTCGGCAGCATGGGCGGCGGCGAGGGCGAGCGGCTGAGCGAGCTGGCCGTGCGGGCACTGCGCCGGGCGGGGGTGCGCGGCGTCGTGCAGGCGGGCTGGGCGGGCCTGTCCGGCACGGGCGAGGGCATCATCACCGTCGGCGAGATCCCGCACGCGGCACTCTTCCCCCGGATGGCCGCCGTGGTCCACCACGCGGGCGCGGGCACCACGGCAGCGGCGCTGCGCGCGGGCGTCCCCGCCGTGCCCGTCCCCATCCTCGGCGACCAGCCCTTCTGGGCCCGCCGCCTCGCCCAGCTGGGCGCCGGCACCGACCCGATCCCGTTCAAGTCCCTGACCGCCGACCGCCTCGCCGCCGCGATCACCCGCGTCACCGGCGACCCCGTCCACCGGACCCGGGCCACCGCACTGGCCCAGCAGTTGGCGGCGGACGACGGAGCGGGGCGCGCGGTCGAGCTGATCGAGCGTGCGGCGAGGGGCCACTGACGCGGGCGCCTGCGTGCTGCTGAGCGGCGGGCGCGCGACGAGCTGCGCCCGCCGCTCAGCAGGGCTCGGACCCTCTCAGAACGCGGAGTTGGCGAACCAGAGCGCCAGCAGCTCCTCGTCCCCCTGGACCTCGAAGCGCTGGTCGGCCCGGTCCAGTCGGCCGTAGGCGAGCAGCAGCAGGTCCGCGGCGCTCCCGCGCACGGTGGCGTCGGCGGGTGCGTCCGTGGCGCCGGAGCCGTCGAGCCCGGAGTCGTCGAGCCCGAAGCCGTCGAGCCCGGAGCCGTCGAGCCCGAAGCCGTCGGGGCGCAGCCGGACCAGCCAGTCGCGGTCCGCGTCGGTGCAGCTGAACCGGATGGCCTTGTCGTCGCCGCGCAGGTTCGCCGTCCCGGGTGCGAAGAAGGCGGCGAAGGGCAGGTTCACCAGGAACTCGTCCACGCCGTCCACCGCGAGCGCGGTGTCGATCGCCGACGGGACCCCCAGTGCGACCTCGGCGTCCACCCGGTGCACCAGGGTCTCGAAGAGCATCCGGCGGGCCCAGAACCGGGCGTGCTGGTCCGCGCCCCAGGCCCACATCGGCAGGTCGGCCGGGGTGGCGGCGAAGGCGTCCGCGGCCTCGTCCGCGCTCGCGGCCAGCCAGTCGGCCAGGCCCTCGGGCCCGGCCGGCAGGCGCAGCTCCACGTCCCGGCTGGTCGGCCGCTCCTGGAGCCGCTGGCGCAGCAGCACCGAGAACCAGCGCTGCACGCTGCCGGCGTGCTGGACCAGGTCGGCCAGCGTCCAGCCGGGACAGGACGGTACGGGCGTCGTCAGGTCGGCGCCCTTGACCGCCTCGACGAAGCGGGCGGTCTGCGCGGCGACCGCCGCCCGGTGGTCGACAGCGGGGTGGTCGACAGCGGGACGGTCGCCGGGGGCCGACGCGGGGCCCGAGCCGTTCGGTGTGCTCATCTGATGTCCTTACAGGAGGGTGACGGTCCCCGGCCGATCGCTCGGCCGGGGACCGGTATCGTCTCGCAGCCGCGGCGGCGGCCGGTACGGCGGTGGCTCGTTCAGCCGAGCGGCTTGTCCAGCACGGCCTTGGCGTGGCTGAACGTGTCGATCGAGTACTCGCCGTGGTAGCGCCCCATGCCGCTCTCGCCCACGCCGCCGAACGGCAGCTCGGGCACCGCGAGGTGGGAGACGGTCAGGCCGAAGACCAGCCCGCCGGAGGAGGTCTCCGCCGCCAGCCGCTGCTTGGTCTGCTCCGAGTCGGTGAAGGCGTAGAGCGCGAGCGGCTTGTCGCGCTCGTTGATGAAGGCGATCGCGGCGTCCAGGTCGGGCACGGCGATGATCGGCAGGATGGGGCCGAAGATCTCCGCCTGCATCACGGGCGCCTCGGGGGAGACCTCGGCCAGCACGGTCGGCGCGAGGTAGCGCGTGGCGCGGTCGTGGGCGCCGCCGGTGACGATCCGGCCCTCGCCGAGCAGCGCGGTGAGCCGGTCGTGGTGGCGCTCGTTGACGATCCGTCCGTACGCCGGGCTGTCGGCCGGCTCCGCCCCGTACAGCTCCTGCACGGCCTCCCGCAGGTGCGCTTCGAGCGCGCCGGCGCTCTCGCCGATGGCGAGCACGTAGTCGGGGGCCACGCAGGTCTGCCCGGCGTTCTGGAACTTGCCGCGCGCCAGCCGCTGGGCGGTGACCGCGAGGTCGGCGCCGGGCTCGACCACCACGGGGCTCTTGCCGCCGAGTTCCAGGGTGACCGGGGTCAGGTGCTTGGCGGCGGCCGCCATGACGATCCGGCCGACCTGGCCGTTGCCGGTGTAGAAGATGTGGTCGAAGCGCTGCTCCAGCAGGGCGGTGGTCTCCGGCACGCCGCCCTCCAGGACGGCCACCGCCTCCCGGTCCAGGTAGCGCGGCAGCAGCCGGGCCAGCGCCGCGGAGGTGGCCGGGGTGAGCTCGCTGGGCTTGACCACGGCGGTGTTGCCCGCCGCCAGGGCGCCCACCAGCGGCGCGAGGGCCAGCTGCAGCGGGTAGTTCCACGGCGCGATGATCAGCACCACGCCGAGCGGGTCGCGCACCACCTGCGCCTCGGCGGGCTGGAAGGCGCCCGGGACGGCGGCCGGCCGCGGGCGCAGCCAGTCGGCCAGGTGCTCGACCGTGTGGTCGATTTCGTTCAGCGTGAAGCCGACCTCGCTGCGGTAGGCCTCGGCGGCGCTCTTGCCGAGGTCGGCGTGGAGCGCGGCCAGGAACGCCTCGGACTGCTCGGTGAGCAGTGCACGCAGCGCGCTCAGCCGGGCGAGCCGCCAGTCGATCGACCTGGTCCGCCCACTGGTGAAGGTGCCGCGCAGGCGGGCCACCACGGTGGCCGGGTCGGCGGCCACGGCCGCCACCAGGGTGCGGGCCAGCTCGGCGGAGGAGCCCGGGTTCTGGCCGGTGTAGAGGTTGCGGTCGATCACCGTGTGCGGGGTGAACGGCGCGGCCTCGACGAACTCGGCGCCCAGCTCGACCAGGCGGTCCTGGACCAGCCACTTGGCGCGGGCGGCCAGGCCCACCGCCGTCTCCTCGGCGTTGCTGAAGGCGGTCATCCGGTAGCCGGCGAAGGGCCAGCTGCCGTCCTCGCGGCGGGCGGCGAGCAGTGCGGCCGGTGCGTGGCAGACCACGCCCAGCGGCTTGCCCGAGTCGAGCGCCCGGGTGAGCAGCCGGCCGGAGGCCTCGTCCACGGCGAGGTCCTCCATCGGGCCGTGGCCGCCGGGGTAGAAGACCAGGTCGTAGGCGTCCGGGTCGACGTCCGCGAGCTTCGCGGGGTGGGCCAGCTGCGCCCCGATGGCGTCGAGGTAGGTGGCGAGCCACTCGGCCTTCTCCCGGCCGCCGCCCGCGGCGCCGCCGTTGGCCTCGGCGCTCAGGCTGCCCGGGTCGGCGGTGGCGGCGACCCCGCCGGGGGTGGCGATGGTGATCTCGAAGCCCGCCTCGGTGAAGATCCGGTGCGGTTCGGCGAGCTCCTCGGCCCAGTAGCCGGTGGGGTGCGGGGTGCCGTCGGCCAGGGTCCACGCGGTGGCGCCGGTGACGACGAAGAGAGCGGAAGTCATGGTGGTGCTCCAGTGCGGAAGGGTGGTGCGAGATATCGGGTCAGGAGTTGGCGGAGGCGGCGGTGGTGGCGCGGGCGGGCTCGTCGCGCCGCTCGTCGTCCGTCTCCGTCACCAGGGCGAGGTGCGGCCGGTGGTGCTTGCTGAGCCCCACCAGCGCGACCACGGCGGCCAGCAGCAGTGCCACCGCGGCGATCACGAAGCTGAGCGTGAACTGGCTCTCCGCGGGCAGCGCGGCCCCGCCGAGCGCGGCGTAGCCGATCGTCTTGGAGGCGAGCAGCGAGGTCACCACCGCGCTGGCGATCGAGCTGCCGACCGAGCGCGAGATGGAGTTGATGCCGTTGGCGATGCCAGTCTGCTCCAGCGGCACGCTGGCCGCGATCAGCGCGGGCATCGCGGCGTAGCCGAAGGAGATCGCGATGCCGGTGAGCATGCCCGCCATGATCACCGAGGCCTCGGCGCCGTGGCCGAAGGCCAGCCAGGCGAAGCCCGCCACGCCGATCAGCGCGCCCACCGCGAGGGTGTGCCTGGCGCCGATCCGCCGCACCAGCAGGCCGCCGACCGGGGCCGCGGCCAGCGCGATCAGCGCGCTGGGCAGCAGGTACTCGACGGAGGCCCGCAGCACCGAGGCGGTGAAGCCGTAGCCGGTCAGCCGGCCCGGCATCTGGACCAGGTAGGAGATGCCGATGAACTGGGCGAACGAGGCGAAGCCGACGAAGAGCCCGGCCAGGTTGGTGAAGAGCACCTGGCGGTGGACGAACATCCGCATGTCCACCAGTGGCTCGCGCACCCGCCGTTCGATCAGCACCCAGAGCGCGGCCACCACGACGGAGCCGGCCAGTGAGCCGAGCGTGCGGGCCGAGGACCAGCCCCACTCGTGGCCCTGCGAGATGCCGAGCAGCAGCAGGACCAGGAAGACGGCCAGGCTGAGCGCGCCCAGTACGTCGATCCGGCCTCCGGTGGGCGAGCCGCCGTGCGGGACGATGACGGCGACGGCGGTCAGTGCGAGCACGGTCAGCGCGGTGGAGAACCAGAAGACCAGGTGGTAGTTGGGGTGCGCGCCCTGGGTGAGCAGCCCGGTGGCCACCAGCGAGAGCCCGCTGCCGAACGCCAGCGTGCCGCTGACCAGCGCCATCGCGCCGTGCAGCTTCTCCTGGGGCACCTCGTCGCGGATCACCGAGAGGGCGAGCGGGAAGATCGCGGTGGCGGAGCCCTGGAGCACCCGGCCGACGATCAGCAGGGTCAGCGAGGTGGTGGTCGCGGCGATCACCGAGCCGACCACCATCACCGCGAGCACGGCGAGCAGCGTGCGCTTCTTGCCGAACTGGTCGCCGACCCGGCCCAGCAGCGGGGTGAAGACGGCGGCCGAGAGCAGCGCGGCGGTGGTCACCCAGCTGACGCCGGCGGAGCCGGTGTGCAGTTGCTTCTGCAGCAGGGCGAGGATCGGGACGACCTGGGTCTGCGCCATGGCCACGACCATCGCGGCCAGGCCCAGCGCCAGGATCAAGGGGGTGCTGCCGCGCTGTCTGGTGGCGGCGATGGCGTGGCTCATGGGAGGTCCTTCTGCGAACGGTGAAACGGTGACCGGCGCGGATGGCGCCTGGACCATTGATGCCTGCAAGGTTGATGTCCTCAAGCAATGCCATGACGGTAGACCTGAAAGGTTGAGGATGTCAACCAAAAGATTGAGGATCTCAACCAATCTCGCCTACACTCGGCTCATGACCGACCCCGCCACCCCACCTGCTGCCGCCGCCGCGCCCACGCCGGTCGAGCTGATGGACCAGGTCGCCCGGGCCGCGGCCGCCTACTACCGGCACTTCGCCGCCCTGGCGGCCGACCGGGGCCTGACCCTCATGCAGGGCAAGACGCTCAGCCTGCTCCGCGAGCCCCGCCCCATGCGCACCCTGGCCGACCTGCTGGCCTGCGACGCCTCCAACGTCACCGGCATCGTCGACCGCCTGGAGACGCGCCAACTGGTCCGCCGCGAGGTCGACCCGGCCGACCGGCGGATCAAGAAGGTGCTGCTCACGGAGGAGGGCGAGCAGACCGTCCGGCAGATCCGGGCCGAGCTGGTGTCCGGCCTCACCGGCCTGGAGCAGCTCGACGAGGCGGACCGCCACGCCCTCCAGCGGCTGCTGGGGCTGGTCTTCCCCGGCTGACCCCGCCCCGGTGGGCGCAGGGGAGCGTAACCGTGCCCGCACGCCCCGCGTTGAGAGGGTGTGCCGAACCACACCACCCGCCGCTCCCTGCTGGCCGCCGCCTCCGTCGCCGTCACCGCGGCCGCCGTCGCACCCCGTGCGCCGGCCGCCACCGCCCCGAGCCGCCCGGCGCGGGATGCCGGCGACGCGGAGGCGACCGCCCCGATCGAGTACCGGTCCTGGAACACCGCCGCCGACTGGGCCACCGGTACCGCCCAGGGCACCGGCACCGCCGAGGGAACGGGTACCGCCGAGGGAACCGGCGTCCCGGGCGACTCGGGCGACTCGGGGGAGGAGCCCGAGGGCCTGCGGATCGGGACGGCCGCCGGCACCGTCGACTACACCGACCCGCACACCGGCGCGACCGCGAGCTGGGAGTGGGCCAGCTGGACCTCGCCCGAACAGGCGCTCACCGTCCCGGCCTCGCAGGCCGTCGTCTCCTGGAACGCCCACACCCCCGCCGGCAGCTGGCTCGCCGTCGAGCTGCGCGGCAGCTACACCGACGGCACCCGCACGCCCTGGTACGTGATGGGCCGCTGGGCCGCCGGCGACCAGGACATCCGCCGCACCAGCGTCGACGGGCAGCAGGACGGCCGCAGCAGCATCCGCACCGACACCTTCGCCATCGACACCCCGGCGAGCGGGCTGCGCCTGGCCGGCTGCGAACTGCGGCTCACCCTCTACCGCACGCCCGGCACCGCGCTCACCCCCACCGTCCACCGCCTGGGCCTGCTCGTCTCCGACCTGCCCGAGCGCACCGAGGTGCCGCCCGCCGCGCCCGGCCTGCCCGCCGGCCGCGAACTGCCGGTGCCGCGCTACTCGCAGGAGATCCACCGGGGCCAGTACCCCCAGTACGACAGCGGCGGCGAGGCCTGGTGCAGCCCCACCGCCTCGCAGATGGTCATCGCCTACTGGGGCCAGGCACCGACGCCCGCCGACCTCGCCTGGGTCAGCCCCGACTACGCCGACCCACAGGTCTGCCAGGCCGCCCGCGGCACCTACGACCACCAGTACCAGGGCTGCGGCAACTGGCCGTTCAACGCCGCCTACGCGGCGACCTACCCCGGCCTGCAGGCCGTCGTCACCCGGCTGCGCACCCTGACCGACGCCGAGCAGCTGATCCAGGCGGGCATCCCGGTGATCACCTCCGTCGCGTTCCAGCGCGGCGAACTGGACGGTGCGGGCTACGACACCGCCGGACACCTGATGGTGCTCATCGGCTTCACCGCCGAAGGCGACGTGATCGCCAACGACCCCGCCTCGCCGTCCGACGACGCCGTGCGACGCGTCTACCGGCGCCGCCAGTTCGAGAACGTCTGGCTGCGCACCGAGCGCGAGGACGCGAACGGCCGGGCGGCAGACGGCTCAGGGGGCGTCTGCTACCTCTACTGGCCCACCGACCCGACACCGGGTCAGCACCGCGCACTGCGGGACGTGGGGATCGGCTGACCGGGCGGCCACCTGTGGCGCAGGCCGCGTCAGCCGCGCAGTGCCGAGGCCAGCACGGCACTCAGGGCGCGCAGTGAGGGCCGTGCGGCGAAGGCGAGGAGCAGACGGCCGGTGTCGTGGGCGCTGCGGTTGTGGACGAACCACGGTGGCACGGGTGACAGCGACCACTGCCCCGTCAGGGCGGAGCGGGGGAAGGGGCGGAAGGGCCCGGTGATCACGGTGCGCTCGGCTCGGGGAAGCAGCAGCGCGTTGTGCACCGAGTCAGGAGGGTGTGCGGGACCTCGGCGTCGTCCAGGAGTTCCGCGCCCGGGCGGCCGGCCGCCGCCCGGGCCCGGCGTCCGGCTGCCCCGGGGTAGTAGGCGGCGCGGGCGGGCGCGGACCGCAGCGCGTCGAGGAACTCCTCGCGGGCGGGCCACTGTTCGGGCAGGACCACCACTTGGGCCGCCGCGCAGTTGAAGCCGTTGTTGCTCAGCTTCTGCGCCGCGAGGTGCCGGGCCTGGTAGCGCACGTCCGCCCGGCTCCAGTGCCCGGCGGGCGCCGAGGCCACCGGCGCGCGTGCGGGAGAGGCGACGCTGCGCTCGATGGCCCCGGTGCTGTGCGTGCTGTGCGTGGGGCTGTTCATGGTCTGGCTCGACACGACCATCGTCAACGTCGCCCTGCCCGACATCCAGAAGTCCCTCGGCACGGGCTTCACCGGCCTCCAGTGGGTCGTCAACGTCTACACCCTGACGTTCGCCTGCTTCATGCTCACGGCCGGCGACATCGGCGACGTGTTCGGGCACCGGCGGGTCTTCCACACCGGCATCGTGGGTTTCACCGCCGCCTCGGCGCTCTGCGCACTCGCCCCGAACATCGAGGTGCTCCTGACGGCCCGGGCGTTGCAGGGCGCCTCCGGAGCGGTGATCATGCCGATCTCGCTCTCCCTCATCACCACCATGGGCGGCTCCCCGCGGGTACGGGCTCAGGCCGTGGGCATCTGGTCCGGGGTCGGCGGCCTCGGCCTGGCCGGTGGTCCGCTGGCCGGCGGTCTGCTCGTCACCCACTTCGGCTGGGCGAGCGTCTTCTGGATCAATGTGCCGATCGGGGCGCTGGCTGCCCTCGCCGGCCGGGAGCTCTACTGGCCCGCCGGCAAGGTGCTCGGGGGCGGTTCCTCGATCAACGCGATGGTCTACATCCGCGGCAACCCGGCCGACTACGACGGGTGGCAGGCGCGCGGCCTCGAAGGCTGGGGCTACCGCGACGTCCTGCCGTACTTCAGGCGCTCGGAGCACAACGCGCGTGGCGCGGACGCCTATCACGGCACCGGTGGCCCGCTCGCCGTCTCCGACCTGCGCGACCGGCACCCGCTCAGCGAGGCGTTCCACGCGTCGGCCCTCGGCGTGGGGCTGGCCGCGAACCCGGACTTCAACGGTGCCGAACAGGAGGGCGTCGGTTTCTACCAGGCCACGGTGGAGCGCGGACGCCGGTCCGGCACCGCACGGGCGTTCCTGCGGCCCGCCGCACGGCGGCGCAATCTGACGGTGCGTACCCGGGCGTCGGTCCTGCGGGTGCTCGTCGAACGCGGCCGGGCCGTCGGCGTGCTGGCGGAACTGGACGGCCGTACCACGGAGTTCCGCGCGCTGCGCGAGGTGATCCTGACCGCCGGGGCGATCGGATCCCCCAGGCTCCTCCTGCTGTCCGGCATCGGGCCCGCCGACGAACTCACGGCACTGGGCATCGAGGTGACCGCCGACAGCCCTCGGGTCGGCCGCAACCTCCAGGACCACCTGACCATCGGCGTGGGGTGGCAGGTGCGCGGCCTGCGCACGCTGGAGTCCGCCCTGCGCCCGGCGGACGTCATCCGCTACCTGGGCACGCGCCGGGGCCCGCTGGCCTCCCATGTGGTCGAGGCGGGCGGCTTCACCGGACCTCCCGGCGGCCCGCCGGACCTGCAACTGCACGCCGTCCCCGTGTTGTGGGACAACCACGGGCTGACGCCGCCGCCGTGTCCCGGCTTCACCATCGGGGTGTCCCTGCTGACCCCCGAGAGCCGGGGCAGGATCGCCCTGCGGTGCGCGGATCCGGCGGCTCGCCCGGTCATCACGCCGCGCTACGGGACCGAGCCGCGCGACCTCGCACGGCTGGTCCCCGGGGCAATACCAATGCCCCGACCATCATGATCGCGGAGAAGGCCGCCGACATGATCCTGGAGTGGCGGTCATGATCCTGGGATGACGGTCATGATCCTGGGGTGACGGTGCCGCAGGCCTTCGGAAATGGTCGGCGCGAAGGGGAAACGGACGGTTGGAGTACGCCGGACCTCCTTAACCGGAATACCGGTGGGTCAGGTGTGACAATTCGCCGACCGGCAGCCTATCCGAACGATTCGGTTCCGGGGGTGTGCCCGCCTGGGTTCGCCTGGTAACGTTCAAAGCGAATCACTTGACATGACCATGGCCTGAAGTCTTGCGGCCGGTCGGAAAGTGTGCCTCGGATCATCAGATCATACGTCACATGCCGGGCGTCATCGGCGTGTACCTCAGGAACCGCGCCTCAGCCGGAACGCGTTTCGTGATCGGATCGTACGTTCACCAGTGAGAGCGAGGACAGACCTTGGAATCTTTTGCGGGGGCCGTCGAAAATCATCCGGAACAGGAGAGGATCATCGGCTGGCAGGCGCCACCACTGAAATTCGGTGTCGGCGCCACCCGTGAGCTCGGCTACGAGCTGGCCCGGGCCGGTATTCGTTCGGTGCTGCTGGTGACGGACCCGGGGCTGGCGGCCCTCGGCCTGCCGGGCCGGGTCGCCAAGCAGATCGAGCAGGAAGGGATCTCGGTCTCGGTCTTCGACCGGGCCCTGGTGGAACCCACCGACGAGAGCTGCACGCAGGCCGCGCGGGAGCTGGCCGCGCTGGAGGTGGACGGCTATGTCGGGCTGGGCGGCGGCAGTTCGATCGACACCGCCAAGATGCTGAACCTGCTGCTCAGTTATCCCGGCCGCGCGGTGCGCGACTACCTCAACCCGCCGATCGGCGCCGGGGTCGCGATCCCCGGCCCGCTCAAGCCGCTGATCGCGGTGCCGACCACGGCGGGCAGCGGCAGCGAGTGCACCGCCATGGTCGCGCTGGGCGTGACGGGGCTGAACGTGAAGACCGGGATCAGCGACCTGCGGCTGCGGCCCTCGCTCGCCCTGGTCGACCCGGCGAACACGCTGACCCTGCCCCCGGAGGTCACCGCCTGCTCGGGCTACGACGTCCTGACGCACGCCTGCGAGTCCTACACGGCCCGCCCGTACGACCGCCGTCCGCCCTACCCCTCGCCCGCGGCCCGGCCGCTGTACATCGGGGCCAACCCGATCAGCGACGTCTGGGCGGAGCAGGCGCTCCGGCTGGTGGGGCGCTACCTGCGGCGGGCGGTGCTCAACCCGGCTGACCTGGAGGCCCGCACGGGGATGAGCCAGGCGGCGAGCTTCGCCGCGATGGGCTTCGGCAACGCCGGCACCCACATCCCGCACGCCTGCGCCTACCCGATCGCGGGTCTGGTGCGCGACTACCGGCCCGACGGCTACCCGGCCGACCACCCGATGGTGCCGCACGGCGCCGCCGTGGTGTCCACCGCCGCCGCGGCCTTCGAGTTCACCTACCCCACCGCTCCCGAGCGCCACCTGCGGGCCGCCGAGCTGCTGGGGGCCGACCTCGGCGGTGTCACGCTCGCAGGCGGTTCGACGGTGCTGCCGGACACCCTGCGGAGCCTGGTGGCCGACACCGGTGGACCCGCCGGGATCCGCGGCTTCGGCTACGGCCACGGGGATCTGCCCGCGCTGGTGGCAGGGGCGCTCCAGCAGCAGCGGCTGCTGGTGTGCTGCCCGCGGGACGTCACCGCCCGTGACGTCGAGCGGATTCTGGCGCAGTCGCTGGCCGGCTGAGCGCCGGGTCCCGAGTCCCACGGCAAGGAGCCGCACCCGCCATGACCGAATCACCCACCGAGCGGAACCACCCGGCCACGGAGAGCCTGTTGACGCAGTACCCGGCCGTCATCGCGGGCAAGAGGGTCACCACCGGCCGGTGGATCGAGGTCCTCGACCCGTCGACCGCCCGCCCCTTCGCCCGCGTCGCGTGCTGCGGCGCCGCGGAGGTGGAGCAGGCGGTGGCGGCGGCCAGGCTCGCCCACGAGACCGGCTGGCGGTTCGCGACGGCCGCCGAGCGCTCCCTGGTCTGCCGCCGGATCGCCGCCGGGGTGCGTGCCGCGCGCGCGGAACTGGCCCGGCTGGAGACCCGCGACACCGGCAAACCGATCAGTCAGGCGCTGGTCGACGTCGATGTCGCGGCGCGCTACTTCGACTTCTACGCCGGTGCGGTGGAGGCGCTGACCGGAGAAACGATTCTCTCCCAGCCCGATCTGCTCGCCTTCACCCTGCGCGAGCCGTACGGGGTGTCCGGGCACATCATCCCGTGGAACTACCCGTTGCAGGTCGCGGCCAGGACGCTCGCCCCCGCGCTGGCGGCCGGCAACTGCGCGGTGCTCAAGCCGGCCGAGGACGCCCCGCTGACCTCCGTGCGGCTGGCGGAGATCGCGCTCGACGCCGGGCTGCCGGCGGGCGCGCTCAACGTCGTACCGGGCTACGGGGAGGAGGCGGGCGCCGCGCTCACCGCCCACCCCGGGGTGGACAAACTGGCCTTCACCGGCTCGCGGGAGGTCGGCGAGGCGGTGATGGTCGCCGCGGCGCGCAACATCGTGCCGGTCACGCTGGAACTCGGCGGCAAGTCGCCGCACCTCGTGCTCCCGGACTTCGACGCCGCCCGCGCGATCCCGCTGATCGTCCGCTCGATCACCGAGCACGCGGGGCAGAACTGCTCGGCGGGCAGCCGGCTGCTCGTGCACGAGTCCGTGCACGACGACCTGGTCGCGGCCCTGGCGGCGGAGTTCCGCGCGCTGCGGATCGGCCCGGGCGCGGGCGACCCCGACCTCGGCCCGCTGATCTCCGCCAAGCAGCGCGACCGGGTGCTCGGCTACCTCGAACTGGGCCGCCGGGACTGTGTGCTGGCGACCGGTGGCGGCGTGCCCGAGGGAGCGGAGTACGGCGAGGGGTTCTACGTGGAGCCCACGATCTTCGACCGGGTGGCCCCGGAGCACCGGCTCTTCAACGAGGAGATCTTCGGGCCGGTGCTCTGCGTGTCGACCTTCAGCTCGCTCGACGAGGCGGTCGAACTCGCGGACCGCACCAGCTACGGACTCGCCGCCGGGGTCTGGACCCGCGACGTGTCCACCGCCCACTGGCTGGCCCGGCAGGTGCGGGCGGGGCAGGTGTTCGTGAACAACTACAGTGCGGCCGGCGGGGTGGAGCTGCCGTTCGGCGGTTACAAGAACTCCGGAATCGGGGTCGAGAAAGGGCTTGAGGCGCTGCGTGAATACACCCGGTGCAAGACCGTGGCGATCAACACGCAGCCACCCGGACTGTCGTCCTGAAACCGGAGTGCCGTCCTGAAAACCGGAGTGACGGCGTCCAAGAAGTGTCTGTTCGTACCTCTGTGAAGGGATTTCACAGGATGAAACATGGCCCTCAGCTGGGAACCGCCCGGCTGCCCGAGAAGAACTGCTGCGAATCCTGCGGTGGGCAGTTGCGGTCCGTGGCGGCGATCGCGGCGACCTTCGACCGGATCCATCTGGCATTGAGCGCGGTGCAGAACGCCCTGGACGCCCAGGAGAAGGTGATCGAGAATCTGCTGACCGACGCCGGCGCCGACACCGACGGCACGGATTCTCCCTCCTCTGCGGAATCACCGGATTTACCGGAACGGCCGGAGCCGCCGGTGGAGTCCGGCCCGGGCTCCACCGAAGCACTCTCCCTGTTGACGGCGCGCGAGCGGGAGATCCTGGTCCTGGTGGCCCGGGGCAACTCGAACCGGCACGTGGCCAACTGCCTCGGGATCTCCGAGAAGACGGTGAAGAACCACCTGTCGGCGGTCTTCTCCAAGCTGGGTGCCTCCGACCGGACGCATGCGGTGGTCATGGGTATCCGGGGCGGCATCGTTGCCATCGGTGACCGCCCCGCCGGCGCG
This sequence comes from Kitasatospora sp. NPDC008050, assembly GCF_042957465.1. NCBI lineage: Bacteria > Bacillati > Actinomycetota > Actinomycetes > Kitasatosporales > Streptomycetaceae > Kitasatospora > Kitasatospora sp. NPDC008050. Next base: position 366,623 of record NZ_JBIBIJ010000004.1, read on the forward strand.
CGCCTGGATGATGCATGGCCCCAGCGTACGGCGGTCTCTGGCTGAGCATCAGCTGATGTCACGTCAGAAGCCATCGAATTACTGCCATATTGAGGCCCATGCTGAAGAACATAGCGGCCGTGCTGCTCGACAACGTACATCCCTTCGAACTCGGTGTCGTCTGCGAGGTGTTCGGCATCGACCGGCAGGCCGATGGACTGCCGGGCTACGACTTCGCCCTGGTCGCCGCGGAGTCGGCCTCGGTGCGGGCGGTGCCCGGGTTCACCATCAGCACGCCGTACGGCCTGGACCGCCTGGCGCAGGCGGACCTGATCGCGATCCCGGTAGGCGACGACTTCCACACCAGGGACTTCCCGCCGGCTCTGCTGGCCGCTCTGCGCGAGGCGGTGGGACGCGGCACCAGGGTGCTCAGCGTCTGCGTCGGGGCCTTCGTCCTCGGCGCGGCCGGCCTGCTCGACGGGCGCCGCTGCACCACGCACTGGCGCTACGCCGACGCGCTGGCCGAGCGCTATCCCCAGGCACGGGTCGAGCCGGGAGTGCTGTACGTCGACGAGGACCCGGTCTTCACCTCGGCCGGCACCTCCGCGGGCATCGACGCCTGCCTGCATCTGGTGCGCAAGCTCCAGGGCAGCGAGGTGGCCAACGGCATCGCCCGGCGGATGGTGGTGCCGCCGCACCGGGACGGTGGCCAGGCGCAGTACATCGAGCGGCCGGTGCCGGAGTACCAGGAGGGCGGGGTGCGCGAGGTGCTGGCGTGGATGGCCCAGCACCTGGACCAGGAGCTGAGCGTGGAACAGCTCTCGGCGCGGGCCTACATGTCCCCGCGCACCTTCGCCCGCCGGTTCCGGATGGAGACCGGCACCACCCCCTACCGCTGGCTGCTGGCGCAGCGGGTGCTCAGCGCCCAGCGGCTGCTGGAGAACACCGGCGAGACGCTGGAGGTGGTGGCGGCCCGCACCGGCTTCGCCAACGCGGCCGCGCTGCGCCACCAGTTCGTGCGGTCCCTGAACACCACCCCGAACGCCTATCGCCGCGCGTTCCGGGGTTCGTCCGGCTGAGCCCCACCATGGGCCGGCCGGGCCGGCCAGGAGCAGGAACACCCACCGGGCCCCGCGGGGGCGCGAGAGGAGAACCGGAATGCTGCGCATCGCTGTTGTCGGCGCCACCGGAGCGGTCGGCCGCGAGTGCCTGACCCTGCTGGACCGCGGGACCGTGCCCGTGGACCAGGTGCTGCCGGTGGCCTCCGCCCGGAGCCTGGGCCGCGACCTGGGCGCCGAGTTGGGCCTGTCCCTGCCGCTGGCCCCGCTGACCACCGTCGAGGAACTCGATCCCGAGGGCCTGTCGGTGGCCGTCTTCTGCGCGGGCGCCGAGCTGAGCCGGCGCGAGGCGCGGCGGCTCGCCGAGGCCGGCGTCCTGGTGGTGGACAACACCTCGGCGTTCCGGATGCTCCCGGAGATCCCGCTGGTCGTCCCCCAGGTGAACCCCGCCACCCTGGCGCGGCGCCCGGCGGCCGGCATCGTGGCCAACCCGAACTGCTCGACCATCCAACTGGTGCGCGCGCTGCACCCGCTGCACCAACTCGCCGAACTGGAGAGCCTGGTGGTGGCCACCTATCAGGCCGCCTCGGGCGGCGGGCTGCCGGGGCTGGCCGAACTGGCCGAGGAGTCCGGCAGGTTACTGCCCGACCCTCGGGCCCAGGGCGAGCCCGGCGGCCGGTTCGGGCAGCCGCTGGCCTTCAACCTGGTGCCCGAGGTCGGGCTGGCGGACGAGAGCGGCTTCACCCACGAGGAGCGCAAACTCGCCCGCGAGCCGCGCAAGATCCTCGGCCTGCCGCAGCTGCGGGTGAGCGCGACCGCGGTGCGGGCGCCGGTCTTCCACTGCCACTCGGAGGCGGTCCACCTCAGGCTGCGCCGCCCGGTCACCGTCGAGGCCGTCGAGCGGGCCCTTGCGGCCACCCCCGGCCTGCGGGTCTACCGGCCCTCGGACCGGCCCGCTTACCCGATGCCCCGCACCGTCTTCGCGACCGACGAGGACCGGGCGCTGGTGCACGTCGGGCGGATCCGGGTCGAGCCGGCGGACCCGCACGCGGTGGCGCTGTGGATCGTGGCCGACAACCTCTGGGTGGGGGCCGCGCTCAACGCCCTGCAGATCGTCGAACTCGGCTCGAAGTACGGGTGGTTGAGGTGATCCCCGGGCAGCGGGCGGAACCCGCGCCGCTGGTACTGAAGTTCGGCGGTGCCGCCTTCACGGAGCTGGCGGGCTACCAGCGGGTGGCCGGCCATGCCGCGCGGCGCCTGGCCGAGGAGGACCGGCCGCTGGTCCTGGTGGTGAGCGCGATGTCCGGTACCACGGGCCGGCTGCAGCAGAGCCTGGACGCGGTGGCCGCCGACCCGCCCGCGCGGGCGGCGGCGATGCTGCTGACCACCGGCGAGACGGTGAGCGCGGCCCTGCTCGCGGCCGCGCTCGACGCCGCCGGCCTGCCGGCCCGCGCGCTCTCGGCGGCGCAGACCGGGCTGCTCGCCGCCGGGCCCGCCGACCGGGCGCGGCTGGAACGCGTCGATGCCGCGGTGCTGCGCGCCGCCCTGGCGGGCCGCCGGGTCCTGGTGGTGCCGGGCGGGCAGGCCGTGGACGTGCAGGGACGGACCGTCATGCTGGGCCGCAACAGCTCGGACCTGTCGGCCGTGGCCGTGGCGGCGGCGCTGGGCGCCCCCGTCTGCGAGCTCTTCTCCGACGTCCCCGGGGTGTGCACCGCGGACCCCTATCTGGTGCCGGCCGCGCGGACCCTGGCCCGGATCGGCTACCAGGGCGTGCGGCGGATGTCGCGGCACGGTGCCAAGGTCATCCACGAGAGCGCCGTGGACTGGGCCGAGCAGGCGGGCGTCCGGCTGCACTGCCGCCCCTTCCCCTGGGCCGCCCGGCCCGGGACGGGGGTGGACGCGGGGGCGGGGACGCTGGTGGGTCAGGGCCCGGCGGCGGCCGCGGTGGTGGTGCACCAGGGCAGCGAGGTCTGGCGCTTCCGGTCCGGGGAGCGGCGCCTGGCGGCGGCGGAGCTCCTGCTGGCCGACGGGCTGCGGACCACGGAGGTGGACGCGGCGAGCGGGCGCTACCTGGTGGTGCCCGGGGGCGCCAGGGGAGCGGCGCGCGCGCTCGGCGCCGCGCGGCGGTACGGCGAGCTCTGTCTGATCACCACGCTGGGGGCGGACGGCGGGGCGGAGCAGGTCCTGGTCCGGCGGGCCGACGCGGCCGCCGAGGCGCGCCGCTACCACGCGGCGCTCTACCCGGAGCCGGAGCCGGGCTCGGAGTCGGAGCCGGCGCCGGGTGCCGTGGCCACGGTCCCTCTCGGGCCGGTCAAGGCCAGGTCCGCGCAGAGCGATGTGCTGCTCGCGGCGGACCCCCGGCCCCGGCCGGCCTGAGCCGCGGCCCTACGACCTGGCGGCGGTGCTCCGCCGGCCCGGCTTCGCGTCGGCGAGCCCGGCCAGTGCCTGGCCGAAGACCTCGCGCGCCCGCTGGAGCACCAGGCCGCGCCACTGCTCGTCCGCCGCGGGGCAGAACGCCTCCCGGATCAGGCTCTTGAGCTCGGAGCGCACGGCCTCGGCCGGCGGCAGGTGCTGGTGCAGCCAGTTGTCCGCGCAGAGCGCCACCAGCACCTCGACGCCGGGCTGGGTGCCGAACTCCAGGGTGATCGCGGTGAGTTCGCTGCCGGGACCGATTCCGGCAGCGACCGCGCCCGCCGTGTTGCCGACGATCGGCGTCGACGAGGAGGTGCCCTGCTCCGAGGCGGTGAGCGCGTCGCCGTACCAGCGCCGGGCCCGCTGGAAGGCGTCGGCGTCCGGGCCGCCGCGGAAGATCGGCTCGCCGACGCCGCGCGCGCCGAGCCCGGTGTGCAGGTCGAGGTAGCCGATGTGCGCGGCGCCGGCGATCTGCTCGGCCACGATCGTCTGGAACACCCGCCGCGACCAGCACGCCCGCCGGCCGCCGTAGAAGAGGCCGTCCGGCTGCCGGTACTGGCCGCGGGTCACCGCCTCCTGGAGGATCTGCGGACCCAACAGCTCGCGCAGCCCGGTCAGTTCGCCGATCAGCCGGCCGGCGGCGAACGCGGGGGCGTCCGGCGGCACCAGCACCGGGTGCACCAAGTCGTACGGGTCGTTGTGCGGCGGGTCGTCGTGGTCGACGAAGTTCCGGTTGAGGTCGATGTTCTCCTCGTTGACCCGGCGCAGGTACGCGAAGCCGTACGGGTTGAGCGCGTGCACCAGCAGCACGCCGGTGTCGCCGGGCAGGCCGCGGGCCATGCCTTCGCCGAGCAGGATCCCGCTCTGGCAGGCCGAGCCGCAGAAGCCCTCGATGCCGTGCGTGCCGGAGACCGTCACCAGCAGCTTCGCCGGTCCGGCCGGGCCGAGGTAGGCGGTGTCCACGCACAACTCGCCGCCGTCGGGCCCCTGGTGGCCGGGCAGCACGAAGGTGCGCAGCCGGGCGCCGGCGCTCTCGGCGGCACGCAGGAACTCCGCGCGGGCCCGGGCGTAGTCGGTGGGAAACGCGTATGTCATGGCGGTCTCGCGCTCCTGGAGTCGTCTGCTGGGAGAACGCCGGGCAAGGGGCACCGGGCAAGGGGCACCGGGCAAAGGGCACAAGGGGCCCGGGCACCGCGTGGCGCGGACCCGGGCCCCCGAGGGCGTCAGCCCTGCCCAGAGGGCAGCGGCACTCCCAGGGCGGTGAGGATGGCCTGCGCCCCGGCCCGGGTGGGCACCTGGAGCAGGCACAGTACCCGGTCGCCCGGTGCCGCGTTGGCGGCGAAGTAGGCGTTCGCCTCGGGCACGTAGCTCACCGGGCGCTCGCGGTAGAGATCCCTCGGACGGCCGATGCCCCGCAGCACGCCCCGGGCCGGATCGAAGGCCGCGCCGGGCGCGAGCACCCCGGCCACCTCGGCCGCCACCTCGGCGGCCCGGTGGTCCCGGCCGGCGAGGTCCGGATACATGCCGACCTCGGGATGCGCGCTGAAGGCCGCCATCGCGCAGTGCACCACCGGGTTGTACGTTTTGAGCGCGATCACCTCGGGGAACGGGTGTCCCTCGGTCAGCAGCCGGGCGAAGTGCGTGGACCAACTGCGCCCGAACACCTCCCCGTTGCGGTACCCGTCGCCGACGAACTGGATCATCACGTGCAAGCACGAGCGGCCGCTGGGCAGTTGCGCCCACCGGGAGGTGAGCAGCGAGACCACCTGGTCCCGCTCCCGGTCCACGCCGGCCACGATGTAGTCGGCGTCGATGAGCATGTCGCGTCGCAGCGTGAACAGTTCACGCGCGCGCAGCCCGGGCATCGCCCGGACCAGTCCGTCCACGATCCACTTCTCGGTCGCGGGCGGCAGCTCCCGGCCGGGCGGCAGCGCCAGTACCTCGGCGCCGCGCCGCCCGGCCGCGGGCGCCGTCCGGTGGTTGTCCGTCACCGGGGGCCGGCTCAGACGTCTGCCGAGGTGGGCAGCGGGATCTGGGCGTCGGCCTTGCCGAGCACGGTGATCTGGTGCAGCTCCACGAAGTAGAGCTTCCACAGCCAGTACACGTGGTGCAGGTGCTCGATCACCTTCCGCTCGGCCGCCTCGTCGGGCAGCAGGGTGGACAGCACCCGCCAGACGAAGTCGTCGTGGTCGTCGTCGAGGTCGGTGTTGACGTGGGCGCGGGCGCCCTTGACGCTGTCCTCGCCGAGCACGCTCTCCAGGTTGTCCAGCCAGTCCGGCTGGGTGCGGGTGGTGACGTACTCGACGAAGTAGACGCTGGTGATCAGGGCCAGCGGGCTGTCCTCGAACTCCATGCCGTACTGGAGGTAGCCGGTGAGCAGCTTGGTGGAGAGCAGCGGCTCGGTGGAGTAGATCTCCTCCTTGCCGACCCCGACCTTGGCCAGGTCGGCGGCGAACAGCCGGTCGTGCAGCATCTCGTCGTCGGTGTAGTGCGCCCAGGCCTTGGCCTGCACCGGGTCGACCTTGGTGAAGTACTTGATGGCCAGCGCGTCGATGGTCCGCTTGCGGCGCAGCCGCAGGATGGTCTCGATGTTGTGGCGCTTGTAGTACTCCAGGTTCAGTTCGGCGGAGGTCTTCTGGTGCTGGGCGAACGGGACGGTCTGGTAGAAGTCCTTGATGAAGCCGTCGAGGATCGAGTCGACGTGCTTGCGGAGTTCGGGCTTGGTGGTCATGAGCGAGCTTCCCTCCAGTTGCGGCCGGCGGATGGCCGACGGTGGCCGGTGACCGATGCGCGCCGGTGTCAGTGGCAGCCGCAGCCCGCGCTGGAGACCCGTTGCAGCCGGCCGCGACGCACTGCCTTGCGGGCGCCCAGGACGGCGCTGCCGTCCGAGGCCAGCAGCGAGCTGCGGGGGCAGAGGAAGGCCAGCGCGAACCGCGTGGTCGGAGTGATCCCGAGCCCCAGGTTGACGACGCCGCCGGTGGCGCCGTACACCTCGTTGGGTCCGCAGTTGGCCGGGATGATCTCCGTGGTGGTGTTGATGCCGAAGCCGAGTTCCCAGATGACGCGGTACCGCGGGTCCTCGGTGAGCAGCTGCTCCAGCGCCTCGGCGGCGGACTTGCCCCCGGAGTCGTGCGGTGTCACGTTCTCGATGTGTCCGCCGGCCACCCGCAGGACGACGGCGTGCGAGACCAGGGGCGTGAGCGCCTGGAAGAGCCGCTGCTGGTCGGCGGCGTCGGCCGGATCCGCATGCCGGTGCACGATCGGCCAGCCGCGCAGCGTCAGGTCCCCGGTCAGGCCGAGCAGCCGGGCGCTGGGGTCGAAGGTGGTGATCTCAGCGGCCGTGACGCTCAACTTGCCTGCCGGGAAGATCTGTTGGTCGCCCGGTTCGAGGACGCCGGCCTGCTGGTTCCAGACGCAGTCGCCGAGCGTGTGGTCGAACTCGGCCTCGCTGCCGGTGACGTCGTCGGTGATCGCCAACCGCTCGCTCGCGCCGACCCGATCGAAGAACTCCTCGGCGGTGGCGGCCTGGCGCTCGATGTCGGTGCGGGTGGCCGCGGACCGCAGGAAGTAGCGCACCGCCTCGTCCGTGAGCGGGGTGGAGCCGGCCGGCAGCACGGCCAGTGTGCGCGCGCCCAGTTGCGGTTGCGTGGGCGAGTCGAGGAACCGGCCGGGGCAGACGGCCAGCACGTGCGCGTCCGGCGGGGTGTCGGCGGCGATGAGCTCGCCAAGGCTCGCGCCGGGCGCGAGCGTTCGGTGCAGCACCTGGGAACAGCCCTCGCCGGGCCGCAGGTCGAGGTGTTCGCCACCGCCCTCGGCCGTGATCAGGCAGAAGGTCTCGACCGGTTCGCCGAACTGGCCGAAGGCATCTGTCGTGAGTTCCAGTGGTGACACGGTCAGCTCCCTTGCGTGCGTCGACTCCTTGGCGCGGTGCGGCGGGAAAACCCCGTGGCGGGGCATTCGCAAATGCCCCGCCACAGGTCAGTCATCAGCCGAGCAGGGTGCCCAGGTAGTTGCGGTTCTTCTGCACCTTGATCTTCTTCATGACAGTCACCTCCTGTTGGTGGATGTGCAAACATCACCCCGAACGGTCGGCGGGTCGCGCCGCTCAGTCGACGGCGGCGATCCGCTCGACCGTGGGGTGGTCAGGGTGGCCGATCAGCGCGGTTCCGGTGCTGCTCAGGACGCGCGTGTCGGGCGAAATGATGTCCAGGTGGTACTGGGTGTACGGGGTGAGGCCGAGCCCGTAGTGCAGGCAGCCCTCGGTGCCGCCGTACACCTCGTTCATGGCGTGGTTCCCCGGCAGGATGTCGAGCGCGGTGTTGAGCGCGTGGCCGATCTCCCAGACGATGCGGTAGCGGGAGTCCACCGCGAACATCTGCTCCAGCATCTCCACGGCCGGCGCGGCCCCGGGGTCCAGCGCGAGCAGCCGGGTGATCCGGCCGTCCTCGACCGTCGCCTTGATCGCGTGCTGCTGCATCGCGGCGAGCCGGGCGTGGATGCGGGCCTGGTCGGTCCGGGAGAAGGAGGGGGTCCCGCTGTGCAGGATCGGGTAGCCGCGCAGCGTGATCTCGCCCTCCAGCGGCAGCTTCAGCGCCTCGTCGAACTCCCTGATCTCCACCGGCAATACGCTGATCTCGCCGGACGGGACGATCTGCTGGTCACCCCAGTCGAGCGGCCCCGCCTGCTGGTTCCACACCAGGCCGTCGCGCAGGTGGTCGAGCACCGCCCGGGTGCCGTGCCGCTGGTCGACGTAGACCAGGTTCTCGCTCTCCTCGGCGATCTCGAAGAACGTGTCGCAGAACGCCTCCTGCTCGGCGGCGGAGGTGCGCTCCATGATGCCGAGGAAGTGCCGGATCTCCTCCAGCGAGGTGGGCGTGGAATTGCACGCCATGCCCATGATCTTGCGCTGCCCGACGAGTTCGGGGTCGGGCGACTCGAAGAACCGGTGCGGCGACACCACCAGGATGTGTGCCGGCTCCGGGATGCTCTTGTCCAGCAGGTCCTCGAAGCGGTCCCCGGCGCCCAGCGGAATGGCCAGGTAGCGGCTGTACGAGGCGGTTTCGACGACCTCGATCCGATCGATCAGCTCAGGGTTGGTGACCAGGCAGAACGTGCTTCCGGTCGCCTCGCCGAACTGGCTGAATCGCCCCGGGTCGATAGATATTTCCGCAGACATGAACGCCTCCCGTCACGGCCTTTGCGACCTGTCCTCGCCGCAGTCACCACTGTGGCCCGGGCCGGTCTCGGGACGCCATAGGACGATGGTCCCTGGCGAATCTCCTATTGCCTCGGCGTCTGTTCCCGTTTATGGGGCGGAAGTTGGCTGGCAGTGGGGCGGCGTGCGGATGTCACTGCGGGTGGGCGGAGTGTGGTTGGCAGGATTTCGTGGATGCGCGTCAGTCTTGCCACTGGTACGTCCACGGCGCCACAACGCACAGTGACGGCATGGCGAGTAGCGATCCAACAACCGAGACAGTCGAGACGAAGGAGGCGGACCGGTCGGCAGCTGCTCCGCACGCCGGAGTGAGGGTGGTCTGGCGCGAGTTGCCCACCACCGTGAAATACCTGCTCGTCGGCACCATGGTGAACAGGCTCGGCGGCTTCGTCCAGGTCTTCATGGTGCTCTACCTGACGCAGCGTGGCTTCAGCGACGGCCAGGCGGGCGCCGCCCTCGGTCTCTACGGGGCCGGGACGGTGCTGGGGGTGCTGACCGGCGGCTGGATGTCCGACCGGATCGGTCCACGGCTGACCATCATGTCCACGCTGGTGATCTCGGCGGTGCTGCTGCCCACCGTCACCTTCCTGCACAGCTACCCGGCCATCCTGGTGGTGATCGCCCTCGGCGGTGCCCTGAGCCAGGCGTACCGGCCCGCGTCCACCAGCATGATCAGCCAACTCGTCCCGGCCGAACGCCAGGTGATGACCTTCGCGATGGTCCGGCTGGCGATCAACCTCGGCACCACGGCGGCCCCGCTGCTGGGTGCGGTCCTGGTCCGGGTGTCCTGGAACTTCCTGTTCTGGGGTGAGGCCACGGCGGTCCTGGCCTTCGCGGCGGTGGCCGCCGTCGCCCTGCCGCGCCACCCGGTGGCCGGCGCAACTGCCCCGGCCGACCAGGACGGTCAGGACGGTGCCGCGGAGACCGCGCGGCCCACCGAGGCGGCGCGGGAGCGCGGAACGAGCTACCTCACGGTGCTGGCGGACCGCCGCTACCTGCTGTTCCTGCTGGCGATGTTCGCCAGCTCGCTGATCTACATCCAGTACGCCTCGACGCTGCCGCTGGCGGTCAAGCACCTCGGCATGGGCACCGCGGTCTACGCCTGCCTGGTGGCGCTCAACGGCTTCCTCGTCATCACCTGCGAACTCCTGATGGCCAAGGTGGTCCAGCGCTGGCCCGCCCGGCTCGCGGTGATCGCGGGCGTGGCCATGACCGCGGCCGGGATGAGCCTGTACGCCCTGCCTTGGGGGCTGGCCGCGCTGGTGCTCGGCACGCTCGTCTGGTCGCTCGGCGAGATCATCGGCTACCCCACCCTCTTCTTCGCCTACCCCGCCCAGGCCGGACCGCCGCAGCTGCGCGGCCGCTACCTGGGCGCGTCCAACTCGCTGTACGGCCTGGGCACCGCGCTGGGCCCGTTCTGCGGCGTGATGCTCTGGAACCGGTTCGGCGGCGACCTGTGGCTCGGCTGCGGGGCCGTGGGACTGCTCGCGGTGGGCGCCGCCTGGCTCGGCGTGCGTCCGGCGGGCGGCCGCACCACCGCACCGGCCGACTAGTGCCGTGTCCGGCGAGATCCGCCGCACCGGCTGAAACGCCCTGAGCCCCCCGACCCCTGACCGACCGGTACCTGGAGGAAAGAACGCATGCAACGCCACGTGATCCTCGTCGACCCGTACGCGGCCGCCGCCGAGTACGCCAACGCCTTCCGCGCGCGCGGGGTGGAGGCGGTGGCCGTGCTCAGCACGCCGGCCCCGCTCTCCTCCTACCGGCGCAGCTGGGCGCCGGACGGCTTCTTCGCCACGCACCACTACGACGGCGACTTCGACGAGCTGGTCCGCATCGTCAAGAGCTACGACCCGGTGGCCATCGTGCCGGGCAACGAGTCCGCGGTGATGCTGGTGGACGCGCTGGTCGAGGAGCTGATGCCGGGCACCGGCAACCTCATCGAGTTCTCCGAGGCGCGGCGCGACAAGTGGCCGATGGCCCAGGCCGTCGCCCGAGCCGGGATCCCGCACCTGCGCCAGCTCGCCACCGACGACCCGGGCGAGGTCGCCGAGTGGATCAAGGAGCAGGGCCTCGAAGGGCAGCCGCTGGTGCTCAAACCACGCCGCAGCGGCGGTACGGACGACGTGCACAAGGTCGCCGCCGGTGCGGACTGGCGCCCGTACTTCGACCGCCTGCTCGGCTCGGTCAACCGCTTCGACCTGCGCAACGACACCGTGCTCGTCCAGGAGTTCGCCCAGGGCACCGAGTACATCGTCGACACCTACTCGGTCGACGGCCAGTTCGCGCTGGTGTCGGTCTGCCGCTACCAGAAGTCGGCCAGGAACGACCGGATCGGGATCTACGAGTCCGTCGACTACCTGCCGCCCCAGGACCCCACAGTCGCGCTGCTCGGCGAGTACACCCGCCAGGTGGCCCAGGCGCTCGGCATCCGCAACGGCTGCACGCACACCGAGGTGATGCTCACCGAGGACGGTCCACGGCTGATCGAGATCGCCGGACGGCTGGCCGGCGGCTGCATGCAGTACGCGACGCGGGTGGCCACCGGTGACAGTCAGATCGACCGCACCGTCCGGCACCGCCTGGACGGCACCTTCACCCCGGGGTACGAGATCCTGCGGCCGGTGCGGGTGCTGTGGCTGTCCAGCCCACGCACCGGCGTCCTGCGCAGCACCGAACTCCTGCAATCCATGCAGGAGTTGGCCACCTTCCAGAAGATGGGCCTGCCGTACCGCGACGGTGAGGTGGTGCCCCGCACCGAGGACCTCTTCACCAGCCTGGGCTGGGTGATCCTCGGCGGTGAGAGCCGGCAGGCCGTCGACGCCGACACGCACCGGGTCAAGGAGATCGAGTCCCGGGTCGTCGTGGAGGCCGAGAAGCCCTGACCCCGGGCCGGCCGGCGGGCTCCGGTTCCGGTGCGCGGGAGTCGGCCGGTCGGTGGTGGGGGCGGCCGGGCAGCTGGGCAGCCGAGTCCTACCGCCGGTCCGCGCCCAGGTGCCGCGCCACCATGGCGGCCTGCGCCGGGTGGCGGACCACCAGATGGACCTCCCAGTCGGCGCCGCGCGACAGGTCCGCCTCCACCGCCGCCCACAGCGCGGCCAGGCTCACCTCGGCGGGCAGGCCGCCGCGGCCCGAGCCGAGCAGCGGGAAGCAGACGGAGCGCAGCGGCGGGTCGAAGGCCTCGTGCTCCTCGGTGAGCAGGGCCAGGGCGCGGGTGGCGGCGCGGGTCACGTCCGCGGGCAGCACGTCGTAGTCGTTGCTGTCGGGGCGCGGCAGCGCGACCGCGGCGTGGTAGATCCGGCGGATCCCCTGGCGGGCGAGCGCGCCGGCTCCGGTGGGGGCCACCGTGGCGGGCAGCACCGGGCGGCCGAGGCTGCCGTGCCGGTCGAGCCACTGGCGCAGCTCGGTGGAGATCCGGTCCTCGATGAGGTCACCGGTCGGGCCGCGCAGCGCCCCCGCCCGGCGCAGCGCGGCCGACACCGAGGACTTGTACGCCTCGGCCAGGGCCAGGTAGACGTTGCTGGAGGAGACCACGACGTCCACATCGCGCAGCAGGTCGACCGGGTGCGCGTGCAGCCGGACCGGGACGGCCCGGCCCTGGCACGGCACGGACAGCAACCGGTGCGTGGCGCTCGGCGCCTGCTCCGCTGCCGCCCGCTGCTCCGGCGACCACGCCTCTGACCGTTCCTCCTCCGGCGGCCCGGACGGCCCGGACGGCCCGGACGGCCCGGACGGCCCGGACGGCCTGGTGAGCCGTCCGAGTTCGTCCACGACCCGGGCCAGCACCCGGAGTTCCTGGTGGTGGCGGAACTGCTCGACGCTCACGCCGTAGACCGCGGCCGCGCGCTTGCGCCGGTCGGCGGCCGGCCAGTCGCTGGTGCCCGCGGCCAGGCCGAGGCTGTACCCGGCGGCCTCCCGCAGGGTGCCGGCTTCGAGCTCGCCGACCGCCCGGCGCAGCAGGTCCTCGATGACGCCGGACGTCCCCGCGCGGCGCGGCGCCGGCGCCTGGGCCAGCGCGCCGAGCAGCGGCAGGTCGAGTTCGCGCAGCCGCACCGGCCCGGCGCGGCGCACCGCGCGCAGTTCGGCGAGGACGGCGGCGTGGTCGAAGGCAGGGCTGTCCGGCATGGCCCCAACGATGGCACCGCAGGGGAGTGTTCACAAGGCAGGAGGGTGCGCCGGGCGCCCGCCCGGGCACCCTCCTACGGGCGGACCCGCCAGGAGCGCGTCCGGCCGACAGAGGCCCGACCCGCAAGCCACCGACCTGCGGAGGTCCGGCCGACGAGCGACTGCCCGGCGAGCGACCGCCCGGCAGGCGACCGCCCGGCGAGCGCCCGGCCGGCCGCCGCCGCCGCCGCGGCAGCGCGGCGCGCCCGTCGGCCGTCGGCCAGGCACCAGGCGAGCAGCGGCGCGATGCTCGGGTGCACCGACTCGTCCTCGCTCAGCACGGCGGCGGTGCAGAAGAACCGCACCTCCCGGAACTCGTTGCGCATCGCCTGCACCAGATTGCCCAGCCCCAGCTCCCGCTCCAGCCAGTCGGCCGCCCGGTCGCTGTCCCGCGCTGTCGCCGCTGCGGGCTGCGGCCCGTCGAACAGTTGCTCCGCTTCCAGCAGGTCCGTCTTGCTGATCGCCACGGCCAGCCGGCAGCGGTGCAGGGGGACGTCCATCGCCATGACCGCCTGCACCGCCTGGTCGAAGACCAGTTGCGGATGCACGCTGGAGGCGGGCAGCCGGGCCTGCTGCGCCGGGTCGAGCCGCTCCCGGAACTCCCGGACGGCGAGCGGGTCCAGCACGAAGACGAAGGTGCGGGCGGCCCGGGCATAGCGCAGGGCGTCGGTGTCCTCCCGGTTGACGAAGCGCTCACCGGCGGTGTCGAAGAGGTGCAGCAGTCGCGGCGGCCGGGCGTGGTCGAGCAGGACGGAGTGCGCCCGGGGCAGCGTGCGCTGGGTGCTCCTGGGGTGGCCCCGGATCTCCAGCACCTCGCGCAGCAGCTGGTAGCGCTGCGCCGTCTCCTGGTCCGCGACGCGGGTCGGCACCTGCCCGTCGGCGTCGGGTTGCTGGAGGAGGGTCAGCAGCGCGGCCATCAGCTGGGTCTTCCCGGCGGCCCGCCCGCCGATCAGCGGCAGGGCGTGCTCGGTGAGCCGGCCGGTCTCGGTGCTCAGCAGCTTTCCGCAGCTCGGGTGGGTGCAGTAGCCGGGCAGCCGGTAGCTGCCGCCCAGCAGCGTGGTCGGCAGCCGCTCGCCGCACCGGCAACGGCGCTTGAGGATGCCGTACCGGCCGGGTCGCAGCTCGCTGTGCCGTCGGCGGCAGGACTCGCGCGAGCAGTCGTAGGCCGGCCGGCGCACCCGCTCGAAGCAGGACGGGCAGAGCATGCCCTCCCGCAGGTGTTTGCGCCACAGCAGGCCCCGGTCCAGGCCGCGCAGCAGCCACGCGGCGAGGTGGCCGCCGGCCTGGACGAGGGTGATCGCCAGGGCGTGCAGCAGCAGCGCGGCGGCGAGCAGTGGCGCCGCGAGCAGGGCGCCGACCAGCAGGCCGAGCTGCAGGGTGCCGGCGTAGGGGACGGCGGCCGGGCGGCGGGCGGCTGCGCCGGTGCGCACCCGGTCGGCGGCGGCCCGCAGGCCGTCGGCCGTGCGGGTGCGGTAGAGCCGCAAGCCGTGGGTGGTGACCAGCCGCAGGTCGCGCTGGGCCGGGCCGAACCAGTAGGCGCAGGTGGCGGGTTCCGCTGTGCCCCGGGGGACGTACGCCGGCCGGGTCTGGTACTGGGGGTCGTCCCCGCGCACCACGACTCGTGCCAACCGCCCATGGGCCAGCAGCAGTTGGCCCACCATCCCGAGGGCCCGGCCGGCCGCGATCAGCGGGGCGAAGACCACCAGGTAGATCGCGAGGGCGGGCAGGTAGAGGCAGAGGAGCAGGACGTTGCCGATGAACTCCGCCAACGGGCTCACTCCTTCGATGTCGATGTCGGTGGCTGCGGGGCAGGACCAGAGCCGGGGCCGGGGTTCGGGCCAGGGCCGGGTTCGGCCGGCGGGTGCAGGAAGCCGCGCACCCGGCCGGCGACCTTCCCCCGCACCGTCGCCGGTCGGGTCGCCCCCGCGGGCGCTGCGGGGGGCGAGGGTGGGGGCGGGAGGGCCGCGTGCAGCTCCCGGGCGAAGCGCTCGGCGTCCGCGGCCGGCCAGCGCTGCGCGGCGTGCTGCTGGATCGCCCGGATCAGCGCGTCGAGGCCGGCGCTCGGGGCGTACCGCAGGGCCAGGCCGGCCGCCACCAGGTGGCTGATCAGCACCGGGTCGGCCGCCCTCGACGGGCCGACCCGCAGGACGGCGGCCTCCACCTGGCGCAGGTAGGCCGCCGCGGTGCCGTACTCCAGGTGCACCAGACGCGCGGCGAACTCCCGGTGGTCGAGCACCGGTCGGCCGGCCAGCCGGGCGGGCAGCCGTCGGCCGAGCAGGGCCTGCATCGGCAGCCACCGGGCGTCCGGGTGCTCCGACAGGAGCCCGGTGAGGCCGTCCGCGGACCGCGCCTCGTCCAGCAGGTCGCGCACCCGCAGGGTTCTCTCGACGCAGTCGGCGAGGTCCGGCGGCAGCCAGCCGGCCCGGACCGGCGCGGCCAGCAACTCGTAGAGCCGCAGCGAGCCTTCGAGAGCGGCCTGATCGGTCACCGGCTGCTGCGCGGTCGTCGTCAGCCACCGGTGGGCGCCCTCGTCCCAGCGCAGATCGAACGGCAGGTCCGGCACCAGCCGCAGCGCCTCGGCGAGCGACCAGCAGTGGCGGTCCGGCCACAGGGCGTGCAGCAGGCTCAGCTCCAGGGTGTCCTGGGTGCGCAGTTCGCGCAGGATGCGCACCAGCGCCCGGGCGGCCAGCTCGGGCCGCCGCCGGGCCTGGGCCACCAGGAAGTGCTCCAGCAGCTCGGGCTGCCGGGCCAGGTCCGTCTCGTCCAGCACGCCCGGCGGCAGGGCGCTCAGCACGCCGGGCACGAGCGGGTCGCGGCCCTGCGCGAGGTTCGTCAGCGTCTCGACCAGGCCCAGCCGGACCTCGGGCCACCGCCGGGCGGCGGCGGGCAGCAGGTCCTCCAGGCCGGCGAAGGCATCGCCGGTCGATGTCGTCGCCGACAGCAGCCGCCGGGTGAGTTCGGCACTGCGGCGCACCAGTTCGGGTGGCGGCGGGCACAGATCGGCGTTCGCCGCCCAGCCGAGCAGCCGCAGCGCCTCGACGGGCTCGGCCTGGTGGAAGAGGGTCAGCCACCGCTGGGTGATCCGGACGCGCCGCGCCGGATCGTGGGTGAGCGGGACCGGCGCCGCGGCCTGCGGGTCGCCGCGCCGGCAGGCGAGCATGTCGGTCTCGTAGACCTCGCCGAGCAACTGCTCGGCGAGCTCGTGGTCCGCGCTTGCTGCGGCGATCCGGCTGAAGGTGGCCAACTGGTCGCGGTCCAGCTGCTGTTGCCGGTGGACGTTGCGGAGCACGGTGACCACGGTGGCGGCCGGCAGGGCGGCCGCGGGACCGGTCAGCCAGCCGGTGACGGCGGCGAGGTCGGCCGGGTGCAGGAGGGTGCCACCGGCCGCCGCCGCGGCCGCCACCGGGCCGTGCCACTCCTCGGGGCGGCTCTCCTCGCCGCCCTGGTACTCCCGGATCCAGCCCCACAGGGTGCGCGCCGAGGGCAGGCCGATCCTGGCCAGCAGCCGCACCAGCTCGGGCACCGGCAGATCGGGGCAGTGGCCGTGGACGAAGTCGAACAGGTAGTAGGCGTCCTGCTGTTCGGGCCCGAGCTCGATCCGGTTCTCCGGCAGCGCGCCGAGCAGGTGCAGTCGGCCGCGCTCGGGGCGGTGCGGATAGGTGGCGAAGGAGAGCCGCCGGGCCAGCGGGGGCGGCAGCAGGAAGCAGACCGCGGCGAACCAGTGCGCGATCTCTTCGGTGCTGGTGTCCACCACCAGCACCGAACGGTCCTGGGCGAGGGCGGCCAGGGCCGCCGCGAGCAGCCTCGGCAGCCGGTCCGCGTGCGGATGCGCGCGCAGGAAGCGGCCGACCGAGCGCGGCGAGAGCGGGCCGGGCTCGGGCCGGGCGGGCAGCAGCGGCAGCCCGGTGTGCTCGACGGGGCCGGTGGCCCACAGCGGTGCCTCCCACAGCTCGATGCCGAGCAGGCCGCCGCCGTCGCGTTCGAAGTCGGGGCTGCTCAGCGCGTGCGCGAAGTAGTTGCCGAACCGCTGGGAGGAGTCCCGCCCGGCGTACCGGACCCGGGCGGCCAGCGCGGGCTCCCCGGGCACGAAGACCAGGTTCACCGGGCAGCGCGCCAACTCCTCGGGCTCTTGCGAGTACAGCAGCGAGCGCGGCGGCTCATAGGCGGTGAGTGCCTCCACCTCGCGCATCGCCTGGGTGGAGACCTCGGGGCTGACGGCGTTGAACTGGTAGCCCGCGAACCCGCTCAGACCCCGCTCGCAGGAGGTGTAGTAGAGCTGCTGGAACGCCATGTCACCCACGTCCCCGCCGGGGCACCGAGCCGAACTCGCTCAGCAGCCACAGCAGCGGGTCGGTGACCCGGTAGGGCTGGATGCCGGTGGGCGCCACCCGGGTGTCGGCGGTGGGGCTGTTGCCCAGGGCGGAGACCCCGAAGTAGCGGTAGCGGCGGTAGTTGTGCTCCAGGTTCTGGTCGATCGGCACGCCCTCCCACTCCTTCAGCAGCCGGCGGACCTCCTCGTGGACGTCGAGGCTGTCGCCGGTGTCGAAGCGATCACCGGCGGGCGGGTGGGCGCGCAGCGGGCTGCCGGCGTCCAGGGTGTCCCAGAGGGCGTCGAGCTTGGCGAAGACCACCGCGATCGGGGTGGTGATCAGGCCGGTGCCACCGCCCTTGCGCTGGGCCAGCAGCATGTTCGTCACCCGGTTGAGCGCGTTGCCCGGTGCGTCCACCCCGTCGGACCCCGGCAGCACGGTGCCCGGGCGGACCAGCGCCCGGGCACCCGGCATCTGCAGCGGATCGAGGATCAGGATGATGCCGTCGGCGTGCGCCAGGTAGCGGGTGTTCAGCTCGATGCTCTCGCGCGAGTTGAAGTTCTCGCCCGCGGTGTCGAAGAAGGAGAGCACGCTGTGCCGCGGGCGGGAGCCGTAGAACCGGCCGCGGCCGAGGCCGAAGCGGAACACCAGCGGGTCCACCCGGTTGTCACCGGCCCCCGCACGCCTGGTCCCGGAGGGGAGTTGACCCTTTCGGTAGAGCGTCTCCTGGTACTCCGAGTCGAAGCGCTGCATCGTCGCGTCGTCCGAGGCCATCAGTGAGGCGCCCAGCCGGGCGCCCACCCGGTTCATCAACTCGTGCAGCAGCACGGTCATGTAGACCGTCTTGCCGGAGGCCTTGGCGCCCACCATCGCGATCAACTTGTGCTCCAGCTTGCCGAACTGAACCGGCAGGGTGCTGTGGCAGACCGGGCAGATCCGATACGTCGACTCGTCCCCGCACCTCGGACAGGCGGCTCGGGGGTGGCGCCCGTCACCGGTGGAGAAGACCGGGCCGAGCTCGCCGCGCTTGCCCATCCGCTCGGCGAGCACCGGATCGCGCTCGGGCGTGCACTGCCGACCGTTGCGGCTGAGGCGGGTGCTGCACCGGAAGCCGATCTCCCGGGCGGTGAAGGTCTCGTAGCAGTACGGGCAGGCAAGTCTGGCGGCCATTCAGGTCACTCTCAGTCGATGCAGGGCGGTCGGGCGCAGCTCCACCGCGTTGTCGTCCGGCGCGATCGGCAGGCAGACCAGCCAGGACGCGCCGCGGGTGGGCGGAAAGGGCAGTTCGACGGTGAACGGGGCCTGTGCCTCCAGTCGTTGGGCGGGAAGTTCGCGCAGCACGGTGCCGTCCTTGGCACTGCTCGGGCAGCTGCGACCCAGGCCGTGCACCACCTGGAGCGCGGGCAGCAGGCAGGCGGTCTCCGCGGTGAAGGCCAGCCGGGCCGTTCGGGCGCGCAGGCCGCCGAGGTTGCGCAGGCCGCTGAAGCTGCGCAGGTCGGGCAGGTCGCGGTGGACGGAGGCCGCATAGCGCACCAAGGGGGGCCTGGCGGGCAGGCTCAGCGCGGCGGCCTCGGTGAGCGGACCGGGCGGGCGCGGTACGAGCACCTCCACGGTGAGGGTGACGGCGCCGCGGCCGACCGTCAGGTCCAGGCCGCCGTCGTGCTCGTAGACCCGACGGGGGCAGCGCAGATCCCCGGCCTGTGGGCGGCCGGCGGGGGCGGGGCCCTCCAGACGCCAGCGCACCCGGGCCTCGCGGCCGTCGGGGGGCCAGGCCCAGACCACGAGGAGGTGGTCGTCGCGGCGGATCGCGCGCAACTGCTCGACGGGGTGGGGGTGCAGGGTGACGGGGGTGCCGGGATCGGGTACTGACGACTCGTCAGAAGGCGAGGGGTCGGCGTCCGTGCAGTCGAACGTGGGCTCGCGCTCGGCTGTCGGCTCGGGTATCGGTGCTACCACCGGCTCACGTTCCGGGGCACGTGGTCTTTCGAAGGGGCGGGTGGGCCTCGCGGGCCGCCCGGAGTTCGGCTCGGGGTCCTCGGTCTCCACGGCGCGTTCCGTGACCCGCTCCGCGGCCCGCACTCGTGGCGGCTCGGGATCCTTGGCCATCCTCGGCCGTGACGCGGTCGCCTGACTGCCCGTCAGCACCTGCAGCAGCCCGAAGTCCTCTGCCAGCGCCAGCCCGTTCGCCACCGCCGCCTCCGGGGTCCGCGACTCCACCAGGATCCCGAGCCGCTGCTCGAACCACTCGGCCATCCCCGGTGTGGCGCTGAGTCCGCCGGCCAGCAGCAGCGTCTGCGGCTCGGTCAGGCCGCGCTCCCTGACCGAGGCCAGCAGCGCGTCGACCGACGCGAGGCTCTGCGCGCGGATCGGCTCGACCAGCTGCTCGAAGGTCTGCCGGTCGAGCGAGACCTCGCGGTCGCCGTCCTCCCAGGGCACCGGCTGCCGTGCCACCGGCACCGTGCCGAGCGCGAGCCGCAGCTGCTCGGCGACCCGGAGCAATGGGCCCGCCGAGGCTTCGGGGGAGCCGAGCCGGCGCAGCAGTTCACCGGCGATCGCCTCGTCCCAGCGGTCGCCGCCGATCGGCTCGGTGCGGCTCTCCAGCACCCGCACCGTGCGGTCGGCGTCGATGGCCAGCAGCGTCAGGTCCGAGCTGGTGGCGCCCTGGTCGTAGACCAGGACCGACAGGTTCGCGCCTTCGCGGATCGTCTCGTAGTGCAGCGCGGTGGCCACCGGTTCGGGCAGCACCTGCCCGACCGTCAGACCGGCCCGGGTGACGGCCGAGCGCAGCGCCGGCTCCATGCCGTTGCCGGTCGCACCACCCGGGCCCGTCCGCGCCGCGGCCGGCACCGCGAGTGCGACCGTCTGCGGGAGGTCGCCGCCGCCCGCCAGGCTGCGCTGTGCGAGGGCGGCCAGCACGCAGGCGGTCAGCTCCTGCGGTCCGACGGAGTCCTCGGTGGCACCCGCGAAGAGCCGGGAGCGGGCCGACAGCGCCCCCCAGGCGCGGCTGACCCGCAGGTCACCGGGCCCGGCGACGTGCACCGTGGCCGGTACGGCGGCGCCCGTCGCGGTCCTGCCCGCGGGGTCCGGCCAGGCGATCCGGGCGTAGCTGCCGCCCAGGTCGATCCCGTGCATCAGTCCTCACCGTCCCTCTTCTTCACCAGGGCGTCGGGGGTCACCCGCACCGTGCCGTCCTCGGCGATCCCCAGCCGGATCCGGCTGCCGGCCGGCGGCTGGTGGGTGACCAGGTGGCGCACCACGGCCAGCAGCACGGCCTCCAGCTCGTTGCGGATCTGCCGACCGCCGTAGGCCTGCCGCTCGGGGTCGGCCATCCGCGTGGTGATCCACGGGTGCAGGCCGGCCCGGTCGTGGACCAGCTCGACCTGGTGGCGCGCACGCACCGATTCGGCGAGCTGCCCGAGCAGCCGTTCCGCGATGCCGATGACGTGCTCGGTGCGCAGCATGTCGAAGACCACCACGCCCGGCTTGAGGCGGCCGTAGATCTCCGGCCGGCCGATGGCCCGGAACTTGGCCTCCACCGCCTCGGTGAAGTGCTCCTGGAGCACCGGGTAGGGCAGGTCGCCGCCGTGCTCGGCCAGCAGCTGGTGCAGGCCGTCCGAGCCGGTGTTGGAGGTGAAGATGATCAGGCTCTGGGAGAAGTAGGCGGTCCGGCCCTGGCCGTCAGTGAGCCGGCCGTCCTCCAGGATCTGCAGGAACTTGTCGAGCACGGCCGGGTGGGCCTTCTCGATCTCGTCGAAGAGCAGCACGCTGAACGGCCGTTCCTGCACCCGCCGGGTCAACTCGCCGCCCTGGTCGTAGCCGAGGAAGCCGGGCGGCGCCCCGGCCAGGCGCTCGGCCGCGTGCTCCTGCTGGTACTCGCTCATGTCGAAGCGCGCGTAGGCGCTCGGATCCCCGAAGATCAACTGGGCGACTGCCTTGGCGAGTTCCGTCTTGCCGACGCCGGTGGGGCCGACGAAGAAGAACGAGCCGCGCGGCCGCGCGGCCCCGGAGCTGCCGAAGCCCACCCCGACGTAGGCCGCCTGCAGGGCGCCCACCACCGCGTCCACGGCCCCGGGCTGCCCGAGCACCCGGATGCCCAACTCCTGGGCCGCCGCGGCGATGGTGCGCCGGTCGAGCTGCGTCCAGGGATCGACGTTGACGTTGAGCCGGTGGCGTTCCAGCAGCTTGCCCGGCTCCTGCACCGGCACCTTGCGCACCTGCGAGGTCCTGGCCAGCGCGTCCAGCTCCCAGGCCGTCATGCCGTCGGTGGCGCCGACCAGCGCCTCCAGCTCCGCGGCGGTGGCGTTCGCCCCGCCGTTGAACTCCGGTGCGGTCATGGCGAACCAGCGCCGGCGCTCGGCCTGGTCGGGCCGGTCGACGTGCAGCACCACCGTGCGCGGATCCTCCCGGTGCAGCCAGCCGGGCAGCCGGCCGAGGTCGCCGACCACGGCGAGCACCGGATTGCGGGCGAGCGGCGGCTCGCCGCGGCCGGGGCCGGGCGGGGGAGTGGCGGCGTCCGCCATCGCGGCGCGCAGGCGCAGGTAGCCCTGGACCGAGGCGGCCTCGGCCTGCGGCAGGGCGAGGTCGATGTCCTCGAAGACGAAGGCGGTGGCCGCCTGGGGGAAGGCCGTCAGCCGGTGGGCCTCGGCGAGCGCGTCCTCCACCGGGACCAGGCGACGGGCGGGGCGGGCGGTGAGCAGGTCGCCCAGGATCCGCTGCTGGCGCTCGTCGCGCGGTGTCGGCGGCTGGTGCGGGTCCTGCCCCGGGCCAGGGCCCGGGTTCCGGTGCTGCTCCTGCTCCTGCTCCTGGTTCCAGTCCCGGTCCTGTCCTTGGTCCCAGGCCCGGTTCTGCCCCCGGTCCTGTCCCTGGTCCTGTCCCTGGGTCCGGTCCTGGCCGTGGTCCGGCTGCGGCGGTGGCTCGGCGTCGTGGCCCTGCGGCGGCCGTTTGCCGGCCCGCCGGGCCAGTGCCTCGAAGCGCTCGCGATGCCCGGCGAGCGGAAAGCCGACGCCGTCGACCGGCTCCCACCAGGCCACCACATCGGCCCCGCAGGCGTCCAGGACCTTGGCCAGCACCGTGCGGAAGGAGGCCGGCTCCCCCTGCCACCACCAGCGGTCGCGGACCTGCCCGGTGATGATCACCTGGCGGCCGCGGCGCAGCTCCCAGCGCAGCGAGGCCGCCCAGCGCGGGGCGCCCGCGTGGGCCACGTTCCGGCTGTCGGTCGGCTCGGCCGAAGCATCCTGACGATCCGTCATATCTGGCTCGCGGAGGTGTCGCCCTGCTGCCCGGTCCCGGTCCCGGTCCCGGTCCGGCTCCCGCTCCCGGTCCGGCTCCCGGGTCGGGTCCGTGCGCTGCCGCGTGGCGGCTTGCCGTCCCAGTCCAACTCGCCCGGCTGGTAGCCGTCCTCCGCCATCGCCGCGTGCACCCGGTCCAGCAGCGCCTCCGGGCTGCAGGTCACCTCGCCCCGCTCGGACATCACCGGGTCGTCCGACTCGTCCTGCACCGTGTAGGTCAGCAGGGCGCCGCCCTCGGCGTCGCTGCGCACCGCCGTCCGGTACGTGGCGCCGCCCGCCCGCTCGAAGACCAGCACGAACTCCGGGCCCGCGTCATCCCCGTGCGCCAGCTCCAGCCCGTGGTGGCCCATCGCCGCCTTCAGCGCCTTGGCCAGCTCGGCGCGGCGCTGGTAGGCCAGCAGCAGCTCGTCCAGTCGCGCCTCCGCCTCGGGCAGCAAGCGCTCCAGCTCGCTGACCGCGCCCAGCGCCGCCGCGCCCTGGGAGGCGTCGATCGCCAGGGTCAC
Organism: Kitasatospora sp. NPDC008050; assembly: GCF_042957465.1. NCBI lineage: Bacteria > Bacillati > Actinomycetota > Actinomycetes > Kitasatosporales > Streptomycetaceae > Kitasatospora > Kitasatospora sp. NPDC008050. Next base: position 389,552 of record NZ_JBIBIJ010000004.1, read on the forward strand.
CTGGTCCAGCGCACCGAGCAGCCGCGCCCGGAGCGCCGCCTCTCCTCGCTTGCCGGCGTCCTGGGCGGCGTCCCGCGCGGCTGGCGCGACGACGGCCAGCCGGTCCGCCGCCTCGGCGAGTTGGGCGGCCAGCTCGGCCGCGCGCCGCCGGTCCTGTTCGGCGGCCCGCTGCTGCTCCTGCTCCCGTCGCCGCACCGCCTCGCGCTGCTCCTCGGCGGCCAGTCGCTGCTCCCTCTCGCGGGTGAGTGCGGCCGTCCGGGCGGTGTCCACGGCAGCGGCGTGGCGGGCGAGTTCGTGTTCGACGGTCCCCAGGAGGGCTTCCGCCCGCAGGTCCTGATGGCCCCTCAGAGCCTGGCGAAGCTCGTCCAGCAGCTCGGCACACCGGCGGTGACCGGCCGGGTCGAGCCCGGCTCCGGTCGGCCCGATCAGCGCCAGCTGACGCTCGAACGAGGCGAGTTGGACGGCGTGGTCGGCGCTGTCCGCCCGGCTCCGGGCCTGTCCCGCGGTCCCGAGCGCGACCGCCTGACCGCGCAGCTCCTCGACCGCCGCCAGGAGCGCGGCGTCCGGCTGGTGCGGCGCGCGGGAGCGCAGCGCCGCGAGCTGCCGCTCCAGCCCCAGCACGGCCGCCGCGCCCGCCTGCGCGCGCACCGCCGTGATCAGGCCCGCCACCTCCTGAAGGCTGCGGGAGGCCGCCTCGCCCTGCTCCCACAGCACCGACGCCACCCGCTCGGCCCGCTCCCGCTCCCGCTCGGCGATCCGGTGGTCGGCCTCGGCCCGGGCCCGGTCCTGGCGCTCCCGGTCGCGGCGCTGGGCCTCGGCCCGGGCCGCCGCCCGCCGGGCCCGCTCGCGGGCCCGTTCCTCCTCCCGCCGTCGCCGCTGTGCGACCTGTCGCCGACGGCGCTCGGCCTCGGCGGCGCGGCGCACCGCGGCGACCGAGACGGTGCTGTACATGGGTGACCCGCTCACAGTTCCCCTCCTCCGGTGTGCGGGACTGGGCCGCCCGCCTCGGTGTGCAGTGCGAAGCCCTCGGCCGCGATCCGCCGTTCCATCTCCTCGCGGAAGCCCGGCACCGCCGGGACGCCGGCCCAGGAGAACGAGCCGTCGAGCCCGACGGACAGTTGGATGCCGGCGCTGGTGTCGGGCTCCGCCAGCTCCTTCAGATAGCGCGGCGACAGCGGGTGGATGCGCTGGTTCGAGGAACCGCGCCAGCGCAGGTCCGCGTGCAGCGCGGCCACGTACGGGCCGTCCACCAGCAGGTCGAGCCGCGCCAGCAGCTCCCGCTGTGCTCCGGTGCCGCGCCGCAGGACCGGGAGGCGGAAGCCGGAGTAGGCCATCGCGGACAGCTCGGGGCGCACCGCCCGGACCCCGTCGAGCAGTTCGACCAGCGCCGCGGCCTGCGCAAAGGGCTCGCCGCCGGACAGCGTGACACCCTCGATGTCGGTCAACTCTGTGAGCCAGTCGACCAGTTCGGCGACCGGTCGGCCCGCCTCCGGGGCGAACGGCAGCGTCTCGGCCGCGACGCAGCCCTTGCAGCGCAACGGGCAGCCCTGGACCCAGAGCACGGCCCGGCGGCCGGGCCCCAGGACGGTGCACCGGTTGAGCGTGCGGGCCACGGAGAGCCGTGCCCCCGCTGCCAGCTGCTCGGCTCCCTGCTCGCTCACTTCACCCTCCGGGCCGTGTTCGTGTTCGTCGGTCGACTCGCCTGTCCGGCAGGCCGGTTGGGCGGTGCGTCGACGGGCTCCTCCGGATACTCCTCGTGCCCGCGCCGGGCCAGATCGCACCAGGGGCACCAGGGGCGCTCCACCGAGTGGACGTGCCGGCGGTTCTCGGCGCAGCCGCGCAGCCTGCCGTCGGCCAGCTCCGCCCTCAGCGCCCTCGCCCAGGTCGCGGCGGACGGCCGTTGCCCGGGCGAGCGGCGCCCGGTAGGGCCGAAGGCGCTCCGGAAGAGCTCCGCGAGCCGCCCGGGAAGGAGGTCGAACGGCGGCAACGGCCGGGTGAACACCACTGATTGACGATCGATCAGGCGACAGCGGCCGTGCAGCAGATTGTCGTCCAGCGAGACGTAGCGGTTGCCGTCCGCCGGCCGCCCGGCGAACGGGTGCAGGCCGACCAGCAGGAGCTGGTGGACCAGCACCGCGAGCACGAAGTCGTCCGCCGCCTCGGTCAGTGCCGTGCGTGGATCCGCCACCGCTTCCGGTGCGGTGTAGCCCGGGGTGTGCATCCGGCAGGCGAACAGCTGCCCGTGGTCGGTGAACTGCCAGGAGTCCACGTCCGCGATCCCGATACCGCCCCACTCGTCCACCCAGAGGTTGTCCGGCTTGAGGTCCCCGACCAGGTACGCCTCCGCGTGCAGCGCGGCCAGCAACGAGGCGAGCCCGGCGGCCGCCCGCAGTGCGGTCGCCCAGCTGCTGCCGGGGAGCTGCTCCTGGCGGCCGGCCGGTGCCAGCAGCCGTTCGAGCGGCTGGTAGCGGCAGCGCAGATCGGCCATCAGGTAGCCGTGCACGCCGCCGCGCACGGTGGTGACCGCGACCAGTGGCCAGGCGAGCGTGCTGCTGCCGTTGCCGTTGCCGCCACTGCTACCGCTGCTGCCGTCGGCGGCGGCCAGGCCGCCGGCTCGCAGCCGCACGGTGCGCGGCTCCCACCGCTGGCGCACCAGCCGCTCGATCCGCCGGCGGTAGGCCGCCGGATCGGGGGGACGCGGCACCAGCTTGGCCACCAGCTGCGGGGCGTCCTCGACCGTGTACACCGCTCCCTCGCCGCCCTGCCCGATCCGCTCGGCCAGCCGCCACTGCCGCCCGTCCTCGGCGAGCACCCGCACCGCCATCAGCCGGCACCTCCGGTGAGCAGGGCGCACAGCACGGTGAGGTCGTCGCCGCTGCGCGCCGCCTGCGGGCCGGAGAGCAACGCGCGCAGCGGCTCGGCATCGCCGCCGTTGGCGCGCAGCTCCGCGGCCAGCGAGCAGAAGAACCGGGGTGAGGCGAGCGGGCCGGCGGCCGCCGGGAGACCGTGGACGGACGGGTGGTCGAGGGCGAGCGGGGCGCACCCGTCCGTCGCCAGGACGACGCCGCTGAGGTCCGGCTCGTGCAGGACCAGGGTGTCGACCCGCTCCCGCACGCCGGGCGTGGAGAGGAAGACGGGCGGCGTGCGGGGCGGCAGCGCCAGGCGGCACCGCTCGTCGCCGTCCGACCCCTGGCCGCCCTGGCCGCCCTGGCCGCCCTGGGAGCCGTTCGTGCGGGTGAGCACGGTGCCGAAGCAGTCGCCCACCGAGAGGAACGCCACCCAGGGCGGTCGGAGCACGGCGGCGGCCAGCGTCGCGGCCAGCGCGCCTTCCTGCGGCGGCCGATCTCCTTGCTCAGCCTGCTCTGCCTCCTCCGCCTGCTCCGCCTGCTCTGCCTGCTCCGCCTGCTCGGCGCCGAGGAGCGCTCGCACCGCGCGCAGGTAGCCGTCCACCACCGCGACGGCCCGCTCGCCGATCCACGCGCGCCAGGCCGCCGCATCGTCCTCGGCCGACGGGACGTCCACCGCGAGCAGCCGGCAGGCCGTGTCCACCGCCAGGTGCGCCCCCAGTGCGCTGCGGTCCCGGCTGCCCGCGCCGTCCGCGACGGCCAGCACCAGAGCCTGTCCGGCGGCCACGGCCTTGAACGCGTCCTGGCAGCCGCGCCCGGTCGCCAGGTGCGCGGTGCCCTGCACCACCGCGCCCGTGAGGATTGGCGAGGCGCGGCCGGCGCCCGGTGCCACGGCCATCACAGGTAGTCCTCTTCCAGTTCGTTCAGGATTCTGGCCCGGTCGGCGTCGTGGGCGACGTCCGTGTAGGTCTCCTTGATCGTCCGGCCGGGCTCCAGCCGGTCGGAGCTGGCGAGCAGGAGGCTCAGGATCTGGCTGAAGTCCAGGTTCTCCAGCATGTGGGTGGACCATGGCGCGAGGACCTTCAGCAGCTCCTGGTCCGCCCCGCGGACCCCGACCACGAAGAAGGCACATCCGTCCTCCTGCTCGGCCTGTCGCAACTCAGCGGCGGTGGACGCGAGTTGCCCGGCGTCCAGCGCCGTTCCCCACTCGTCGCTCGGCGCGCCGTCGGTGAGCAGCCAGATCACCGGCCGTACCACCGGCAGCCCCCGGTCGGTCAGCTCCTGACGGCGGCGCTGCGCCAGCTCCAGGGCGAGCCGCACCGCGGGAACCAGGCAACTGCACCCGGCCGCCGGCAGCTCGGGCGGCCGCAGCCCGGCCAGCGGCGCGAAGACCGCATCGCCGTCCGCCTGCTGCGGCGCGCGGAATCCGCCCGCCACCGTGTCGTAGATCCGCACCCGCTCGTCGAAGGCGATCAGGCAGACCTCCACCCTGGCCAGCAGCTGCGGTTTGGACCGGACCGAGTCGAACCAGCCGGCCAGCGCCCGGTTGAGCTCGGCGATCCGCGGACTGTGGGCCGGGCGGTTCATCGAGGCGGAGGTGTCCAGCAGGACGATCACGGGCTGGCGCTCGTCGAAGCCGCGCCCGAACCCGAGGCCGGTCGTGGTCGTCATCGCCCGCTCACCGACCCTGCTGTCGGCCGCGCCCACTCCGGCGGTTCGGGCTCGTCGGCCGCCTGCTGCCAGGGCGCCACGATCGCCGCCCGGAGCGGGGCGAGCAGCCGGTTGGCCTCCAGCACCCCTGCTGGGGTGTCGAGTTGGACGGACGAACCGGGATCGGTTTTGACCGGCTCCGTCCGGCAGCGGTCGCCGAACAGCACCAGCGCATGCCGCGGCCGATGCCGTCGGGACTGCCAGAGCAGGCCCTGCGCCTCGGGGACCCGGGCACGCAACTCGGCAGCCCAGCGCCGGGTCTGGGCATATCCCGGGCCCTCGGTCTCCAGCAGCCAGGAGTCCTGGCAGACGGCGGCCAGGTCCTCCTCGCTGACCAGCTCGATGAGCCGCAGGTCGATGGTGGTCCGCAGCGCCGTCAACGAGCGCTCGACGATTCGGCGGTACGGGACCAGCCGCATCCCGGTCTCCGTGTCGAAGGCCATCGAGCGGAGCAGCACCTCGGCCAGCGCGGTGGCCGGCTCGGGGGCGGCGTACAGGTACGGGTACGGGTCGAGCGGAGTGCCGTCGAATCGGCTGCCGCCGAAGTGGAAGTCGGCCAGCGCCGGGCTGAACTCGGCGCCGGACCACCGGGTCTGGTGGCAGCGCCACAGTTCCGTCCCGGCGGGCAGGGTGGACAGGTTGGGCTTCATCAGGAAGGTCGCGGAGTCCTCGGGCGGGAGCTGGGCGGTCATCAGTCCCCCTCCACCAGCGCGAGGGCGGCGGCGGTCAGCAGCTCGTCCGAGACCAGTCCGAGCAGCGCTGCCGGCGTGCCGCCCAGCCAACTGTTCCCGGCCAGCCACCAGTCGGCGGCACCCCACGGGTCCTGCTCGGCCAGGAGCAGCCGGTTGATCCGCTCGACCACGGGGAGCGGGCCGTGGCCGTCCCCGGCGAACTGGAAGGCCGGGTAGCGCACTTCGCCCGCGGTGTCGATCAGTTGGATCAGGCCGGCGCCGGCCTGGCCGGGCTCACCCCCGCGTTCGCCCACGCCGCGTTCGCCCACGCCGCGCGCACTCAGCTCGGCGCTGCTGAGGGCGGGCGCGGCGAGCAGTCGGCGCTGCACGGTGGCTATGATCTCGGCGGTGTCGGGGGCCGACGCATCGATGTCACTGTCTGACGGTCCGTCAGAGACTGTCATCGCGACGGACGGGGCGTCGCTGTCCGCCAGCCAGGCCAGCAGCTCCCGCGCGTGCGTCGCGACCGGCCGGGCGTCGGAGGTGGCGACCAGGCGCGTGCTGCTCGCCAGTGCCATCCGGACCGGGTGGCGCACCGGCAGCGGCAGCAGCGCGAGCTTGACCCCCTGCAGTGCCTTGCGGGTGGCCAGTTCGTCCCCCTCGGCCGCGGCGAGCGCGTTCAGCCGGGCCACCAGCAGCTCGTGCTGTGGCTGGTCGAGGGCGCTGCGGATGTCGTCCCAGTGCTGCCGCAGCAGCGCCAGCAGCTCCTGTGGGTTCATACCGTCCCCTCCGATCGTGTCGCGGGCCCCGGATGGCCCTGGTGGGTGAAGGCCGCCCAGATCGGCAGCCGGTCCAGGTCGGGCTGCTCCAACTCGCGCAGCAGCTCGCCCCGCAGGCTCGGTGGGGCGGTGCGGCAGGGGTCCAGCATCCAGAGCTGGGCGGCCCGCAGGGCATCCGCCGGGCTCAGGCCCGTGATCGCCACGTGGTGGTGGAAGACGGTCATCATCAGTGCCGAGGCGCCGTCCCGGGTGGTCCAGCGCGAGCCCACCACGTCCTTGGCCCCGCGCGCGAGGAAGGCCGTTGCCAGGGTCAGCGCCTCGTCGTGGTCGCGGGTGCTCAGGTCGGTCTCGCAGGCACTGAGCACCACCAACGGGCCCGCCCCGTCGGCGCCGGCTGCCGACGGGCGGTCCAGCAGCCGCGTCACGGTGAGCATGCCCGGGTCCGGCGCCGCCGCCCCACCACCCTGCCCTTCGGCCCTGCCGCCCTGTGCCTCGGCCCCGCCGCCCTGTGCCTCGGCCTCCTCGGGGACGGCCAGGCCGAGCGCGGACACCGTGGGCCGCACGCCCGCCGAACCGTGCGAGGCGATGTGCAGGAGCGAGAGCGGCCGCTGCGCGCCCCCGCCGGGGAGCAGCGCCAGCAACTCGTCCGGGGTCCCCGGGCCGACCGGCGGATCGTCCAGCTCGTAGTACGCGCCGTAGAGTTCGGCCTGCTGGTAGCAGCCGTCGCGCAGTGCGAGGACCTCCCGCTCGGCCAGGGTGAGGTCCATCCGCGGGTCGGCCACCAGCACCGGGCGCTCGGCCACCGCGAGGCGCTCGCGGGCCGCGGCGCCGAGGAACTGCCGCCCCGAGGCGGCGTACGAGAACACCATGCTCTCGCAGGCGTAGCGGTAGCGCCCGTCCTCCGCCCGGTGCCGCGCGGCGTGCCAGGGCACCACGCCGAGATTGCCGCAGGGGATCAGCACCAACCGCAGCGGCTCGGCACGGTCGCCCGGCCCCCACGCCGAACTCTGCGCCCGGTACGCGGCGATGCCCTCGGCAAGCGGGCCGACGACCGCCGGCCACGCCCAGTCGCAGAGCTCCGCCAGGGCCTGCTCCCATCGCGGTTCGACCGCTTCGAGTCCGGCCGCTGCGGCCTCCTCGGCCTCGCCCGCCTCGTCGCCCCCGGCGCGCAGGCGTGAGCGTTCCGCCGAGAGGTCGAGGTAGGCCTCCAGCGGCGCGCGCTCGTCATGGGCGAGGTGCGGCAGCGCCAGGGCGCCGATCTGCTCGTCGGGGGTGAGGACGATGGCCATGCCGTGCAGCTGCGTGCCGTCCGCCGCCTGCTGCCCGGGCAGCAGGTACACCAGGGCGTCGGCCTCGCCCGGCCGCAGGCCCGCGCACAGCTCCACCAACGTGGGTGGCTCGGAGTGCGGTTGGCAGTCCCGGAGGGCGTTCAGGGCCTGGCGGCGCAACAGGCCGGGGATCGGCGGCCGGTCCGCGGCACCGGTCGGTGTCGCACCCGCCTGCCGCCAGGCGGCCGCCAACTCGTGGTGCCCGTGCGCCTCCAGCAACTCGGGCACCTCCGCCGAGGCCGCGGCGGCCTGGAGCACCAGCGAACGGCCGAGTTCCAGCATCGTCACTGCGCGCCCGGGCGCCTTGCCGTCACCGCACCACCAGGCACCGTGCAGGGTGCGTGACGCCGCGCCGCGTGCCGTCAGGAGCCGGTGCTCGGCGCCGGATTCGAGCAGCACCTCGTCCCGCAGGGCCTCGAACGACTCCACCATGATTTCGGCACCGGCCACCAGGTCCCCCAACTGCCGGTCGCCGCGCACGAGGTGGGCCTCCGCCAGGGTCCAGAGCAGGTGGGCGTGCTGGAAGACCTGGCCGTCCGGCCCCGCCGCCCGCCGGACCCCCTGCAGCGCCTCGATGGCACGGTCCTGATCGGCCCGGGCCCCGGTGAGGTCGGCCTGTGTCTTCCTGGCCAGCGCTTCGATGGCCAGGCTCTCGACCCGGTCGTCCAGCAGACCGCGCTCCGGCTCGGTCGGCCGGGCCGCGAAGTGGGCGCGCAGGACCTCCGGATCACCGTCGATCCGGGCACGCAACGACGCCAGGTTGGTGAGCTGTATCCCGACCATGCCGCGCAGGCTCGGGATGGACTCCATGGCCTGCACCGCCTCCTCGTAGAAGCGCAAGCCCGTTCGCAGTATCTCGGGGTCCTGGGTCACCATCGCGAGATCGAGGTGGGCCGCGGCGATCGGGCCCAGATGCGGGGTGGCGGCCCGGTCGTGCTCGGACAGGGAATCGCGCAGGGCGAGGAGTTCCTCGATGCAGGTCTCGATGCCCGCCCGGTTCCCCTCGTGCCGGAAGCGACGGCTGCGCAGGACCAGGGCCTGCATCTTCGTCATGACGGCCAGCTGAGGGTGCGCGGCGGCACCGGCCGCGCCGAGCCGCTCCACCGCCTCGTCCAGCTGCCGCTCGGCCTCCTCCGCGTCCTGCTGGTTCCCGCCGACGCTCTGGGAACTGGACAGGAAGGCGGCGGAGAAGAGCCCGAGCACCTGGTGCGGGTCGAAGCCCGCCGGCACGTCGCCGGCCGCCTGCCGAAGCGAGCCGATGGCCTCGACCAGCAGGCTCGGATCCCCGCTGCGCAGCGCCTCGAACGCGCTCGCCCCGGCCTGCTGCACCGAGTCCTGGACGAGGCGGGCCGGATCCACCGAGGTCCCGGGTCCACACTGCACCGCCCCCAGCTCCGCCAGCAGCTCTGCCAGCTCGGCGAGTTCAGGATTGCTGTGCTCCGCGCCGTCCGCTTGGCGTATCGGCGTCCGGCTCAGCAGCATCACCAGGGACAGCGCCGCCCGCTGGGCCTCCCAACCATCCACCGCCGCCCCGCCCGCCCGCGCCTCCCGGAGCAACCGAAGCCCCCGCGCCCGGTCGGCCACCGCACCACCACGGGTCAGGTAGCGGGTCGCGAGCAGCCCGCCGAGCCTTGCCACCAGCAGCGCACGCATCGGCTCGTCCGGCCCCAGCAGCCCCTCCAGATCGACGAGTTCCATGATCACCCGGTCCTGCACGGCCGGATCGCCCAGCTGCGGCCGCGGCGGCCCCGCCGGATCCGCGAGCAGCAGCGACTCGGCCCGCGCCACCGCGTCCCGCGCCCAGGCCCGGACTCCCTGCACCCCGCCGTCTTCGCTGGTCAACCGTTGTTCTTCATCTGGATCTTGACTACTCGTCATCCGGGCCCCCGCTATCCGACACGCATAGTGGCGACCCACATCATGCACTGCCGACGCCCCGGAGGAGACCCGCTGGGCCCAGCGACCGGATAACAACCAGGAATCAACCACGATCCCCCCACGGACCTACCGCACCTCAGCCCCCCGCACCTCCCGCCCGCCGAAGCCCCTGCACCTGCTCCCCAACCCGCGCGGCAGCCCCGTCACCGCCCAGCAGCGTGACACCGCCAGGTGCCCCGGTCAACGAGGCGTCAACAGTGACGAACCGGGCCGCCGGATCCGCCTTCGCGAGCGCAGGCACGGCCTGCCCGAAGGCGGAGCCGACGGTGACGATCAGATCGCAGCGCTGACTGATCAGCCCAGCGAGATAGGGCTGCGCCTGCTCCGCACTGCCGGCAGGCTGAATCACCTGCTGCACATTCTTCCCACTCCGCGTCCCCGCGCTCTGCATAGCGGCCCAGATCTCGGCCACCTCGCCAGCCTTACCGGCCGTCACGGTGTCCGTGGCCAAGCAAGCCGTGGCCCTCCCGGAGTAGTCGCTGGCCACAACCTTCGCGGGCGCGGACGCGTGCTGGTGAGGCCACAGCACGGCCACCGCAGAAACCGCGGCAGCTGCGACCCCCGCGCAGAGGCCCGCGATCAGATAGTTACGAGGCCGGAGGAGTGGACGGATGGGCATCGACTGAATCCCTTGAACGTGAAGTCGGTGGGCCGGTGGTCAACGAGAACGGTTACCGGAGCGGGCGTTGGCCTTACTGGAACCGCCCTTCGAAGCACGTGCCTTACCTGAACCGCGCCGAGCGCTGGCGCCGTTGGTCCCGCGCCGACTCCCCGTGCCCTCCCGCCGCGAAACACTCACCGGAGCACCGGGCCGCCTGCGACGCCGGAGCAGCACAACCCCAGCACCACCGAGGACGACCGCACCACTCGGTTGCTGGTGCGGCCACCGTGATCGTCGGCCCTGATTCACTTTCTTTCCAGAACTTTCCGCCCTCGTCGGTGCCTGCCACTGAGACGACGTCAGGGAACGAAGCCGGGTACATTGCTGGATTTCCGGTAGTGCCACTGTTCCCGGCCGAGGCAACGATAACTGAGTCCTTCTTCTGCGCGTACAGCACGGCCTGTTTGAGTACGGGATCGGGGCTCGGCGCATGGGCGCTGACCCTACTGACTGACCGTGCCGCAGATGCCCCCTTCTTGGGAATAGCAATCCCAGAGGTGGCCGTCAAGGAAAATCTCATCAAAAAAATCATCAAGCATGACTTAAATTTTCTAAGTATTCGACCGGGACAAATCCGGATACAGCCAGCTCGATCGGCTGCTACCGACCATGTGGACGAGCTTGCAAGACTTGATTGATTGACTGGCCGTCAACTACACCTTCACCTGCCATCCCCAACCGGGGTCGTTTTGCATGCTTGGGGGTCGGCCTGTGCGCCGCCTGTCGTCGCCTCGTGCCTCGTTCTCGGCCACTCGGCCCACACCTCGCTCGCTGGCGCTCGGTCGGCAGCGGAGGAGAGGAGGGCGATGGGCAGTTCTCCTGGTGTGCCTGACGGTTCTGATGAGCCTGTCCACCCAGGGGGCATGGGCGTTTGCGGCTGCTCAGTCGCTCTCAACGGCCGATCTGACGACTCCGCAGCAGCGTTCCGACTCTCCGGCCGCGCGTGCTCACGCAGTCAAGTCGGATGCCACGCAGCACAACCAAGGCCCCGAGGACCCGACTCACAAGCCTGCTCCAGGTGAACTGCCTGCGGAGGCCGCGCCGAGCTTGAAGAAGTCCGGTCAGCAGTCGTCCTCCGAGGCGCGCAGCTCGGTACCGGCGCAGACGGTGGCGGCGCCGGTGAAGGCGAGCCAGGATCTGCAGAACGCGCAGGCGAAGAGGGCCGGACTGGGCTTCCATGCGGAGGGTGCGGCCACCTCCGCGGACCCTTCGACGCAAGTCACCACGGTCCAGGCACCGGCCCCGGCCGGCACCGAGGTGACGGGTGCTCGTACTGCGACGACGTCGACCTATCAGAACGCTGATGGCACGAAGACCGTGCGCATGTATCCGCGACCCGTCCACTACCAGAGGCCGGACGGAACCTGGGCGGATATCGACACGGGTCTGTCCCAGCGCGCTGATGGCCGCTGGACGGAGAAGGCGAACAACCAGTCGATGACGTTTGCGCCGACGGCTGACGCGCCGGCGCTGGTCGACCTTCCCATCGACGCCGGGCATGAGGTGGCCTACAGCCTTCAGGGGGCACTGCCGGTCACGGGCACGGCCAGTGGCGACACGCTGACCTATGCGAATGCGGCGACCTCAGCTGATGTCGAGTACAACGCTCTTGCCGCGGGCGCCAAGGAAACGCTGGTCCTGCACGATGCGTCCGCGCCGTCCGTGTGGACGTTCCCGCTGCAGCTGACGGGGCTGATCGTGGCGCTGGATGCCTCTGGGAACGCGGTCTTCACCGATGCGGCGGGGCAGGTGCGTCTGACGATTCCGCATGCGTTCATGCAGGACTCGGCGATCGACCCGAAGTCCGATCAGGGCGCGATGTCCGACGCGGTGACATACCAGATCACCGCAGTGAACGGGGCACCTGCGCTGCAGATGAGCCTGGATGCCGGCTGGCTTCATGACCCGCACCGGGTCTTTCCGGTCCGGGTCGACCCCACGACCTCGAACATCAACGCGGCGCAGTCGACGTATGTGATGTCGCCGTTCACGGCGAACTACTCGACCGACAGCGTGCTGAAGGTGGGCACCTACGACGGCGGCGCCCACGTCGCGAACGCCTACCTGCTGTTTCCCGGTGTCTCGTCGGTGCTGAGCAACGACTATGTGGAGAGCGCCGGTCTCGCGTTGGACGACGTGTGGTCCTACGACTGCGGGCAGCATGAGGTCGACGTGTCGGCCATCACCGCCTCGTGGAGTCCGACCTCCGTCAACACCTATCCGGGTGTGAACATCGGTGCCCAGATCGGGAAGGGCAACTTCGGTGCCGGCACGAGCTGCACGAGTGGCCCGGCGTGGGAGGAGGTTCATCTCGGTGACAGCCCCACAGCGGCGGGTTCGCAGCTGATCGGTTCCTGGGCGGCCGGTGGCAGCAATTTCGGCCTGGCGGTGACCGCGAGCGGCACGGACACCAACGCCTGGAAGCAGTTCGCCAGTGTCAACTCCAGCTACCCGCCCTACCTCTATGTGACGTATGCGGACTGGGCAGCCAGCTCTACGCTCGCCAACAGCTATACGCAGCCGACGTACAACGCCACAGGCTCGCAGCTGGTGACGATGACGAATCGGGGATCGCAGACGTGGAACCCGTCCAACATGCAGTTGCGGGCCCGAGTCTTCGACTCCACCGGCACTCACGAGCTCTCCGTGAACGCGCCGTCGGTTCCGGTCTCCGGGATCGTCACGACTGGTAATTCCTGGGGGGTCAACGGGATCATCCCCATCCTGCCGCAACTGGGCCAGACCTATGTGCTCTGCTGGGACGCCTACGCCAACGGCATGTCGCTGCATGACTCCTTTGGGATCGGCTACCAGGGCTGTATCAATGTCACCGGACAGAACACACCGCCGCAGCTGGACTATCTGACCCCGTTGTCGGGTTCGGTGATGGGAACGCTGGTGCCGCAGTTGGCTGCGGTGGGGCATGATCCGGACAACTATCCGGGTACGGGCCTGAGCTACGACTTCCAGGTGTATTCGAGTGGCCGGCAGCTGTTGAAGGACTCGGGGTGGTTGTCGGGGCCCTCGGCGCAGGCGTGGGCGGTGCCGGCGGGGGTGTTGGCGTGGAACTCGTCGTACTACTGGCAGGCGGAGGTGGGGGACGGGGTCTCCGGTAGTGCGTGGTCGCCGATGTACGCGTTCTCGACGCAGGTGCAGCAGCCGCCGATCACCTCGCATCTGGGTGGTGCGGCCAGTGACGGGCAGGGGCACTCGTTCGATCCGCAGGTGGGCAATTACACGACGTCGGCCACCGATGCGTCGGTGGCGGCGGTGGGTCCGGCGCTGGCGGTGACGCGTTCGTACAACTCGCTGGATCCGCGGACGGGTTCGCTGTTCGGTGCGGGGTGGACCTCGGCGTGGGACATGCGGGTGCAGCAGGACGCGGACGGCCAGAACGCGGTGGTGCTCACCGATGCCTCGGGGCGGGCCGAGCGGCTCGGGCTGGCGTCGACGGACGGTTCGGGTAACACGAGTTACACGCCGGCGCCTGGTGAGTACGAGACGCTGACGGGCCTGTCGGGTGGGGCGAACGGGTACACGCTGCTGCTGAAGAACGGTATGCAGTACTCGTTCCTGGCACCGGTGAACGGGCTGTCCGCGCTGTCGTCGGTGAAGGACGCGGCGGGGCACGTGCAGAGCCTGCACTACACGAACGGGAAGCTGGACACGGTCACGGACGTGGCCTCGGGCCGCGCGCTGCACTTCGCGTGGACCTCGGACGGGCGCCACGTGGCGAAGGTGACCACCGACCCGGTGAGCGGCAGCGACCAGTCCACCGCACTGACGTGGACGTACTCCTACAACTCGGGCGACGCGGACCTGCTGATCCAGGCCTGCGCGCCGCCGACGGGCGGTAACACCCAAGCGTCGTGCACGGTTTACTCGTACACCGACGGCTCGCATCTGCGTTCGGCGATGCTGGACGCGGGGCCGATGTCGTACTGGCGCCTGGGTGAGTCGTCGGGCCCGGTGGCGTACAGCGAGGTGATCGCGAACCAGTTCAACGACAACGGCTACTACCCCGGCAGCGGCGTCTCCTACGGCCAGCCGGGCAACCCGAACACCTCGCCCGCCACGGCGGCGAGTTTCAACGGCAGCTCGGGATATGTGGCGCTGCCGTGGAGTCAGGGCGACCTGTCCTCCTACATGTCGGTCGCGCTGTGGTTCAGGACGAGCAGTTCCGGGGTGCTGTACAGCTACGAGACGGATACCTTCCCGTCCTCGCCGTCGACCGGCCACAACTACACCCCGGCGCTGTACGTGGGCTCCTCGGGGAACCTGCACGGCGAGTTCTTCCAGGGCGATCCGACCCACCCGATCTCGACGAGCACGCCGGTCAACGACGGGAAGTGGCACTTCGCGGTGCTCACCGCGCAGGGCGCCTCGCAGACCATGTACCTGGACGGTTCCGCGGTGGGCACGCTGTCGGGGCCGATCATCGCCGCGGGGCAGCACGCCCAGTACGCGGGCGGCGGCTACATGGGCGGCCTGTGGCCCGACGAGCCGTTCCAGAACGGCGGGGACAACACCGGCCACGCCTGGTTCCTCAACGGCTCGATATCCGATGTCGCCTTCTACAACCGCACGCTGGGCCAGCCGGCCGTCAACACGCTGTGGCAGGCGGGCAGTTCTCCGTCGTACGAGCTGACCTCGGTGACCCTGCCCAACAACAAGACCCAGGTCGCCGTCACCTACGATGCGGTCAAGGACCGTGCCACGAAGGTCACGGACGCCAACGGCGGCTCCTGGAGTGTGGGTTCGCCGAGTGTGTCGGGTTCCTCGCAGGAGTACCGCGGTCAGGTGCTGGCCTCGCAGCCCTCCGGGTACTGGCGGCTGTCGGACTGGTCGGGCACGCAGGCCGCCAACCAGGTGTACGTGCCGCGTCCGATACCGAACAACGGGACCTACAGCAACGTCGCGCTGGGGGCGGCGGGTCCGATGACCGGCTCGCTGGGCTCGGCGACCTTCGACGGCGCGACGACCTCGGTCCAACTGCCCGCCTCGATGATCCCCACCCAAGGGCCCACCGCGATCGCCCTGTGGTTCAAGACCACCTCCCCGGGCACCATCCTGAGCTACCAGGACGGGGTGATCGACTCCAACACCACCCGCTCCACCTTCTGGAACCCGGCCCTGTACGTCGGCACCGACGGACGCCTGCGCGCACAACTGTGGACCGGTGCGATCGGCAACACCATGACCAGCACACCGCAGGTCACCGACGGCAAGTGGCATTTCGCGGTGCTCTCGGCCGACACCAACAGCCAGCAGACCCTCTACCTGGACGGCCAGGCCACCGCCGGCTCCCTCAACGCGAGCATCGGGATCAACGGCACCCACTACCTCTACCTGGGCGCCGGCAACGCGGACGGCTGGCCCAGCGCGCCGACCACCCCGTTCGGACACTTCAACGGCCAACTCGCCAACGCCGCCCTGTTCCCGCACGGCCTGTCCGCCGGCACCGTCTCCTCCCTGTACGCCCAGGCCAACAGCCAGAGCGCCGCCCAGGGCGCGGGCCTGGCCAAGCCCTCCGCCTACGACGCCGCGATCATCTCCGCCCACCCCACCGGCTACTGGCGCCTGGACGACGCCGGCGGCAACCAGGCCACCGAACTGATCTCCTCCGCCGCCCTGGCCCAGAACCACGGCACGGAGAACAACACCACCGGCGGCCAGCCCGGCCCCTGGGCCTCCGGCACCGCGAGCGCCACCTCCTTCAACGGCACCACCTCCAGCATCCAACTCCCGGCCACCGCCCTGCCGAAGGCCACCAGCGCCGCCACCGCCTCCCTCTGGTTCAAAACCAGCAGCCCGGGCGTGCTCTACGCCTACCAGGACTTCCCCCTCGGCAACACCTCCGGCGGCCAGCCCGGCGCACCCGCACTGTGGAACCCGGCCCTGTACGTGGGCACCGACAACAAACTCCACGGCCTGTTCATGCCGAACGGCTACACCACCACGACCGTCTCCGACACCACCGTCACCGACAACACCTGGCACCTGGCCACCCTCGTTGCCAACGGCACCAACGAACAGCTCTACCTCGACGGCAAACCCACCGGCACACCCGTGAACGGCACCGTCACCTACAACGGCGACGGCTACGCCTACCTCGGCGCCGGCACCATCCAAGGCAGCTGGCCCGCCACCCCCACCGACACCAGCGGCCACTTCAACGGCCAGCTCGCCGACTTCGCCCTCTACCGCTACGCACTGACCGCACCGACGATCGCCGGCCAGTACCAGGCCGCCACCACCGCCAACAACGGCACCGGCCTGGACGCGGCCGGCGCCTACAGGACAGCCGTGGTCGAGGCCAACCCCACCGCCTACTGGCGACTGGACGACCCCTCCGGCTCCACCTACGCCTCCGACGAACTCGGCACCGCACTACCCGACCAGGCCGCCGGCACCTACACCAGCACCACCCTCAACACCTCCGGCCCCACCGCCGACCCCGCCCAGGGCTCGGCCACCTTCAACGGCACCAACTCCCTGCTCCAACTGCCCGCCAACGCCGCCCCCACCAAGAGCCCCGCCACCGTCGACATGTGGTTCAAGACCACCACCTCCGGCGTCCTGTACAGCTACCAGGACGCCCCCATGGGCGCCACCCAGGGCTCCTACAACCCGGCCCTGTACGTCGGCACCGACGGACACATCCACGCCTCCTTCTGGACCGGCTCACCGAACTACTCACTGACCTCGGACCGCACCGTCACCGACGGCACCTGGCACCAGGTCGTCCTCGCCGGCGACGACAGCGGCCAGACCCTCTACCTTGACGGCACCCCGAGCGCCGCCAGCACCACCGGCAACAAGATCTACTACAACGGCACCCCGTACGTGTACATCGGCGCCGGCACCAACACCGGCTGGCCCCAGGCCGGAAACCAGTACTTCAACGGCTCCATCGCCGAAGTCTCCTACTACCCCGCCAAGCTGGCCGCCACCGCCATCGCCGGCCAGTACACGGCCATGCGCAACGGCGCCAACCCCCTCCCCGTCACCACCGTCACCGTCACCGACCCCGGCAACAACAAACTCACCTACACGTACGACACCCGCACCGCCAAACTCACCTCCTACAGCGACGCCAGCGGCAACACCACCAGCTACACCTACGACACCAACGGCTACCTCTACACCGTCACCGACCCCGACGGCCACACCACCACCACCGGCCACGACACCCGCGGCAACACCGTCTCCCGCACCACCTGCCAGAACCCCGCCACCTGCCACACCAGCTACGCCACGTACTACCTCGACACGACGAACCCGCTGAACGTCCTCAACGACACGATGACGTCCTCCAGCGACGCACGCTCCAACGGCCCGGGCGACACCACCTACCGCACCACCTACGTCTACAACACCGCGGGCCAGCTCACCTCCACCACCACCCCCGCCACCCCCGACTTCCCCAAGGGCCGCGTCACCTACACCAGTTACAGCACCGGCCTGGAACCCGCGGTCGGCGGCGGCACCCAACCCGCCGGCCTGGTCGCGGCCACCAGCATCGCGCTGGACGCCGGCACCTACCCGACCACGTCCAACATCCAGCCCAACCAGATCGTCCTGCGCTGGTACGACGCACACGGCAACGCGGCCCAGGTCACCGGCCAGGGCGGCACGGTCACCAACTCCACCTTCGACAACCTCGGCCGCCCATCGACGAAGACCGACACCTGCACCAACTGCGGCCAGGGCCAGAGCGCCACCGCCACAACCACCACCTACACCTGGGACGGCCAGAGCAACCCGCTCACCCAGGCCGACCCCGCCACCACCGACGCCGTCACCGGCACCATCCACACCCCGAAGACCAGCTGGACCTACGACGCCGACGGCGACAAGACCAGCCGGACCACCACCGATGCCACCGGCGGCGACCAACCCCGCACCACCACCTGGGCCTACAACGCCGCCAACGACCACCTCGCCTCGACGACCGACCCGGCCGGGTCGAAGACCAGCTACACCTACGACACCTACGGCAACACCGCCACCAAGACGGACGCCGCCGGCACCACCTACGCCTACACCTACTCACCCCAGCGGTGGCTGCAGCAGAGCGCCATCACCAACTACACCGGCAACCCCAACAACCCCCTCACCGCCCGCACCCAGGTCATCGACTCCCGCGCCTACGACCCCGCCGGCCGCCTGGCCACCGACACCGACGCGATGGGCCGCACCACCCACACCTACTACAACGACGACAACACCGTCGCCGAGATCGACCTCGACGCGTTCCACAACTTCACCACCACCACCCAGCAGTTCGACGGCACCACCCGCAACATCGTCCTGCAGACCAACACCTACGACCCCGCCGGCGAGCTGACCCAGCGCGTCACCGGCGCCGGCAAGACCACCGTCGCCAACACCTACGACCCGGCCGGCCGCCCCACCGGCACCACCCTCGACCCCGGCGGCCTCAACCGCACCACCACCCAGACCTACGACGCCGCCGGCGACATCCTCACCACCAAGCTCACCGACGGCACCACCACCCGCGAAACCGACACCACCTACGACACCCTCGGCAACCCCCTCACCGAGACCGTCCTCAACACCCCCCAGAACTCGGTCACCACCCACACCTACGACCAGCGCGGCCTGGTCCTCACCACGACCAGCCCCAACGGCAACACCCCCGGCGCGACCCCCGCCAACTACACCAGCACCTACTTCCACGACCCCGCCGGCCAACTCACCATCACCGACACCCCACCCACCCCCACCACCACCTTCAACACCACCACCGGCCAGCCCGTCACCCTCCCCGCCGCCACAGCCGAAACCCGCACCGGCTACAACACCTACGGCGAGCCGACCGAGACCAAGGACCCCCTCGGCAACATCACCACCACCACCTATGACGCCGACGGCAACCAGACAGCCGTGGCGGCATCGGCCTACACCGCACCCGGCACCAGCACCACCATCACACCCACCGTCACCAAGCAGTACGACGCACTCGGGCGCCCCACCACGACGACCGTCGACCCCTCCGGCCTGAACCGCGTCACCACCACCAGCTACGACCAGCTCGGCGACCCGGTCAAGATCACCCAGCCGCCGGTCAACGGATCAACCCCCACCGAGACCTTCACCTACGACCTCGACCAGGAGCAGCTCTCCACGGTCGACCCCATCGGCGCCGTCTCCCAGCACACCTACGACGACCTCGGGCGCCTCATCACCAGCACTGACCTCGTCCGGCAGCCTTCCGCCGCCGCCTACACCAGCGCCCTGGGCTACGACGACGCCGGGAATCCGACGCTCATGGTCGATCAGAGGGGCCAGAGCAGCAAGGCCTCCTACGATGCGGCCGGTGAGGTGTCGTCCCGTACGGACGCACTGGGTAACGTCACGCACTATGCGTACGACCTGAGCGGTCAGCTGATCCGGACCACCCGTCCCGACGGGAGCCTCAACACGCTGACTGCCGATCAGGCCGGCCACATCACCGCGACATCCGCTCTCGACCGGGACGGCACTACCCAGTTGGCCACCACCAGTTCGGTCTACGACGCGGACGGCAACACCGTCGCAGCGACCGACGCCAACGGCCATACGACGACCTATGCCTTCGACGCGGCAGATCGAATGGTCCAGCAGAGCCAGCCGCTCGCCGCTGGTACCTTCATCACCACCTCCTTCGGCTACGACGCCGCCGGTAACCAGACCCGATACAGCCACACACGGGCAGCTGGTGGCAGTTCAGCCGACGTGTTCTACACCTTCAACAGCCTCGGGCTGCCGGAGGCGACCATCGACCCGCCCACAGCCGCCTACCCGAACCTTGCGGACCGGACGTACACCGTGGCGTACGACGCCGCCGGTGAACCGGTCAGCAGCGCGCAGCCCGGCGGGGTCACCGACACGCACACCTATGACGCCGACGGTCGGCTCTCCTCGGAAAGCGGCGCGGGAGCGCAGGCGGTGACGGCCACCCGAACGTTCGGGCACGACCTCGACGGCCGCCTCACCTCGGCGACCGCTGGCACCAGCACGAACACCTACACGTATGACGACCGCGGCCTGATCCTGACCCAGGCGGGGAGCGGCGGGATCGCCGGCTTCGGTTACGACGCGACAGGCAACCTGAGTACCCGTACCGACAAGGGCGGCACCGCGACCTTTGGCTACGACGCGGACGAGCGGCTGAGCTCGATGTACGAGCCTTTGACGGGCGTCCAGCAGAGCTACCAATACGACAGCGCCGGAAATCTCGCATCGATCTCCAACGGTGCCGGCGGGGCAGTCCGCTCGCTCGCCTATGACGGGCAGGAACGCCTGACCGGGGATGTCCTGAAGAACCCGAGCGGGGCCGTCGAGGCTTCCATAAGTTACGGATACGACCCGCAGGGCCACATCACGTCGAAGAGCACCACGGGCTTCGCCGGGAGCGGCTCGAACACCTACGGCTATGACTGGGCAGGACGGCTGAACTCCTGGACCAGTAGCGCGGGAACGACCGCTTACGCCTACGACAACGACGGCAACCTCGTACAGTCCGGCCAGACGACCACGACCTATGACGACCGTGACCGCAGGATCAGCTCGGGTAGTACCACCTACACCTACGACGCACGCGGAACCCTGACCGGAACGACGACACCGGGCGGAACGACAAGCAGCACGTACGACGCGTTCGACCAACTGGCTTCCAACGGCAGCGCCGGCTACAACTACGACGCACTTGGGCGACTGACAAACGCAGGCAGCGCCGCGTTCAACTACGACCGGACAACGGATGCTGTCACCGCGGACGGCAACCAGATCTACGAGCGGAGCCCCGAAGGCGCGTTGGTGGCGCTGACCTCCGCCGCCGGCCCAGTGCTCGCCTACAGCGACAAGCACAACGACCTGGTGGGGACGTTCACAGCGTCGGCTGCTGGTCTCAGCGGCTCGACCTGCTTTGACCCGTGGGGCGCTGTTATCGCCACATCGGGAGTCTCCGCCGGTATCGGCTACCAGGGTGGCTGGACGGACCCGACCACGAAGCTCGTCAACACGGCCTCACGCTGGTACGACCCGACCGCCGGGTCGTTCACCAGCAGGGACACGTTGACCCTCACGCCGCGGACAGCAGCGCACGCGAACCGCTACGGATACGCGGACGGCAACCCGCTGGGCGCCACCGATCCGTCAGGGCATGATTCGAACGCCCTCGACGGAATGGAAATGGGTCTGGGCGCAATGGAGTCAGCAGCCGCCGAGTCTGGCAACGATTTTCGGAGCGGCGGAGACAACGAACCGGCACGCGACGCACCGGAGAGCAGTACAGAAGCGGAAGCCCAAGCCGAAGAGAGTGCAGCGGAGGAGCGCGCAGCCGACGACGAGAACGACGAGGCCAGGGTCCAGCAACGCCGGCTCAAGGAGCTCGACGAGGAGCAGACCGAGAGAGACCTCGCCGAAGCCCAGAACGAGCGAATCGAGCGGGAGGAGGGCGCTGAAGAACCGCCGTCCGAAGTAGGAGCCGAGCCGGGGACAGGACCGGCGACGCCGGCAGTGGAACCGGCCGCGGACCCGGCTGCCTCTCCTGCTACCGGTCGCCCCATACGAAGTTCAGGTGCTCGCGGAAGCGCCGGCTCAAGCTGGCGCCCGACTGGAGCTTCCTCGGGCTATCACGGCGCGGCCGATGGAACACGGCCGACTGCAGAAACCGGCCTGGGCGAAGCACCGAGTAACGCCAAGCCCGAAGGAAACGGCTCTCCTGGCCCGAACAACACGATCACCCGCCAGCCCGGTGAGGCACCGCGGCTGGGCACCAGCCCCACGGATCCTGTACAGGTCGCAGCCAAGTCCAACCCAGTCGTGCAGAGTGAGTCGATTGCACCCCAGCAATCCGACGCAGCACCCCCTCAGGTGGAAAACGAGCTGTCAGATGGCCTGAGCTCCGACGGCTCGCAGGAGGGGGGCAAGTGCAGCTTCTCACCGGATACGCCTGTCCTCTTGGAAGACGGCAAGGCCAAGCCGATCGGACAGGTAGAGGTCGGCGACAAGGTCGAGACAGCCGCCCCGGCGACTGGCGAGCACCAGGGCTCAGAGCAGGTGACCGCTACCCACATCAACCACGACAGCGACCTCATCGACCTGACCGTGGCCTCCGCTGACGGCCACCAGAGCACCGTCCATACCACGGCCAACCACCCCTTCTGGGACACCACCAAGCACAGCTGGACTCCGGCCGGCAGCCTGCCGACGGGCGACCGTCTCCAGGCCGTCAACGGGGTGGGCGTGACCGTCGCCGCCGTTACGGAGACGCCTGGCGAGGCCGACCGCTACAACCTCACGGTCGACAAGCTCCACACGTACTATGTGCTGGCAGGCACCACGCCGGTTCTCGTGCACAATACGTGTGGCGAGCCGTACGACGACGTTGCGGCAGGCCTCGGAAATCACATCACAACGGGCCAGGTAGTAGATGCTGCGGGAAGCCCGATCGGCGCACCGGTGATGAGTGGAGAGAATGGATCCTGGAGGGATATTGAGGATTTCCTTGCGGATTCTCCGAACATCTCAAACCCCCGCAGCGGTCCCATCGCTGCAGCCACGCATGTTGAGTCAAAGATTGCATGGGCGATGCGGAGCCACCCTGAGGTGACGAGTGCCGACGTGGTAATCAATAACCCGAAGGGTGTGTGCCCTGCTCCATTTGGATGCACGGTGGCGGTCCCGGCGATCCTGCGGAGCGGTCAGACCATGCGAGTATTCTATCCAGGAGCAACCGAGCCGGTGATCCTTAGAGGGGTTGGTTAGACTTGATTCTCAACGCCATGATCAATCGCAAGTGGCACTACGCCGAGACATGGCCTGAGATGGCACTTCTGATCGATGAGGCCATCGAGAACCTCGAATCGGAGAGTAATTCCCCGTACTACAGCCCGGGGGATGATGCACGTTTCATGTTTTCCGACAGGCGTTACGCCGGTGGTTCTGACGCGCCGAACAACTTTCTCCACGTCGCAGTCAACTCCTCGACTGGCTTTGGGGGCCTAATCTGGTTCGTCAGTGACGATCACCCGGTTAGGGGTGGGGTGTTTGACCATGTCTGGGTATCGGACAATCTAAACCCGCCGAGCTTTGACCCACGAGTTGTATCCGATCCAGGTGAACCAAGGTTTCACGACCAGAGAAGCTGCCTGCCAGCCACTGAGGTGCGCGCAGCTCTTGAAGAATTCTGTCGAGCGGGCACGGGGAACCGTCCAGAGTGCATTCACTGGGTTCGTGGATACATGAATGGATATCGCCTCTCCGAAGGTTAGTAGTAAATAGAAAGTGGCCCCGCCGGATTGTTTCCGGTGGGGCCACTTGGCGTCTTGACGGCAGTAGTTGACGGCACGTCAGTGGCCGGGGCCTGCATCAACCGGCGAGCCGTCGTCGTCGGGCTTGGTAGTTGGCTCCGAGCGGTCGCGGAGGGTGCGGCTGAGGAGGCCGATGGCGTCGCGCTGGAGGCGGGGTCGGACGTGGGCGTAGACGGTGGCGGTGACGCCTATGTGGGCGTGACCCAACAGCTCCTTGATGACGACGAGTTCGACGCCCTGTTCCAGGAGGAGGGTCGCGGTTGAGTGCCTCAGGTCGTGGAATCGGATCGCCCGCAGGCGGGAGCGGCGAAGGAGCGCGTTGAAGTGGCGGGTGAGGGTGGCGGGTTCGATGGGATGGCCATCCGGGCGGGTGAAGACGAGGTCGTTATCCACCCACCTTGCGCCGGCCTGTTGCTTCTCGCGGACCTGCCGGTCACGGTGCGCGCGGAGCGAGGCGACGCAGGCGGCTGGGAGGGCGATGCGGCGTTCCGAGCTGATCGTCTTGGTCGGCAGGGTGGTCAGGCCGCCGGTACGTGTGCGCTGAAGCGTGCGGCGGATGCTGGCGGTCCCGGCGTCGAGATCGAGGTCTTCCCAGCGCAGGCCGAGGAGTTCGCCCTTGCGGAGACCGGTGTGCAGGGCGAGCTCAAACAGGGCCTGGAGGCGGTGGCCCTGCGCGGCGGTGAGGAAGGTGCGGGCTTCGTCGGCGGTGAGGGGTTCGAAGCGGCGGGGTCGGGGCCTGCCGGTGCGGACGTTGCGGGCGACGTTTTCGAGGTATCTCCTCCTCTCGGACGGCGTGCTCCAGCGCTGACTTCAGTACGGAGTGGATGTAGGCGAGCGTCAGCGGGGAGAGCCGCTTGCGGCAGCGCTTCCCGATGGCGCAGCAGCGGGGGCGGCGGCTGGGCTGCACGTCCGGTTTGCGGACGGCGTCGATGCCGCGTGCGCAGCACTGGCAGACGGTGCGGAGCTGGTTGAGCCAGGTGCGGACGTCCTTGGCGGTGAGCTTGGCGAGCTTCTTCTTGCCGAGGCCGGGGATGAGGTACAGGTTGGCGCAGGCGGTGTAGCGGGTGTGGGCGGTCTCGATGAGTTCCTTCCAGGCGAGCCGGGAACGTCCTTGCTCCGCAGCTACATCCCGCCGGAGTTGTACGGTGAGCAAGGAGGCTGACTAGCATGGATGCTTATGTGAATCCGTATCAGGTGTTTATCGATGTGCTAGATCATCGCCATGCGGGTGCGCATCGGTGAGCTCTGACCGGAGATTTGATCGCTGCTTTTGCGGAAGTGAATCACCTCCTTGCGCGCACCAAAGGAAAACTGACAGAGGCGGTGTGGTTGGACTGTGCAGCTGAGCTTGAGAGGTGCATGAGTCTCTATAAAATCGCGTGGCGGCGGTTCGCCACGGAGATTAGCGATGGTGTCTCGGATAATGATGTTGGTGTCAGGCCGTCTCCGTCACTAGGGCCGGAGACGACGCAGGCATTCCAAGCGGCTGTAGATGGGCTTCGGACGGCGCTTGACGTCATAAGGCGAGAATCTCGCCTGGCTGGCTGCGAGAGCTGGGTTCGCTAACCTTTCCGTTCTCATCGAGCTATTCCCGCAAATGCTTGATCGCTCAGTGTGGTAACTGAATTTTTGGCACCCCGGGAGAAGCGGATTCATGGCAACTGATGCGCGCACTGTCGTTATTGTTGATGCATAGTACAGAACGCTCTGACTGACATGGAGAAGGGCCTGGCCGAATGTATCGGCCAGGCCCTTCTCCATTGACGGCAACGTCAGCGGACGGGTTCTGCAGTTGGCGGATCGTCGGGGCTCTCGGGGCCTCGGAGGACGTCGCTGACGGTGTCGATGTCCTGACGCTGGAAGCGGAGCCGGACGTGGGCATACACGAGGCGGTCACGCCGATGTGGGTGTGCCCGAGTAGTTCCTTGATCACCACGAGCTCGACGCCCCGTTCGAGGAGCAGGGTCGCGGCGGTGTGCCTGAGATCGTGAAACCGGATGCGGCGGAGCCTGGCCGTCCGGGCACAGTGCGGTGAAGTGGCGGGTCAGGGCGGACGGGTCGGTGGGTGAGCCGTCCGGGGCAGCGAAGACGTGATTGCTGTCCCCGCAAGCTTCCCCCGCGACCTCCCGCTCCCGGTCCTGCTGTTCACGGTGCTCCTTGAGCGAGTGGATGCATTCGGTGGGGAGGGTGATGCGGCGTTCGAACGCTGACGGTCTTGGCCGGAAGGGCGGTGAGGCCGCCGGTGCGCGTCCGCTGGAGGGTGCGGCGGATGCTTGCGGTCCCGGCGTCGAGGTCGAGGTCTTCCCAGCGCAGGCCGAGGAGTTCGCCCTTGCGCAGCCCAGTGCGCAGCGCGAGCTCGAACAGTGCCTGGATGCGGGGTCTGCTCGTGGCGGCGAGGAACCGGCGGGCCTCCGCAGCGGTGAGAGGTTCCAAGCACCGAGTGTGAGGTGTGCCGGTCTTGATGTTGCGGGCGACGTTGCGCGGGGTCTCCTCCTCGCCCACCGCGTGCCCTAGGGCGGAGTGGATGCAGGGCGGGCGTCAGAGGGTGAGAGAGGCGCTTGCGGCAGCACTTGCCGATGGCTCGGCGGCGCGGCCGATCGCTCGGCTGTGTGGGGGGATTGCGGCCAGCGTCGATGCCGCGTGCGCAGCCAGGCTTCCTTGCGGGCTACCCGAGGCGAGGACGTATCCGGCGGCTTTCCCGGCGGCCGTCCGTGCCGTCCCCGCTGGCACGGCTGCGCAGGGAGGCGGGGCTATCGGGGGGTGCGGTCATCTGACGGCTTACTGGTCGAGTCAGGTGCGGATGGTTCTCGACGGTGACGCCCCGACAGCGAGGCGGTGAGCCCCCGATGGTCGGTTCAGAGGCCGAGGGAGGCGCTGCGCACGGGGATATGCTCCGACGGCACGGCAGGCCAATGTTGAAGTCGGGGGACAGGATGAGTCGACCGCTGCTGTTTCTGGATGTCGATGGGCCGCTGAACCCCTATGCGGCGCAGCCGGAGCGGCGGCCGGAGGGGTATGTGACGGTCCGGGTGCCGCGGGTCGGCGGTGGTGGTGTGGAGTGGGGGAGGAGGGTGCGGCCGCTGCGGGTGTGGCTCAACCCTGTGCATGGGGCGGCGTTGTTGGGGCTGGGGTACGAACTCTGCTGGGCCAGTTCATGGATGGGGGAAGCGAATCGGTGGATCGGGCCGGTGCTCGGGTTGCCGGAGTTGCCGTTCGTCGACTTCGGTGAGGCGCTGTTCCGGGAGCGGCCGGACGGGGTGCACTGGAAGTGTGAGCCGTTGGTGGCGTACGCCAACGGCAGGCCGTTTGCCTGGGTGGACGATGAGCAGGGGGACGCGGATCACGCCTATGTGGCCGCCGAGCACGCCGGCGCGGCGCTGCTTCATCACGTCAACCCGCGGATCGGTCTGCGGGACGCCGACTTCGCCGTGCTCGCCGAGTTCACGATTCCGCCGGTGGTGTAGCCGACCGCTTCGGGGTGGTGCGGCTCCTCAGGGGGTGAAGGTGATGGACGGCGGGCCGTAGGCGGCCAGTGTCAGGGTGCGGTCCAGGCGGGGCTTGCCGGGGCAGGCGCCAAGGGGTCCTGGTCGGCTCGTGGTGCCGCGATCGGTGCCGCGGCGTGGATTCTCATGGAGCGGGCCGGCCGAGGGGCGAGGGGCGGTGCAGCGTGGGGAGCCATCCCGGCAGTGTGGCACTGGCTGCACAAGTCGGCAACGCCGTCCCGTGGTTGACGCGCCCGACCGTTCGTGCACCGGCAGACCGGGCATGTGCCCAGCGTATTGACATGAACGCGCAATGTGGGCTTAACCTGGCTGGCACTACCCGCCGGTAGCGTCAATCTACAACCGGACAGCGGAATCGCGCGAGGGTGCCCTGACCTGTGAGTCGGGGGGCTTCGTGACGTGCTGCACCGGTGAGAGTCGCCCGCACGTGCCTGCACCGCGCCGCAAGACTCACATCCCCGGAGAGCCCATGAGGCCCGCGCCCCCGCGCACTGGACTGCCGACCGACCTCGTCATCGGGGTCACCCCCTTCTGCCAACCGGATGCGGGGCTCGCCGAGGCCGTGTGCCGGGCGGGCGGGCTCGGGGTGCTGGACCTCGGGGCGGGGGACCGCCGGGCACGGGAGGCGCTGGCCGCGCTCAGGGAGCGGATGGGCGGTGGGTTCGGGGTCCGGGTGGCGCCCGGATGTGGGCTCCAGCCGGCGGAGTTGGGTGCGACCGACGGCGCGAGACCGGAGACCGTGGTGCTGGCCGGGGAGGTGCCCGGGTGGGAGATGACGGCGGTCGCGGGCGAGTTCCGGTTGCTGGTCGAGGTGACCGAACTGGAGCAGGCGGTGGCCGCGGTGCGGGCCGGGGCCCGGGGGCTGATCGCGCGCGGGAGCGAGAGCGGCGGCCGGGTCGGTGAGTTGAGCACCTTCGTGCTGCTGCAGCTGCTGCTCGCGGCGCCCGAGGTGGACGTGCCGGTCTGGGCCTGCGGCGGGATCGGGCTGCGGACGGCGGTGGCGGCGGTGGCCGGCGGGGCGGCCGGGGTGGTGCTGGACAGCCAACTCGCGCTGCTGGACGAGTCGGCGGTGTCGCCGGAGGACGCGGCGGCGGTGCGCGGCATGGACGGCTCCGAGACGGTGGTCGTCGACGGGCAGCGGGTGTTGAGCAGAGGCTTGGAGCTGAAGGTCGGTCAGGATGGTTTTCTGGCCACGGCATTCGCCGAACGGTGGGGGACGGCCGGGCGGGCGGTGCGGGCCGTCAAGGAGGCCGTACTGGAGGCGGTGGGCACGGCGGCCGGCACGCCGCTGCTGCGCCCAGGGGCACCGCTGAGTGTGGCGCTCGGCACCGAACTTCCGGTCGCACAGGGGCCGATGACCAGGGTCAGCGACCAGCCGGGCTTCGCGGCGGCGGTCGCCGAGGCGGGCGCGCTGCCGTTCGTGGCACTGGCGCTGGCCGGTGCGGAGCAGAGCAGGGAGCTGCTGGGGCAGACGGCGGCGGCCATCGGCGGACGCCCGTGGGGCGTGGGTGTGTTGGGGTTCGCGTCGGAGGAGGTCAGGGGGGCCCAGCTGGCCGAGGTGCTGGCGGCGCGGCCGACCCATGCGGTGATCGCCGGCGGACGGCCCGCGCAGGCACGCGTGTTGGAGAAGGCGGGTATCCGGACCTTCCTGCATGTGCCCTCGCCGGGGCTGCTGAAGCAGTTCCTGGACGACGGGGCGCGCAGGTTCGTCTTCGAGGGGTCGGAGTGCGGCGGGCATGTCGGCCCCCGGTGCAGTTTCCCGCTCTGGGAGGCCCAACTGGCGGTACTGGAGGACTTCCTGGACCAGGCCGACCGTGGCGACCAACGCGACCAGGGCGAGCACGCCCCGCAGCTGGAGCTGCTGTTCGCGGGCGGCGTGCACGACGAGCGGTCGGCAGCCATGGTGGCGGCGATGGTCGCACCGCTGGCGGCGCGGGGCGTGGCTGCGGGCGTGCTGATGGGGACGGCGTACCTGTGCACCGAGGAGGCGGTGGCGCACGGCGCGGTGCGGGCGCAGTTCCAACGCCAGGTGCTGGCCGCGCGGGCGACGGAGTTGCTGCAGACGGCACCGGGGCACGCCACGCGCTGCCTGCCGAGCCCGTTCACGGCGGAGTTCGGGCAAGCCAGGGAGCGACTGCGGGCCGAGGGCGTGCCGGACCGGGAGGCCTGGGAGCACCTGGAGCGGCTGAACGTCGGCCGCCTGCGCATCGCCAGCAAGGGCGTCGACCGGATGGCGGGCGAGCTGGTCGCGGTGGACGAGCAGGGGCAGTTGGCGCGCGGGATGTTCATGGCGGGGCAGGTCGCCGTGCTCCGCTCGGCTACCACGACGCTGGCCGCGCTGCACGCCGCGGTCACGACCGGCGCGGCCGACTTCCTGACGGGCCGGGCGACGGAACTGACGCACAATCAGGAGCTGCAGGAAGAACCCCCGAAGCCGCTCGACATCGCCGTCATCGGCATGGCCGGCATGTTCCCGCAGGCGCCCGACCTGCCCGCCTTCTGGGCCAACATCGTGGCCGGCGTCGATGCGGTGACCGAGGTGCCGGTCGAGCGCTGGGACCCGGCGCTCTACTACTCGGCGGACGGCGAGCCGGGCCGCACACCGTCCAAGTGGGGTGGCTTCCTGCCGCCGATCCCGTTCGACCCGCTGAGCTACGGCATCCCGCCCGCCGCGCTGGGCAGCATCGAGCCGGTGCAGCTGCTGGCGCTGGAGGCGGCGCGGCGCGCGCTGGTGGACGCGGGGTACGACGCCGTCGGTGAGCGTCAAGGCAGGAGCCAGGGCAAGAGCCAGGGCAGGAGCCAGGGCAGGGGCCATGGCAGGAGCGGCCGGTCCTTCGACCGTTCGCGCACCAGCGTGGTGTTCGGCGCCGAGGCGGGCAGCGACCTGTCGAACGCGGGCGTCCTGGGCGCGGTGCTGCCGGCCTACCTGGGTGAGGTGCCGCCGGCGATCGCCGAGCAACTGCCAGGGCTCACCGAGGACTCCTTCCCCGGCATGCTCTCCAACGTCATCGCGGGGCGGATCGCCAACCGGCTGGACCTGGGCGGCGCCAACTTCACGGTGGACGCGGCCTGCGCCTCCTCGCTGGCGGCCCTGGACGTGGCCTGCAAGGAACTGGTCGCCGGCACGGCGGACTTGGCGCTCTGCGGCGGCGCCGACCTGCACAACGGCATCAACGACTTCTTGCTCTTCGCCTCGGTGCACGCGCTCTCGCCGACCGGCCGGTCCCG
The DNA here is from genome assembly GCF_042957465.1 of Kitasatospora sp. NPDC008050. NCBI lineage: Bacteria > Bacillati > Actinomycetota > Actinomycetes > Kitasatosporales > Streptomycetaceae > Kitasatospora > Kitasatospora sp. NPDC008050. The sequence continues at coordinate 419,538 of NZ_JBIBIJ010000004.1, forward strand.
GCCGTTCGACGCCTCGGCGGACGGCATCGCACTCGGCGAGGGGGTCGGCTGCCTGGTGCTCAAGCGCCTGGCGGACGCGGAACGGGACGGCGACCGGGTGTACGCGGTGGTCCAGGGCATCGGCAGCGCGAGTGACGGCCGCTCGCTGGGTCTGACCGCGCCCCGGCCCGAGGGTCAGCGGCTGGCGCTGGAGCGCGCGTATCGCGGCGCGGGGGTCGAGCCGGCGCAGGTCGGCCTGGTGGAGGCGCACGGGACCGGGACGGTGGTCGGCGACCGGACGGAACTCGCCGTCCTCGGGGAGGTGTTCACCCAGGACGGGGCGGCGCCCGGGAGTTGTGCGCTGGGGTCGGTGAAGTCGCAGATCGGGCACACCAAGTGCGCGGCGGGACTGGCGGGCCTGATCAAGGTGTCGCTGGCGCTGCACACCGGGATCAAGCCACCCACCCTGCACCTGGAGAAGCCGAACCCGGCCTGGCAGAAGGACAGCAGCCCGTTCGCCTTCCACGCCGAGGCCCGGCCGTGGGCGGCGGCGCCTGCCGAACGGGTGGCCGGGGTCAGCGCGTTCGGTTTCGGCGGTACCAACTTCCACGCGGTACTGCGGGGTTACGACGGGCCGATGCCCGTGCACGGCCTGCAGGAGTGGCCCGCCGAGCTGTTCACCTTCCGCGGCGCGGACCGGGAGCGGGCGCTGCGCGGCGTGGCGGAACTGCTGCGGCTGGTGGAGGCGGACGGCTCGCCCTGGCGGCTGCGGGACCTGGCACTGGCGGCCTCGCGGCGCGCCGAGGCGGGTCACGGGCCGGTGCAGGTCGCGATGGTGGCCTCGGACCTAGCCGAACTCACCGCGCTGCTGCGGCGGGCGGTGAGTGGCGAGCGCGGCTCGGCGGACAGCGAGCGCGCTTCGGCGGGCAGCGGGCACAGCGCGGCGGACGGGCTCCACCTGGCGGAGCGAAGTGCGGCCCCGGAGGGCAGCGACCCGGGCGCGGTCGCCTTCCTCTTCCCCGGGCAGGGCAGCCAGCGGCCGGGGATGTTCGCGGAGCTGTTCGCCGCCTTCCCGAGCGCGCAGCGGCACCTGCGGCTCGGCGGGGCGTACGCGGACGCGCTCTACCCGCCGCTCGCCTTCACCCCCGAGGCGCGGGAGGCGCAGCGCGACGCGGTGACCGACACCCGGGTGGCGCAGCCCGCGCTGGGGATGGCGGGCCTGGTGGCGTACGAGCTGCTGGCGCTGGCGGGCGTGCGGCCGCAGCTGGCCGGCGGGCACAGCTACGGCGAGCTGGTGGCGCTGTGCGCGGCGGGGGCGCTGGCGGCCGAGGACCTGCCGGGCCTCGGGGCCGAGCGGGCGCGGGCCATCCTGGAGGCAGTTGGCGAGGGCGCGGACGCCGGGTCAATGGCGGCGGTGACCGCCGGGGTCGCGGCGGTCGAAGAGGCGCTGACAGCTGCGGGGTTGGCCGGGCAGGTGGTCGCGGCGAACCACAACGGACCCAAACAGACGGTCATTTCGGGCCCGACGCCCGAGGTGACCACCGCAAGCCGGCTGCTTCGCGAGGCCGGTCACGGCGTGACCAGGCTGCCCGTCGCCTGCGCTTTCCACAGCCCGCTGCTGGCGGGCGCGGGCGAGCGCTTCGCGCGGGCGCTGGCCGCGCGTACGGTGCGGGCACCGGAGTTCCCGGTCTTCGCGAACCGGACGGCCGCCGGCTACCCCGCCGACCCGGCCGGGGTCCGGGCCGAACTGGCCGCGCAGATCGGCGCGCCGGTGCGTTTCGCGGAGCAGATCGAGGCCATGTACGCGGCCGGCGCCCGGGTGTTCGTCGAGGTCGGCCCGGGGTCGGTGCTGAGCCGGCTGGTGTCGGCGGTGCTGGGCGACCGGCCGCACCGGGCGGTATCGGTCGAGGGGCGGCGCCGCGGCCTGCCCGGGTTCCTCGACGCGCTGGCCGAACTGGCCGTCGTGGGCGTCCCGGTGCGCACCGACCGGCTGCTGCGCGGGCGTGACGCGGTGGACGCGGGCCGGGCGCGGGCACCGCGCAGGCCCGGCTGGACGGTGGACGGGCAGCTGGTGCGCACCGCTGCCGGAGAACTGCTGCCCGGTGCGCTCGCACCGGCCCGACCCGTACCGGAGGCGCTGATGACGACGCACAGACCAGACCCGAACGGCGACGCGCTGGTCGCGGAGTTCCTGCGCAGCAGCCGGGAGTTGATCGCGGCGCAACGGGACGTGCTGATGACGTACCTCGGTGGCACGGGTGCGCCGCCCACGCTACCCGCGCCGGTGGCGCCCGCAGCGGTGCCTGCCGTGCTGCCGGTCCCGGAGCCCGCGCCGCTCGCATCGCTCACACCGCTCACTTCGGTCGCACCGCTCGCCGTGCAGCCGGTGGTCGCTGAAGTCCAGGAGAACGAACGAGAGTTGGGCGAGGAGGAGCTGTTGCGCGCAGTGGTGGAGGTGATCAGCGAGCGCACCGGCTACCCCGCCGACATGATCGAACCCGAGCTGGACCTCGAAGCCGACCTCAGCATCGACTCGATCAAGCGCACCGAGATCATCGGCCAACTCGCCCGCCGCCTCGGCAGTGCGGACCAGCTCGGCGGTCTCGCCGACGAGCAGGTGGAGGAGCTCTCCCGGGCCCGCACCGCCGCCGCCATCACCGCCTGGCTCACCGACCGGCTCGGCGGGCCCGCGCAGGCGACCGAGCCCGAGATGGAGACCGAGCCCACGCAGGCGACCGAGCCCGAGATGGAGACCGTGCCCGCGCAGGCGCCCGAGCTCATGCAGCAGCCCGAGTTCGCGCCGAACCCCGTGCCCGAGCCGGCGCCACCCCTCGAACCGGAGGAGCCCGTCACGGGAAGCGAGCCCGCGCGCCTGGAGTTCGCGCCCGTGCCGCTCGCCGAAGCCACCGCCACAGCCGCCGCCGAAACCCTGGCGGGCAAGCGCTTCGCCCTGCTCGGGACCGACGGCCACGGCCTCGCCGAGGCGCTGACCGCGCGGCTCGCCGCAGCGGGTGCGCAGGCGCTGGCCCTGGACGCGACGCACGAACTGTCGCCCAGCGACGGCCCGGTGGACGGCGTGCTGCTGCTGGACCCGCTCGCCGAGCACGGCGCACCCGTCCTGCCGGGCTGCGTCCCGGCCCTGCAGGCCGCCCTGGCACGCTCGCCGCGATGGCTGCTCGCCGCCCGCACCGCAACGGGTACCTCCAACGACGACGCGACCACGGCGATCGGCCGGGCGGACGGTCTGCGCGGCCTGTTCCGCACCCTGGCCCGCGAGTACCCGGACACCGCCGTCCGCCTGATCGAGCTGGACCCGCCGCACTCGACGCACCCACCGCACTCGACGGACACCACGCGCCCGCCACACCTGACGGACGCCGCCGACGCCCTGCTCGGCGAGCTGCTGGCCGCCGACCGCGAGCCCGTGGTGCTGCGCGGCCCGGCCGGGCGGCACGGCCTGGCGCTGGCCGAGCGCGGCCTCGGGCTGCTGGGCAGCACAGGGGCGGGGCCGGCCGGTGACGGGGTCGCCGAGGCGGCGGCGCTCGGGCTCGACCGGGACGCCGTGGTGCTGCTGGTCGGCGGGGCCCGCGGGATCACCGCGCGGTTCGCGGCCGCCCTCGCCGCGGCCGGCCGGTGCCGGCTGGAGCTGCTCGGCCGGACCCCGCAGCCGGAGGGCCCCGAGGACCCGCTGACGGCCGCCGCGCCCGACCGGTCCGCGCTGCGTGCGGTGCTCGCCCGGCAGGGCGTGCCGCTGCCCGAGGTCGACGCGACGGCCGCCCGGCTGCTGGCCGGGCGCGAGGTGACGGCGACGCTCGACGAACTGGCGGCGCTCGGCTCGCCGGCCCGCTACCGGACGGTGGACGCGGCCGATCCGGCGGCACTGCGGCAGGCGGTCAAGGAGGTGTACGCCGAGTACGGCCGGCTGGACGGCGTCGTCTACGCGGCGGGCGTGATCGAGGACAAGGTGCTGGCCCAGAAGGACCCGGAGTCCTTCCGGCGGGTCTTCGCCACCAAGGCCGATGGAGCCCGGGCGCTGCTCGACGCCCTGGCCGAGCTGTCGCCGCACACCCCGACCGCCCTGCCGCCGCACACCCCGACCAGCCCGAGCGCCACGACCGGCCGCCACACCCCGACCGGCCCCCACACCCCGACCGGCCCACGCTTCACCGTCCTGTTCGGCAGCATCGCCGCCGCGCTGGGCAACCGGGGCCAGGCCGACTACGCGGCCGCCAACGACGCGCTGGAGGAGCTCGGCGCCCGCTGGGCGGCGCGCACCGGCCGCCGGGCACTGACGGTGCACTGGGGACCGTGGGCTCCGTCCGGCGCCCACGGCGGCATGGTCTCCGCCGAGTTGGCCCGGGACTACGCACGGCGCGGGGTTCGGCTCATCGACCCGACCGCCGGTACGCTCGCGCTGCTGCGTGAACTCGCCTGGGGCGAGCCGTCGGTGCGCTCCGTCGTCTACACCGCCTCGGGCTGGTGACCGCGCCGGTGGCGGAACGAGCGCACGCACGCGAGCCCGTGGCGATCGTGGGGATGTCGGTGCTGCTGCCCGGGGCCCCGGACCTGGCGGCCTACTGGCGGAACCTGCGCAGCGGCGTCGACGCGATCACGGACGTCCCGGCGGGGCGCTGGGACGCGGACTTCTACGACCCGGCGGCCGCCGCCGGGCCGGCCGACCCGGACCGGCTCTACTGTCGGCGTGGCGGCTTCGTGGACGGCCTGGCGGAGGTGCAGCCGACCCGGTTCGGCCTGATGCCGAACTCGGTGCCGGGCACCGAGCCCGATCAGCTGATCGCGCTCCAGGTGGCGGCCGCGGCCATCGCCGACGCGGGCGGCCCGGACCGGCTGCCGGACCGCGACCGGGTGGGCGTGGTGCTCGGGCGGGGCGGCTACCTGACGCCGGGGCTGGTCCGGCTGGACCAGCGGGTGCGCGGTGCCCAGCAGCTGGTGCGCACCCTGAGCGAGTTGCTACCGGATCTGACGGACCATCAGCTCGCGACGGTCAAGGCCGCGTTCACGGAGCAACTGGGCCCGGATCACCCGGAGTCGGCGATCGGCCTGGTGCCCAACCTGGCCGCCTCCCGGCTGGCCAACCGGCTGGACCTGCGCGGGCCGGCGTACACGGTGGACGCCGCCTGCGCCTCCTCGCTGGTCGCCGTCGACCAGGCGGTCGGCGAACTGACCGGCGGGCGCTGCGACATGGTGCTCGCGGGCGGGGTGCACCACTGCCACGACGTCACGCTGTGGAGCGTGTTCGCACAGCTGCGGGCACTCTCGCCGAGCCAGCGGATCCGTCCGTTCCACCGTGGCGCGGACGGCCTGCTGGTGGGCGAGGGCACCGGCGTGGTGGTGCTCAAGCGGCTCGCCGACGCGGAGCGCGACGGCGACCGGGTGTACGCGGTGATCCGCGGCACCGGGGTGGCCGGCGACGGCCGCACGGCGGGCCTGGCCAGCCCCGACCCGGGCGGCCAGAGCCGGGCGGTGCGGGCGGCCTGGCGGGCGGCCGGGCTGGACCCGGCGGCGCCCGGCGCGATCGGTCTGCTGGAGGCCCACGGCACGGCGACCCCCGCCGGAGACGCCGCCGAACTCGCCACCCTGGCCGAGGTGTTCGGACCACCGACCGGAGCACCGACCGGAGCACCGACCGGAGCGACGGCGGCTGCGGAGGCGGCCCCGGTGCTGGGCTCGGTGAAATCCATGATCGGCCACACCATGCCCGCCGCGGGTGTTGCCGGTCTGGTCAAGGCGGCGCTGGCGGTGCACCACGGCGTGCTGCTGCCCACGCTGCACTGCGAGGATCCGCATCCGGCGCTGGCCGCCACCCGGTTCCGCACCATCGACGTCGCCCAGCCCTGGGAGACCGCCCCCGGCGGGCCGCCGCGCCGGGCGGGCGTGAACGCCTTCGGCTTCGGCGGCATCAACGCCCATGTGGTGCTGGAACAGGCGCCCGGCTCGCGGGCACCGGCGCGTCGTGGCACCGCCAGTGTCACTGTTACCGAGCCCGAGCGGGTGCTCCGGCTGGCCGCCGACGGGCCCGAGCAACTGGCCGAGCTGCTGACGGCCGACGACTCCGAGTTGCTGGCCGCCGCGGCGACGGCGCCCGGCCCGGTCGCGCCGCGCTGCCGGGTGGCGATCGCCGACCCGACGGCGAAGCGGCTGGCACTGGCGCGCCGGGCGGTGGTCCGCGGCCGGGCCTGGCGCGGGCGCGGCGACGTGTGGTTCGCGCCGAGTCCGCTGCTGGGTGCGGAGCCGAGCGACTCCACCGGCGGCCGGATCGCCTTCCTCTTCCCGGGGCTGGAGAGCGAGTTCGCCCCGCGGGTGGACGACATCGCCGACCACCTCGGCCTGCCACGCCCGCTGCCTGCCGTGGATGGCGTGGACGCCGCGGACGCCGCGGATGCCGCTGACGTCGCTGACGCGCGGGAGGGCGCCCCGGCAGCCCGGGTCGGCGACATCGGACGGCACGGCGTCGGCGTGGTCGCCGTCGGGCGGCTGCTCGACACGGCGCTGCGCCGCATGGGGGTGCGCCCGGACGCCATGGCCGGGCACAGCGTCGGTGAGTGGACCGCCATGATCGCCAGTGGTGTGTACACCGGCGCCTCGATCGACGCCTTCCTGGAGTCCTTCGACCCGGACTCGCTGCGTGTCCCGGGGCTGGCCTTCGCCGCGCTCGGCGCGGCCGCCGACCGGGTGCTCGACGCGCTGGCGACGGTCGAGGGGATGTCCGAGGTCGTCCTCTCCCACGACAACGCGCCGCAGCAGTCGATCGTCTGCGGTCCGCGGCAGCCGGTCACCGAGCTCGTCCAGTGGTTCCGCGCCCGGGGCGTGCTCGGCCAGCTGCTGCCGTTCCAATCGGGCTTCCACACCCCGATGCTGGCCCCCTACCTGGGACCGATCCGGCAGGCGGCCGAGCGCTTCGAACTGCACCGGCCGACCGTGCCGCTCTGGTCCGGGACGACGGCCTCGCCGTTCCCGCAGGACGAGGCGGCGGTGCGCGCGCTGTTCATCCGGCACCTGCTGGAGCCGGTACGGTTCCGGCCGCTGGTGGAGGCCATGTATGCGGCCGGATTCCGGGCGTTCGTGCAGGTCGGGACCGGGCAACTGGCCTCGCTGGTGGGCGACACACTGGGGGAGCGGGAGCACCTGGCGATCGCGGCCAACTCCCCGCACCGTGACGGGCTGGCGCAGCTGCGCCGAGTGGCCGCCGCGCTCTGGGTGGACGGTGCCGAACCGGACCCTGCTGCCCTGCTGCCCGCCGCTGCCGGTCGGTCGCGGCGGCAACGTCCGCACCCGGCCGTGCCGTTGGACCTCGGCGGCGCGCTCGTCTCGCTGGACCCGGCCGCGCTCGGCGCGCTCCGCGCGGACCTGGCCACGGCCGTCGGCGCCGCCCCGCCCAACCCGCCCGCACCGGGCACACCCCTGCGCCCCGACACACCGCCGACGCCCAACTCACCCCAGGCGCCGGCTGCGTCGAGCCTCGCCTCGCTCGCCGACCGCTTCCCGCTCGCTGCCGAACTGGACGCCCTGCTGCGCGACACCGAGCGGACCGCGGCCGAACTGATCGGCACGGCCCGGCAGTCGGCCATGCGCACCGCACCACCCCCGCACCCCCGCCGACGCCCCCAACCCCAAGCCCACCCCCATCCCCACCCCCAACCCCAAGCCCAACCCCACCCCCAAGCCCAACCCCACCCCCAAGCCCGCGCCACGACCCGCCCGGCGCTGCCCGGCAGCAGACTCCACATCTCGCTGGACACCATGCCCTACCTGCTCGACCACTGCTTCTTCCGCCAGCGCCCCGACTGGCCCGACCCGGTGGACCGCTGGCCGGTCGTGCCGGCCACCACCATCGTGCAGCACCTGATGGATGCCGCCGAACGGGCGCGGCCCGGCCAAGTGGCCTGCGGGGTCGGCGAGCTGCGGTTCGGGCAGTGGGTGCCGGCCGCGACGCCGCTGGACGTCGAGATCGCCCTCCAGGAGGCGGAGCCCGGTCGGCTGGCCGCCGATTTCGGTGGATTCGCGCGCGGCGTGGTGGAGCTGGCGGAGCGTCACCAAACCCCGCCCGCCGCTTGGCCGGTGGATGCGTCGGCCGAGCGGGTGCCGGAGCTGACGGCAGCCGGCCTCTACGACGAGCGGTGGATGTTCCACGGGCCGGCGTTCCAGGGGCTGACCGAGCTGACCGCGCTCGGTGCGGCGCACGTCCGTGGCGTGATCACCGCCCCGGCCGCGCCCGGTGCGCTGCTGGACAACGTCGGACAGCTGCTCGGCTACTGGATCATGGCCAGCCGCACCGAGCGCAGCGTGGTCTTCCCGGTCGGCATCCGGCAGCTGCGCTTCTACGGTCCGCCGGTACCGCCCGGTACCGAACTCCACTGCCACATCCGGATCACCGCGCTGACCGACACCACCCTCGAAGCCGATGCGCAACTGCTCGTCGACGGCGTGGTCCGGGCGGAGGCGCACGGCTGGCAGGATCGCCGCTTCGACAGCCATCCCGACACCCGGCCCGTCGAGCGTTTCGTCGAGCGCCACACCATCTCGGCGCCGCAGGAAGGCGGTTGGGTCCTGCTGCACGAGCGCTGGCCCGATCTCGCCTCCCGCGACCTGATCATGCGCAACCACCTGGGTGCCGCCGAGCGGGCGCAGTACGAGCAGCAGTCGCCGCGCGCCCGCCGGGCCTGGCTGCTGGGACGGATCGCACTGAAGGACGCGGTGCGGCGCTGGCTCTGGACGCAGGGCGAGGGCGAGGTCTTCCCGGCCGAGATCGGGGTCCGCAACGAACCATCCGGGCAGCCAAGGGTGTTCGGCCTGCACGGCCGGGCGCTCCCGGAGCTGGACGTGTCGCTCGCCCACCGGTCCGAGGCGGCGGTGGCCCTGGTCCGGCCGGCCCGCCCGGGCGGTGGAGCCAGGGCCGGCATCGACCTGGAGGAGGTCGCCGACCGCCCGGCCGAGACGCTTTCAGTCGCACTCGGTCCCCTTGAACGCAAGCTTCTGACGGACAGTCAGAAGACCTACGGCGGCTCCGAGGCGCTCTGGTTCACCCGGTTCTGGGCGGCGAAGGAGGCAGCGGCCAAGAGCGAGGGCACCGGCCTGCGGGGGCGGCCCCGCGACTTCATGGTGGTGGCCGCCGAACCGTCCTTGCTGACCGTCGTGGTCGGTGGGCCGGGAGCCGCGGACCCACCCCGGACCCACCAGGTGCGCTGCACCCGGCTGAGCAGTCCGCCCGACCTCCCCGAGCGCGACTACGTCGTGGCCTGGACCACGGCGGACGAGACCACCGACGAGCGCACCGACATGAACACCGACGCGACCACCAACGCGATCACCGACGCGACCACCAGCGCGTACGCAGACACGACCACCGACGAGAACACCGAGAGGACGACGGCGAAGTGACCATCAGCGAGCCGACCGCGAACCTGCACCCGCCCACCGCCACCGAGCAGGAGGTCCTCACCGAGATCACCGCCATGCTGGCCACCGTGCTGGCGGAGTTCGGCCTGGAGGACGCCGAGGTCACCATGGAGTCCCGGTTCACCGAGGACCTCGAACTGGAGAGCATCGACCTGGTCACCCTGGCCGGGCAGCTCCAGGAGCGCTGGGGCGACCGGATCAACTTCGCCGAGTTCCTCGCGGGCATGGAGCTGGACGAGATCATCGGCCTGACGGTCGGCCGGCTGGTCCGCCACGTGGTGGAGCGGCTGCGATCCGCTGAGCGGAGCTGACATGGCCTTCCTCGAACTCGACGGGCTGCGCTGCCACGTGCAGCGGCTCGGGCCGCAGGACGGCCGCCCGCCGGTGGCGACCGCCGTGCTGCTGCACGGGCTGCTCACCGACAGCCTCGCCAGCTACTACTTCACCCTGGCTCCCGCGCTCGCCGCCGCCGGGGTGGAGGTGGTGATGTACGACCAGCGCGGCCACGGCCGCAGCACACGGCCGCCGACCGACTACCGTCTGGAGCACTTCGTCGACGACCTGGAGCTGCTGCTCGACCGGCTGGAGCCGGCCGCCCCGGTCCAGCTGCTCGGGAACTCCTTCGGCGGCACGGTGGCCTTCGGCTTCGCCGCCAGACGGCCGGAGCAGGTCGCCGGCATCCTGGTCATCGAGTCCGAGCCGGCCTCCCCGGCCTGGGCCGTCAAGCTGGACGGCATCCTGCGGCAGGCCGAGCACCACCTGGGGGCGGAGGAGACGCTGGCCTGGGTCGCCCGGCAGCGCGGCGCGCACACCGCGAGGCTGGCGCGCTCGGCCGGTCAGCTGCTGGCGGCCACCTCGTTGGCCCGGGACATCCCGGCCAGCCGGTTGCCCACCGAGGCGCAGCTGCGCGCGATCCGCTGCCCCGTGCTGGCGGTCTACGGCACCGAGTCGGACCTCGCCGCCCAGGCGGCGCAGCTGGACGGGCTGCTGGCCGACTGCCGCAGCGTCTTTGTTCCCGGGCAGGAGCACTCCGTCCTGGTCGAGGCGCCGGACGTGGTGCGCGAACTCGCCCTCGACTGGCTGCACGAGCAGGGCGCCGAGCTGCGCGGACCGGGTGCGCCCGCCAGCGGCGCCTGCCGTGGTGGAGTGCCTGGTGACGCCCTGCACGGTGCAGGCCTGCACGTGGTAGGCCCGTACAGCGACGGCCCGCACAGCGACCGCCCGCACAGCGACGGCTCGCGCGTGGCAGCGCTGCACGGCGACAAGCTGCGCGGGACCGTGCTGGTCGGCGAGGTACTGCCGGCCCGCGCCGAGCGGAGCCTGCGGTGACCGGGTCCCGGTTCCTGTTCGTGGTGCCCCCGCTGGTCGGCCATGTGAACCCGGCCGTCGGCGTGGCCGCCGAGCTGGTCGCGCGCGGGCACGTGGTCGCCTGGGCGGGCGTACCGGAGCTGATCGGCCGCTTGGCGGGCCCGGACGCGGAGGTCTTCCCCTGCGCCCTCCCCAGCGCGACCCCGACCCCGACCCCGGGCCCGACCCCGACCCCGGGCCCGGGCGAGACGGTACGGCGCCCACCCGAGCTGCGCGGGCCGGCGGCGCTGAAGTTCCTCTGGGCCGAGTTCCTGATCCCGCTCGCCGAGGCGATGGCCCCCGGCGTGCGGGCGGCGGTGGAGCGCTTCCGCCCGGACGTCCTGGTGGTGGACCAGCAGGCGGTGGCCGGGGCGCTGGTCGCCGAGCAGCTGGGCCTGCCGTGGGCCACCTCGGCGACCACCTCGGCGGAGTTCACCGGCGCGCTCGACGCCATGCCGCTGGTGGAGAGCTGGGTCGCCGGTCTGCTGGCCGAACTCCGCAAGAGCATCGGCGATCCGGCGGGCAGTGCCGACCCGCGCTTCTCGCCGCACCTGATCCTCGCCTTCACCACCCCTGAGCTGGCCGGGCAGGTGGCCGAACCGACCGGGCCGATCCGCTTCGTCGGCCCGGCCCTGGCGAACCGCCCGGCCGAACCGCCCTTCCCGTGGGAGTGGCTGGACCCGGCGCGCGCCCTGGTGCTGGTCACCCTCGGCACGGCCAACGGCGACGCGGGCGGGGCGTTTCTGACGGTCTGTCAGGAGGCGGCGCGGGCCCGTGCGGAGCGGGTGCAGGCGGTGGTCGTCGACCCCGGCGGCGTGCTGGGTGTCCCCGGCCCGGACCCGGCCCCGTACCCCGCCCTGGGCCCGGCCCCGGCCCCCGGCCCGTACCTGTACCCCGACCCGGATGTCCTGGTGCTGCCGAGCGTTCCTCAGCTGCGGCTGCTCGAACGGGCCAGCGCGGTGGTCTGCCACGCCGGCCACAACACGGTCTGCGAGGCGCTGTGGCACGGCGTGCCGCTGGTCGTCGCCCCGATCCGGGACGACCAGCCGGTGGTGGCCGCCCAGGTGGTGGCCGCCGGTGCCGGCCTCCGGGTGCGGTTCGGCCGGACCAGTGCGGACCACCTCGGCCAGGCGCTGGATGCCCTCCTGGACGACCCCACCCACCAGGCCGGGGCCCGACGGATCGGCGTCTCCTTCCGGACGGCCGGCGGCGCGGCCCGGGCGGCAAGCCACCTCGAAGAGCTGACCGGGAAAGAGCCGACAGGGGAAGAACCGACCGGGGAAGAACCGACCGGGGAAGAACCGACCGGGGAAGAACTGACGGATCGGAGCGACCGATGACCACGACCGAAGCCGGCGCGGACGACCGGGAGACAGCCGGCGCGGACGACCGGGAGGCGGCCACCCGCGGGTCCGTGCACGCCAGGCGGGTCGCCGCGCTGCGGCCCGCCTACCGGGCCGACCTGGCCGACGGCACCGACCGGTTCTTCGAACCACGCCGCACCGACTGCCCGTGGTGCGGCTCAGGGCGCCTGCGGCAGCGGCTGCACACCACCGACCTGCTCCAGCACAAGCCGGGAACGTTCACCCTGGACGAGTGCCAGGAGTGCGCGCACGTCTTCCAGAACCCCCGACTGACCGGCCCGGGGCTGGAGTTCTACTACCGCGACTTCTACGACGGCCTGGGGGAGCAGCGGCTCGGCGGCGTCTTCGGGACCCGCAGCGCGGTCTACCGTGGCCGCGCGCGCTCGGTGGCCCCGTTCGCCGAGGCGCCGGGCCGTTGGCTGGACGTGGGCACCGGGCACGGCCACTTCTGCGAGAGCGCCCGCGAGGTGTTCCCCCAGACCTCGTTCGACGGTCTGGACCTCAGCGAGGGCGCGGAGCTGGCCGAACGCCACGGCCGACTGGCGCGCGGCCTGCGCGGCTCGTTCCCCGAGCTGTCCCCTCAACTGGCGGGGCAGTACGACGTGGTGAGCATGTTCCACTACCTGGAGCACAGCACCGAGCCGAACCGGGAACTGACCGCCGCCCGGCAGGCGCTGCGCCCCGGCGGACTGCTGCTGATTGAGGTCCCCGATCCGCTCTCGCGCTTCGCCCGGCTGCTGGGGCGCTGGTGGCTGCCCTGGCTGCAACCGCAGCACCTGCACCTGATGCCGGCGGCCAATCTGCGCGGCAGGCTCGGCGAGTTGGGCTTCAGCGTGGTGCTGGAGCAGCACGCCGAGCCGCACGATCCGGTCGACCTGCTGGCCGCCTGCTGGTTGCTGCTGGACGCCCTCGCGCCACGCGAGGACCTGCCCTGGGCGCCGGGTGGGCCGCCGGGACGGCTGCGGCGGGCGCTGCGCGGGGCGCTCTTCGTCGCGGGTGCGCCCGTGTTGCTGGGGGCGACGGTGCTGGACCGGCTGATCGCCCGTTTCGCGGGCCGGGCCGGCCTGTCCAACGCCTACCGCCTGCTCGCCCGCCGGGACTGACGCAGAAGCCCCGGCGAGGCAGCACGTCCGGCGCGCCCGCCCCGTCGAAACGGAGCGGGCGCGCCGGACCGGTCCGGCCCCGGCAGCCGGGTCAGCTGCCCAGCTACCGGTCCGGCCCCAGCAGCCGGGTCAGCTCCCAGCTACCGGTCCGGCCCCGGGCCGGTTCACCCCAGGGGCCGGTTCACCTCAGAGGTCCGATCAGACCTGCGGGCCCGCCGGGTCGTGGCGGGTGAGCAGCGGCGCCGAGGACTTCGGCGCGGCCTTGGGCGCGGCCTTCGGGGTCACCATGAGCGACTTCGGCGCGGCCGCGGCGGCGCCCAGGTCGGTGTTGGCGCCGAAGCCGGTCAGCAGGCCGAGCGGCTCGATCCGGATCAGGTGGGACGGCGCGTAGAAGTGGTAGCCGTAGTGGTTGCGGGCACGGTTGTGCGCGTCCACGGTGGCTTCCGTCGTGCCGTCGGCGGCGGTCGCGACCAGGCCGGTGTGGGTCTTGGCACCGTTCGGGCCGGCGTAGGTGACCACGACGTCGCCGGGGCGGGCCTGCTCGGGGTGGTCGCCGACGTCGGTGCCCAGGCCGCTGTCCATCAGGTAGTCGTACAGGTTGTGGTACTGCGGCAGGTCGGTGATCAGCAGCAGGTCGTAGGTCTTGCCGTTGGGCGCGGTGTAGTGGAAGTAGGAGTCCTGCGGGTCGTCCGGGCCCAGGCCCGGGACCAGGCCGGCCGCCGCGAGGGAGCGGGCGACGAACTCCGCGCACTGGTAGTTGTCCTGGTCGGCGCCGAAGGCGACCGGGGTGCTGTCGTTCCAGGCCGTCCAGTTCCAGTGGGCCTCGGCGTAATCGACCGTGACGCCGCGCAGCAGGTCGCTGAACGAGGGCAGGTCAGCGGGGGCAGTGGCGGTGGTGCCCGTGGTGGGCGTGTCGGCGAAGGCGGGGGCGGCGAGGGCGGGGGCCCCGGCGCCGACCAGGCCCATGATCAGGGCCGCGCCGGCGATACGTCGACGGATTGCATGCTGCACTGTCAAGCTCCCGTTAAAACATGCCGAGTGACCTGGGGGTCAGCACGGCCGAAGAAGTGATCCGAATGTGTGATCGAGGTGTAGATGATCATCTGATCCGCCGTTTTGTCCAGTCGCCCGCAGGGCTGAACCACCAGGCCCGATCCCCCCGTTGACGAAGAGCGGGATCAGGTGGGAACCGCCGCCCGCCCCGTGCGGCCACCCGTCCGCGCAGCCGCCCGCTCACCCGTCCGCCAACGGCACGCGTGACCTCTCTGTGGCCCGGTCCGATGTTCCGCATAAGGTGCCTTGTCGGACCTCGCCGGGGGCCTCCGACCGGAACGGCCGGACCGGCTGGACAGAACGGGTGTGAACGCATGACGGAGTCGTGGAGCGGGTCGGGACTGCCGCCCACCGCCGCGGCGCGGGTCGCCGAGGGACGGGCCAGCGGGACGTGGTCGTCGGCACTGTCGACCGGCGAGTTCGCCGCGATCAAGTCGGTCGGGTTCGAGCCGGTCGGCCAGGTGATGGGATCGGCGGTCTATCACGTCGGCCGCAGCGGCCAGTACTGGGGCTACCACGCCTGCGGCTACGTCGGCCGGGGCTGGGCGCGGAGCGTGTACGGTCCGGCGGGCGTCATCCTGTCCGGCAACGGCGGGCCCTCCGCCGCGCTGGTGCAGGTGATGGACTCGGCGCGGGGCGCCGCGCTGGGCCGGATGACCGCGGAGTGCGCGGCCCTGGGCGGCGACGGAGTGGTGGCGGCGCAGCTCACCATGGCGCCGTTCCCGGCGGCGCCGGACTGCCTGGAGTTCAAGGTGATCGGCACCGCGGTGCGGGCCACCGGATCGGTGCGGCCGCGCCGCCCGTTCACCTCGCACCTGGACGGGCAGGGCTTCGCCAAGCTGATCACCGCCGGCTGGGTGCCGGTGGAGCTGCTGGTCGGGATGTCGATCGGGGTGCGCCACGACGACTTCCGCACCGGACAGCAGCGCTACTCCTGGAACAACCAGGAGATGGAGGGCTGGACCGCCCTGGTCCACCTGGTCCGGGCCGACGCCCGCGCGCAGCTGCACCGCCAGGGCGCGACGCAGGGCGGCGACGGCGTGATCCTGGCCGACAGCGACCTCCGGGTCTGGGAGGAGCGCTGCCTGGGCAGCTCCCAGAACAGCGAGCAGACGGACCACATCGCGGAGAGCACCCTCATCGGCACCGCGATCGCCCGCTTCGCCGCCAAGCCGGCCGAGCCGCGCACGCTCACGGTCATGCCGCTGAACGGCGGCGGCGACCGGCTGCGCAGGCGCCTCGCCCGGGCCGGGCGTCCGGGCACCCGCGGCTGACGCCCTGCACGGCACCACCCAGCAGCCACCACTCAGCACCCATCACCCAGCACCCAGCACCCATCACCCAGCACCCAGCTCACAGCTCACACGAAGTGGAGAACGACCCACATGAGCACCTTCGACCCCACCGCGCAGGGTGTGCCCGCCGACGCGATGCGACGGCTGGCCGAGTTGGAGCCCGGCAAGCCCGGCTCCATCTTCACCAGCGACCTCTCGGTCAACGAGTTCCTGCTGGTCCGGGAGGCCGGGTTCCAGCCGATCGGCCTGGTCCTGGGCAGCTCGATCTACCACGTCGGGATCCAGCTCGGGCGCTGGGGCAAGAACCAGGAGCTGGAGACGCTCAGTCAGGCGATGTACCACGCGCGTGAGCTGGCGATGACCCGGATGGAGGCCGAGGCCGCCCAGCTGGGCGCGGACGGCATCGTCGGGGTCCGGCTGACCGTGGAGGCCCGCGAGTTCGGCACCGACGTGGCCGAGTTCATCGCGATCGGCACCGCCGTCAAGGCCGACAACCCGGCGCCCGGCGGCACCAGCTGGCGCAACAACAAGGGCCAGCCGTTCACCTCCGACCTGTCGGGCCAGGACTTCTGGACGCTGATCCGGGCCGGCTACGCGCCGCTCGGCATGACCATGGGCACCTGCGTCTACCACATCGCGCACCAGAAGCTCGGCTCGGTCTTCTCCAACATGGGCAAGAACGTGGAGATCGAGCAGTACACCCAGGCGCTCTACGACGCGCGCGAGCTGGCGATGGCCCGCATGCAGGCGGAAGCGGAGGAGCTGCAGGCCGAGGGCATCGTCGGCGTTCAGCTGAACGCCCACAACCACCGTTGGGGCGGGCACACCACCGAGTTCTTCGCGATCGGCACGGCGGTACGGCCGCTGCGGCCCGACCACGAGATCGAGCGGCCCACCATGGTCCTGAGCCTGGACGGCTGACCCGTAGGCTGCAAGGGCCTGCCCGGCGGATCCTGCCGGACGGGCCCTGGATCCTGCCTGGCGGCCCGTCCGTCGCCAATCAACCATCACGTGATCGCATCGAGGAGCGACATGACCGACCACGGCGAGATCGAACCGGCCTCGGAGGGCGAGGGTTCGATCGACCTGCTCGCCGCCGCCCTGCGCCGGGACGCGGCCGACCTGGAGGTGTACACCCAGGTGCTCACCGGCGCGCTCGCCGACGCGCTGCCGGCCGACGCGGTGGTGGTCGAGCGCAAGCGCAGCATGGGCGACCGGGTGGCGGGGCGGCCCGGCCGGATCGAGCGGGTCGAGGTCTCGATGGAGGACCAGCGGCTGATCCTCAGCGTGGCCCAGGGCCGGCCGGCGGGCGAGGTGTGCCGGGTGGTCCGCGGTGTGGTGCTGTCCCGGCGCCCGGTCCCGCTGGACGAGTGGGCCCGCGAGCTGGCGGCCGCCGTCACCGCCCGTGCCCGCTCGGACGCCAGGGCCCGTGCGGCGCTGGAAAAGCTGATCCTCGGCGACTGAGCGGTACCGCGTCCCCGGCCGCGTCCCCGGCCCGGACAGGGCTTCCTGCCCGGGTCCGGGGCCGGGGCAGGAAGCCGGGGCCGGGCTGCGGTCCCCGGCCCGGCCGTCCACCGGTGATCGCCCGAACGTGGGACGGCCCGCGCGGTGTTCCGCGTGTGGCCGCGGGCCCGGGGAACGGGACCTGAGACCCTCGGCGGGTGGCGAGCGGGCAGGTGGTTGCGGGCACGACCGACTCGGGGCGGGTCGAGGCGTTCAGTGACGGCGTGTTCGCCATCGCGATCACCCTGCTGGTCCTGGAGATCGACGTGCCGAAGGCGCGCACCGGCCACGAGTTGTGGCACGCGCTCGGCAGCGAGTGGCCCTCGTACTGCGCCTACGTGGTCAGCTTCCTGGTGATCGGTGTGATGTGGGTGAACCATCACACCGTGTTCAGCTACATCGCGCGGGTCGACCGCACCCTGGTCTTCCTCAACTTGCTGCTGCTGCTCGTGGTTGCCGCTCTGCCGTTCCCCACCGCGCTGGTCGCGGAGAACCTGCGCACCGCGCCGTCGGCGCATCTGGCGGTCGCCGTCTACGGGGCCACGATGGCCGCGCACGCCGTCGCCTTCGTCCTGTTCTGGTTCCACGTCACCCGCACCGGTGACTGCTTCGACGACCGCGTCGACCGGCGGGCGGCTCGTGCCACCCGCGCCCGCTTCAGCCTGGGGCTGGTGATCTACCCGCTGACCGTGCTCCTCGCGTTCGTCTCGGCACCGCTGGCGCTCGGTGTCCACGGCCTGCTGGCGGTCTACTACGCGTTCAACCAGACGCCGGTTCCGACCCTCCCCGAGCCCACCGACGCCGGCCTCTAGTCCCCGCCCTGGTCCCCGCCCTCGCCCTCGTCCTCGCCCCCGTCCTCGCCCCCGTCCCCGCCCTGATCCCCGTTCCCGCCCTGATCCCCGTTCCCGCGCTCGGCCTTTCCCTGCCAGAAGGCGAGGGTGTCCCGGGTGCTGCGGGTGTCGGGGTGGTCCGGGCCCTGGAGGCGCAGCCGGTCCGCGAGCAGCTGCTCGAAGGCAGCCGCGGCGCCGGCCGCATCCCCTGCCTCCCCTTGCCAGAAGGCGAGGTTGTTCCGGGTGGCGAGGGTGTCGGGGTGGTCGGCTCCGAGTACCCGCAGCCGGTCCGTGAGCAGCAGCTCGAAGGCAGCCACGGCGCCGACCACATCGCCCGCCTCCCCCCGCCAGGACGCGAGGTTGTTGCGGATGGTGAGGGTGTCCGGGTGGTCCGCGCCCTGGATCCGGGTCAGCTCGGCGAGCAGTTCCTCGGCGGCGGTGGCGGCACCGGCGGCATCCCCCGCCCGGCTCCGCCAGGTGGCGAGGTTGTTCTGGGCGATGAGGGTGGCCGGGTGGTCCGGGCCCTGGAGGCGCAGGTGGTCGGCCAGCAGCTGTTCGAACGCGGCCGCGGCGCCGGCTGCGTCTCCCGCTTCCCCTTGCCAGAAGGCGAGGTTGTTCCGGGTGGTGAGGGTGCCGGGGTGGTCGGGCCCGAGCACCCGCAGCCGGTCGGCGAGCAACTGCTCGGCAACGGCGGTGGCGCCGGTGACGTTTCCGGCCTGCCCTCGCCAGAAGGCCAGGTTGTGGCGGGTGTTGAGGGTCTCGGGGTGGTCCGGTCCCTGGATCCGCAGGCGGTCGGGCAGGAGCTGTTCGAAGGCGGTGGCGGCACCGCTCGGATCCCCCAGCTGGCCGCGCCACTGGGCGAGGTTGTGGCGGGTGTTGAGGGTGTCGGGGTGGTCGGGGCCCTGGATCCGCAGCCGGTCGGTCAGCAGTTCCCTGGCGGCGGTGGCGGCACCGGCCACATCTCCCGCCTGCACCCGCCACCAGGCGAGGTTGTGCCGGGTGTTGAGGGTGTCCGGGTGGTCCGGTCCGAGGATCCGCAGGCGGTCGGTGAGCAGTTGTTCGAAGGCGGTGGCGGCGCCGGCCACGTCCCCGGCCTGCCCTCGCCAGCGGGCGAGGTTGTCCCGGGTGGTGAGGGTGTCGGGGTGGTCGGGGCCCTGGTTCCGCAGACGGTCGGTCAGCAGTTCCTCGAAGGCGGTGGCGGCCGTAGTCGGATCCCCCAGCTGCCCGCGCCACCAGGCGAGGTTGTGGCGGGTGTTGAGGGTGTCCGGGTGGTCCGGTCCGAGGATCCGCAGGCGGTCGGTGAGCAGTTGTTCGAAGGCGGTGGCGGCGCCGGCCACGTCCCC